>NZ_JCAXDO010000005.1:3815-193859 GCF_059740205.1 Serratia sp. LTN-2 | reverse complement strand
ATCTGATCGGCCAGAGCGCCACTCACCTTCACGACCTGACGCTGGTCACCACCTTCGACGAGCGCTACTGCGACGCGCAGTTGGCGATCGACGCCGAGCTGCGCCATCTCGGATCGCCGGCCGCCGAGGGCTGCCGTTTGCAGGCGCAGCTGTTTGACGGCGATCGCTGCGTGGCGGAGCAGTGGTGCGACGATCTGCGCATTGAACGGGCGCTGAGCTGCCGTTTCGAGCTGCCGGTCAGCCGTCCGCAGCAGTGGAACGCGGAAAATCCCTATCTGTATCAACTGCTGCTCAGCCTGTATGACGGCGCCGGCAACCTGCTGAGCGTGGTGCCGCAGCGGGTGGGCTTCCGCGAGATCGCGGTGCGCGACGGGCTGATGTACGTCAACGGGCGCTACCTCAAGCTGCACGGCGTCAACCGCCACGATCACGATCACCGTAAAGGGCGCGCCGTCGATATGGCACGGGTGGAGCGCGACATCGTGCTGATGAAACAGCACAACATCAACTCGGTACGCACCGCCCACTACCCCAACGATCCGCGTTTTTACGAGCTGTGCGATCTCTATGGCCTGTTTGTGATGGCGGAGACCGATCTGGAGAGTCATGGCTTCGCCAACGTTGGCGATCTGAGCCGCATCACCGACGATCCGCGTTGGGAGCAGGCTTACGTCGAGCGCATCGAGCGCCACGTGGCGGCGCAGAAAAACCACCCGTCGATCATCATCTGGTCGCTCGGCAACGAATCCGGCTACGGCTGCAACATTCGCGCCATGGCCCGGCGCTGCAAGGCGCTCGATCCGACCCGCCTCATCCACTACGAGGAAGACCGCGACGCCGAAGTGACCGACGTGATCAGCACCATGTATTCCCGCGTGGCGATGATGAACGCCTTCGGTGAGTACCCGCACCCCAAACCGCGCATTCTGTGCGAGTACGCCCACGCCATGGGCAACGGCCCCGGCGGGCTGTTCGAATACCAGTCGGTGTTCAACCGCCACGCCAGCTTGCAGGGACACTATATCTGGGAATGGTGCGATCACGGGCTGTTGAGCCACGACGAGCAGGGGCGCGAGCGCTACCAGTACGGCGGCGATTACGGCGACTACCCGAACAACTACAACTTCTGCATGGACGGCCTGATCTACCCGGACCAGCGCCCTGGCCCCGGCCTGCGTGAATATCA
The DNA here is from genome assembly GCF_059740205.1 of Serratia sp. LTN-2. Taxonomy (NCBI): domain Bacteria; kingdom Pseudomonadati; phylum Pseudomonadota; class Gammaproteobacteria; order Enterobacterales; family Yersiniaceae; genus Serratia; species Serratia sp. LTN-2. Next base: position 192,673 of record NZ_JCAXDO010000005.1, on the reverse strand, counting down.
GCAGGTGCTGTGCCCGGTGGAAGTGACGGTGGAAGAAGGCGCAGGCGACGTGCTGCGGGTGAAAAACCGCTACTGGTTCAGCTCGCTGGCGGACATCACGCTGAAGGTCAGCGTCAAGACCGACGGCCGCCAGGTGGCGAGTTACGAATTCAAGCTGCCGCATCTGCAGCCGGGTGAGAGCGAAGACATGCACCTGCCGGTGCTGGCGCTGGGGCCGGGGGAAACGCTGATCGACGTGGCGGTGCATAAGGACAGCGCCACCCGCTACAGCGAGAGCGGCCAGCGGCTGGGGCATTACCAGCATCTGCGCCAGGCGGCGGCGCGGCTACCGGCTCCACCGTTGGCCGATGCGCCGGCGCTGCAATGCCGCGAGGAAAATCATCAGCTGCTCGTCAGCGGCGGCCGGTTCCAGCTGGCGTTCTCGCTGCTGAGCGGCGAACTGCTGTCGTGGCGGGTAGACGATGAAGAAATGGTGGGACGCGCGCCGCGCATCACCTTCTTTAAACCGGTGATCGATAACCATAAACAGGAATATGAGGGGATTTGGTTGCCGTATCACTTCCCCATCATGCAACAGCATTTCCGCCGCCTTAGCCGGCAATGGCAGGGCGAAGATCTGCTGATCGAGGTGCGCAGCCTGATCGCGCCGCCGGTGTTCGACTTCGGCATGCGCTGCACCTATCGCTGGCGCATCTCTCCGCAGGGCTGTGTCAGCCTGGATCTGGCCGGGGAGCCTTACGGCGATTTCCGGCAGGTGATCCCGAAAATCGGTCTCGATTTCGGCATCAGCCGCCGCTTCGAGCAGGTGGAATACTACGGCCGCGGGCCGGGTGAGAACTACCGCGACAGCTGCCGGGCCAACCTTATCGGCCGCTACCGGCAGCGCGCCGATGCGCTGTTCGAACACTATCCGTTCCCGCAGGACAACGGCAATCGGCAGGACGTGCGCTGGCTGAGCCTGCAGGACGCGGCGGGCAAGGGGATCTTCATCCAACCGCGGCGGCCGATCAACTTCAGCCTGTGGCCGTACAGCGCCGAGATGCTGCATCAGGCCCAGCACATCAACGAGCTGGAGCCTGACGATTGTCTGACGCTGAACCTGGACGATCAGGTGCTCGGCCTCGGCTCCAACTCCTGGGGCTCCGAGGTGCTGGACACCCACCGGGTTTATCTGGCGCCGTTCAGCTACGGCTTCACGCTGGTGCCGTTCGATGGGCGGCAAACGCAGGGCGACGCGCTCGCCGGTTATGACTTCGCGCCCGCTCATCATCACCCGCAGTCTGCGGAGGAAAACGCATGATCATTCTCGAATCCCTGGTGGAATTCCAGCGCATTTATCACAGCGGTAAGAAGTGGCTGCGCTGCATGGAGGCGATCGCCAATGTCGATCGCATCAGCCCGAACGTGTGCCATTCGATCGGCGACTCGCTGACGTATCGGCTGAGCGTCGGCGCCGGCCGACAGCACGGCTGGCTGGAGGGCAACCGCCGCTACTTCGACGTGCACTATTACCTCGAGGGAGAAGAGATCGTCGAAGTCGCCGACAAACGGGCGCTGACGACGGTGGCGCCCTATCAGGACGAAACCGACCGCGAGTTTTTCAGCGGCGAAGGCGAGAGGCGCCGGGTCGGTAAAGGCAACGTGGTGATCTTCGAAAACCACCAGGCTCACCGCTTCAAAGAAAGCGGCAAGGTAAAAAAAGTCATTTTAAAAGTGACGGTGGAAGACAGCTATTTCATCAACAAATAGCGCGACCGCCGATCGATAACAACAAACCGAAGTCCCCTACACCATTCGGAGAATCTCTATGGCTGCGTCGAACAGAAACACCATCGGCAAGTTTGGTCTGCTGTCGATGACGTTTGCGGCAGTGTTCAGTTTCAACAACGTGATCAACAACAATATTCAGCTCGGCATCGCCTCGTCGCCGGTATTCCTGGTGGCGACGATCATTTACTTCATTCCCTTTTGCCTGATCATCGCCGAGTTCGTCTCGCTCAACCGCAACTCCGAGGCCGGCGTCTATGCCTGGGTCAAAAGCGCGCTCGGCGGGCGCTGGGCGTTTATCACCGCCTACACCTACTGGTTCGTGAACCTGTTTTTCTTCACCGCGCTGCTGCCGCGCGTCATCGCCTACGCCTCGTACGCGTTTCTGGGCTATGACTATGTGTTTACCCCGCTGACCACGGCGATCATCAGTATCTTCCTGTTCGCCTTCTCGACCTACATCTCCAACAGCGGCGCAAAACTGCTGGGGCCGATGACCTCCGTCACCTCGTCGCTGATGCTGTTGCTGACGTTTTCCTACATCATCCTGGCGGGCGCGGCGGTGCTGGGCGGCATCGAGCCGGCCGATCCGATCAACGTGCAGGCGATGACGCCGAACTTCAACTGGGCGTTCCTCGGCATTACCGCCTGGATCTTCCAGGCGGCGGGCGGGGCGGAATCCGTGGCGGTGTACGTGAACGATGTGAAAGGTGGCAGCCGCGCCTTTGTAAAGGTGATCATCGTTTCTGGGCTGTTTATCGGCGTGCTGTATTCGGTGTCTTCGCTGCTGATTAACGTGTTTGTGCATCGCACCGACCTGCACTTTACCGGCGGCACGGTGCAGGTGTTCGAAGGCCTGTCGGCACACTTCGGCCTGCCGACGGTGTTGATGAACCGCTTTGTCGGCATCGTCTCCTTCACCGCCATGTTCGGCTCGCTGCTGATGTGGACGGCGGCGCCGGTGAAGATTTTCTTCACCGAGATCCCGAAGGGCATTTTCGGCGAGAAAACCATCCGCCTGAACCGGCACGGCGTGCCGACGCGCGCCGCCTGGATCCAGTTCTTCATCGTCATCCCGCTGATGCTGATCCCGACGTTGGGTTCCAGCAGCGTGCAGGATTTGATGAATACGCTGATCAACATGACCGCCGCTGCTTCGATGCTGCCGCCACTGTTCATCATGCTGGCCTACCTGAATCTGCGGCTGAAGTACGACCGGGTGGCGCGCGATTTCAAAATGGGCTCGCGCCTGCAGGGCATCGCCATCGTCAGCGTGCTGATCGCCATCTTCACCGTCGGCTTCTTCGCCTCGACGTTCCCGACCGGCGCCAGCATCATGACCATCGTGTTCTATAACGTCGGCGGGCTGGTGGTGTTCCTCGGATACGCCTGGTGGAAGTACAACCGCTACTCGAAGAGCCTGAACGCCGAAGCGCGCTACCACGAAGACATGCCGCTGGCGCGTCTCGCGCTGGAAGCGCAGGAGGGGGCGCCTGCCGGTCAACCCGCGCTGACCACGCCCGCATGCAATAAACCGCTGTAATTGCTCACCTATCGACTCCGCGCCTCGGCGCGGAGTCTCGCCTTGCGTAAAAAATCCTGCCTCTGCGTTTGCATAATACATAAGTGAGTACTAATGTGTTTGTATGAACGAAAATGACATCTTCAAGGCGCTGGCCGATCCGACCCGCCGCAGCATCTTCGACAAACTCGTCGCCGGTAGCATGAATGCCAGCGCGCTGCGCGAAGGGCTGCCCATCAGCCAATCGGCGATGTCGCAACACCTGGCGGTGCTGCGCAACGCCGGGTTGGTGCGCGAGGCGAAGCAGGGGCGCTGCGTCAATTACCAGGTCGACCCGGACGGGCTGGCGCAGATCGCGCAGTGGCTGGCGAAGTACTGCGCTTATTGGCCGGCGCGCATCGAGGCGCTGCAAACCTTGCTGAAGGACATGGATCAATGAACAAACGGGCTGAGCCGCCGCCGCACGACCGGCTGGTGTTGGAATATTCGCTCGATGCGCCGCCGGAAAAAGTGTGGCGGGCGCTCAGCATTCCCGAGCTGCGCGAGCAATGGCTGCCGACCGGCGACCTGGCGCAGGCTGAACCGTTGGCCGCCACGCCGGGCGAGGCGGTGAGCTACCGTCTGCGCGACGATCAACCGCCGTTTCTCGAAAGCGTCGTGACCCTGCAGATTGTGCCGAACGCCGACGGCGGCAGTGTGCTGCGGATTACCCACCAGCCAGACGCCGCCAACGACGGCCCGACGACGGTGATGCGCGCCGCCTGACGCGTTAAACACATTTCTCTTTGTTGCCAACCCAGGAGTTCACCGATGCGTGAGAAGATGATGCTCGTCCCGATGGTGGTGGAACAGACCAGCCGGGGAGAACGTTCCTTTGACATATACTCGCGCCTGCTGCGCGACCGAATCGTGTTTCTCAATGGCGAAGTCAACGACGACGTGGCCGAAATGCTGTGCGCCCAGCTGCTGTTTCTGGAGGCGGAAAATCCGGAAAAACCGATCCACCTGTACATCAACTCGCCGGGCGGGGCGATCACCAGCGGGCTGGCGATTTACGACACCATGCAGTACATCCGCGCGCCGGTGCATACGCTGTGCATGGGCACCGCGCGCTCGATGGGTTCGTTCCTGCTGATGGCCGGCGAGCCGGGGCACCGCATGGCGCTGCCTAACGCCAGCCTGCACGTGCACCAGCCGCTGGGCGGCTTTCAGGGGCAGGCGTCCGATATTCTGATCCACGCCGAAGAGATGAAGCGCACCAAAGACACGGTGATTCGGTTGTATGCCCAACATTGCGGCCTGAGCGATGAAGCGGTGGTGCAGGCGTTGGATCGCGATCGCTTTATGACCGCCGACGAAGCGGCGGCCTGGGGATTGATCGATCGGGTATTGCGGGCCCGGTAAACGCGCGCTCGGTCAAGCGTTTCAGCGAATGGCCGATTGAGGATAACGGACTGCTTCTCCCTGCCGTGGGCTCAGGCCCAAGAAAAATAGCCTGCGAACTCTTGGTGTTCGTCAGCGTCGCTTTGCGCCGCATACTCTTTACGCCAGTCATGTTCCCCGCGCTTACCGACATCATAATGTGTATTAAGCCAACTGGGAGAAAAGGCGCCGAGCATTAGGCGGCGTTTTTTTCCGCCGCGCTGGGATTTAACAGCGCGGTGCCATAAATTGGCATGCATGAGCACGACATCTCCTCGTTCAGGGTAGAGGATGCGCTCGCCCTCAATACTGTGGTGGCTATTCGCTTCAATCTTAATCGAGTTGTCTTTGTGCGAGCCGGGTAAAACGCACAGTCCGCCTTCCCGCTCCGTGATGTTATCGAGATATAATAGGTGGTGCAGGGCGTGCGGATAACAGAAAAATGGTGGCAAGGGATCCGGCACAGTGCGCAAATGAATATGCCAACCGGTCCCATCGATGACATCGGCGAAAGTGATGCGCGCATCGGCGTCATCTAATTGGATTTGCGGCCCCAATGCCATTCGTGCGAGAGCGATAAGCTCGGGATGGGAATTAAAAGGCCAGAAACGCCGATCTTTCGTTAGAAGCCAGCGAAGGTAAATTGAATCTGTATTGTTTTTGTACATTGGATCGTCGAAATGGCGCTCGTTTTCTTCAAGTGCGTCAAGAGCAGACGAAAAATCGGTTAACTGTTGTTCGGTAAATAAAGTGTGGATGATGGTGTATCCATCTTCAACCAGATTTTTTTGATGGTATTGCGCAAGTTTGGACACTACTTTACGTGTCGGGTAGCCGGCCTGCGCATTATTGATGATATAGTACGTTTCCATTTCTTGATCCTTAAACTGCAAACAGCACATGAGTGGGGGCTGGATTCTGCAGCCCAGTTTAAAGTCTTAAATCGCTGAGAGTAGGATCTAAAACGCCCTTGACGTCGAACAGTACGGAGTTTTCATTGCGAAGATAACCTCGAATTCCCTCAATCCCCATTGACATGAGATTATTGTGAGGGACCGCTAATATCACTGCATCGTAGCTGTTCCCTGATTCAAGATGGTTATGAACCTTGACACCATATTCAGCCCATGCGCTATCGCTGCTGACTTCGGGATCCAGAATGTCTGCGTCAATACTGTATTTTTTTAATTCTCTATAGATATCGATCACTTTTGTATTTCGAATGTCAGAACAGTTTTCCTTAAAGGTGAAGCCAATAATAAGCGTTCTGGCTGCTGAGATAGAAATGTCCCGATTGACCATTTTTTTTATCAGCTCGCTTACAAGGTAAACTGCCATCGTATCATTGATACGTCTACCGGACAGAATAACTTCAGGATAATAACCGACTTGTTCTGCTTTGAAGGTTAAATAGTAAGGATCTACGCCAATGCAGTGACCACCTACCAATCCAGGCTTGAACGGAATGAAGTTCCACTTGGTCGCCGCTGCATTCAAGACTTCATGCGTGTCGATCTCAAGCCTTGAGAAAATCATGGATAATTCGTTGATCAGGGCAATATTCAAATCTCGCTGCGTATTTTCAATGACTTTTGCTGCCTCCGCGACTTTTATCGATGAGGTCATATGGGTGCCTGCCTCAACAATGGTGGCGTATAGCGCATCCACTTTTATTGCTATCTCCGGAGTTGAACCTGAGGTGATCTTAACGATATCTTTGAGTTGACGCGTCTTATCGCCAGGATTGATGCGTTCCGGACTATAGCCGACAAAAAAGTCTTGATTGAGTCTGCCGTTGGAGTATTTTTCCAGTTCGGGAACGCACACTTCTTCTGTTAATCCAGGGTACACCGTGCTTTCATATATGACCAGACACTGATGTTTCATTATGCCGCCAATCATTTGCGAAGCGCTAATTAACGGTTTTAGATCTGGACGGTTTGCCTTATCAATAGGCGTGGGAACGGTAACGATGATGATATCCGCTTCGCCAAGTGAAGATGCTTCGTTAGTAAAACTGAGTCCTTTTGCGGCGAAAAGATCCTCTTTCGGTATTTCACGGGTATGATCAATCCCGTCCCGCAGTGAAGAGATCCTTTGTTTGCATATATCGTAACCCAATGTCTTATATTTTTTACCAAACTCAACGGCAAGTGGCAGTCCAACATATCCAAGTCCAACTACGGCGATAGAACCGAACTGTTCAGGATTCATTTTTCGTCACTCTGAAAGAGGCCTCGTTGCAGCGAGGCGCCGAATGATTTAGCTTTACTCCGGAATTTCATCAACTCCAGATCCAATTCGAAGATTTACATCAGCCAAGGTAGCTGAAAATAAACGTTAAGCGTCTCCGCGGGTTACCCTTGTGAGGCGTGGTTATCGAATGCATGCCATGGGAACAGTTTGGTCAGGTCCGCATCATGGTTCATGCCAATCCACCACTCATCACCTATCCGGCGGCTATATTTAAAGGCTGGCCAAGCGCTTTGGTAATGTTCACGCCAAGCGTCATGCAGGAAAACAATGCCGGTATCGCCGATTAATTTTTTGGCTTCAAGGATGCACCTGCGGCGTTTACGTCCGTCAATGATGGCGAGATCGCAGTGAAAGTTCCATTTTGTGGGCAGGGATACATAAGCGTCCATATTGACCTCCCGATCGGAAATTAGCTGGCTTTCAAACGGAGCTACCGAACCGTGATCAAATAATGCCACCACCCGTTCTGTCCCCCCGTTCCATGGGTGTGCAGGCGCGCCGGTCAGGTTATTACAATGGATGATACGCGTGCCGGGATCTGAGATAAATTCTTCAGCAATGGCGGACTCGAAATAGGATTGATTGTGTTCGAGTCCCAGCCACTGATGGGGAATACCGCTGTGATCAAGAAATCTGCCATACCAAAGCGTGGAACGCCCGCATCCCCATTCGATAACTCGCAATTGCGCATTCTGTTTTTGTTTACTGAGGCCGATAAGAAGCGATTCAAGTAAATCGGCGTCTCGTATGCTCATCCAGGCTTTAGAACTGACCTCATGTGAGGTCCAGTCTGTCGTTTTTTCCGGTACTGAATGGGAATAATCCATGGGGATTGGCTCCTTCTATTTGGTCGCTAAGACTCTGGGGTATATTCCGCTAATACGCGTTTCAGCATTTCACAGTGATGATTCCTGACTGGTTGTGAAAATATTAAATTATTTCACCACCTTCTTTCTGTTTCAAAAGACAATGTCCTAAGGACAAGTCCATTTTTAGCCTATAGCAGCAACTGTTAATCGACATTATCGAGATTTTACAGTTTGGTAACCTTTGCATAAAAATTTGTGATAAGTCAAATATAACTTATCAGTAAATTTAACTCCTGCCGTGATGGTGCAAAGGTGCTTCTGATTTTTTATTTTAATTTTTTGATTTTTATTGTTTTTTTTTGTTTTGTTTGGCTCGAATTTGGCGTTGAATTGGTTGTTAATTATAACTAATGATTATTAATTGGTGGGTGAACTATTTATCTCATGATTCATGATTTTTTTATATCATATTGATATATAGGTGTTAATTGTATACCGGTATCGGCGATGGGCTGGGGTCGCATTATTGTGAAGGTTTGATGAAAGATTCTTGTTATATTTTCCTTGTATAACTGTTCGATTTTGATTTATGTAAAAACTAATAATGTTTTTTGAAATTAGATGTTTCGACCGCTCTTCTGATTAAGATTTGAGTGTTATGCCTTTAAATGGCTTTATTTTGAGATTAAAGTTCATAATAAAATCAATCTAATCAATGGTTTTTGACAAGGGGATTGCTTGTTGGCGATTATGGGGGCGATGTTTTGATGTGATTCTTTATTGTATTGATTTTAAATTGTTTTTTTTAAATGTGGATGTTGGCAGTGTTGCGAAAAGTGTATTCTTTTTGTTTAAAAATTGTTGACTATCCATTTTTACTTATGTAATGGTACACGCACTTCTGACCTGGGATAGATTTTACAACGCTATGGCGAGCATGAGAAAAATAAAAGCCCGTGAGAGTGCCATACGCGCAGGTTAATAAAAATCATAACGTTAAAAAGTACTTCTTACTGCCTGACACTGATAAAGCTATACCGAACTATCGATCCAACTTACTACGTGTTTTTCATGTGAATGAGGATGAGTATGTACGTTATATCTGAAAGTGAAGTCGCTCGTACTATTAATGCATTTACCGCCGATAAATTCATGGATGCGCTGATCGATAACATCGAGAAAGGATTCCGGATATTTGACGCGACGGGAGCGCAACTCAGTGCGCGCGCAGGTTTTACCTCTGGCAGAAATCTTATCGAATGGATGCCCGTTCATGATGGTGAGAGTAATGTTACGCTCAAACTGGTGAGTTATTTCCCGGATAATCCCGTTAATCATCAGGCACCGACCATCGATGCCGTAATTGTCACCTTTGATTTTCAAACAGGTAAGCCTAAAGCGGTCGCCGGCGGCGCGCTTTTGACGGCAATGCGCACTGGCGCGGCCAGCGCGGTCGCGAGTCGTATTTTGGCAAAGCCGGATTCCAGGGTGCTAGGCCTCATCGGTTGCGGAGCGCAGGCGGTGACTCAGGCGCATGCATTGTCACGGATTTTCAAATTTGAAGAAATTCTTATTTATGATACTGACCCTTATGCCGAAGAAACTATCAATGAAAGGCTGGCGTTCCTTGACATAAAAATTTCTCCGGCCAATGTTCAGGAGATTGAAAAGCGCAGCGATATCATCTGTACCGCAACCACCAATCCCGTAGGGTCCGCTCCGGTGCTTTCAGGGGAACATTTAAAACGGGATGTGCATATTAACGCTGTCGGCGCTGATTTCCCTGGGAAAACGGAGCTTCCCGGCACACTGGTGAAAACCGCCTTTGTCGTTACTGACTTTTATGAGCAGGCGAAAGTGGAAGGGGAGTGCCAGGTCTTTTCCAGTGCAAAACCTGGCGCAGATGTTTGTATTGAACTTAAGGATCTCGCGGTTGATAGGGAGAATTATTACGGCCATCAGAACCGTCAAACGATTTTTGATTCGACCGGTGTGGCGCTGGAAGATGCGATTGCCGTTGACCTGCTTTGTGACATAGCGAAGAAATATGGAATAGGCAAAGTGTTAGGCGATGAGACGATAACATGCGCGCTTAATCCCTACTCGGAACTCCTGATTACGTCTGACTACGCGATGCGTTCTGCAACCAGGCAAAGAATGGACACACTGTCTTAACTTGAGAAGGGTTCTGAATATGTCTCATATATCCAAAAATATCTTTTTGGCGCTTTCTTTGCATGCCAACCAGACGTTTATGGAGTATAACGGAGCGCGTTACAGTTATCGCATGCTTGCTGTTAAAATGGCGGGTATCGCAGCAGCTGTCAATGCACTACCATATCGACCTGAAGCTCTGGTAATCTGTGTTCAGCACCCTTTTCTTCATTGCGCTGTAATGTTTTACAGTGCGGTTTCCGGCATACCTTATGTTCCTGTCGATAAGGGATTGCCTGAGCAGCGGATTTCATTGATGCTGAATGCTCTCAGCGGGAGGAAAGTCATCTGCGTTGATGGGAAAACAAAAAATATAATTCAGGATTCTATCGGGGAAATTTTAGATGTTGCTGGTTTAGACAGTGCGCACCCAATATTGAATGCTCATTCTCCCGCCCCTGATTCCTTGCAATATATCATTTTTACTTCGGGGTCTACCGGTGTGCCAAAAGGCGCTGCTATCTATAATGAAAGTTTTGACAATACGTTAAAATGGTATCGTCGGCTCATTGATCCACAGCCGGGTGATCGTTGCTTAATTGTCAGCTCATTATCTTTCGATTTGACGCAGAAAAACATTTTTATCGGTATGATGAGTGGCAGTGTGTTGCATTTTATTGATGGTTTGGTTTTTGATCCGCAGAATATTCGTGAGCAAGTCAATCGTCATTCATTTAAGTGGATAAATTGTGCGCCCAGTGCTTTCTCTTTGATTGTGGAGAATTTATCAAAAAATAGCCTTGCTTCAATACAGACCGTTGTCCTGGGGGGCGAAGCGATTAACTCGCAGACGCTGCTACAGTTGCGCAGTGATGGCGTTAACACGCGTTTCATTAACTCTTACGGCCCGACAGAGTGCGCGGATGTTGCATTTTGGCATGAAATAAGTGACGAGGATCTTACAAAGGGGCGAATACCGATAGGAAAACCGATCCCGGGAGTTTACTTCGAAGTTTCTTATGAGGATGCTCAGCGCAGGGCTGGGGAACTGATTCTTAAAGGCATCTGTGTAGGTGCGGGGTATATCAATAATGAAGGAGCCACGAAGAATTCCTTTCTTCGTTTAACTGCAGATGCTGGGTGTCAACGCGCTTATCGAACGGGAGACATTGTGACGGAAGAGGCCGATGGGACGCTGGCATTTGTTTCCAGAACAGATGATCAGATCAAGTATCGCGGCAACCGTATTGAGCTCGGAGAGATAGAGCGCACGTTTCGAGATATGTCGGAAATAAAAGAGGTTGTGGCAAAGTTAGTTAACCAAGATCTCGTTGTTTTTGTCGTTCTCAGCGATCATCGGCGCCAAGCCGATCCTCACTTCACCGCCTTTTTGAGGAAACAGGCCGGTTATACGCTCCCTGCTTATTCGATACCAACCCGGTTCGTTTTTTTATCGGCATTTCCATTGAATAATAGTGGCAAGATTGATCGCACTTCATTAACGACGCTGTTTCCCGCAGTTAGCCATACCGTGCAGGCGAAAACATTTTTCGACATGACCGTCGATGCGCTTAGAGGGATTGCGGGCGTCATCGGCGCAGGCTTGATGACTGCGGACGAGGGCGAAACCGTGCCTTCCCTGGATTCGCTGGAGATCGTCGCTTTCTCGGGCGTGCTCAGACAGGTGGCGGAGCCGCCGATAAAAGTTCGCGATATCATGACAACGCCATCGCTGGAGGCACTGGCCAGAACGTTAACATTTAAGCGTGGCGTTCATTCAATACGCTGCTATCCCATCGGAATGGATGTCAACAAGAGCGAGAATGGCAGCCGTGTACTCAGCGGTAAAAATGGAAAGATTGAAATTATCGCCGGGTATGAAATATCTAAAGAAGTTATCGAGAACGGCAGGGAGACATCGGCGTGTATAGAATTGCCAAGTGGAAGAGTACGTAAACGTATTGAGGTCGTTAACCCTACTTGCAAAGGAATTTATTTCGAATCTGTTTCCGAGGGGCGATCTGGCGCATATAACATTCCGCTGATTATACAATGTGAGACTTCGTTAGCCATCAATGCGACGCTTGAAAAATTTGTCGGTTTGCTGGATGAGCACGAAATTCTTAGATCAAACCTGTATTTTAACAATGGCCTATTGTCCTATAGCTTATGTCCGACGTTAACGGCAGAGAGGATAATGAAAACGCCGGCCCTTTTCCAGACGGTAACCGAGAAACAGGCAATTAAGGCGATCGATAAGCCATTTGATCTTGAAGATGGGTATCTTTTTCGCGTGTTGTTTATAAAGCGGAAGAGAGGAGGGAGTCTGCTATTTATTTTTCATCACATAATAATAGATGGCTTATCCTTAGGGCTTATACGGGAGCAGTTGCTTTCCCGTGTTGACAAACCCGTTATTTTTCCGCCTTGTACGTTAGAAGAGTATTACCAATACACGAAGCTCGCGTTCGAATATGACAAAAATGTGCTGGAAGAAAAGGCAAGTCAGTTGGCGTTGACCTTTACGGATACGGAGGAAACGCCATTGTCTGCTTCTTATCCAGAGTTTCAGCGTATTTTACGCGTTAAAGAAGAAAATGTTCTTCGGCTCAGAAAATGGTGCCGCCGGCATAACCTGTCTGTTACATCGTGGTTTTTCTCAATGGCGATTTTGCACTATCAGAGCGAAGCCGGACGTGCTGAGTTCAATGTGCTTTTCCCAAATGCGAACCGTAATGTCCAGCAGGTCAGTCAAGTGATCGGTTGTCTGGTTAATAGCTCGCTGATTACTGTCAGGCTGAACGGTATCTCTGCGTTTTCCGCGCTTTGCCGTTACGTGAGCGAAGAGCTTATTGCCGACATCCTCGATCACCCGAATATGCCGCTTTCCGCTTTTCTGGCCAGAGAAAACGTCAATATTGCGTTCCTTTTCACGGCGGTAAATTATCAACGCCCCTCGCTAACGCGTTCTCCCGGTGAGGTTTACAACCCCCGGCCGCGCGCGGAGTGTGGCATTGAAGTACAAGAGTACGATGATTGTATCGAGGTTATTTTTAATGGCTATGGCCATCCGCGAACGCTGAGTTTCATCGACTCGTTGATGAATGCGTTAAGTGACATTAAACCTTCGGATTTCCCTGTTTCGTTTGTTTGTCAGCCAACGGAAAATGCCGACGGCCTGATGCAGGAAAGTTCACCGAAAGCACTGTCCGGCACGGTTTGTCCGCCTGACAATAAGAAGGATGACGAATTTAACCGGCGTTTTGACTCCTTGTGCAAAAGCATTCTCGGCGTGGGCCAAGACTGGGCTATGCCGGATAGGGACACGCCTCTGTTCGAGTGCGGTTTGGATTCTCTCAGAGCTATTAACCTTGTAAGGCGAATTAACAGTGAATTTGATGTGCGTTACTCTTTAAGACAATTGTTTAAAGACAGAACCTTTGCCGATGTCGCAAGCAGTCTGGCGACCATGAAATATACCCATAAGCGTGACAATCGCATAGCACCGTCGGTTTACCGCATTTATCCTTCGCAGTCGGCGCTGTTGAAAAGGGATAATGTTATTCCTGGGGATAGGGAAAATATCATCTCGGTTGCGTTGATCTTTAATGAGAATGTTGATGTATTAGGTTTTACCTCGCATTTTAAAAATTTCTTGAATATCCATCCGGAACTGTTTATCGGCGAAGAAAATGCGCGCACGCAGGTTTGCGAAAATTTCACCGTTCAGCATCATGGCAAAGTTTACGTTGATGAAGACGATGCGGCCCTTATCCATGTGATTGACGCCTTAACGTGGGATGTCTTCGAACCTCATAAAGAGGTGCTTTTGCGGGCGCATACTTTCCGGCTGCGTGGAGGAGAACATCTTCTTTATTGTCTGTTCCATCACGCGGTCTGGGATGGCGGTTCGGCAAAATTATTTTTCTCCTTCATCGAACGTTCTTTGAACGAAGGTAATGCGTATTCATCTGTTTGTCGAAGTGAATCGCTGGGCCGGGATGGCATGTCGGCTCAGGAATCCGTTGCCTATTACAGGCACTACTTTAGAACCGTAGCAAAGGACGGGATTCATATCAGCAATTCATCGTTTGCGCGTCGTCATGGGAAATCCGTCTCTAAAGTGATCTCAGACACTTTCGATTTCACGCAAATCGATACGACATGTCGTAAGCGTGGGTATGCATTCTCACTGCGTTGTGCCTGGGAGATGTGGCGTCTGACGCGTGGACTTGGTTTTTGCGGTTTCAGCAATATGGTCGATAAACGACATGATTACGGTGCTGAGGGAAAAATGGCATACCTTGTTGAACCGCTGCCTTTTTTCGTGCAAGACAATGTTTCATTTGATGAGTTCGTAATGCTGCATTATTCGCACCTTAGTCATCTTTCTTGCTCATCTGACGACCTGATGTCAATCGCGGAGGAATGTGACATACAGGCTGAACTCAAAGAGCTGATTGAAGTGCGGTTTTATTTCCAAACTCATTGGAAAGATATTTGTCAGTCAGGAGATAAATGGAAAGAAAGCCGGATTGACAATCATATCCCGTGGGATGTCGTAAATAGCGGCCTTTCGGTGTATTTTAATATAAATAATGGGCGGTTGAGCTTGGAATGCCGTTTTAGTGATGATTTTGTCAATGAGATAATACTTGTTAAAGAAATTGACGCTTTAACGAGGCGTCTCTGTAATTTTCTTGGCGAGTCATTGGACGAGAATGTTATCTGCTGAATAGCGGCGAGGGATGTTTATGACTGGAGTCAAGAATCAAGCATCGTCGCTTGTCATTAAAGAAGGACGGGTGCTATCGCGTAATTGCTGTGCGTTGTATATGGTTAACAGCTTTGCCTATTTTATGGCGTGGCCGCTCTTGACCATTTTGATGGTGAAGCAATACGGCATGACTCATCTTGCTGTAGGGACAATATTCACGGCAGCCTTATTGCTTAATGCTACCGTGGCGCTTTTCAGCAGCGTCATTATCCGGAGAATAGGCGCCAGAAATAGTATTTTTAGCGGGCTTTTTCTGCAATGCATTGGCTTCATCATCATCGGGCTCGCCAACGTTCCGATGTGGGCGGTTATCGGACTGCTGGTTATTTCCACAGGTCGAGGCGCATTTGAAAGCCCAATGAAAACGTATCTTTCCGATAATATTTTAGACAAAGGGATGCTGTTCAAGACCTTTCAGTTGACCTATCTTTTTGTTAATGCAGGGGCGGCATGCGGCCCGCTGTTTTCAATGACGATAGGCCTTAAAAATATCAACGCAAACTTTTGGGTAGCTGGTGTGGTTTTTCTGGCTATGGCCATTTTTGTTATCCTTTTTTTTAACAATAACAAAGTCATTCACCCTGAGGATAAGGTTGTCAGAGAGTATAAACAGGCGATTAAGAATAAAATCTTCCTCTGCTTACTGGCGTCTGAAATTGTTCTGGCGTATGTCTTTATTCATTACGACACAACGTTCTATCAGTATATCACCGCGTTGAGTTTGAAAAAACCGGCCGAAATAATTTCATTCACCGTCATGATAAATAGCATCGTGGTAATTGTCACTCAGGCCATTTTTGTTTCTCTATTGTCTTCTATATCGAAAACCAAGCGTGTTTATATCGGCAGCACCTGCTTTGTCATTTCCGGTTCGCTGATCGGTTTTGCTGCACCACTTGCGGGTGAACACTTTGAGCTTCTGTTTTATTGCGCAGTGGTCTTTGTCGGTATCGGCGAAGCGGTGTTATTTCCGTTATCCGCTATTCTCGTTGATCGTATCGCTCCGGAGGGGGCTAAAGGCACTTATTATGCGTTAACCAATCTTTATCTTCTGGGATTTGCGGCTGGCCCTATTATCGGCGGTTGGGCGCTGACGCAAGGGTGGATGACGGTATTTTGGCTTTCAGACGCCGTATTTGTTCTATTGGCGGCTGGCTTGCTGTTGACGGCGATTCGCCACACGTCAGCAACCAGGTTTTCAGATAGCAACGATGTTCAATGTTATTCCGCGGGCGCGCAAAAGGAAGCTGACTGAATGGCTGCTTATTTTGCACGGAACGAGGGCATGAGGCTCAGAGGAAAAATGAAAAAGACGATTGTGATTTTTGGCGGTAGCTCGGGTACGGGGCTGGCGATAATCAAGGCGTTGAGCGGCGAATATCATACCGTTTGCGCATCGCGTACCGAACCTCCAGCCGAGGCAAAGGCCGATCAGTGGCTATCTTGTGATGTGCGGCGGTCGGAAGCGGTGAATAACGTTTTTAACACGCTGCAAGGCGAAATTCACGCCGTTATTAATTGCGCTGCCACCGGAGCCTATGCGCCATTTTCCCCTGAGTATCACGCCTACTGGCAAGAGATTGTCGATACCTGCGTCATGGGGGCGGTGAATGTCATGAGCGCTACTTGTAAATATGTTCCTCAGTGCGAGCATCTGCTCACCATAGGCTCCGTCGCCAGCCGCCGGCCCAGCCCTACGCCGGGAAATGATATCTACGCAGCGGCGAAAACGGCCGTTAGCCGTCTTCAAGAGGATTTTCGCTTGCGCCTGCGTCAAGAAGGAGCGGCGATGCGAGTGACCCTGTTGACGCCTGGCTATATTGAGGGAACCCGTTTTGGCGAGACTTTCTATCGCAGCAATCCCGAGATGCAGGAACCGCTGTTCGCCGCTTTTCAGTCCTTAGTCCCTGACGACATTGCCCAGGCTGTGTTGTGGTGCCTTTCACGGCCCTCCCATGTCGAAGTGTCTGAGTTAGTGATACGCCCCAGAGAGCAGGCTTGCTGATACCTCATTTAGAACGTCTCTGAACAGGAGTAAAGAACCATGACATCCAAGATCCTTATTGTCGGATACGGATTTGCAGGAAAAAGAATGCATACCGTGCTCAATTACTCAAATCAAAATCATAAAAATGCATTCAGGCAGATAGTGATTGCAGACCCCAAAATGACTGGGCAAGTCGATGGGGTGCTGGCGACTTATCACGATGTCGAACAGGCGCTTAAACATCATCGATTCGAGGCGGCAATTGTCACTGTCAATGAAGAGCATCATCACGGCGTTTTGAAGCGGCTCACCGAGGCCGACATTCCTCGGATCCTTTGTGAAAAACCACTGACCGCAACCTTGGATGAGGCAAAGGAGCTTGAACCGGCGTTGAGCGCCAAGATTTTCTCCATGAATCTTGTGGAGCGTTTCAGCCCCGTGTTTAAGGATTTTTTCGCGTGGCGAAATACTGTGGAAACACTGAAGCCTGCTCGCGTGCAGCTCTATTGGGGAAAAAACAGGGTAAGGGATTGCAGACCGACTATGGGCGTGCTCAGTGAAGCGATTCATCCTCTCGACCTGGCCTCTTTTGCTTTCGGCATTCGCGAGATCGACGTCATCGGCGGGTTTATGCATCACAGCAATTTCTCTAACCGTCCGCAAGATGCGATAGCCGACTCATTGCATTGCAAGCTTATCAGCGAAGACCGCTGCATTATTTCTGCGCATGCTTCCTTCACCTGGATGTCTCGCCGGCGTGAAATGTTCGCGCATTTGGTGGGAGCGAAAGACAGCTATATCGTTCATTTCACTTTCGATATGCCGCGTTGGGATTGCGATAGCGTCACCGTCAGCCGCATTGATCCCAAAGACGGTCACCGAACTACGGTTTTGCAAAAATCATATACAAATCAGGACTTCCCCGAACGGTTGGATCAACTGAGTAAAGTCTATCGATTCGTGACCTGCTCGCTTGACGATAAACCTACTCGTATGAATGAACCCGACAGTATCGTTGGATTGGAACAGGCGATGCGCCTGCAGACCTGGCTGGAACAAATACATTTGGCGTTGGAACCGCAAAGCAAAGGCCAAGCCGAAAAACTATTCGCATCCTGACAACGCGATGAAGGGGGAGTTATGCATCTCTGTGAGAATGAAGCAGCACAGATAGCGCACAGGACATTCGAACGTTGGTTTGAAGAGGAAAAAGGGCGGATTTCGGACGCGCTCGCCGATTATATCAGTATCGATACCACGTCGCCTAACGAGTGGCGAGCCAGACCTTTTCTAAAAAAATTGCTCGAACCGCTCGGCTTTGCGCTGACGGAGTTGACACTGCCGGATAGCTTTTGGTCGCATCCCGAACGTGCACCCGAGCCGGTTTCCAAGCTCTCTGCCCACTCTTCGCTGTTACGTGCCCACCGGCCGGGAAAACCCGGTGGAAGGCACATTATTGTCAATGCGCATGTGGATGTCGTGCCGCTGCAACCGGAGTTTAAAGATGGCATGACGGCCCGGGTTTTCGAGGACAGAATCGTTGGCCGCGGCGCGGTCGATACCAAAGGCAACCTCATCATGTTCGTTGAGGCGCTGCGTTGGCTTATCGCATCGGGCAACGATACCGATCATGCATTGACCCTCGATTTGGTCTCGGAAGAGGAAATTGGCGGTAACGGCGCATTAGCTTCCACGCTCAGCGGCTGCCCGGCAGATTGCTGTCTGGTTCTGGAGCCGACCGGCGGCGAAATCTTCAGAGGACACCGAGGTTGCGTGACGTTTGAGGTCGAGTTCACCGGGCATGCCCGTCATATGGGCGATGCGAAAGAAACGGAGTTTACGGCAATTGACGCCGCGACGGAGGCGGTTCGTCAGTTAAAAAATCTGGAGAAACGCCTCGACGGCGAAAAGGTTCTCGTACCTGCCTTCATCGATTGGGAGAGAGCCTTACAGATTAATGTGGGGGAAGTTAGAGGGGGAGATTGGTATGGCTCGACGCCTCGCTCCTGCAAAATATCCGGTAACTGCGGTTTCCTGCCCCATCAGGGGTTGGCGGGAACGCAGGAGAGGCTTAAACACTTTTTTTCAACGCTTGTCGAAAATATGCCCGGCATAGGGTTTTCATTAACCTGGCCGGCATTGCGCAACGAATCCTGCCTGATCCCTATGGACAACCCATTTATCACTGCACTTGCCGCGCTCACCGGGCATAAAGCGCCGTTTCGCGCCTGGAATGTGAGCTGCGATGGGCGGCATTACGCCCGATTAATGGGGGTACCGACGGTGATTTATGGCTGTGGAAGCCTGAAGGAGGCGCATGCGGTAAACGAAACGCTTCATTTTCATGAGATTAAAGAAGGCATTGCGCTGACTGCAAAAATTTTGACTGACGCCCTAGGAGGAAAGTGATGGGCCATACAGCATTTCGACCTGGCATGGATAATCGCGGCATCGGCCATTGCGCATATACCGATCCGCGTCCGGTGTTCCGGTTATTTGAAGATTGCGCTGCGCGCAATCCGGAGGCTGATGCGCTGATCCACAATGGCCGTCATGTCAGCTATGCGGCTCTGGATGACAAAGCGAATGGTTACGCTTGGGCGATACAGCAAGCCGGCCTGAGCCGCGGCGATATCGTTCTTCTCGCGCTTCCCCGGGGTGAGGCATTGATCGCTGCGCTTATCGGTGCACAGAAAGCGGGGGTGGTTTATCTCCCGATCGATCCGGAATTTCCCGCTGCACGAGTCGACTATATGGCGCAAGACGCCAACGCTCAAGCGGTCATTACCTGCCGCGAAAATGCCGCTTCATGGCAGGAAAAAGTGCCACAAATCATCTTTCAGGAAGATATCGAGGCGACTCCGGCGCGAGTGGAGGTGGATGTTGACTGGCTCGAGCCGATGTATGTCATTTATACCTCGGGCACGACCGGTAAACCGAAAGGGATCATGCAGAGCCATCAAACCGTCAGCAACTTGGTGCAATGGCATAACCAGGCTTCGGGCATCGATTGCACTGGACGCGTGCTGCAGTTCGCCTCTTTTGGATTTGATGTCTATCTTCAGGAACTATTCCCGGCGCTGACGACCGGAGGCACCGTCGTTTTGATCGATGAACAGGATCGCATCGATCCTGCGGCGGTGGCCAAATGCATCACCGATAGCGCAATTTCAACCCTGTTTCTACCCGTCTCAGTTCTTTCTGCGCTGTTTGAGGATCCTTCGACGCTACCCGAGACTCTGGCCCATATCGTGACGGCGGGTGAGCCGCTGGTGATCACCGGGAAACTGCGCGAAGAGCTGAACAAACGGCCCAATCTGGTCATCTGGAATCACTACGGCGTGTCTGAATCACACGTCGTGACGCAAGCTGGATACTCCGCCGCAACGCATTTGCCGGAAAACCCGAATCTTGGCCGCCCGATCGATAATGTCGTCCTCTCGATTCTCAACGATGATGGCGTGCCGGCAAAAGACAATGAGCCGGGAGAGATTTGGATTAGCGGCGCCTGTCTGGCGCAGGGATATATCAACATGCCGGAAAAAACGGCGGCGCTTTTCCGGGAATGTGGCGGTGTAATGTGGTATCGGACGGGGGATTACGGCTACTTCTTGCCAAGCGGCGAGATCGTTTTCACAGGCCGCAAAGATGATCAGGTGAAAATTTCAGGGCATCTTGTCGTGCTGAGCGAAGTCGAGTCGGCGCTCTTGCAACATCCCGCCGTTTCGTCCTGCGCTTGTACCGTTCAGGTTGGGGCCGCCGATGGCGTCATCCTCGCGCACTGCACGCTGCGAGAAAACGTTGATGCCGGCGCGTTGAGGGATTTTGTCTCCGCGCTTTTACCCTCCTGGTCCGTGCCGGGCAGAATCGTTTTCCATGAAAAGCTGCCTATCGGCGCAACGGGCAAGGTTGACCGACGAGCCCTGGCCGCACCAGAATACTTGGACAGAAATCAGATGGGTGTGCCGTTCGAGCCAGCCAGCGATGTTTTGGGCGGCATCATACTCGATACGTTGGAGACCGTGCTGAATCTGCGCGGGATTGGCATGCAGGATACCTTCGCACTCCTGGGGCTAAGTTCGCTCAATATGATTAGAACTGCCACGCTATTGAGCCAAAAAATCGAGCGGACGATCAGTCCGATAGCGTTCTTCGAATGTGCGGATCCCGCCGGATTGAGAGATGTGTTGGCCGCTAAGCCTGAAAAAGGCGCTTCGACGGCGGTGGAACGTAGGGCGACGAATAAGATCGCCATTATCGGCATGTCGGGGTTGTTCCCGGGGGCTGACGATATTGCAACGCTCTGGGAGGCTATGCTGGCGGGCAACAACATGCTGAGCCGTCTGGAGGAAGAGGGAGATGCGTTGCCGGAGGCTGCACTCCTGCCGAAGAAGCGAGGCAAAAACCGTTTTATCGGGCGCATAGAAGGCATGGGTAGTTTCGACCCGTCGCTGTTTGGCCTCTCTGCTCGTGATGCTTTATGGATGGATCCGCAACAGCGCAAGTTTCTTGAACAATCATGGCGCTGTTTTGAAGATGCGGGTATTGATCCTCGGAGTATCCAAGGGCGAGTCGGGGTCTTTGCCGGCAGTGCCGAGAGCACTTATTTATTTTATCTTCAGCCCCGTATACGCAGCAGCCTGGACTATCTGAACGCGGTAATCAGCGCAGATAAAGATTTTCTCGCCACTCGCGTGGCGTGGCATCTGAACCTGCATGGACCGGCGATGAACGTACAGAGCGCATGTTCCACCGGGCTTCTTGCTGTTCACGAGGCCTGTCAGGCAATTCGGAGTGGTGAATGTGATATGGCGCTGGCGGGAGCTTCTTCTTTGATGATCCCGCAGGAGAGGCATATTCCTTACGAGCCTAATACGATCTTTTCTGAAGATGGATTGACGAGGCCGTTCGATGAACGCCGCGATGGTACCACTATGACCAATGCCGTTGCCGCACTGTTGCTTAAACCGCTGGACGCGGCGCAGCGTGATGGCGATCCGATCTATGCGGTCATCAGCGGTACCGGCGTTAGCAATGATGGGCATCGAAAGGCCAGTTTTTCTGCCCCCAGCGTGACCGGGCAAGTTGAGGCGATCAGGGGGGCGTTAGCGAATGCAGGCGTGACGCCCGCGGATATTTCTTTCATCGAGACGCACGGTACGGCGACAAAACTGGGCGATCAGATTGAGCTTGCGGCATTGAGTCAGGTATTTGACGTCCCCGACCGTCAGGACCAATGTATCCTGTCATCCGTCAAAGCGAATCTTGGGCATGCGAACCGTGCAGCCGGAACTGTTGGGTTGATTGCCGCAGTTCTTTCATTGTCTCATCGAACGGTGCCGGGATTGGCGCATTTTGTTCGGGCCGACGAGGCGTTGGCATTGGATCGTTCGCCTTTTCGCATCGCGCAGCGGCCGGAACGCCTGCCGGAAAAGGGAACATTATACGCTGGGGTCAGTTCTTTCGGGATTGGCGGTACTAATGTGCATCTCGTTATTGAATCTGCGCCGGCGTACCCCGAGATGGGCGAAACGGCACAGACGGAATTGCTGTTGCTTTCAGCGTCGACTGCCGAGAAATTGGACGCGCTTAAACGTTCGCTTGTTCATGAATTAAGAAAACGGCCTTATTCCCTTTCTCAGGTTGTCAACACGTTGAACATCGGCAGGCCGGCTTTTAAGCACCGAGCTGCATTTGTCGCCGATAGTTCGGCCGATTTATGCGCGCGTCTTGACGGCGATCTTTACGCCGCGCAGGGCGATGAGAGCAAACGCACGAAATCAATCTGGCTCTTTACCGACGCGCCATTACCCTACTTAGGGGCCGGCAAAGCGTTTTATGACCGAAATCCCACCTTCCGCCAGGTCATCGACAGCACCATTGCCGCTATGGATGAGAACGAGAGCGGCAAGGTGTTCAGCGAGTGGTTCGGCGACGCGCCTTCAGCTGTTGAGTATAAGCAGAGCGCGGTTTGGCGGCCGTTGAGTTTTATAGTTCAGGTGGCGGCGGCGCGCGCACTGATGGCTCTGGGCGTACAGCCGGACGCGATTGTCGGCGGGCGCGAGAGCGCATTGGCCTATCTGGTTTTGTCACAGGTCTGCACGCTCGAAGCGGCGCTGACATTGATGGTCCGGCTGAGTGAGGCGGGCGAGACACAAGAGATCGGCGCGCTCATCGAGGATTTCAGCGCTGTGCTTGATCCCGCCGATGCCAAATTAGATTTCCACTTCCTGCCATCGTCCACGGGCCAGTCCCTGTCGGTGAACGCGCTCTGCGAGAAAGAAACGCTATGCGCAACGTTGAACCGGGAGAGTGCAGACACCGGCGGGTTGTGTCCGCCCCCGGCGGTTGAAAAGGAGGAGATCGTCATCTTGGGCGGCGCTTCTTTGAGTGCAGCTGTTCCGCCGCTTGGGCCGGAAAAACGTGAGGGATTTCTCTTCTCGGCAACGGCGGGTGATGAAATGGCCTCTTTTGCCCGCCTCATCGGCAAGCATTGGTGTTCCGGCGGACATGTGGAACGCGCCAAACTGGTGGCGAAATGGGCGCTGCGCATCAACGGTTTGCCTGGCACCGTCTTCGAGAAGCACGAGTACATGTTGCCCCTTGAATGCCCGACGAGTGCACAGGCTCAGCCTACGCCTGCCGTTTTGCCACTGGCTCAGCAGCTCTGGCACAGAGAGTTGAGGAGCGAACCGCCCGCACGTTTATTCGACTGGGCGGCGCTTGCTCAGCGCTCGCCAGCCTGGAGTGTTGTCGGCAACGATCGCCAGAGCAAAGCGCTGGCCGAGCGAATGCGGCGGGCGGGGCTCGTCATTCATTACGTCGAGCCACAAAACCTGGTTAACGGACTGCCTGCCGGTTCGGTCATCATCAGCGCGACGGATGAGACGGCGGAGCAGCGATTATTGCTCGTTGCCCGGTGTTTGAAGGCCATGAAATCAGTGAGAGAGGCGGAGCTACTCATCGTCCGCCATGAAGATACGACATCGCCCAATTTTATTCCCGACGCCGCGTTAGCTACAGCCGCCGCCGTCGCGGCGATTGAATATCCCGGTATCAAATGTCGTTTCGTGACTTTTGATGCCGTGGCCTCGCTTGATGTGATGGATGTTCAACTGGCAACAGAAATGGGGGGGCTTGCCGAGAGACCGCAAGCATCGACGATTGTATGGCGCGAGGGTGGGCGTTTTGCAGAAACCTATTCCGCTCGCGCGGCCTTTGCCATAAATATGCCTAATCTCGATAAAAACAGCGTGATTTTCATTACAGGCGGCACAGGGAATGTTGGGCAGGTTATCTCTGACATGCTGGCGGTGAAACTGCGGTGTCGTTTGGTGTTAACCGGTCGCAGGCCGGTGGCGGAGCCGGGCGTCCAGTCGCAACTGAGATCGCTTCAGGAGCAAGGGAGTGAGGCGATCTATATACCATGCGATGTGAATGACGAGCAACAGGTCTATCAGGCGCTCGATCTGACCGTCAAGAAATTCGGCAGGCTTGATTTGGTGTTCCATCTTGCCGCGTCAATCAATGAAGAGCGTTTCCTTTGTTTCCTCGCAGATCTTTCCGAAGACAAACTGCAAGAGCAAATTGATCCAAAAATCAGAGGGATGTACGCGCTGGACAACGGGCTGAAAGCATTAGCGTTGGCGCCGGAACGGATCGCGTTCTCTTCCATTTCGGTCACGTTGGGCGGCGCAGGCTATGCGCCATACACCCTCGCGAATAGACTGATGTTGCGCGAAGGGCTCGCGGCAGGGTGGCGTCTTATCCATTGGGATGTGTTTGAGAAAACGGCGCAGTCAGGGGGCGACGGCCGCATTGCTCTCGGCTCCAGCCTGAAAGGCGCAGGCCTGACGGGGGAGGATGCCTGGCATGCTCTGACGCACGTTTTGGCAACCTCGGCAAGAGAAACCGCCGTATTCAAGTTTTCGCCGTTTAACCGGCCAACCAGCGCCAGAAAGAAAGTCGCGACGCTTGAGCCGCATTCGGCGCAAGAGAGCGACGCATTGAGAGAGCGTCTGAGCCGGCTATGGGCAGATAATCTCGAACTGGATGCGCTGCCTGAGCATGCGGATTTCCTCGCGCTGGGCGGTGATTCAATGGCGGCTATCGGCATCACGATGGACATTCGCAGCAGTTTGGCTATCGAGGTCCCGCCCGAGCTACTGCTCAACAATACTGAATTTGATGCGTTTGCCCACAGCATCGCTGAACTTGTACGGCAGGCGAACGGTGGCGCATCGCATGAGGATGCGCTGGATAAATCGATACGCCTTATTTGGGAGGAGCAGTTGGAGCAAGAGCATCTTGCCGCAGACACGGATTTTCTCTCGGCGGGCGGTGACTCGGTATCGGCGATCGGTGTGGCGCTCGATATTCGGCATCAGTTGGGCATCGACATCGATCCCGATCTGCTATTGCGACATCCTCGCTTGGACACATTTTGCCGGGCAGTCAGGGATATTGCTGAACAGCGCGTTGCAGACGCGGACAGCGGCTTGGCCGAAGTGATTCGGAAAATATGGGAGGATAATCTGGAGGTGCGGATTACGGACCGTAAAGCGGATTTTCTTGCGGCGGGGGGCGACTCCGTGTCTGCGATTGGCGTGACGATGGATATACGAGAGAAGCTTGGTATAGATGTCACGCCTGATGTCTTGCTACAGCATACAGGGTTGGATGTCTTTATCGATAAAGTGGCCGCATTGACCGCACTGTCCTCGCCTGAACCACAACGCCCGATGGCTCAAAAGCCGTTGTCGTATCGCGCGTCTCCTTTGCAGACTCGATGGTTCTATATGCATAGGGAAGGTTATGGGAATCTGATCATGCCCGCCAGCCTTAAGGGCGATATCAATGTGGCCGCCTTGCGCGAAGCCATTGATGGTGCGATTGGCGACTTTGACGCTTTACGCACAGTGTATCATGAAGAAAGTACGGGCATTATTCGGGCGGATGTTCTTTCCAGAGAAAAACTGATGCCCACGCAGATCTTGCCGGAAGAGGCCCAGGCATCGGGGCAACTCGACGACCTGATTAATGCATTGCAGGCTTCGCCGTTGCCTCTTACAGCGCCGCCGATAAGAAGCTGGATCCTGCGAACATCGGCAACCAGCGTGTTGATCATTATTCATACCCATCATATTTGCTTTGATGGATGGACCACGGCGCTGCTTTCGGATGCCATTCGCTCTTATTATGAAGACAATATAGGGCCGTCGGACATTAAGCCCTATAGCCTGGCGGCAGCGGAGGCGTACTCGTGGCTGGAGGGCGCCCAGGGCAGAGAACAATTGGCGCGTTTTCGCTCGTTGTTCAAAGGGGCGCCGTTGCCCGTCAGACCTAGGCCGGACCGTAACGGGAGCGGCGCTGAACGCGCTGCACACAAGGTGAGCAGCACGCTGTCACCCCAAACGGTCGAGAGGATGCGTGGCAAAGCCGCGGCCAACGGCGTGACGTTGTTTACTGCCATGATGGCCGCTTTCGCTCGGTTGTTATCCGAGTTTTCAGGTGAATATGATCTGATCTTCGGTACGACCAGCAGTGGCAGAATGGCTTCGGGGGCAGATCGTACCGTGGGCGTGTTTGTCAATCCTCTGCCGGTAAGAATGAAATTGGATGCGGATAATATGCAACGCAGCGCTTTAAAGGCGGCGCGTGAGGCGACATTCATGGTGCAGGCGGGGATGCGTTTTCCGATTACCGAGTTGGTGGCGCATGTTGACCCCTTCACTCAGCGAGGTCTTAATGACGCGTTTATGTCTTATTTCCTCTATCAGAACTTTAAAAAGCCGTCGAAATGGAAAGGTATTGAATATGAAATAGGTGAGCCGGAAGACAACACGGAAAATTCAGACTTGATGCCTTTCGTGAGCAAAGAGGAAATATTGATGCGTCATCTTGAGCTGATCGTCTTTGAGCGCGACGACGGTAGCCTTTCCCTCAATCTTTGGGGACGAAAGAGTCTGTATTCACCAGATTGGCTGCAGGCCATACTGGAACGGTACAGGTGGCTTGCTGACGAGTAATATGTTAGCTTGAAACATTATATATATTAATTAATTGAGTAAAGGAGAAAACATGGCCTCTGTGCTTTTGGCGTCTCAAATGGGGATCCGTGTGGCGCGAGAGATGCCAGCTGGCGTCGATTCAATTTCTCACGCTTGGTTGCTTCGAGGCGGTTATCTTTTCCAGCATGCGGCAGGCATTTTTTACTTTTCTCCCCTGTTGTATCGCGTCGAGCAAAAAGTTTCCGCGCTGATTGCCGAAGAGATCACTAAGGAAGGGGGCTGCCAAGTGCGGCTGCCAATTCTTCAGAACGCCGAGCTTTGGAAACAGTCGGGTCGTTGGGACGTGTATCGCCACGAAAAGTTGATGTTCCAGCTGACCGATCGCAAAGAAAGAGAGTTCGGTTTGTCGCCTACGGCGGAGGAAGCGGTGTGCGATATGGCGAAGAAAATGATCGTCTCTTCAGCGCAGCTGCCGCTTATTTTGTTCCAGCAAAATATGAAGTTTCGGGATGAGCTGCGTCCGCGCTCCGGCTTGTTGCGAACCCGTGAATTCATCATGATGGATTCCTATAGTTTCGACATCGATGAAGCGGGGTTGGACGTTTCTTATCAGAAGATGCGTCAAGCGTACCAGGCTATTTTTGAACGGTTAGGACTTAATTACATTACCGTTCAGGCGGACAGCGGCGCGATAGGCGGAGCCAGCTCGGAAGAGTTCATGTCGATCAGCGAAGCGGGCGAAGACACGCTGCTGTTCAATGATACCTATGCAGCCAATTTGGAAAAGGCGACCTCCCTGCCGGCTGAACCGATCCGCGTACCGGAGGCGGAAAAACGCATTGTTGAAGCGAATCATCGCACGCTGGAAGCCGTCTCGGCGGAGTATGGATTTTCTCCGTCATCGACGATGAAAACGGCATTGTATGATATTCACCATGCGGGTAGCAAAGAGCGCGTCGCCGTATTAATGCGTGGTGATGGCGAAGTGAATATTGTCAAACTGGCGAACGCGTTTGGCGGCCTGGAAGCGGTGCTGGTCGATGATGCTGAAATCAATCGCCTCATTGCGGCTAAACCTGCTTTTCTTGGACCGTTCGGTGTGGTCAAGGATCTGAAAATGGTGGCCGACAAAAGTCTTGAGGGGCTGACGTCGTTACTGACCGGAGCCGGGGAGCCAAACAAATTCGCATTGTCTGTCAAGCCGGGCCGAGATTTTCCTTTACCCGAGTACGTTGATATCCGCGAAGCGAAAGTGGGAGAACTGGGGCCGGATGGCCGCCCGCTTAAACAGTGCCGCGGAGTTGAAATCGGACATATTTTCAAACTCGGCGATAAGTACTCCAGGGCGCTTAACGCTGGCGTCAATGACAGCACGCAGACCTTCCGTCCTTTCCAGATGGGGTGCTATGGCATCGGCACTACGCGGGTCATCGCCGCATTGGTCGATCAGAACAGCGATCCGCAAACGGGGCTGATTTGGCCATTGCAGGTTGCGCCGTTCCATGTTCATTTGGTCGCTCTGAAAGCCGTGTTGCAGCCGGAAGCATTGAAACTCGCGGCGTCACTTGCTGAAAAAGGCGTTGAAGTGCTGGTTGACGACCGCAAAGGCTCGGCTGGGGAGCTGCTGAAAGATTCTGATATCCTCGGTCTGCCTTTGCGGATCGTGATCGGCCGTGATTTCTCAGAAGGTAAAGTGGAGTTTCTCAATCGCCTGAATGATGAGCGCACGCTGGTGCAGGTTGATGAGCTACTTGAGAAGGTTCCAACGATAGTATCCGTAGCACTGACGTAACACCTCCCCTCCCTCCCGCAAGGGGCTATCGCCCTTGCGGGGGCTTTCACGTCGGAGGCTATGCTAAGTGATGATTTCGTGCGGGTGACCATCGATCATATCGCGCGCGCCATGGACAACGACGCAGAGCAGCAGCAATTCCTGGCGGCCTGCACCCGCATCCTGCCCCCCTACATCGCCGCCCGTGGGCTGCGCTGGGAATTGCACGTCGACGAAACGCCGTTCTCGCTGTAGATGATAGATGGATTGAAACCGCCGGGGACGGCGGCGGGGAGAGGTGGCGCAAGGAGAACCGGCCTTCGGTGTGGGAGGGAAGTTGATGGGGGAGCGGCGGCTGCAAAACGCTATTCGCCACCGCGAACCGTTATCAGCGCTTAGCCTTTTCGCTTAAAGACCTTCTGCCGCAGCCAGTGTTTGATCTGGCCCCAATACGCTTTGCCCAGCAGGGCGATGGCAATGACAAACAAGGTTTCACCGACCACGACAAGCGTAGAGACAACGACAATCTTGTAGGGGATGTCGAGGAACGGAATGACAGGAAATGCCAGCCAATACAGCAGAACTACGATAAGCATGCCCGCCCCCATCGCTAACATCGTCATGATGACGGGGCGGGAACGTTTGTGGCAGGCATCAATCAGCGCCTCTGTCCGGCTCATGGGTTTATTGAGCACTTCGCCATTCGGGCCGTAATGGCCGCGCCGTGACTCGATCGCATAATCGACCAGCAGTAGAGACAAAAAAATCCACGCCGAAGCGTGGATTTTTCCGTTTCCGGCAGCGGAGAGAAACGCTGCGGGGAAGGGCTTAGACGTTGAACAGGAAGTTCATCACGTCGCCGTCTTTGACGATGTAGTCTTTACCTTCGGAGCGCATTTTGCCGGCTTCTTTGGCGCCTTGCTCACCCTTGTAGGTGATGAAGTCGTCAAAAGCGATGGTTTGCGCGCGGATAAAGCCTTTCTCGAAGTCGGTGTGGATCTTGCCGGCCGCCTGCGGGGCGGTGGCGCCGACCGGGATGGTCCAGGCGCGCACTTCTTTCACGCCGGCGGTGAAGTAGGTCTGCAGGTTCAGCAGCTCGTAACCGGCGCGGATCACGCGGTTTAGGCCCGGCTCTTCCAGGCCCAGCTCGGCCATGAACTCGTCGCGCTCTTCGTCTTCCAGCTCGGCGATGTCGGATTCCACGGCGGCGCACACGGCAACTACCACGGAACCTTCGGCGTCGGCGATTTTACGCACGGTGTCCAGGTACGGGTTGTTCTCGAAGCCGTCTTCGTTGACGTTGGCGATGTACATGGTCGGCTTCAGCGTCAGGAAGCTCAGGTATTTGATCGCCGCTTTGTCTTCCGCAGTCAGATCCAGCGCGCGCAGCATGCCGGCGTTTTCCAGGTGCGGCAGGCATTTCTCCAGCGCCGCCAGCTCGGCCTTGGCGTCTTTGTCGCCGCCTTTGGCTTTCTTCTGCACGCGGTGGATGGCGCGCTCGCAGGTGTCCAGGTCAGACAGCGCCAGCTCGGTGTTGATCACGTCGATATCTTCGGCCGGATCGACCTTGTTGTTGACGTGGATGATGTTGTCGTTCTCGAAGCAGCGCACCACGTGGCCGATGGCTTCGGTTTCGCGGATGTTGGTCAGGAACTGGTTGCCCAGGCCTTCACCTTTAGACGCGCCTTTCACCAGGCCGGCGATGTCAACGAATTCCATGGTGGTTGGCAGAATGCGCTGCGGCTTGACGATCTCGGCCAGCTTATCCAGACGCGGATCGGGCATCGGCACCACACCGGTGTTCGGTTCAATGGTGCAGAACGGGAAGTTGGCTGCTTCAATGCCCGCTTTGGTCAACGCGTTGAACAGGGTGGATTTGCCTACGTTAGGCAGGCCGACGATACCGCATTTGAATCCCATGTTGTAATCACCTTAAATATCTTAACTATCAGTCGGTTAGGTTTAATCGACTGCATAAAGGGCAAAATAATGCCGCCATTATACACGTAATGGGCGTTTATCTCGATCAGACTTGCTTGGCCGGGGCGAACGCAGCGCGGGCGGCCGGTTTTTATTTGAGATTTGGATCACATTTACCCATACTGGCCATTCCGATTAACCGACAGGAAACGCGCCGGATGTATTTCTTGCCTACGCCACCCTGAGTTGTGCCCGCCTGCAGTCTGCCGCCCCTTGCGGCTCTCCATACCCGCTACGCGGGGAGATGATGTCATCTGTCATAAGTGAATAATGCATGTTTAATCTGAGTAACGTCAGGATCGCGGACGTTAAAAATGAAGTCCTGGCGGGCTTTGTGGTGGCGGTTTCGATGATCCCCGAGGCGGTCGGCTTTTCGCTGGTCGCCGGTCTTTCGCCGATCGTCGGTTTGCACACCGCGTTTATTATCGGCCTGGTCACGGCGCTGTTCGGCGGCAAGCCGGGCATGGTCTCCGGTGCCGCCGGCTCCATTGTGGTGGTGCTGATGAGTCTGGCGGCGCAGTACGGCATGGGTTACGTGCTGTGGGCCACGCTGTTCGCCGGGGCGATTCAAATCCTGATCGGCGCCTTCCGGCTGGGCAAGTTCATTCGTCTGGTGCCGCTGCCGGCGATCCACGGCTTCGTCAACGGTCTGGCGATCGTCATCATGTTGGCGCAGCTGAAGATGATCGCCGGGCAGGGGCCGCTGATGTACGGCCTGGTGGCGCTGGCAATTGCGGTGGTGGTGCTGTTCCCGCGCCTGACCAAAGCCATTCCGTCTTCGCTGGCGGCGCTGCTGGTGGTCTCGGCGTTGGCAATCGGTCTCAATCTGCACATGCTGCGGGTGGGCGATCTGGCGGACATTTCCGGCGCGCTGCCGCACTTCAGCCTGCCGACGGCGCCGTTCACCCTGGAGATGGTGCGGGTAGTGCTGCCCTACGCGGTGGTGATCGCCCTGGTCGGTTTGATTGAATCGCTGCTGACCATGACGGTGCTGGATGAAATGGGCGGCAAGAAGGGGAACGGCAACCGCGAGAGCATCGCACAGGGCGCCGGTAACGCGGTATGCGGCCTGTTCGGCTGCTTCGCCGGCTGCGCGATGATCGGCCAGTCGATCATCAACTTCACCTCGGGCGGGCGCGGGCGCATTTCCGGCACGGTGGGCGCCATTCTGTTGATTCTGTTCGTGGTCAGCCTGTCGCGCTATATCGGCCTGTTGCCGGTGGCGGCGCTGGCGGGGGTGATGCTGGTGGTGTGTTACAACACCTTCGAGTGGAGCTCGCTGCGCCGTTTGCGCCGCATGCCGAAAGCCGATGCGCTGGTAATGATCATCGTCACGCTGATCACCATCTTTACCGATCTGGCGGTGGCGGTGATCAGCGGGGTGATTATCTCGGCGCTGGTGTTCGCCTGGCAGCAAGCGCGCATCCGCGTGCGCCAGCGGCAGGTGGCGGGCGACGTGGCGGTGTATCAACTGGATGGCCCGCTGTTCTTCGGCTCCGCCGCCGCTTTCGCCGAGTTGTTCGATCCGCAGAGCGATGCGCAGAATGTGGTGCTGGATTTTGCCGGCACCCGGGTGATGGATTCCAGCGGCGTAGAGGCTATCGATAAGCTGACGGCGCGTTATCTGGCGGCGGGAAAAAGCATCCGCCTGCGCCACCTGAGCGGTGACTGCGTGCGCTTGCTTAAGCGCGCCGGGCCGTTCTGCAGCCATGAGCTGGACGATCCGCAGTATTACGTGGCGGAAGAGGGTTTCACCGCCGACGATCGCCGGGTGGGAGAGGAAACCTTCAACCCGCGCGGCTAAAAGCAGGCAGCGGGCAGGGCGCCCGCTGCGGCAAGGTTCAGGCCTGCGCCTTGAAGCTGTGCAGGCGCTGAACGGTTTTTTCCAGCCCGTCCTTCATCAGCATTTCGGTGCAGCGCAGCGACTCGTCGATCGCTTCGTCAATCATCTTCTGCTCGCTGGCCGGCGGCTTGCCGAGCACGAAGCCCACCACCTTGTTCTTGTCACCCGGATGGCCGATGCCGATGCGCAGGCGATAGAAGTTCGGGTTGTTGCCGAACTTGTTCTGGATGTCCTTCAGGCCGTTGTGGCCGCCGTTGCCACCGCCGAGCTTGATTTTGGCCACGCCGGGCGGCAGATCCAGCTCGTCGTGCGCCACCAGGATCTCGTTCGGTTCGATGCGGTAGAAGTTGGCCATCGCCAGCACCGCTTTGCCGCTCAGGTTCATGAAGGTGGTCGGCACCAGCAGGCGCACGTCGTTGCCTGCCAGGTTCAAGCGGGCGGTGTAGCCGAAGAACTTGCTCTCTTCTTTCAACTGCTGATTGTGGCGCTGGGCCAGCAGATCGACGTACCAGGCGCCGGCGTTGTGGCGCGTCTGGGCGTATTCCGCGCCCGGGTTGGCCAGGCCGACTATCAATTTAATACTGCTCACTGGGAGATTCGCTATGATCAGGGTAATGGAAAGGGCCTTAGTCTACCTGTCGGGGCGGCGAATGACAAAATCCGATCTCCGCCATCGTCTTAGGTAAGAAAGACGAATGATTCATTAGCTGAATAATTCAATTTGTCCGCTAATTTTCAGCGCCGTGTTAAGAAGTGTCAATAATTCTTTACCATTTGTGATCGCCCCCGCAATCCCCTTGCCGCCACAAGGACTATACTTAACTTATCAAAGTGGGTTAACAAGTTGCAGCGTTATCCCGGTTGGCACATGGCAATCATGGAGGTGGCATATGAAACGTAGAAACGCGGACAGAATGGGCAACTTTTTTATGGGGCTGGGGCTGGTCGTGATGATCGGCGGCGTCGGATACTCCATTATTGCTGAAGTATCCCAGTTCGATTTACCGCAATTTTTCGCCCACGGCGCCATCATGAGCATCTTCGTCGGCGCGCTGTTGTGGCTGGTGGGCGCGCGTATCGGCGGCCGCGAGCAGGTGGCGGATCGCTACTGGTGGGTAAAACACTTTGATAAACGGTGCCGTAACGACCAACATCGTTCGTCGCATTGATTAAAAAATCAGAAGGGAAGCGAGAGCAGGGCAAGGGAATATCTGCCGTGCATTAAGGTCTGAGGTCATGTTGGACTACGAGTAGAAAACCCGTTGTTGCGTACGCACCAACGGGTTTTTCTTTTTCTGCTGTCGGGCACGTTATCTTTCCGGCACGGTGGGCGCCGCACCGGAAAGACGACGCATCAATGCTCGAACATCGCAGAGATCGACTCTTCGTTGCTGATGCGGCGGATGGCTTCAGCCAGCATGCCGGACAGGGTCAGAGTGCGAACGTTTTTCAGTGCCTTGATTTCCGGCGACAGCGGAATGGTGTCGCAGACGATCACTTCATCAATCACCGAGTTCTTGATGTTGTCCACGGCGTTGCCGGAGAAGATCGGGTGCGTCGCGTAGGCGAATACGCGCTTGGCACCGCGTTCTTTCAACGCTTCAGCCGCTTTACACAAGGTGCCGCCGGTGTCGATCATGTCGTCGACCAGCACGCAGTCGCGGCCTGCCACGTCACCGATGATGTGCATCACCTGAGAAACGTTCGCGCGCGGGCGGCGTTTGTCGATGATGGCCATGTCGGTGTCGTTCAGCAGTTTGGCGATGGCGCGGGCGCGCACGACGCCGCCGATGTCCGGAGAAACCACGATCGGGTTTTCCAGGTTCTGCTGCAGCATGTCTTCCAACAGGATCGGGCTGCCGAACACGTTGTCTACCGGTACGTCGAAGAAGCCTTGAATCTGCTCAGCATGCAGATCCACCGTCAGAACGCGGTCAACCCCTACGCTGGAGAGGAAATCGGCGACAACCTTGGCGGTGATTGGCACACGCGCGGAACGCACGCGGCGATCCTGGCGGGCATAGCCGAAGTAAGGGATAACGGCGGTAATACGACCTGCGGAGGCGCGACGCAGGGCGTCGACCATCACAACCAGTTCCATCAGGTTGTCGTTGGTCGGGGCACAGGTGGACTGGATGATGAAAATATCACCGCCGCGTACATTTTCGTTGATTTGCACGCTCACTTCGCCGTCGCTAAAACGACCTACAGCGGCGTCACCAAGGCTGGTGTACAAACGGTTGGCAATACGTTGTGCTAGTTCCGGGGTGGCGTTACCAGCAAAAAGCTTCATATCAGGCACGAGAAGAACCTCAGGCTTGCGTCCAGAGAAGATATTGTCATACGACATCGCCAAGGGGCAGTCGGCGACGCCGGCGCAATATACATACGGGTATGTAAAACTAAAATTGAGACCGCAGGCAGCGCAGGGATAACAGGGCCAGGTGTGCATGACCCTGCGCAGCGAAACGTTGAGCTACGACTCAAACCGCCCGGAACGAATGCGATGTAGTGGGGAGACGTTAACGCCGCGCGCTACAAAACCACGCAACCACTCCGGGGCTTGATTTAACACCTGACGGGCGGCGATTTCTGTGTCGAATTCAGCAAACACACAAGCACCTGTGCCAGTCAGGCGTGACGGGGCGTATTCTAACAGCCATGAAAGAAGCTGTTCAACCTCGCGAAAACGTTTTCTTGCGATCGGTTCGCAATCATTTGCGTACGGCGCCTGCAACAGCTCATTTAAGGAGCGAACCGGGGTATCCCTTTTCAATTCGGCGTCGCCGAAGATAACCGGCGTCGGGATGCCGACGCCGGGATGGGCCACCAGATACCATTTTTCCTGCGGTTCGGCCGGCTGCAGGCGCTCGCCGATGCCTTCGGCGAAAGCGGCGTGGCCGCGCACGAACACCGGCACGTCGGCGCCGAGGCTGAGCCCCAGCTCTGCCAGTTGGTCGTCGCCAAGGCCGCAGCGCCACAGTTCGTTGAGCGCCACCAGCACGGTGGCGGCGTTGGAGGAGCCGCCGCCCAAACCGCCGCCCATCGGCAGACGCTTGTCGATGCTGATGTCGGCGCCGCGCGCAGCGGTCTGCAGGCCGCGCTCATCGCAATAGCGCTGCAGCAGGCGGGCGGCGCGCACGATCAGGTTCTGCTCGTCCGGCACGCCGTCGACCGGCGTCAGCAGGTTGATGCGATCGTCCTGGCGCGGGTCAATGGTCAGGGTGTCGCCGTAATCCAAAAACTGGAACAGCGTCTGCAGCAGGTGATAGCCGTCTTCACGACGGCCGGTGATGTACAGAAACAGGTTGAGCTTCGCGGGGGAGGGCCACTGGCGGATCATTTGAGCGTCCAGTTATCCATTTTCAGCTTGATGCGCTGGTCGCCCTGCTGCAGCTCCAGGCGGTTCGGCAGCGTCGGCTGCACCTCGGTGCTGTAGCCCTGGTAATCCACTTTCCACGTCTGGCCGCCCTGCTGGTAGGTCAGCTTGCTCAGACGATATTGGTCATCCAGCGCAAAATCGTTGGCTTCGCCCGGCAGACCGAGCATCCATTGACGCAGGTTGTTCAGCGGGATCGCCATGCCGGTCAGCTTGCGGATCATCTCGTCCGGGTTATCGCTGACGTAGCGTTTGCCCTGGTTATCGGTCAACTGCACCACGTTTTTCTGCACGTTGAGATCCATTTCCGTACTGCCCAGCGGGTTGGTCAGCAACAGGCGGTAGCGCTCCGGCGAGAACTGCTGCCAGAAGAAGCGGGCGTAGACTTTTTTCTGATCAGACAAGTAGGCGAAGGAGCCGCGGGTCTGATAGGTGCTGAGCTGCTGCACCGCCTGCTCATGGGCGCGCCACTGCGGTGAGGTCGGGCTGGTGGCCGGGCCGCTCGGCTTGGTGGTGGTACAGGCGGCCAACACCAGGCTGGCCAGCGGGATCAGACGGAGCAAACTAACTTTGCGTATTGGCATAACTTTCTCTTGTCCTTTTGTCCTTGCGGGCATGCGCGACGAACCCCGGATTCAGCGCTCACGCTAACGGGGCGGCGATGATAGTATAGATGATGACACAATCGTAGGCGTTCTAGCCAATTTTCTCCTTTAATATATGAATATGTCTGATCTCTTTTTGAATGCTTTGGCACTTCAATGAATAACTGTGCAAATGTTGATGTTCTATCCACTGCTGAGGTTGAAAGCCTGAGTTAATTCCGAAAGAGTAGAGTGAATATTAGGAAATACCTTAGTTTTTTTACGTTTCTTTTTTACTTTTTTTAAGATGGTAACGCATTTAAATTGTTGTTTTTATTTTATTTTTGTTTTTTTATAAAAGTCAAGGTGATGATTTAGATAAATTCAAGTTTGTGAATTACAGGCTTTGTGTGGTTGTCTTATTGAGCTCTTGTACTAATATTCCTAATTTAATGGTTGGGGGTCATTTGTGAGGGTTTCAAATAAGGAAACAAAGCTAATTTGTCTTGACTCGGTTAGAGGGTTGGCGAGTTTGGTTGTTGTGCTTTCTCATTTGTCTTTGATTTATTTCGTCTATCTGCATAATTTCTCTGGGGAGAGTATTCCTGAAAGCTTTCCTGTCCAAAAGTTTCTTCATCACTCTATTTTGGGTTTTCTCTACTCTGGAACATCCGCTGTTTTTGTATTTTTTGTTATGAGCGGGATCGTTTTATCACGGGGTATTGAAAAAAGAAATGATGAATACTACTTCATAACATCATTCACCCGGTATTTCAGACTGGCTATACCCGCCACATTTTCGTGTTTGTTGATGTTTGTTGTTTTATTTTTTATTTCTGCTAATGATCAACCCATTCCTGGGGTTTCCGACTGGCTTGAACCATTCTTTATTAAGTATCCATCTTTGATTGATGCCTTTTCGTATGGTGCAGCGGGTGCCTTTATAGGCCCGCCTGTTTGGAGTGGGCACATATATAATCCTGTGTTATGGACTATGAAAATTGAGTTGATTGGTTCATTATTTGTCTATGTCGCCTGTGTGCTTTTCAAAAGAAGTAAATTTTTGTCACTTGCTGTTTTTTTCGTTTTATCAATAGCAATCTTACCGTTTAGTACTCTCATTGCTTTAAGTATGGTTTGTTTCTTTTGCGGGTTTGTTTATTCAGCGTTTGATGTAAATTACAAAAATAATCTGCTGGGTGCTATTTTGGTTATTGTTGGGCTGTATTTGGCTGGGATTCATAACGATAGTGAAAGTTATCGTTGGTTAACCAATGTGGTTAAAGGACGTTCATATCTACTCTTCAATTTTATTTCTGGCATAATGATTGTTTATGGTGTACTCACCAGTAATTTAATTAGCCGGGCTTTGGAGAATAATCTGTTGGTTTATCTGGGGAAACTTTCTTTCCCTATTTATGTCATTCATATTCCTGTGATCATGCTTACAATCTATTTAACTCGTGATTTGGCCACGACGTCTGTTGTCAGCATGTTGACCGTATCAGCTATTTCTCTGCTAAGCACCGTATTGTTAGCGCGGTTTGTGGTGCCGGTAGATGATTTTTCCATCAGCTTCTCGAAGCGCGTGTACAATAAAATCACCGGGCTGCGGATGATCAGGAGAACGGAGTAATTCACGGCGTGCGTCGGGCCGCTCTGCTGAGAGCTCGACAGCCGTCCGGTCGAACGCATTTTCAATCCCGCACAGCGGAGTTTTTAGTTCATAATTTTGCTATGACATGCCGTTTTGTCAACGATTCGTGCGACGTCCTCTTGCGAGCAGTGAACATAAAGCGTCCGTTATTTTTACAACGTTATGAATTTATTAATTTTCATTGATTGATTTCATTGATAGCAACGATTGAACGGAAGATGCGGTTGTTACTTTTATTGATCCCGCGCATCAAGTAGAATGCCGTTCAACGAGAACCCGTACCAACAGAAGTATTACTCGAAGCAATGACCCTGCTGGCGTTAGGTATAAATCACAAAACCGCTCCGGTTTCTCTGCGTGAAAGGGTGACCTTCTCGCCAGAGTCCATCGATGAGGCGCTGACCAGCTTGCTCCAACAACCGTTGGTGCAGGGCGGCGTCGTGTTGTCCACCTGCAACCGCACCGAGCTGTATCTCAGCGTGGAGCAGCAGGAACACATGCACGAGCAACTGGTCGCCTGGCTGTGCGCCTACCACAACCTGCGCCCGGAAGAGGTGAAGAAAAGCCTGTACTGGCATCAGGGCAACGACGCGGTCAGCCATCTGATGCGGGTGGCCAGCGGGTTGGACTCGCTGGTGCTGGGCGAACCGCAGATCCTCGGCCAGGTGAAAAAGGCCTTCGCCGAGTCGCAACGCGGCCAGTCGCTGTCCGGCGAGCTGGAGCGCCTGTTCCAGAAATCCTTCTCCGTCGCCAAGCGCGTGCGCACCGAAACCGAAATCGGCGCCAGCGCAGTTTCCGTTGCTTTCGCCGCCTGTACGCTGGCGCGGCAGATTTTCGAATCGCTGGCCGATCTCAACGTCTTGCTGGTGGGCGCCGGTGAAACCATCGAGCTGGTGGCGCGCCACCTGCGCGAACACAAAGTGCGGCACATGATCATCGCCAACCGCACCCGCGAGCGCGCGCAGCTGCTGGCGGACGAAGTTGGCGCGGAAGTGATCACCCTGCCGGAGATCGACGAACGCCTGGCGGACGCCGACATCATCATCAGTTCCACCGCCAGCCCGCTGCCGATCATCGGCAAGGGGATGGTGGAGCGCGCGCTGAAGGCGCGCCGCAACCAGCCGATGCTGCTGGTGGATATCGCCGTACCGCGCGATATCGAGCCGGAGGTCGGCAAGCTGGCCAACGCTTATCTGTACAGCGTGGACGATCTGCACGCCATCATTCAAAGCAACCTGGCGCAGCGCAAAGCGGCGGCGGTGCAGGCGGAGTCGATCGTGCAGCAGGAAAGCATCAACTTTATGGCCTGGCTGCGTTCGCAGGGCGCGGTGGAAACCATCCGCGACTACCGCTCGCAGGCCGACCAGATCCGCGCAGAAATGGAGGCCAAAGCGCTGGCCGCCATCGCGCAGGGCGCTAACGTGGAGCAGGTTATTCACGAGCTGGCCCATAAACTGACCAACCGTCTTATTCATGCCCCCACCAAATCCCTCCAGCAGGCCGCCGGCGACGGCGACGTGGAGCGGTTGCAGTTATTACGCGACAGCCTCGGGCTGGATCAGCATTAGTTTTCTCTATTAACAGGGTTTATTACCACGCATGAAGCCTTCTATTGTTGCCAAACTGGAAGCGTTACAAGAGCGCCATGAAGAAGTGCAGGCGCTGCTCGGCGATGCCGGCGTCATCGCCGATCAAGACCGGTTCCGCGCGCTGTCGCGAGAATACGCGCAGCTGACCGACGTCAGCCGCTGCTTCCTGGAATGGCGTCAGGTGCAGGAGGATCTGGAGACGGCGGAAATGATGCTGGACGATCCGGAGATGCGCGAGATGGCGCAGGAAGAGCTGAAACAGGCGCGGGCGACCAGCGAAGAGCTGGAACAGCAGCTGCAGGTGTTGCTGCTGCCGAAAGATCCGGATGATGAGCGCAGCTGCTTCCTTGAAGTGCGCGCCGGTACCGGCGGCGATGAGGCGGCGATCTTCGCCGGCGATCTGTTCCGCATGTATAGCCGTTACGCCGAAGGCCGCCGCTGGCGCGTCGAGGTGATGAGCGCCAACGAAGGCGAGCATGGCGGCTTCAAAGAAGTGATCGCCAAAGTTTCCGGCGACGGCGTGTACGGCCAGCTGAAGTTTGAATCCGGCGGCCATCGCGTGCAGCGCGTGCCGGAAACCGAATCCCAGGGGCGCATCCACACCTCCGCCTGCACCGTAGCGGTGATGCCGGAAGTGCCGGAGGCCGAGCTGCCGGACATCAACCCGGGCGATCTGAAAATCGACACCTTCCGCTCCTCCGGCGCCGGCGGCCAGCACGTTAACACCACCGACTCGGCGATCCGCATTACCCACCTGCCGACTGGCATCGTGGTGGAGTGTCAGGACGAACGTTCACAGCACAAAAACAAAGCCAAGGCGATGTCGGTGCTGGGCGCGCGCATTCGCGCCGCCGAGATGGCCAAGCGCCAGCAGGCCGAGGCGTCCACTCGCCGCAACCTGCTGGGCAGCGGCGATCGTTCCGATCGCAACCGCACCTACAACTTCCCGCAGGGGCGGGTGACCGACCACCGCATCAACCTGACGCTTTACCGCCTGGACGAAGTGATGGAAGGCAAACTGGACATGCTGATCCAGCCGATCGTGCAGGAGTATCAGGCCGATCAGCTGGCTGCGCTGTCCGCCGAGCAAGAGTGATGGATTATCAACACTGGCTGCAAGCCGCCGCCGCGCGTTTGACCCACAGCGACAGCGCCCGGCGCGACGCGGAAATCCTGTTGGGTTTCGTGACCGGCAAGGCCAGAACCTTCCTGATGGCGTTCGGTGAAACCTTGCTGACGCCGCCGCAGCAACAGCAGTTGGAAACGCTGCTGGCGCGCCGCGAACGCGGTGAGCCGGTGGCCTATCTGGTGGGCGAGCGCGAGTTTTGGTCGCTGCCGCTGTCGGTCTCGCCCGCAACGTTGATCCCGCGCCCGGATACCGAATGCCTGGTGGAGCTGGCGCTGGCGCGCCTGCCGCCGCAACCCTGTCATTTCCTCGATCTCGGCACCGGCACCGGCGCCATTGCGCTGGCGCTGGCCAGCGAGCGCCCGGATTGTTCGGCAGTCGGCGTCGATGTGCAGCCGGATGCGGTTGCGCTGGCGCAGCACAACGCGCACAAGCTGAAGATCGATAACGTCCGGTTCTTGCAGGGCAGCTGGTTTACGCCCGTCGCGGGGCAACGCTTCGCGCTGATCGCCAGCAATCCGCCCTATATCGACGCCGCCGATCCGCATTTGTCGCAGGGCGACGTGCGCTTCGAGCCGGGCAGTGCGCTGGTCGCCGCCGAGCATGGCTTGGCGGATCTGGCCGCCATCGTGCGCCAGGCGCCGCACTATCTGCAGCCGCAGGGCTGGCTGCTGTTGGAACATGGCTGGCAGCAGGGTGAGAGCGTGCGCATGCTGCTGCAGACTGCCGGATTTTCCGCTGTCGCCACCCACCGTGATTACGGCGACAACGACCGTGTGACGCTCGGCCAATGGCCGGGATAAGCGCCTCTGATAATAACGACGCCCGAGCCATTTAAGGGAGCATCATGACTGCATACACCGCGTTGAAACATTTCCATTTGCTGACGGTCGCCATCAGTATTACCTTGTTTGTGCTGCGTTTCTTTTGGCAGTGGCGCCGCTCGCCGATCATGGGCCGCCGCTGGGTCAAGATAGCGCCGCACCTGAACGACACGCTGCTGTTCGTCAGCGGCATCGCGCTGGTGGTGACGTTCGGGTTTTATCCGCTGCTGGGTATGGACTCATGGCTGACCGAGAAGCTGTTTGGCGTTATTATCTATATCCTGCTTGGCTACGTCGCATTGGGCAAGAAGACCAAAAGTCAGCGGCTGCGAACCGTGGCGTTCGTGCTGGCGTTGGGCTGTCTGTATCTGATAATTAAACTTGCCACGACGAAAATACCGTTTCTGATGGGATACCTATGAGTAGCATTGCTGATTTTGAATTTAACACCTCGCCGCTGAGCGAAGGGGTGATCCTGGTGTCGCAGTCGGTAAGGCGTGATTTCCCCGCCGCCGACGTGGAGCGCAAGCTGCAACAGCTGGTGGACGAAGCGCGCGCGGCGGTGCCGGCCGACATCACTCAGGAGCAGCAACTGGATGCGCTCATTGAATTGTTCTACAAGACCTGGGGATTCGGCGGCGCCAGCGGCGTGTACCGCCTGTCGGACGCCATCTGGCTGGACAAGGTGCTGGAAGGGCGGCAGGGTACGCCGGTCTCGCTGGGCACCATTTTCCTGCACATCGCCAACGCGCTGGATCTGCCGCTGCTGCCGGTGATTTTCCCCACTCAGCTGATCCTGCGCGCCGACTGGCTGGACGAAGAGCTGTGGCTGATCAACCCGCTGAACGGCGAAACCCTGAGCGAGCACCAGCTGGAGGTGTGGATCAAGGGCAACCTGGGCTTGGGCGCCGAACTGGAAGACGACGATCTCGACGAGTCGGAGAACATCATGGTGGTGCGCAAGATGCTGGATACGCTGAAGGCTGCCCTGATGGAGGAAAAACAGCTGGAAATGGCGCTGCGCACCAGCGAAACGGTGCTGTGCTTCGATCCGGAAGATCCCTACGAGATCCGCGATCGTGGGCTGATTTACGCCCAGCTGGAGTGCAACCACATCGCGATTTCCGATCTCAACTATTTTGTCGAGCAGTGTCCTGAAGACCCGGTCAGCGAAGTGATCAAAGTACAGATCCACTCGATTGAGCCGAAACAGGTGACGCTGCATTAATTCAATGACTCCGTGCAGTTTGCAAGGCGACGGTTACAACCTTAACAAAGGCGAAAGCATGAAACAGAAAGTGGTTAGCATTGGCGACATCGACGTAGCAAACGACCTGCCGTTTGTGCTGTTTGGCGGTATGAACGTGCTGGAATCGCGCGATCTGGCGATGAGCATCTGCGAGCACTACGTCACCGTGACGCAAAAACTGGGCATTCCTTACGTATTCAAAGCCTCTTTCGACAAGGCCAACCGTTCTTCCATTCACTCGTACCGCGGTCCGGGCCTGGAAGAAGGGATGAAGATCTTCGAAGAGCTGAAAAAAACCTTCGGCGTGAAAATCATCACCGACGTGCACGAAGCGGCGCAGGCGCAGCCGGTTTCCGAGGTGGTTGACGTGATCCAGCTGCCGGCCTTCCTGGCGCGTCAGACCGATCTGGTGGAAGCGATGGCGAAAACCGGCGCGGTGATCAACGTCAAGAAGCCGCAGTTCGTCAGCCCGGGGCAGATGGGCAATATCGTCGACAAGTTCAAAGAAGGCGGCAACGATCAGGTGATCCTGTGCGATCGCGGCAGCAACTTTGGCTATGACAACCTGGTGGTCGACATGCTCGGCATCAACGTGATGAAGAACGTGACAGGCGGTCATCCGGTGATCTTCGACGTGACCCACGCATTGCAGACTCGCGATCCGTTCGGCGCCGCGTCCGGCGGCCGTCGTGCTCAGGTGGCCGAGCTGGCGCGCGCCGGTATGGCGGTCGGCCTGGCCGGCCTGTTCCTCGAAGCGCACCCGGATCCGAACAACGCCAAGTGCGACGGCCCGTCCGCGCTGCCGTTGGACAAGCTGGAACCGTTCCTGGCGCAGATGAAAGCCATCGACGACCTGGTGAAGAGCTTCCCGGAGCTGGATACCAGCAACTAAGCGCTCCGCGCCATAAAAAAAGCCCGACTAGTCGGGCTTTTTTACGTTTAGGCCTCGGTGGCCGCCAGCGCTTCCGGCAGCGTCGGGTAGAACTGCAGGCGGCCCTCGATCGGCTGCACCCGCGCGCGCGCCAGGGTTTTCAGCGGCTGGAACGGCACGTCGGTGATCACCAGTTTCTTGTCCGCCGGCAGCACGTCAATAAAGCGCCGCAGGGCGCTCAGGCCGCCGGCGTCGAGCACCGGCACCGCATCCCACTGCAGCACGATCGTCCGGTAGCCCTCACTGCGCGCCAGCAGTTCGGTGAAGATGCGCTCGGCGGCGGCGAAGAACAGCGGGCCATTCACC
The DNA here is from genome assembly GCF_059740205.1 of Serratia sp. LTN-2. NCBI lineage: Bacteria > Pseudomonadati > Pseudomonadota > Gammaproteobacteria > Enterobacterales > Yersiniaceae > Serratia > Serratia sp. LTN-2. The sequence continues at coordinate 148,730 of NZ_JCAXDO010000005.1, read as the reverse complement.
CGCAGCACCAGACGGCCGTCGCCGGCGCTCAGCTCGCTCAGCCGCGTCATGCGGGCGATGCGGCGCATGAACAGCAGCGACGCTAGCACGATGCCGACGGTAATGGCGATCACCATGTCGAACAGCACCGTCAGCGACATGCACAGCAGCAGCACCAAAATGTCGTCCTTCGGCGCCCGGCGCAGCAGATAAACCACCTTGTGCGCTTCGCTCATGTTCCAGGCGACCATCAGCAGCAACGCCGCCATCGCCGCCAGCGGCAGATACGAGAGCCACGGCGCCAACACCAGCAGCGCCAACAGCACCAGCAGCGCGTGGATGATGGCGGACACCGGCGAGGTGGCGCCGGCGCGCACGTTGGCCGCCGAACGGGCAATCGCGGCGGTTGCGGTGATGCCGCCGAAGAACGGCGCAATGATGTTGCCCGCGCCCTGGCCTATCAGTTCACTGTTGGAGTTATGCTTCTTGCCGGTCATGCCGTCGAGCACCACCGCGCACAGCAGTGATTCAATCGCGCCGAGCATCGCCATTGAAAATGCCGCCGGCAGCAGCGCGGAAACGGTTTGCCAGCTCAGGTTGAACGGTTGCCCGCCGCCGCCCGGCAGATGCCAGGGCAGCAGCAGCTGCGGCAGAATTGGCGGAATGCCCTGACCGCTGCTGCCGTCGGCCAGCAGGTAGCTGAAGCGGGAGCCGATGGTCGCCACCGGGTGGTCAAACAGGGTCAGCAACCCCATCAGCGCAGTGCCCGCCAGCAGCGCCGGCAGGTGGCCGGGCACGCGCAGGCCGAGTTTGGGCCAAAAGATCAGGATCAGCAGGGTCACTGCACCGATCAGCGTATCGCCGAGATCCAACGTTGGCAGCGCTTGCAGCAAGGCGTACAGCTTGCCGACGTAATTTTCCGGCGTGTGCGCCAACTGCAGGCCAAAGAAGTCCTTGATCTGCATGGTAGCGATGGTGATGGCGATGCCGGAGGTAAAGCCGAGCGTCACCGGCAGCGGAATGTACTCGATCAGCCGACCAAAACGCGCCAGCCCCATCAGCAGCAGAAATATGCCGGAGATCAGCGTGGCGACCAGCAGACCGGCCAGGCCGAACTGCTGCGAGACCGGATAGAGGATCACCACGAAGGCGGCGGTGGGGCCAGAGACGCTGTAGCGCGAACCGCCGCTGACGGCGATGACGATGCCGGCGATGGCGGCGGTATACAGGCCGTACTGCGGCGGCACGCCGCTGGCGATCGCCAGTGCCATCGCCAGTGGGATGGCAATAATGCCGACCGTCACCCCGGCGATGGCGTCTTTCAGCAACCGCGCCAGGCTATAAGGTTCCCGCCAGCAGGCGTCTATCAGCGCGCTGAAGGGGCGGATTCTGTTTATTTCATGCGTTTTCATCTACGGTGCGTACCAAATCTTCAAAAGTGAAAGGAATGGCGGGCCCGATGAGGTCCGTCTTGTCACGTGACAGATACCATACGCCTTTTGTTCAGCGGATTACCAGACCTGTGTCAATTTGGGGCAGGAAATCAGAGAGTCGCCGTTTTATCCGGCGCTAAATACCGTTGTCGGGTAAGTCAGCCGCAGAATCTGCGGCTGTGCAGTACAGGAATACGCGAGGTTTTAACGGTTAGTGAAGGGCGGGCAAGGGTAAGCCGAGAAAATCGGCTAAAGTGCTCACCAGCAGCTGGTGATCTTCTTTCTGCGGCGCGCCGGAAATGCTGATGCTGCCGACGCAGCCGAGGCCGGCGAGATTGAGCGGGAAGGCGCCGCCGTGTACCGAATAGTCGCGCACGTTCAGCCCGTAACGCTCCTCCAGCGACGTTTGCCGCTGCTGCAGGCGCAGGCCGATGGCGTAAGAGCTTTTGTGAAAATGGTTCACCAGATTGCGTTTGCGCCGCACCCAGTCGGCGATGTCCGGCGTTGCGCCCGGCATGGCGTAATAAAACAGCGTCTGCCCGGCGAGTTGGATCTCGATGGCGATGCTCAGGCCGCGCCGTTCGGCGGCGGTTTTCAGCGCGGCGCCCAGCTCCCAGGCGGTAGCGGCGTCAAAATGCGTAAAGGCCAGCGTCGCTTCCTGTTCGCTTAGCGCGTGCAGTTCATCGTCGATATTCATGCGGTTCTCCCCTGATTACACCCTGCACAGAGTAGCCCGAAGCGTTCGCCGTGAGATAGACGGCTTGGTGATAAGATAGAACTGCTACTCTATTATTAGACTGTGTAAAATACCCGCCGCCGAAGCGGAAACGACAGGGATGCGTTATTCAACGTCTGTACATTACCCCCCTGGCGATCCCGAGGAGCGCGCTGATTCTTTATGACTTACATTGTGTCTATTCCCGCCATTTACAGCGACGCTTGCATTACCTACGCCACGTTGTCGATAAGCTATTTCGTCCTCAGTAAAAACGCCCCTTTCTCCTACCGTTCCGCACTGTGGAAACGCATCGTTTTCGGCCTGCTGGCCGGAGTGGCGGTGCTCTATTTAAGCCAGGACCGGCTGCTGCTGAACGATAAGGTGCACTACAGCTTTGCGATGATCCCGATGGTGCTGGTGACCTTCTTCGGCGGCGGCGTCAGCGGGTTGGTGAGCTTTCTGTTCGCCATGGCGCTGACCGGCGGTTTCACCGTCGATAATCTGTTTATCGCCTCGATTCTGGTGCCGCTGCTGCTGTCGCGGGTGTGGCTGAAGAAATCCCACTGGACGTTTTATCTGACGATCGGTGCCATTGCACTGTATCGTATTGCCGTGGTGTGGTTATTGATGGATATGAGCGGGCTGTGGCTGGACGTGCTGCTGTATCAGGCGATGTCCGCGCTCTGTCTGGCGATTTGTTACCATGCGCTGAATTTCAAAGAGCGTCATATTTACGCCTATTTCGCGATGCGCGCACGCGCCACCACCGACAGCCTGACCCATATCAACAACCGCGCCAGCGTCGATTACCAGCTGATGCTGCAGCGCGTCGAGCGCCGCCCGTGCGGGCTGATGATCCTCGATCTGGATGACTTTAAAAAGGTTAACGATACCTACGGCCACCCGGCAGGCGACGTGCTGCTGGCCAGCGTCGGCCGGCTGCTGCAAAACAGCGTGCGCAACGAGGACTTCGTCGGGCGCTACGGCGGCGAGGAATTTATGGTGATCACCGCCAGCTACGATCCGCAGGTCATCGGCGGGGTGGCGGAGCGCATTCGCAGCGCGGTGGAAAGTTCGACGTTCTTGCTGAATGCGCACGACGAGGCGCACATCACGATATCCATCGGCGTGTCGCTGTATTTGCCCGGCATGACGGTGGACAAAGCGATCGCCATGACCGATGAAGCCTTGTATGAGGCGAAACGCGGCGGTAAAAACCGGGTGGTGACCAGCCGGGTGATGCAGCTGGCGCCGCTGGGCGCCGGTTTCCCGCGCGAATAAGCCGCCCCCACCGTGATGGCGGGGGCGTTGCCTCAGGCCGCCAGCGTGTGTTCGCGGAAGGCGTTCAGCAGCTCTTCGGTGAACGTCAGGCGCTTCTGACGGTCGGCCAGATCGAGCGTGAACTTCAGCTTGCTTGGGCCGTCCAGGCGGTAAACCTGCGGATTGCCCTGCAGCAGACCGATCAGATAGCCGGGATCGACGCGGTTGTTATCGCCGAACTCGATAAAGCCGCCGCGCTCGTTGCTCTCGATGCGCTTGATCCCCAGCTTCTGCGCATGCAGGCGCAGCGCCGCGCACTGCAACAGGTTGCGCGCTGCATCCGGCAACTGACCGAAGCGGTCGATCAGCTCGACCTTCAGCTCATCCAGTTCACCCTCGTTCTTCGCGCTGGCGATGCGCTTGTACAGCGACAGGCGGGTATTGACGTCGGGAATGAAGTCTTCCGGCAGCAACGCCGGCATGCGCAGCTCCACTTCGGTTTGGTTGCTGGTGAGATCTTCCAGCGACGGTTCGCGGCCGTTTTTCAACGCATCGACGGCGCTTTCCAGCAATTCCATGTAGAGCGAGAAGCCGACGGTGGTCATCTGGCCGCTCTGGTCTTCGCCCAGCAGTTCGCCGGCGCCGCGGATCTCCAGATCGTGAGTCGCCAGCGCAAAACCGGCGCCGAGATCTTCCAGCGACGCGATGGCTTCGAGCCGTTTATGGGCGTCGGTGCCCATGGCTTTCGGGTTTGGCGTCAACAGATAGGCATAAGCCTGGTGGTGCGAACGCCCGACGCGGCCGCGCAGCTGATGCAGCTGCGCCAGGCCGAAGCGATCGGCCCGCTCGATGATGATGGTGTTGGCGCTGGGGATGTCGATGCCGGTTTCGATGATGGTGGTGCACACCAGCACGTTGAACCGCTGGTGGTGGAAATCGTTCATCACCCGTTCCAGATCGCGCTCGCGCATCTGGCCGTGGCCGATGGCGATGCGCGCCTCCGGCACCAGCTCCGCCAGGCGCTGCGCCGCTTTTTCGATGTTCTCCACGTCGTTGTAGAGGTAGTAAACCTGGCCGCCGCGCAGCACTTCGCGCAGGATCGCTTCGCGCACCACCAAGCTGTCGTATTCGCGCACGAAGGTCTTCACCGCCAGCCGGCGCGCCGGCGGAGTGGCGATGATCGACAGATCGCGCATGCCGCTCATCGCCATGTTCAGCGTACGCGGGATCGGCGTGGCGGTCAGCGTCAGGATATCGACGTCGGCGCGCATCGCCTTGATGCGCTCCTTGTGGCGCACGCCAAAGCGGTGCTCTTCATCGACGATCAGCAGCCCCAAATCTTTCCAGCGCAGATCGCTCTGCAGCAGTTTGTGGGTGCCAATAATGATGTCTACCTTGCCTTCGGCCGCGTCGTCCAGCACCTGCTGCTGCTCTTTGGCGCTGCGGAAGCGCGACATCATCTCGATGCGGATCGGCCAGGTGGCGAAGCGATCGCGGAAGTTGTCGAAGTGCTGCTGCGCCAGCAGGGTGGTCGGCACCAGCACCGCCACCTGTTTGCCGTTTTCCACCGCCAGGAAGGCGGCGCGCATCGCCACTTCGGTTTTACCGAAGCCGACGTCGCCGCACACCAGGCGGTCCATCGCCAGCGGCTGGCACATGTCGCTCAGCACCGCGTTGATCGCCTGTTCCTGGTCCGGCGTGGTTTCGAACGGGAAGGTCTGGCAGAACAGCTGGTACTGTTCGCGGTTATGCTTGAAGGCGAAACCGGCCTTGGCGGCGCGCTGGGCGTAAATATCCAGCAGCTCCGCCGCCACGTCGCGCACCCGTTCGGCCGCTTTCTGCCGCGCGCGCGTCCAGGCGTCGCCGCCCAGCTTGTGCAGCGGGGCGTTTTCGTCTGCGCCGCCGGCGTAACGGCTGATCAGGTGCAGCGATGAGACCGGCACATACAGCTTGTCCTCGCCGGCGTAGGAGAGGATCAGGTACTCGGCCTTGATGCCGCCGGCTTCCAGCGTGGTCAGGCCGACGTAGCGGCCGACGCCGTGCTCCAGGTGCACCACCGGCTGGCCGGGATGCAGTTCCGCCAGGTTGCGGATCAGGGTATCGGTGTTGATGGTGCGCCGGTTGTCCTGTCGGCGGCGACTGACGCGTTCGCCGAGCAGATCGCTTTCGCAGATCAGTGCCCGCTGGCGCAGGCCGTCGAGGAAACCGTGTTCGGCGGCGCCGACCATCATGTAACGGCCCGCGGTTTCCGCCTGATCGAGACGCTGGATCAGCGCCGGCGCCAGCTTGATGCGGCCGAGCAGATCCTGCAGCGTTTCACGCCGCCCCTCGCTTTCGACGGAGAAGATCACGCTGCCGTCGAAGCCTTCGATAAAGCGGCGCAGGTTATCCAGCGGGGATTTATGCTGCGCTTGCACCGCCAGATCGGGCAGGGCATGGTAATCCAGATTGGTATTGCCGGCCTTGGCCGGCAGCTCATCGGTTTTCAGCGCGATGCGCGGCCAGGCCTTCAGCTCGCCGAACAGCGCATCGACGCGCAGCCACAGCGTATCCGGCGCCAGCAGCGGGCGCATCGGATCGACGCGGCGGCTTTCGTAACGCTGGTTGACGTCCTGCCAGAAGCGCTCGGCGGCGCTCTCCAGATCGCCGGTGTTGACGATCAGCGTATTGGCCGGCAGGTAGCTGAACAGCGAGGGCAGCGGCTGGCTGAAGAACAGCGGTTGCCAGTATTCGATACCGGCGGGCCAGGCGCTTTTGCTGACCTGCTGATAGATATGTTCGGCGTCGCGGCGCACCTCAAACTGTTCGCGCCACTGACTGCGGAACAGCTCGATGGCGTTCTTGTCAGTGGGGAACTCGTGGGCCGGCAACAGATTGATGGCTTCGACTTCGCTCAGCGTGCGCTGGGTGTCGACGTCGAAGATGCGCAGGCTGTCGATTTCGTCATCGAAGAAGTCGATACGGTAAGGCTCGTCGCTGCCCATCGGGTAAAGATCGAGCAGCGCGCCGCGGGTGGCGAATTCGCCGTGCTCCATCACCTGATCGACGCTGCGGTATCCGGCCTGTTCCAGCTGCGCGCGCAGCTTGTCGCGCGACAGGCGCTGGCCTTTCTTCATCACCAGCGCATGGCCGTGCAGGAACTCGTGTGGACAGACGCGCTGCATCAGGGTGTTGACCGGCAGAATGATCACCCCGCGCGCCATGGTCGGCAGATGATACAGGCTCGACAAACGGTCGGAGATGATCTCTTGGTGCGGCGAGAAGCTGTCGTACGGCAGGGTCTCCCAGTCGGACAGGGTGGTCACCATCTGGTCGGTGAACTGCTGGATCTCGTCGCGCAGCCGCAGGGCGTTTTGCATGTCCGGCGCGATCAGCATCACCGGGCCATTGTGGCGTTCGACGATCTCGGCGCACTCCACGGCGCAGGCCGCGCCGGTCAGTTGCCCCAGTTGGCGCAGATCGCCCGCGCGATCGGGCAGAGAATAACGGGGGGATGAGGAACGGTTACGGCTATCGGAAGTGCTCATTCAGGTATCTTTAATCAATGTGTTGGATGGCGTCCCGGCACGGATAACCCAGCGCCTTTATGCTGTTTATAGTAGCCCAGCGGCCGGCAAACTGACACAGCAAAAAGCGCTGCCCATCAATTTTCTGCCTGTTATTTAACCGGTTAATGCCACCGGTTTTTTGCGGCTGAGGATAAAGAACGCGCGAAGCTGCCGCCGTCTCCCTCTTCGCCGCCACGCAATAAAAGGCCGTCGGGTGTTCCCTAAACGAGGGAGAGCCTTTATTATCCATGATCACTTTGCTTAAGCCACGGCTATCAAACGGATTTCATGTATCAACCTGTCGCGTTATTCATTGGCCTGCGCTACATGCGCGGGCGAGCCTCAGACCGCTTCGGGCGGTTTGTTTCCTGGCTTTCCACCATCGGCATTACGCTGGGGGTGATGGCGTTGGTCACCGTGCTGTCGGTGATGAACGGTTTCGAAAAGGATCTGGAGAACAACATCCTCGGCCTGATGCCGCAGGCGCTGGTCACCAGTCCGCAAGGATCGGTCAACCCGCAGCAGCTGCCGGCCTCCGAGGTGCAGAAGCTGCAGGGCGTCACGCGCGTCGCGCCGCTGACCACCGGTGACGTGGTGCTGCAAAGCGCCCGCAGCGTGGCGGTCGGCGTGATGCTCGGCGTCAATCCTGACGAAACCGATCCGCTGACGCCGTATCTGGTCAACGTCAAGCAGCAGCAGCTGCAGCCGGGCCAATACAACATCATCATCGGCGAACAGCTGGCGGGGCAACTCGGCGTCAAGCGCGGCGACTCGCTGCGCGTGATGGTGCCGAGTGCCAGTCAGTTCACGCCGATGGGCCGCATTCCCAGCCAGCGTCTGTTCACCCTTATCGGCACCTTCCACGCCAATAGCGAAGTGGACGGCTATCAGCTGCTGGTCAACCAACAGGACGCTTCGCGCCTGATGCGCTACCCGGCCGGCAACATCACCGGCTGGCGCCTGTTCCTGCAACAGCCGTTGGCGGTCGATACGCTCAGCCAACAGGCGCTGCCGCCGGGCACCGTCTGGAAAGACTGGCGCGATCGCAAGGGCGAGCTGTTCCAGGCGGTGCGCATGGAGAAGAACATGATGGGGCTGCTGCTCAGCCTGATCGTGGCGGTGGCAGCGTTTAACATCATTACCTCGCTCGGCCTGCTGGTGATGGAGAAGCAGGGCGAAGTCGCCATTCTGCAGACCCAGGGGCTGACCCGCCGCCAGATTATGTCGGTATTTATGGTGCAGGGCGCCAGCGCCGGCATCATCGGTTCGCTGCTCGGCACGCTGCTCGGCGTGCTGCTGGCTACCAATCTGAACAATCTGATGCCGATCCTCGGCGCCTTGATCGACGGCGCTTCGCTGCCGGTGGCGGTCGATCCGCTGCAGGTGACGATCATCGCCGTAGTGGCGATGGCGGTTTCCCTGTTGTCCACGCTTTATCCTTCATGGCGCGCTGCCGCCGTACAACCCGCTGAGGCTTTACGTTATGAGTAACCATCTTTTGCTGCAGTGTGACAACCTGTGCAAGACCTATCAGGAAGGCAATCTGCACACCGATGTGCTGCGCAATGTCAGCTTTGCCATGCAGCAGGGCGAGATGATGGCGATCGTCGGCAGCTCGGGTTCCGGCAAGAGCACCCTGTTGCACCTGCTGGGCGGGCTGGACTCGCCGACCTCCGGCGAGGTGATTTTCAAGGGCGAATCGCTGAACGCCATGTCTTCGGCGGCCAAGGCCGAGCTGCGCAACCGCCAGCTGGGCTTCATCTATCAGTTCCACCATCTGTTGCCGGATTTCACCGCGCTGGAAAACGCCGCCATGCCGCTGCTGATCGGTGGGGCCAAACCGGCGCAGGCGCAGGAGAAGGCGCGGGAGATGCTAGCGGCGGTCGGGCTGGAAAAACGCAGCAAACACCGCCCGTCAGAGCTCTCCGGCGGCGAGCGTCAGCGCGTGGCGATCGCGCGTGCGCTGGTCAACAACCCGGCGCTGGTGCTGGCGGACGAACCGACCGGTAACCTGGACAAACGCACCGCGGACAGCATCTTCGATCTGCTGGGCGAGCTGAACGTGCGCCAGGGCACCGCATTTCTGGTGGTGACGCACGATCTGCAGCTGGCCAAGCGCCTGAGCCGCCAGCTGGAAATGGCCGACGGCCACCTGCAGGCGCAGCTGACCCTGATGGGGGCCGAGTAATGGCGGGAGCCTCACTGTCCTTCCTGACGGCCCTGCGTTTCAGCCGCGGCCGTAAACGCGGCGGCATGGTGTCGCTGATCTCGGTTATCTCCACCATCGGCATTGCGCTGGGGGTGGCGGTGCTGATCGTCGGGCTGAGCGCGATGAACGGTTTTGAGCGCGAGCTGAAGAACCGCATTCTGGCGGTGGTACCGCACGGCGAGCTGGAGCCGGTCAATCAGCCGTTCAGCGGCTGGCCGTCGATTCTGCAGCGGGTGGAAAAGGTGCCGGGCATTTTGGCCGCCGCGCCTTACATCAATTTCACCGGCCTGATGGAAAACGGCGCGCAACTGCGCGCGGTGGAAGTCAAAGGCGTTGATCCGCAGCAGGAGAGCCGGCTGAGCGCGCTGCCGCAGTATGTGCAGGGCGACGCCTGGGCCAACTTCAAACCTGGCGAGCAGCAGGTGATCCTCGGCAAAGGCGTGGCCGACGCGCTGGGCGTCAAGCAGGGCGCTTATGTGACGGTCATGATTCCCAACAGCGACCCGGAGATGAAGCTGCTGCAGCCGAAGCGCATTCGCCTGCACGTGACCGGCATTCTGCAGCTCAGCGGCCAGCTCGATCACAGCCTGGCGCTGGTGCCGCTGGCCGACGCGCAGCAGTATCTCGACATGGGTGACAGCGTCACGGGTATCGCCATCAAGGTGAACGACGTATTCGCCGCCAATAAACTGGTGCGCGACGCCGGCGAAGTGACCAATTCTTATATCTACATCAAAAGTTGGATCGGCAAGTACGGCTACATGTACCGCGATATCCAGATGATCCGCGCCATCATGTATCTGGCGATGGTGCTGGTGATCGGCGTGGCCTGCTTCAACATCGTTTCCACGCTGGTGATGGCGGTAAAAGACAAAAGCGCCGACATCGCAGTGCTGCGCACCCTGGGCGCCAAAGACGGCTTTATCCGCGCCATCTTCATCTGGTACGGGCTGTTGGCCGGGCTGCTGGGCAGCCTGAGCGGCGTGGTGATCGGGGTGATCGCTTCGCTGCAGCTGACCAACATTATCCGCGGCATCGAGACGCTGGTCGGCCATTCCTTCCTGTCGGGCGATATCTACTTCATCGACTTCCTGCCTTCGGAGCTGCATTGGCTGGACGTGCTGATCGTGCTGGCGACCGCCATCGTGCTCAGCCTGTTGGCCAGTTGGTATCCGGCCAGGCGCGCCAGCCGCATCGATCCGGCGCGGGTGCTGAGCGGACAATAAAACCCACGGGGAGGCAGCGATGCCGCCCCGTTTTTTTAGCCGGGGGATCGGTTATGTACTACGGTTTCGATATGGGCGGCACCAAGATTGAGCTGGGGGTGTTCGACGATAACCTGCAGCGCATTTGGCAAAAGCGGGTGCCGACGCCGCGTGAAGATTACCGGCAGCTGCTGGCCACGCTGTGCGATCTGACCCTTGAGGCGGATGCGTTTTGCGGCCGGCGCGGCAGCGTCGGCATCGGCATACCGGGCTTGCCCAACGACGATGACGGCACGCTGTTTACCGCCAACGTGCCGGCGGCGATGGGGCGGCCGCTGCCGCGCGCTCTGGCGGCGCTGATCGGGCGCGAGGTGCGGGTCGACAACGACGCCAACTGTTTTGCGCTGTCGGAGGCCTGGGACGAGGAGTTCCGCCGCTACCCGACGGTGTTGGGCATCATCCTCGGTACCGGCGTAGGCGGCGGCCTGATCGTCGACGGCAAGACGGTGCCGGGGCGCAACTATATCGCCGGCGAGTTCGGTCATTTGCGCCTGCCGGTGGACGCGCTTGAGGTACTGGGGCGTGATGTGCCTCGCGTTGCCTGCGGATGCGGCCATCAGGGTTGCATTGAAAACTACATATCGGGCCGCGGTTTCGAATGGATGTACGCTCATTTCTACGGCCGGCGCTTGCCCGCCACCGAGATCATTGCGCATTATCAGGCGGGTGAGCCGCAGGCGGTGGCTCATGTAGACCGCTTTATGGACGTGCTGGCGATCTGCCTGGGTAACCTGCTGACGGTGCTGGATCCGCACCTGGTGGTGATCGGCGGCGGGTTGTCGAACTTCGACGCCATCTACCAGGCGTTGCCGCAGCGGCTGCCGGCGCACCTGCTGCGGGTGGCCCGGCTGCCGCGCATCGAGAAGGCGCGCTATGGCGACGCCGGCGGCGTGCGCGGCGCGGCGTTCCTCAATTTGGCTCGCCCAACGTAATGGGCATTGAGGCCAGGCGTGAATGTATGCAGCCAACAACGCCTCAACGTCCAGTAAGAAGGGTAAACAGGGAAAAGTAAGGAGAGAGTTAATGCACACTCGCCATCGGCTGTGTCAGTTTCGCAAGAGTAAGCATGTGCTGCATCAGCGCTTTCGTTCACGCATTTTTCACCGTGACACCATGGCGGCGGCCGAGCTGAAAAAGCCGTTTGTGGTGGTGTTGACCGGGGCCGGCATCTCGGCCGAGTCGGGCATTCGCACCTTCCGCGCCGCGGATGGGCTGTGGGAAGAGCACCGGGTGGAGGATGTCGCCACGCCGGAAGGGTTTCAGCGCGATCCGGCGCTGGTGCAGGCGTTTTACAACGAACGCCGCCGCCAGCTGCAGACGGAAGAGATCGCCCCGAACGCCGCGCACCGCGCGCTGGCGGATCTGGAAGAGTGGCTGGGGGACAACTTCCTGCTGGTCACGCAAAACATCGATAACCTGCATGAGCGCGCCGGCAGCAAGCGGGTGCTGCACATGCACGGCGAATTGCTGAAGGTGCGCTGCACCCAGTCGGGCCAGGTGTTCGAATGGCCCGGCGATCTCAGCGTCGACGATCGCTGCCACTGCTGCCAGTTCCCGGCGCCACTGCGGCCGCACGTGGTGTGGTTCGGCGAGATGCCACTGGGCATGGACGACATCTACCAGGCGCTGAGCAAGGCCGATTTCTTCGTCGCCATCGGCACCTCCGGCCACGTCTATCCGGCGGCCGGCTTCGTGCATGAGGCGCGGCTGGGCGGCGCTTACGCCATGGAGCTGAACCTGGAACCGAGCCAGGTGGAGAGCCAGTTCGACGAGAAACACTACGGCCTGGCCAGCGAAGTGGTGCCGCGTTTTGTGCACAAGTTCCTGGTGGGCAAGGTGGCGCGGGCCGACCGGCCCTGAGAAAGGCATCAGGGCGCAATGCGCGCCCTGATGGGATGGCGGGGCGTGTTAGCGCCCGGCTTTCAGCTTTTGGAAGTAGCTCTCGTACAGCGTGCTGGCGTCGCCGACGTCGTTTTGCCACTCGCCGTGCTCAATCACCGCTTTATCCGGGTAGAGTGACGGGTCGTTGGCGATCTCCGGCGACAGCAGCTTCTTCGCCGCCAGGTTCGGCGTCGGGTAACCGATGGTTTCCGCTACCTGCACCGCGATTTCCGGCCGCAGCAGGAAGTCGATCAGCTTCAGCGCCCCTTCTACGTTGCGCGCGTTGGCCGGAATGGCCAGGCTATCCATCCAGAAGATGCCGCCTTCCTTCGGCCAGACGATCTCCAGCGGCGTGCCGGCCTGGCGTGCCACGAAGGCAGAACCGTTCCATACCATGCCGACGTTGACTTCCCCTTCCATAAACGGATTGCCCGGGTTATCGGAGTTGAAGGCCAGCACGTTCGGCATCAATTTCTGCAGCTCGTGGTAGGCGGCTTCGATCTCTTTCGGATCGGTGGTGTTGCCGGAATAGCCCAGCTTGAGCAGCGCCATCTGGAACACTTCACGCGCGTCGTCGGTCAGCAGCAGGCGGCCTTTGTACTGCGGTTGCCAAAGATCGGCCCAGGCGGTGACGGTGGACGGATCCTGCGCGTCGCTGTTGACGCCGATGGCGGTGGCGCCCCAGATGTAAGGGATGGAGTAGTCGTTGTTGGGATCGAACGGCTTGTTCAGCAGGGTAGGATCGAGATCCTTGAAGTGGCTGAGCTTGCTCTTGTCGATTTTTTGCAGCATGCCTTCCTTGCTCATCTTGGCGATGAAGTAGGTGGAGGGCACCACCAGATCGTACGCGCCGTCCTTGTAGGTCTTCAGCTTGGCGTACATGCTTTCGTTGGATTCATAGGTGGAATAGATCACCTTGATGCCGGTTTCCTTGGTGAACTGCTCCAGCAGCCCCGGCGGGACGTATTCAGTCCAGTTATAGAAGTACAGTGTTTTGCCGTCAGAGGCGTTTGCAGAGCAGATACTCAGCGCCATCATCCCGGCTGCGAGCAGATGTGACCACTTTTTCATGCAGCGTATCCTTCAGCAGTAGTGAGCCGAACCCGTATGAGCCGCCGTTTGTCGGCTGCGCCATACCCCAGAAAGGGGCCATTATAGGGGCCGGGGCGGGGTGGGTAAAGGCGGTTATCCCAGCGGCAAATCAGCGGGTTAACCGAGTCGGGGCGAGCAAAAACGGCCGCTGGCATATCACTGTGGCCAATGAAAGAGACGGGCGCCGCAGCGCCCGGCGGGAACGATTACTCGGCCTTGGGCGATCGATCGCGCATCACCCACTGGCTGGCGATCACCAGCACCAGCGACAGCAACAGCAAAATGGTGGCCAGCGCATTGACCTCCGGCGAAACGCCGACTTTCACCATCGAATAGATCTTCAGCGGCAAGATCTCGTAGCTTGGCCCGGTGACGAAGGAGGAGACCACCACGTCGTCCATCGACAGGGTGAAGCTCAGCAACCAGCCGGCCGCTACCGCCGGCAATGCCAGCGGCAGGATGATCTTGCGCAGAATGGTGAACTCGCTTGCGCCGAGATCGCGCGCGGCCTCCAGCATCTTCACGTCGAAGCCTTTCAGGCGCGCGTAAACGGTCACCACCACAAACGGCAGGCAGAAGGTGATGTGCGAGAACAGCAGCGACCAGAAGCCGAGCGAAATGCCGAGCAGCATGAACAGCACCAGCAGCGAAATCGCCATCACGATATCCGGCGACATCATGACCACGAACAGCATGCCGCCGACGAACGGTTTGCCGCGAAAGCGGTAGCGGTACAGCGCCACCGCGGTCAGCGAGCCGATCAGCGTGGCGAAGGTGGCGGAGAGCACCGCCATGGTCAGCGAGTGGCCCGCCGCCTGCAGCAGGCTGTCGTTATTCAGCAGCGTGCTGTACCACTGGGTGGTGAACCCTTGCCAACTGATACCGAAGCGCGAGGCGTTGAAAGAGTTGACGATCAGAATGACGATCGGGATATACAGATAGGCGTATACCAGCGTCATAAAGCCGCCGCGCAGCAGACGTCCGATCATGCCAGATCCTCCTTCTTGTTCAGCAGGCGTGCGGCCCGGTAATAAACCAGCAGCAACAGCCCCATCACCAGCGTCAGGCAGATGCTGGTGGCCGCGCCGAACGGCCAGTCGCGGATATTGAGGAACTGGCTTTTAATCACGTTGCCGATCAGCAGATTCTTGGCGCCGCCCATCAGATCGGCGACGAAGAACAGCCCCATCGCCGGCAGCACCACCAGTAGGCAGCCGGCGATAATGCCCGGCATGGTCAGTGGCACGATGATGCGGACAAAGGTTTGCAGCTTGCTGGCGCCGAGATCGCGCGCCGCCTCAAGGCAGGATTTATCGAGCTTTTCGATGCTGGAGTAGAGCGGCATCACCATAAACGGCAGCAGGATATACACCAGGCCGAGGATCACCGCTTCCGAGGTGTACATGATGCGCAGCGGCTTGTCGATGACGCCGATCCACAGCAGCGCGTCGTTGAGATAGCCGCGGGTGCTGAGAAACAGCTTCAGGCCGTAGATGCGGATCAGCGAGTTGGTCCAGAAGGGGACGATCAGCAGAAACAGCAGCAGCGGCCGCATCTTCTGCGGCAACCGCGCCAGGATAAAGGCGAACGGGTAGCCGATCACCAGGCAGCACAGGGTGGCGATCAGCGCCATGTTCAGCGAGTGCAGCAGCACCTGGGCATACAGCGGATCGAACAAGCGGCGGTAGTTGTCCAGCGTGAACACCATCTGCACCAGATTGGCGTCGTCGCGGGTCAGGAAGCTGGCGCCGATGATCATCAGGTTCGGCATGAAGACGAACAGCAGCAGCCAGGCGACGACGCCGACGATCACCACATTCTGGAAGACTTTACGCGATTTCTTCATCGGCCAGCACCACCTCCCAGCTTTCGACCCAGGTCACCGCCATCTTCTGATTGAGCGAGTGATCGACGTCCGGATCGTCTTCGTTGAAGAACTCGCTGACCATCACCGTCTTGCCGCTCTCCAGCTCGACCACCGATTCCAGCGTCATGCCTTTGTAGTTGCGCTCGCGCACGTAGCCGATCAGCCCGTCGTGTTGCGCGCTGTCGTTCACTTCTTCCACCCGCAGATCCTCCGGACGCAGCAGCACCTTCAGCTTTTGGCCCGGTTCTACCGGCAGATCGGCGTAGATGTCGCACTCGCGGCCCTCGACGTTGGCGCGCACCCGCTGCGGATCGAGGCGTTGCAGGACCACCGCGTCGAAGATGTTGATCTCGCCGATGAAGCTGGCGACGAACAGGTTCTTCGGCTCTTCGTAGATCTCACGCGGCGTGCCGTCTTGCTCGATGCGGCCTTCGCGCATCACCACGATGCGATCCGACATGGTCAGCGCTTCTTCCTGATCGTGGGTGACGAACACGAAGGTGATGCCCAGCTTGCGCTGCAGCGCCTTGAGTTCGTTCTGCATCTGCTTGCGCAGCTTGTAGTCCAGCGCCGACAGCGATTCGTCCAGCAGCAGCACCTTCGGCTTGTTGACCACCGCGCGGGCGATGGCCACGCGCTGCTGTTGGCCGCCGGAGAGCTGGCCCGGCCGCCGTTGGGCGAAGTCGTCCAGCTGCACCATACGCAGCGCTTCTTCGACGCGCGGCGTCAGTTCGGCCGCCGGCACCTTTTGCATGCGCAGGCCGAAGGCGACGTTATCGAACACCGACATGTGCGGAAACAGGGCATAGCTCTGAAACACGGTGTTGACGTGGCGATGTTCGGCCGGGATTGCGGTGATGTCCTGGCCGTCGAGCACGATGCGGCCCCGATCGGCGTCTTCCAGCCCGGCGATCAGGCGCAGCACCGTGGTTTTGCCACAGCCGGAGGGGCCGAGAATAGTGAGGAATTCGCCGTGGTTAATGGTCAGTCCGAGATCGGCAATGATGGTTTTGCCATCGAACGCTTTGCTCAGGGCATGCAGTTCAACAAGGGGTGCGCGAGAGGATGTCTCAGTCATTTATCGTCTTACTCTATCCCGTGGGCTAATGCAGATAGAACCGCAACTGGAAAAGACTGCCGGAGCTTGCGGGAATGCCCGCTGATCAAATGAAGCTCAAACCAGTTGCGCCAATGGAAATTTTTCGAGCGCGCATGATAGACGCTGAATGCCGGAATTGAAAGCCGATCCGGCCCAGATGCCGCGTTTTTCATCATGATAGCGACAAATGACCCTGTGATGACAGTGTTATTTCCCTCTGAAATCATCACAAAGATTAATGATATTGGCGAATTCTGGTTAAAAATGACCTGACGCAATATTTGATCCTGATCGGTTCCGCATAATGAAACGCGATATTCTGAGGGGCCGCTACCATGGACAAATTACTTGACCGCTTTTTCAACTACGTCTCTTTCGACACCCAGTCCAAAGCGAACGTAAAGCATGTGCCGAGCACCGACGGGCAGTTGAAGCTGGCGCGCGCGTTGCAGCAGGAAATGATCGCGCTCGGTTTCGAGCGGGTGTCGCTCAGCGAACACGGCTGCGTGATGGGCACCTGGCCGGGCAACGTCGCCTGGCCGGTGCCGGCGGTCGGCTTTATCGCCCATCTGGATACCTCGCCGGATTTCAGCGGCAAGCACGTTAATCCGCAGATCGTCGAGAACTATCGCGGCGGCGACATTGCGCTGGGCATCGGCGATGAGGTGTTGTCGCCGGTGATGTTCCCGATCCTGCATCAGATGCTGGGGCAGACGCTGATCACCACCGACGGCAAAACGTTGTTGGGTGCCGATGACAAGGCCGGCATCGCCGAGATCCTCACCGCCATGGCGCGCTTGCGCGCGCGCAAAATCCCGCACGGCGACATTCGCGTGGCCTTTACCCCGGATGAAGAGGTGGGCAAGGGGGCGCAGCTGTTCGACGTCGCGGCCTTCAATGCCGAATGGGCCTATACCGTGGACGGCGGCGGCGTCGGTGAGCTGGAGTGCGAAAACTTCAACGCCGCCTCGGTGACGATCAAAATCCTTGGCAACAGCGTGCACCCCGGCAGCGCCAAGGGCGTGATGGTCAACGCGCTGTCGTTGGCCACCCGCATTCATCAGGCGCTGCCGGCGGACGAAGCGCCGGAAACCACCGAAGGTTACCAGGGCTTTTATCACCTCAGCAGCATCAAGGGCAGCGTAGAGCGTGCCGAAATGCACTACATCCTGCGCGACTTCGAGCGTGAAGGGTTCGAGGCGCGCAAGCGCAAGATGGTGGACATCGCCCGCGAGGTCGGCAAAGGCCTGCCGCGCGATTGCTATATAGAAGTGAGCATCGAAGACAGCTATTACAACATGCGCGAACAGGTGGCGGAGCACCCGCACGTGATCGCGCTGGCGCAGCAGGCGATGCGCGATTGCGACATCGAACCGGTGATGAAACCGATCCGCGGCGGCACCGACGGCGCGCAGCTGTCGTTCCGCGGCCTGCCGTGCCCGAACCTGTTCACCGGCGGCTACAACTACCACGGCAAGCACGAGTTCGTGACGCTGGAGGGCATGGAGCAAGCGGTAGCGGTAATCATGCGCATCGCGGCGCTGGCCGCCGAGCGGGCGCGGTAAACGCCTTCGTTCCCCGGCCGGCTTGCGCCGGCCCGCATTCCCTTTTCTGATACGCCCGGCGGGCTCAGCGTGCCCGCCGTTCTCTTGTCGTTCCCTGCCTCATTGTTGTCCCCTTCACCATACAACCCGTGGTGAGGGAATCCCGTTATCCTTCGATATAGAATGCTGGTTATGCATACAGTCTTCTGTGTGCTCAATCGGTTTACAGCTTCGGTGCGGTGAGCCCAGTGGCCAGGGAATGCTGGGGGAATGAGCGCTGTTAACCGCCATCAAACAGGACGTAAGAGGGTAACAATCATGGCAGAAGAAAAGAAAAATGCTCAGGTGATTAACGGCGTTAACGAAGATATTGCCGAACTGAAATCGCTGTCTACGCTGCGCCAGCGCGTGATCAGCGACGGTGAAATCGTCTCCAAATCGGCCAACGGTTTTCGGCTGGCAAATGGCAACACCGGCGTGATGCTGCGTAACGATGGTGAGGCCTTCTACTTACTGACAACCCCGGCTGGGCAAGCTCAAAACGGGCAATGGAACACCTTGCGCCCTTTCGCTTTCAGCCTGGCTTCCGGCAGGGTTGCACTCGGCAACGGCGTTGATATTTCCGGTGGTGCGATGGTATCGCATAATGCGGGTATTCGGGCGGTTATAACTGGGCCAGCGCCGCTGATTAATGGGCAAATGTACTCTGCGCCTCCGGTATATACCGATTTCACCAGCGGTAACACAACCACCACCATGATGATGGGCTCACGGGTTGTCGCCGGTAAAGAAGACTACGGTTTACTTTCTTACCGGGATTGGCAAGGGAACTGGAACGAGCTGCAAGTGAGAGCGAATAGCGAGCTTTCTGTCGGGCAGTTGGTAAAGCGCAACGCCCACGGTTGGATCGTGGCCGCAGGTAATTTCGACACTAACAATAATGCCGATCGTATTACTAACGCGATGCGTATACAGGGCAAGGGCGATCTGTTTGCCGACTTTTATCATTATGAACGCATCGGTCAGCACCACTTTGTGGGGCTGCATGTGGCTAACGGCGGGGCGCAAGGATGGTATGAATTCCGCAACGACGGCCACGCCTACGCCAACGGCGCCTGGAACAGCAGCTCCGACGCCCGCATGAAAACGGACATCACCCAAATCGAAGGCGCATTGGACAAGCTGGCCAATATCGGTGGTTACACCTACCTCAAACAGGGCGTGCCGGAAGCCGGGGTGATTGCACAGGAAGTAGAGAGCGTATTGCCGCAGTCGGTAACCCAAACCGAATTGAAGCTCAACGACGGCAGCGTGCTGAAGGATGCGCGGGGCATCAATATCAACGGTGTGGTGGCGCTGCTGGTTGAGGCGCTTAAGGAAGAGCGAGCGGCCCGAGAAAGGCTGGAATCGCGGTTGGCGGCGTTGGAAGGCATGATTTCCAGCCAATAACGATAATAAAACGGCGATTTATTCAATCTCTCCAAGCCGGGAATCAAATTGAGAACTCAGCGACTCGGAAATATTTTTGCGTGTCGACGTTTGCCAGACCGGGAATAAATCGCCTTCAGTGCATCTGATGGAATAGTAATATCCAGGAGAAAATAATATGCCACAGGAACTGAATGGCCATGGTCCTACCGCCGGAGATTATATGGGCGGCAGCGGCGATAATCTCAATGCTCGACCTGATGGTTCGACGCCAGGCGGCTCGAACGGTAATGGCGGCAGAGACAGTAGCAGCAGCGGGAACTCCCGAGAGGCTGCGAAGCAACGACAGGTCAATGCCATCAAAAATGACCCTAGCGTCAAGAGTATACTGGGTAGTTTGCTGAAAATAAGACGAGCCCTTGCACCTTATGCCTCAGTATCTTTGACGGGGTTGGATGATAGTGGCAGATTGCAGATTCAGGTAAGTGACGTTCGCGCTGTTGATGAAATAGGTGTGCGTAACGCATTAAAGTCTGAGCCACAATTAAAAAATGTCATTGGTTTTGATTTTAATAAATCTGGAGTGACCGGTTTTGTCGGTCATATTGATACTGGCCATAAGATCGGTAATTATCAGAGCGCACCCAACGGGAACAATAATGGTAACAATTCTACCGCTGAAGATAAGGTGTCATTAGCCACCTATTCCGAGATGCTTAATGGAAAAATCCCACCGGGTTTCTGGCTTGATAATAATAGGGTGATGACTGAAATTACAGAACGGTATGAGATCAACGGAGGCGGAAAAGGGAGCGATCGCACAGGTTACCGGCAACGTAATGTCGAAGTGTCTTCTTTGACCTCGGCCTACCAACAATTTAAACAGGTAGAACGAGAAGTGGCCGAAGAGGCCCGTAAAGCTGAGGAAGCTCGTAAGACTGAAGAGGCCCGCAAAGCCGAAGAAGCTCGCAAGGCCGAAGAGGCTCGCAAAGCCGAGGAAGCCCGTAAGGCTGAAGAGGCCCGCAAGGTGGAAGCCGCCAGAAAAGCGTTGTTCGCCAAAGCGGGTATTATGGACGCTCCGGCGTATACGCCGGAAAAGCTAAAAGCGGCCAATGCGGCGCTGGCGGCGGCAGGCGCCATGGTGCTCAACCGTGCGCCCGCGATGCTGCAGACGTCGGTAATCGGGCAAGGCGTGATGACGACCACGAGCGAACTGGCCGGTTGGGCAGCGAGCGCGTCGTGGCGGGCAGCCTACGAAATTGGCAGTATACGCGCCGGCACTGTGGTCGCCGCCGGATCGGTGCTGGGGGCTTTTGCCCTTGGTTTCTACCCGACGGAGGTCGGTGCAGGGAGCGACCGGGTACCCGGGCGGGATGTCAATTTGTTTGCCCTCCAGGCGAGCCTGGCTGCAGCGGGCCGGGCGACCATTCAGCCCGGCATGACCTCGGTCGATTTGCCGGTGCGCGGGTTTATCACCACCGACGACGACGGGAGACAGAGCGTCAACTTTGTCAGGACGGGGGTTGGCGGCGTATCGCCGAGCGTGCCGGTATTCAGACCCGTTCGCGATGAGCTGACAGGGCTGGACAAAATCACGCTGCCAGCAGTGGCGGGCGCACCGGCCAGAACGATACTGATCAACCCGGTGCCGACTGGGCCGGCTGCGCCGGCGCATACCGGCAACGGCTCACCGGGGCCCAAATCGCCAGTGCATACCGGCACCGGCATCAGGCAGGCGGACAGCATCGTGGTCACCACCTTCCCGGCGGATGTGGTGCAGGATCTGCAAGACTTTATCTTGTGGCAGCCGGATGCGCTGGAAACCGGGGTTGAAGCTGTCTATGTGATGGTGCGCAGTCCGAGATATACTCCGGGTAAAGTGAGCGGCAAAGGACAGCAAGTGGGAGACGGCTGGTTGAATTCAGCAGGTCAGGAACTGGGTTCCCCGGTTCCCCGTCAGATTGCGGACAAACTGCGTGGGCGGGAGTTTGCGAGCTTTGATTCTTTCAGAAGTGCTTTCTGGAAAGCAGTGGCCGCAGATCCTGAGTTAAGTAAACAGTTTGGTTCTGATGACATGGAGCGTTTGAAACTGGGTCGAGCCCCAACAGTCAGGTTTAAAGATTCAGTAGGTAAAAGAGTTAAGTATGAGATTCATCACTGGGACGAAGTGGCGAAAGGTGGGGAAGTTTACAATGTCGATAACCTTAATGTGGTGACACCTAAGCGACATATCGAAATTCATAAAGGAAAGTAAGATGACGATTAAAAATATTTCTGACTTTACAGAGAATCAATTTATTGATTTTGTAAGGAGGATAAAAGAAGCCGATTTTCCTACAGAAGCAGAGCATGATGATGCTATTTATCAATTTAGCCAGTTAACGGAACACCCCGATGGCTGGGATCTCATCTATCATCCGGTTTCTGGTGCGGATAACTCAGCGGAAGGGGTAACTAAGACAGTTAAGGAATGGCGTGCCAAGAACGGGAAGCCTTGCTTCAAACAAGGGTAACCGTGTCTAATCGTCTTATGATGATTAAACTGCAATGAGCATTTCAGCTGCGCCCAGCAAACTAGCGTTTGTTGGGCGTTTTTCGTATTTAATCAGCTCGATTAACTATTTGAAGGTGCTGCGCAGTCTAAAGTAAACACCGGGTAAAGTGAGTGGCAAGGGACGGATGGCTGGTTGCATAAAGCTGATCTGGAACTGGTTTCTCTGGCTCCAAGCCAAATCGCCAGTGCATACCGGCACCGGCATCAGGCAGGCGGACAGCATCGTGGTCACCACCTTCCCGGCGGATGTGGTGCAGGATCTGCAAGACTTTATCCTGTGGCAGCCGGATGCGCTGGAAACCGGGGTTGAAGCTGTCTATGTGATGGTCAGTGATCCGCTGGACTCGGGGCGTTTTACGCGTCAGCAACTGGATAAAAAGTACAAGCACGCGAGTGATTTTGGTATTGCGGACACCAGAAAAAACAGAGAGACTCTGACTCAATATCGCGATGCGATCGAGGCTCATTTGAATGATAGGGATACGGTAGAGAAAGGGACTTATAGACGAGAAAAAGGATCTAAGGTGTTTTTCAATCCTAACACAATGAACGTTGTTGTTTTAAAAGAAAACGGCGATTTCTTATCAGGGTGGAAGATAAATCCAGACGCAGATAACGGTAGGATATATTTAGATACGGGGGATTTATGAATCGGATGGCAATTATTGATCTGGCTAAGAGTTTTCTAAGTAAAGAGATCGGGGCATTGGAGTTCTCCGAAAAAATATGTGTAGAAAGACGTATGCTCTATGGGGTTAAGGATCAGGATAGAGACGTTATGAATTGTGGGGAAGAGCTGTTTATGATAGCTGAAGTTTACAACCCTGATTCAGAACGTACTGACTATGAACTTGATGATGCCGGATTGCGTGTTGCAGTTATAACGGCACTGGAAAAATTCAATTTTATCTGAACAATTATTAGAATAGGTGCTCTCGTAGATTTGAACTTATCTGAGTATTAGGGACGCTAGAAAGAACCGTCTACATAGTGACAGAATAGTTAACAAAAGTGACCCTTACACAGAAGGCCGTATGGAATAATACTCATACTGCTACGCTTGAAGACTATAGAATAAATGAAAAGGAACAGGCGCTTTATACAGATGGGGCCCTACAAGCCGCATATGAACAGGCGATGAAAGATGCTATGGGAGGAAAGAAATAATGCCTTTAAAAGATATGGTTAAAAATGAAAGTGTAGAAGATGTACTAACTTTTTTGGGGCCGACCTCTGATTACCGTAAATTGGATCGGCTATATACCTATAATCGCTTTGATGCAATTTCCAGTGGGGAGCTCTCTTCTACTTACGATGCATTATTCCAAAAAGGGGTGCTTCAAGATCAAAATGGAAAAGTAGTGAAAGGCCCCAATTGGAAAGAGCCGAAATTCGTAGCCGAGAAAAAATACGGTATCGAATAGCTATAGTTATGGTCTGATTAGTGTATTTTTAACCCCCAGCAAACGAAAGTTTGTTGGGGGTTTTCTTTTGGTGATGTACCGGGCAGAACGATACTAATAAACCTAGTACCGACCGGGTCGGCACCGGCATTAGGCAGCTGGATGCGCTGGAAACCGGGGTTGAAGCTGTCTATGTGATGGTCAGTGATCCGTTGGACTCGGGGCGTTTTACGCGTCAGCAACTGGATAAAAAGTACAAGCACGCGAGTGATTTTGGTATTGCGGACACCAGAAAAAACAGAGAGACTCTGACTCAATATCGCGATGCGCTCGAGGCCCATTTGAATGATAAGGATACGGTAGAGAAAGGGACTTATAGACGAGAGAAAGGGGCTAAGGTGTTTTTCAACTCAAGAACAAATAATGTCGTTGTGCTTGATAAAGATGGGGTGTTTATATCAGGATGGCATTTAACGCCAAGAACCCCACAGTATAATGGCTATATAAATACAGGAGTTTTATGATGAGTATGAAATTAATAGAAATAGCAAGGGAGCTTGTAAGCTCAAAGTTAACTGCCGATGATTTTGAGTCGCAATTCTTCACAATATGGAAGGAGGAAAGCAACTCAGGACAGCTAGCGAAGGATAGCCAGCGTGTTGGCGAATGCGCGTCAGAGCTTTTCATTCTTGCTGACTGTTATACAGCTCAGCCGAATCGTAGAGAAAGTGAGCTAGACGCTGATGGATTAAAAAAGGAAGTGAAGGATACTCTGGAGCGTTTCCACCTTCTTTGATTTTTAATTCTAAGATTAGCGATATACGCTAAGCAGTTTTATATCGATGGTGCTTTAATCTCCGAATGGAAGATGGATCCAACAGAAGAAAATGGGGAGATATATCTGGATGCGGTGGTTTTATGAGCGGAGTGAGACTTCATTCTTGCTGACTGCTATAATCCTGCGCCTGATCGAGCGGAGTCTGAACTGGACGAAATTGAATTGAAGAAAGAAGTAATTACTGTTCTTAATAAATTTTATTTTATCTGAATATGGGTTTAACGAATAGTAAAAAGATCTGTCAGAATTTTTAGTGAAAATAAAACCGATGCCCAATAGACGAGAGTCTATTGGGCATTTTCTTTTTTTCACGGTGATAAGGAAGTGAAGAGCTAATTCAATGCCGGTTGCTCGGTTGCCCAGCAAGGTCCAGCATCAGGCAGGCGGACAGCATTGTGGTCACCACCTTCCCGGCGGATGTGGTGCAGGATCGGCAAGACTTTATCCTGTGGCAGCCGGTTGCGACGGAGATTGGCGTAGAGGCCATCTATGTGATGGTGAGTAAGCCCTAGGGTGAAACCAACGCCAGGGGCAAATACAGCGGTCGTGAATACAACACCAATAACGCTGGAGGCCCCATTCAGAATCTGGATTGGAAAGGGGCCAGCATCGACCGTGCCGGCGTGGATAAAGTAAAACTGCATACTGGGCGTTTTACAGAGTCAGACGCTAACAAAGTGATGATCGGCCGCCTGGAAAAGATCCTGAAGGGAGAACTGCACCCCACCGATACTGACAGGCGGTTTTATACACATGAGATCAGAGAATTGGAGCGTTATCGCAATTTGGGTATTAGAGATGGCTCGGTGCCAGATAATCAAGGGGAAGTGTGGAATAATACGCATACTGCGACGTTGGAAGATTATCAATTAGGCAACAGCGAGGCTTTGCTCTATACGCAGGAGGCTTTAGACGCTGCTGAACAACAAGAGTTGAGGATGCTAAAATGATTGATTTAGAACGCTTGGCAAAAGAAGAAAAAATTTCTGACGTCATTGCCTTTTTGGTGAGAAATGAGGATGGGTTTGGTTATCCCCAAATGGATCGATTCTTTAGCCGCCATAATTTTACAGTAATTGGGAATGGTGAATTCAGGCGGGTGTTCGAACAGTTACGTCAGAATGGCGTGATTGAATGGGGTGACAAAATGCTTGTTAAAAAAGGTCCCAATTGGAAAGAGCCGAAATTCGTAGCCGAGAAAAAATACGGTATCGAATAGCCGTGGTTATGGTCTGATTCGTGCTTCTTTAACCCCCGGCAAACGAAATTTTGTTGGGGGTTTCTTTTTTGGCTGGTGGGGGCGCCATAACGCAAGCCTTTATGCCGGGTGGCTAAAGTAGCGGCCCTCGCTTTTTTGTCGCCTGGGTTAACGTGCGGATACTGTAGGTAAAACGGGACGCTTGCGATCGGCATAATCGCTTGCCGCAACAAGGCGTTGCTCATAGTGTGGAAGCCTATTCCCCACGCATAAGGACCGCATGATGAGCACCGAATACCGCATCGCCAGCCCGCATTTGGCGCAGTTCGTTCAGGCGATTTGGCGCCAGGCCGGCAGCACGGCGCGTGAAGCCGAGCTGGTGGCCGACCATCTGGTGCAGGCCAATCTGGCCGGGCACGACTCGCACGGCGTCGGCATGATCCCCAGCTACATGGCGTCGTTGGCGCAGGGGCAATTGCAGCTTAATCAACATGCCGAGGTGGTGCGCGACGCCGGCGCAGTGCTGACGCTCGACGGCGCACGCGGCTTCGGTCAGGTGGTGGCCAGCGAAGCGATGGCGCTGGGCATTGAGCGCGCCGGCGAGCTGGGTCTGGCGGCGGTGGCGCTACACAACGCACACCATATCGGCCGCATCGGCCATTGGGCGGAACAGTGCGCCCGCGCCGGTTTCATCTCGATTCACTTCGTCAACGTGGTGGGCGATCCGATGGTGGCGCCGTTTGGCGGCAGCGATCGCCGCTTCGGCACCAACCCGTTCTGCGCCATTTTCCCGCGGCCGGGCCGCACGCCGCTGCTGTTGGACTTCGCCACCAGCGGCATCGCTTTCGGCAAGACGCGGGTGGCCTATAACAAAGGGTTGGCGGTGGCGCCGGGCTATCTGATCGACGAACACGGTCAGCCGACCACCGAGCCGAAAGTGATGCACGAAGCGCCGTTCGGTTCGCTGCTGCCGTTCGGTTTGCACAAAGGCTACGCGCTGGCGGCGATGTGCGAAATCCTCGGCGGCGCGCTCTCCGGCGGCCGCACCACCCATGACGCTACGCTGAAAGCCGACAGCGACGCCATCTTCAACTGCATGACGACCCTGATCCTCGATCCTCAGGCTTTCGACGCCCCGCAAATGCAGGCCGAAGCCGAAGCGTTTATCGGCTGGGTCAAAGCTTCGCCGCCGAGCGGCGAACAGCCGATTGCGGTGCCGGGAGAGTGGGAGGAGGCCAACCGCGCGGCGCGGCTGGAGCGGGGCATTCCGATCGACGCCACGACCTGGCAGCAGATTTGCGCTGCGGCGGCGCAGGCCGGCATGACGGCGGGGGAACTGGCGGATTATCGCGCGCAGGCGCGGCAGGCATAAAAAAAGCCACCCGAAGGGTGGCTTGTTCGCGTGACGGCAATCAGTCGTTAAAGTACCAATAGCCGCTGTTGACCAGCGCGGTCAGCAGTGCCAGGAACGACGGATCGTCCACCGCGTCGCCGAGCAGGGCGGCGTCGACGCTGAAGTGCTGGCACAGGGCGTCTGCGGCCTGCAGCTGGTCGGTGTCGATCAGCTCGCCGTTGACGAAGCAGCGATCGCCGATGCGCAGCACGCGCAACCCGCCCAGGCGCTGCAGGGCTTCACCCTGTTGCAGCAGTTCGTAGATTTCCCCGGCCTGATACGGTGGCTCCGGCGGCGCCAGATCCAGCTCGTGGCGCGACTGGGAGATAAACTCGCCGAACCAGTGCTGGAAGTGTTCCGGCTGTTGCACCAGATCCAGCATCATCTGCCGTAAGGCGTCCACTTCCTGCGGCAGGATCTCCGCCGGGTGTTCGCGCAGTGTAACGTCCGGATCGCCGTAGCGCTTGCTGCCCAGCTCGCGTGCCAGCACGTAGTCGGCGAAGCCGCTCACCAGCTCGCGGCCGTTCGGCGCGCGGAAGCCCACCGAGTAGTTGAGCGCGTTTTCCAGCGCGTAGCCTTCATGCGGGAAGCCCGGCGGAATGTAGAGAATGTCGCCCGGCTCCATCTCTTCGTCGATGATGGCGTCGAACGGCTCCACCTGCAGCAGATCCGGGTGCGGGCAGTGCTGTTTCAGCGGCGTTTTTTCCCCAACGCGCCAGCGACGGCGGCCGGTACCCTGAATGATGAACACGTCGTACTGATCGAGGTGCGGGCCGACGCCGCCGCCCGGCACCGAGAAGGAGATCATCAGGTCATCCATCCGCCAGTCCGGCAGTTGGCGGAACGGGCGCATCAGCGCGGCGGAAGGCTCATGCCAGTGGTCCACCGCCTGCACCAGCAGCGACCAGTTGTTTTCGCTCAGGTGGTCGAAGCTCTCGAAGGGGCCGTGCGCAACCTGCCAACGGCCGTCCTGGTGGCTGACCAGACGGCTGTCCACTTCGTTTTCCATCGCCAGCCCGGCCAGCTCATCCGGGGAGATCGGATCGATAAAGTTTTTGAAGCCGCGCTTCAGAATCACCGGACGCTTTTGCCAATAACGTTGCAAAAAATCGTTCCAGTCCAGATCTAATTGATAATCCATGTTCTATTCCAGGATAGAGGAGTGAGCCTGAGTGCGATTATAACGGAAGTTTGGCCCCGTGGATCGGGGCCGCAGAGGCATAATTTACTCGTTGTGGTGGGTGTCGTGCTGGCGGGCGAAGGTAACCTGCATGCGCGCGCCGCCGAGCGGGCTGTCGCTGATGACGATTTCGCCGTCGTATTGCTCGATGATCTCCGCCGCCACCGACAGGCCAAGGCCCTGGCCGGGCCGCAGGGTATCCACCCGCTGGCCGCGCTGGAAGATCAGCTGGCGCTTGCTTTCCGGGATGCCCGGGCCGTCATCGTCGATAACGATGGTGAGGTTTTTCTCGGAGTGCAGCGAGGTGATTTCCACGAACTCCAGGCAGTATTTGCAGGCGTTTTCCAACACGTTGCCCATCACTTCCATAAAGTCGTTCTTCTCGCCCATAAAGGTCACTTCCGGCGAGATGTCCAGCGTGATCACCACCCCTTTGCGCTGATAAACCTTGTTCAGCGCCACCACCAGGCTGTCGAGCAGCGCCGGCACCGAGTGGATCTCGCGCGTCAACACCGTCTGGCCGGAGTTGATGCTGGCCCGGTGCAGGTAGTAACCGATCTGCTGCGAGATGCGCCCGATCTGATCCAGCATGATCGGCTCGGCTTCTTCGATGGTGGTCTGCTTGCCGCTGCGCAGTGAACGCAGGGTGCTTTGCAGCACCGCCAGCGGCGTTTTCAGGCTGTGGGTCAGATCCGACAGGGTGGTGCGATATTTGGTGTAACGCTGGCGTTCGTTGCGCACCAGAATGTTCAGATTGCGCACCAGCCCGCGCAGCTCGCTGGGCGGATTCTCATCCAACTGATCGCGCTCGCCGTTCTCCAGCTCGCCCACCTGATTGACCAGCGCCTTGATCGGCCGCAGGCTCCAATAGGCCGCCAGCCACAGCAGCGGCACCACCAGCAGCAGGTTGGCCAGCAGCACATAGCTGAACCACTCCCACACCACGTCGGAGCGCTGCAGCTCTTGCGGAATGCTGTCGACCACCACGATGGTCAGCGCCGGCAGCCGTGCCGTCGCGGCATAGGTGTTGACCGCCACCGAGTGGGTCAGCGCATTCTGATCGGTATCATCATAATTCTTCAGCTGATCCTGCGCTTTGGGGTTGTCCCCCAGCACTTCGCTACTGATGCGGGTATCGGTGTCAATTTCGTAGAAGCCGGACTCCTCCAGCCACTCTTTGTTGATCAGCTTCTCCAGCTCCGGCACCTTGCGCTGGCTCCACAGCAGGTTGCCTTTATCGTCGTAGATAAACACCAGCGTGGGGAAGTTGAGATCGATGTCGGGGGGAATGGCGATGGTGAGCTTGTTGTCTTTCCACTGCGCCAGGCTGAAGAACAGGTTGCTTTCGCCGCGCAGCAGGCGGAAGGCGGTTTTATCGAAGCTGACGATATAGCCGACGACCGCTACCAAACCGTAAGAGAGCGACAGCGCCAGGATCACCCCGGCGGTCGCCATCAGGAAACGGGCGCGTAGCGAAAACGGTTTTTTATTCTTGTTGAACATCATGTTCACTTCGCGTCAAAACGATAGCCCTGGCCACGTACCGTGGTGATCACTTCATGCGGGTATTCCGCCTGCACCTTCTTGCGCAAGCGGCCCATCAGCACGTCGATGGTGTGGCTTTCGCGCAGTTCGGCGTCAGGGTAGAGCTGCAGCATCAACGAATCCTTGCTCACCACCTTGCCGGCGTTGCGAATCAGGGTCTCGATGATGGTGTATTCAAAAGCGGTCAGCTTGATTTGCTGATCGTTGACGCTCAGTTCGCGGCGCGACAGATCGATCTGGAACGGCGGCAGCACGATCACCTGCGAGGCCAGGCCGCTGTTGCGGCGCATCAGCGCCTGCATGCGGGCGATCACTTCTTCCAGGTGGAACGGCTTGGTGACATAGTCGTCGGCGCCGGCTTCCAGCACCGCCACTTTGTCCTGCCAGCTTTCGCGGGCGGTCAGCACCAGGATCGGCAGCTTGGTCTGGTGCGCGCGCCAGCGGCGGATCAGGCTCAGGCCATCTTCACCCGGCAGGCCGAGATCGACGATGGCGATATCCGGCGCATGCTCCTGCAGGAAATAATCGGCTTCTTTGGCGTCTTCCGCCGCGTCAACCTGGTGACCCATCTCGCGCATCTGAACGGAAAGGTGGTGGCGCAGCAAACCATTATCTTCAACAACCAGTACTCGCATGGCGAACTCCTGAGACTATGCGGGTGAACATCCTGTCACCCACGCGATAAAAAGGAACACGCTCTGCGGCGTGTCAGGGGATAGCGCGCGGTCACCTGAACCATTTTGGCAAAAAGTGCTGAGGCTATGGTAGGTATAACCCGCCCGGCCCGCAAGAGAGCCGAAGCAATGTATTAAAATAAGCGCTATCAATTTGTTCGCCGCCATTATCGACAAGTTCTGATAAACGTCGGATAAACAGCGGCGGGGCAACGTTAAACGCAACTTAAACACGTCGGGCATTATCGACAGGAGAAAGTATGAACCGGCGCGCTTGAAAAGCTTTAAAGGTACTAATAAGGTATTATTAATGTGTCGGCACACTTTTCAGGAGCGAAGGATGAAGCAGTTAACCCAGGCAGAACGCGTAGCGGGCGCACTTTACGGACAGATGCTGGGCGACGCGCTCGGCATGCCTTCCGAGCTGTGGCCGCGCGAGCGGGTTAAGCGCCACTTCGGCTGGATAGACGGCTTTCTCGATGGGCCGGCGGAGAACTCGGCCGCCTGTTACTTCAAGGCCGGGCAATATACCGACGATACCGCGATGGCGTTGGCGCTGGCCGATGCGCTGCTGGAAGCGGAAGGTGAGGTCGTGCCGGCGCTGATCGCCCGCAACGTAATCCGCTGGGTGGACAGTTTTGATGCTTTCAACAAGAACATTCTCGGCCCCAGTTCCAAACTGGCGTTGAGCGAGCAGAAAGCGGGAACGCCGATCGCCGAGTTGGAAAACAACGGCGTCACCAACGGCGCGGCGATGCGCATTTCGCCGTTGGGCTGCGTGCTGCCGTCCGCACCGCTGGAGGATTTCTGCCGGCAGGTGTGGCTGGCCTCCAGCCCGACGCACAAATCCGACATCGCCGTCGCCGGTGCGGTGGCGATCGCCTGGGCGGTTGCGCGGGCGGTAGAGGGCGCGGATTGGGCCTCGATTCGCCAGGCGTTGCCGGACGTAGCGGAATATGCCCAGCGCCGCGAAGAAACGACCTTCAGCCCCTCGCTGGCGGCACGCATTGAGCTGGCGTTTCAGGTGGTGGATGAGGCAGGCGATCCCGAGCAGGCCTCCGAGCGGGTGTATCAGCTGATCGGCGCCGGGGTGAGCACCATCGAGTCGGTGCCGGCGGCGCTGGCGATGGTGCAGCTGGCGCACACCGATCCTACCCGTTGCGCCATGCTGTGCGCCAACCTGGGCGGCGATACCGACACCATTGGCGCGATGGCCACGGCGATTTGCGGCGCGCTGCACGGCGCCGAAGCGATGGACCCTGCGCTGCTGGCCGAGTTGCGGCGGGTGAACCCGCTGGACGTCGAGGCTTATGCCCAGGCGTTGGTGCGTTTTCGCCGTCGGCGGCAGGGCGAAGCGTCAACGAGCTAACTTTCGCTGGTAAACTCGTACATGTCGCTGCGGCAGAAGCTCTCGCTGTATTCGATCGGCTTTTTATGGTGGTCGAACAGCGTCTGGCGCACGATCAGCAGCGGCATCGGTTCTGACAACAGCAGCGCCTGACGGGTCTCGTCGTCGGCCATCGCCGCGCTGACCTGGCTGCGCAGCGATCCCATCCCCACGTTATTGCGCCGGAAGTAGTCGTACAGCGAGATGCCGATCTCGTCGACGTTGGCAATCGCCGCCGTCACCACGTAGGACACCGCCACCGACATCGGCCGTCGATCGATAAAGTGAATGCGTTTGAGTTGGTAGATCGGCGTTCCGGCCGCCAGTTGGAGCTTTTCCGCCAGTTCGACGCTGGCCGGAACCCGTTCGCGGCTGATCCATTGCGTATCCGGCCGGCGCCCCTGCGATATCACCTCGCCCGAGAATCCTTTGACGTCCGCCAACGAATAGCACAGCTTCGGCTCGGGCCGCTGCGGTTGAATAAAGGTGCCGTAACCGCGCGAACGGCCGATGATGCCGTCCTGCTCCAGACAAGCCAGCGCTTTGCGCACCGTGATGCGCGAGATGCCGAGCTGTTCGGTGAACAGGCGCTCGCTGGGCAGGAAGTCCCCCGCGTTCAGCAATCCTTGCTCGATGGCCTGGCGCACCGAGGCGTTGAAGCGCAGATACAGCGGCATCGCGCCCGCGCTGGCCAGATCTCGCTGCAGTTTGTCCAGCAGGCGCTGGTTGGTCTCCTTGCTCATAGCCGTCCTGTAGCCTCAATGCGATGGCTTATTTAAGGGGATTTCGCCGGGCAGCGCAACCGCCGCCGCCGAGGGTGTGAAATGAGGTAGAGTAGAGTGCCATCGCCCCGAGTTCGGAGAAACAGATTGCCCATGAGCGACAACCCATCCTACATGCACGACGCGGCGATCCTGGCCGCCTTCGCGCAGCAGCGTCAGCAGGGCCTGACCCGGCGTTCGGCGCTGCATCAGGCCCTGCTGCAACTGATCGCCGCCGGGGAGCTGGCCTGGCGAACCCAGTTGCCGCCGAGCCGCGCGTTGGCGGCCCGGCTGGCGGTGGCGCGCGATACGGTGGAGCAGACCTACGCGCGGCTGGAGGCGGAGGGCTACATCAGCCGGGCGGTGGGGCGCGGCAGCTTTGTTCGCTACCGTTGCGACACGCTGCTCGGCCGTGAACTGTTGGCGACGGCGGCGGGGCAAGAGGCGCAGCTGGCGGAGCGCGAGCTGAGCGATCGCGGCCGGGCGCTGCTGGCGGTCAGCCATACGCCGCATACCAACCGCCAGGCGTCGCTGACGCCTTCGCTGGCGGATCTGCGGGCGTTTCCCATCGACGCGTGGCTGCAGTGGGAAAAGCAGGCGCTGCGGCGGCACGGCGAGCGGCTGTTGGGCTATGCCGATCCGCAGGGGCTGCCGGAGCTGCGCGCGGAGATCGCGCTCTATTTGCAGCGGGAGCGGGGCGTCAAGGCGTCGGCGGAGCAGGTGATCGTGGTGACCAGCTCGCAGCAGGCGCTGGCGCTGTGCACCCAGGTGCTGTTCGATCCCGGCGATGCGGTGTTCGTCGAAGAGCCGGGTTACCAGGGGGCGAAAAAGCTGGTGCAGTCGGCGGGTCTGCAGGCGCGGCCGATCGGCATCGATGAACAGGGGCTGGATGTCGGGCAATTGACGCGCGCGCCAGGCGGCGGGCGAGGCGTTTACATCACGCCGTCCCATCACTATCCGCTGGGGTATTCGCTGAGTCTCGAGCGGCGTCTGGCGCTGTTGCAGTGGGCGCAGCGCCGGCGGGCCTGGATCATCGAAGACGATTACGACGCCGAGTTCAACTACGACCGACAAACCAAGGCGGCGCTGCAGGGGCTGGACAGCGGCGGGCGCACGCTGTACATCGGCACCTTCAGCAAGACGTTGTTTCCGGGGCTGCGCATCGGTTTCATGATCGCGCCGCCGCAGCTGGTGCGCCCGCTGGTCGCCGCCAGGCAGTTTCAGGACGGCTACACGTCGGCGCTGGCGCAGATGACGCTATTCCACTTTCTGCATGAGGGTGGTTACGCCGAGCATCTGCGCAATATGCGCACGCTGTACAAGGCAAGGTTGGATGTGTTGTACGGCGCGGTACTCCGGTATCTCGCGGCCTGGACGCGCCCGGCGCTGCCGCAGGGCGGCCTGCAGCTGGTTTGCCCGTTGGCGGATGCGGCGACGGAGCGACGGCTGGTGGCGGCCGCTGCCGAACGGGGAATGCGGCTGTACGGCCTGGCGGACTTTTACACCGGTGCGCCGCAGCGCGGGGCGCTGGTGCTCGGTTTCTCGGCCTATACGCCGGATGAGATCGTGCGCTTTATCGCCGCGCTGGCGCAGGTGTTCAACGCGCTGCCGGTGGAAAGCGACGGCTAGCATTGGTCTGCTCTTTGTTTTGAATTGGTCCGTGTTGCGCCGCCGTCGCGCGGTGTATTCTGCCGCTATCCGATTGTTTCCCTAATGGAAATAATATCTTAACCCCGTGAGGCGCTATGAATCCATCAAACCCTGAAGTGAC
Source organism: Serratia sp. LTN-2 (assembly GCF_059740205.1). Lineage (NCBI taxonomy): Bacteria > Pseudomonadati > Pseudomonadota > Gammaproteobacteria > Enterobacterales > Yersiniaceae > Serratia > Serratia sp. LTN-2. Next base: position 114,703 of record NZ_JCAXDO010000005.1, on the reverse strand, counting down.
TATCCGCAGAATCAATGGCGATGACAAAGCGCAATGGCTGGCGCTGTGGCAGGGCTATCTCGACTTTTACCGCGCCGACGTGGCGCCGCAGGTGACCGATCGCACCTTTGAACGTCTGGGGCAGGATGAACAGGTGTTCGGGCTGGTGGCGGAGGATGCCGAAGGCCGGCTGTTGGGGCTGATGAATCTGGTGTTCCACCCGTCCACCTGGAGCGCGGTCGGCTATTGTTATATCGAAGATCTCTATGTGTCGCCGCAGGCGCGCGGCCATAAGGTGTCGGAAAAACTGTTCGAGCAGGCGTATCGGCTGGCGGAGGCGCGCGGCAGCGATCGGGTGTATTGGATGACCCAGGAGTACAACGCGCCGGCGCGCTCGCTGTACGACAAAATCGGCAGAAGAAGCTCGTTTATCGTGTATACCCGTTAACCGCAGGAGGCGTGTATGGCAATGAATCGTTATGGTCAGCCGGTTGGCGAACCGATGCCGGATTGGCAACCGGCTCGCCGCCCGGGCGGCGCGACGCTCGGCGGGCGTTTCTGCTCGCTGGCGCCGCTCGAGCCGCAGCGGGATTACGCCGCGCTGTTTGAGGCGTTTCAGCAGGCGCCGGACGGCCGTGACTGGACCTATCTGTCTATCGAACGGCCCGACACGCCGGCGGCGATGCTGCAGCATCTGGAGACGCTGCAGGCCAACCCGACGCTGGTCAATCTGACGGTGTTCGACGCCGCCAGCGACGCGCCGGTGGGGACGGTGGCGCTGATGCGCATCGACGAGGCCAACGGCGTGCTGGAGATTGGCCACGTCAGCTGGTCGCCGTTGATGAAACAACGCTCCAGCGCCACCGAGGCCATCGCGCTGCTGCTGCGCTACGCCTTCGACACGCTGGGCTACCGCCGCTGCGAGTGGAAGTGCGACAGCCACAACGCGCCGTCCCGCCAGGCCGCGCTGCGCTTCGGCTTCCGTTATGAGGGCAATTTCCGTTTTGCGGTGATCGTCAAAGGGCGCAGCCGGGATACCGACTGGTTCGCTATCACCGCTGACCGTTGGCCGGTGGTGCGGCAGGCGCTGGCGCGTTGGCTGAGCGCGGACAACTTCGATGCGCAGGGGCAGCAGATCGCCCGGTTGCAGGTGCTGCGCGGCGAATAATAAGCAAAAAGGCGGCCCGCGGGCCGCCTTTTTATCGGGCTGAAGCGCTTACTTCAGCTCGTCGACCATGGTGGTGGCGCGGCCGATGTAGTTGGCCGGGGTCATCGCCTTCAGACGGGTTTTCTCTTCTTCCGGCAGCGCCAGGCCGTCGATGAACGCCTGCATGCCGGCGGCGTCCACGCGCTTGCCGCGGGTCAGCTCTTTCAGCTTCTCGTAAGGCTTCTCGATGCCGTAGCGGCGCATCACGGTCTGGATCGGCTCGGCCAGCACTTCCCAGTTGTGATCCAGTTCGTCCAGCAGGTGCGCCTGGTTCACTTCCAGCTTGCTGATGCCCTTCAGGGTGGACTGATAGGCGATCAGCGCATAGCCCAGGCCCACGCCCAGGTTACGCAGCACGGTGGAGTCGGTCAGGTCGCGCTGCCAGCGGGAAACCGGCAGTTTGCCCGCCAGATGGCCCAGCACGGCGTTGGCCAGGCCCAGGTTGCCTTCGGAGTTTTCGAAGTCGATCGGGTTGACCTTGTGCGGCATGGTGGAGGAGCCGATTTCGCCGGCGATGGTCTTCTGCTTGAAGTGGTTCAGGGCGATGTAGCCCCAGATGTCGCGGTCGAAGTCGATCAGGATGGTGTTGAAACGCGCCACGCAGTCGAACAGTTCGGCGATGTAGTCATGCGGCTCGATCTGAGTGGTGTACGGGTTCCAGGTGATGCCGAGCGAGGTGACGAACGCCTCGCTGAACTGGTGCCAGTCCACTTCCGGGTAAGCGACGATGTGGGCGTTGTAGTTGCCGACCGCGCCGTTGATTTTACCCATGATCTCCACGCGCTCCAGCTGGCGGTACTGGCGCTCCATGCGGTAAGCCACGTTGGCGAACTCTTTGCCGACGGTCGACGGGGTCGCCGGTTGGCCGTGGGTGCGCGACAGCAGCGGGATATCGCGATATTCCAGCGCCAGCCCTTTCAGCGCGTCGATGATTTTGCGCCAGTAAGGCAGCACCACGTCCTGACGGGCGCTTTGCAGCATCAGCGCATGCGACAGGTTGTTGATGTCTTCGGAGGTGCAGGCGAAGTGGATGAACTCGGACACTGCGTGCAGCGCAGGCACCGCCGCCACTTTTTCCTTCAGGAAATACTCGACCGCTTTCACGTCGTGGTTGGTGGTGCGCTCGATGGTTTTGATGCGCTGAGCGTCTTCTTCGTTGAATTCCGCGACGATTTTGTCGAGGAAAGCGTTTGCGTCGGCGTCAAAAGCGGGAACTTCCTTGATTTCTGCGCAGGCCGCCAGTTTTTGCAGCCAACGTACTTCAACCTGTACGCGGAATTTCAGCAGACCGTATTCGCTGAAAATGGGGCGCAGTGCGCTGACTTTATCACCGTAGCGTCCATCAACGGGGGAAACGGCGGTCAGTGAGGATAATTCCATCGGTAGCAACTCCTGGGATCGATTAACAATGAGCAACGATATTTTGCGCCTGCTTGAACAGACGATTACGGGAAAACATTAACTGCAGGCGGCTGCCGCCGACCTGTTGCCACAGCACGGCGGCGCGAATGCCGGCCAGCAGTGCAGCGCGAACCTTGGCCTGCACCTGCGGGTTCTGCAGGATGGCCGGTGAGCCGGTCACCTGGATGCGCGGCCCGAGCGGGCTGACCACGTCGACGTAAATGCCGGCCAGCGCGCTGATGATGGTGTCCGACTCCAGATCGAAATGCGCCAGTTGGCGTTCGAGCTGGCCGAGGCGTTCGCCGAGCGTGTTCATCGCCTGTTTGTTGGCGTTGAGCTTGCGCTCCAGCACCATCAGGCTGATGGTATAGCGGGTCAGTTCCGCGCCCGGCCCTTTGTTGTTGGCGTTAAGCACGCCCATCAGGGTTTCGAGGCCGACCATCAAATGGCGTTCTTCACCGCCGAACACCGCCAGCGTGGAGGGCGGGTCCATCTGCAGCAGGCTTTTCAACGAGGTCTGAAACGCTTCGCGGTTGCATTGCCCTTCATGGGCCAGCTGCTGAACCAAGCGCGCCGCCTGGCTGATACCCGCCATGGCCAGCGTGATGTCATAATAATTCTTCGCCACGATTACTCCTGTAAACGCTGTGAACGGTACATGGCTTACTGCATAAGGTTGTGTGTATCGCCAGGGTAACGGCGGCGGCCGCGAACGGGAACGATCGGGCGTGGCTGTAACAACGATGACAACGAATGCCGCGGATCATGCCATAAAATCGAGGGTAAACCCAGCGTCTAATACGCCTGCGATGAGGCGGATGCGCCATGCGGCGCAGAACTGCGCAAATAGGCGGCGAAAATCGCCGGCGCGGCGGCGCGAACTTATTGTTGCGGCGGCAAATAAAGTGCGGCGGCTGCATCTATACTGCCAACGTGAACCCTCAAATAAAGACCTTTATATGCACGTGAAAAACAAGCAGCCGTTGCCGGCGGTGACGCTGGCGGCCATCGGCGTGGTGTATGGCGATATCGGCACCAGCCCGTTGTATACCCTGCGCGAATGCCTGACGGCAGAGGAGGGCATCACCATGACGCCGGCCTCGATCTACGGTTTTTTATCGCTGATTTTCTGGCTGCTGACGCTGGTGGTGTCGATTAAATACATCTGTTTCGTGATGCGCGCCGACAACGACGGCGAAGGGGGCATTCTGACGCTGATGTCGCTGGCGATCCGCAAGCTGGATGCGCGCTGGGTACCGGCGGCGGTGCTGATCGGGCTGGTGGGCGGCAGCTTCTTTTACGGCGATGGGGTCATCACTCCGGCCATTTCGGTGCTCTCGGCCATCGAAGGGCTGCAGATTATCGCCCCCGAGCTGGACAGCTTCATCGTGCCGCTGTCGCTGCTGGTGTTGACCGCGCTGTTCGCGATCCAAAAGCACGGCACCGGCAGCGTCGGCAAACTGTTCGCCCCGGCGATGGTCATCTGGTTCCTGACGCTGGCGCTGCTGGGCATCGGCGGCATTCTGCAGCACCCCGGCGTGCTGCGGGCGCTGAACCCTTACTGGGCGGTGAATTTCTTCCTCGAGTACAAGGCGGTGTCGTTCTTCGCGCTGGGCATGGTGGTGCTGTCGGTCACCGGTGCCGAAGCGCTGTACGCCGACATGGGCCACTTCGGCAAAAAACCGATCCGCCTGGCGTGGTTTACGCTGGTGGCGCCGGCGCTGGTGCTTAACTATTTCGGCCAGGGGGCGCTGCTGCTGGCCAATCCGGCGGCGATCAACAACCCGTTCTTCCTGCTGGCGCCGACCTGGGCGCTGATCCCGCTGTTGGTGATCGCCACGCTGGCGACGGTGATCGCCTCGCAGGCGGTGATCTCCGGCGTCTTCTCGCTGACGCGCCAGGCGGTGCGGCTGGGCTATCTGCCGCCGATGCGCATCATCTATACCTCCGATCAGGAGTCCGGGCAGATCTACATCCCGGTGGTGAACTGGCTGCTGTTCGCGGCGGTGTTGATCGTGATTATCAGCTTCAAACACTCCAGCAACCTGGCCTCGGCTTACGGCATCGTGGTGACCGGCACCATGCTGCTGTCGTCGATTCTGTTGAGCATCGTGGCGGTGAAAAACTGGGGCTGGCCGCGCTATCTGGGCGGGTTGATGCTGCTGGTCATGCTGTGCATCGACGTGCCGCTGTTCGGCGCCAACCTGATCAAGCTGGCGACCGGCGGCTGGCTGCCGGTGGCGCTGGGGTTGACCATTCTGCTGATCATGCTGACCTGGAAGACCGAGCGTTCGCGCCTGATCCGCCGGCTGCGCGACAATCAGGAGGGGTTGACCGCACTGATCGAATCGCTGGAGAAGGCGCCGCCGAAACGGGTGCCGGGCACCGCCGTATTTATGGAGCGCACGCCGCATGCGGTGCCGCTGGTGCTGTTGCATAACCTGAAGCACAACAAGGTGTTGCATGAGCGCGTGGTGCTGCTGACCATCGTCACCACCGACATGCCGTACGTACACAACGTGCAGCGGGTGACGATCGAACAGCTGTCGGCGAGCTTCTGGCGGGTGGTGGCGAGCTACGGCTGGCGCGAGACGCCCAACGTGACGGACATTCTTTACCGCTGCGGGCTGGAAGGGATGAGTTTCACCATGAACGAGACCTCGTTCTTCATGTCGCGCGATACGCTGGTGCTGGGCAAACGGCCCTGGTATCTGCGCATTCGCGGCAAGGTGTTCCAGCTGTTGCAGCGCAACGCGCTGCGGGCGCCGGATCTGTTCGAAATCCCGCCGAACCGGGTGATCGAACTGGGGGCGCAGGTGGAATTTTGAATAAAAAAAACGCTGCGATAACGCAGCGTTTTTCGTTGCCGGCCAATTACGCCAGGCGCTGTTCGATGATGCCGCCGCCGAGGCAGATTTCGCCCTGATAGAACACGGCCGATTGGCCCGGAGTGACGGCGGAAACCGGCTCGTCGAAACGCACTTCGATGCGTTCATCGTCGAGCGGGGTCACGGTGCAAGGGATGTCCTGCTGGCGATAGCGGGTCTTCACCGTGCAGCGGAACGGGCCGCTCAGCGGCAGACGATCCACCCAGTGCAGCTGCTGCGCGATAAGGCCGGTGGACATCAGGCGCGGATGATCGTGCCCCTGCGCGACCACCAGCACGTTGTTGGCCACGTCTTTATCCACCACGTACCACGGGTCTTCGCTGCTGTCTTTCAGACCGCCGATGCCCAGCCCTTTGCGCTGGCCCAGGGTGTGATACATCAGGCCCTGGTGTTCGCCGACGGTCTGGCCGTCGACGCTGACGATTGGGCCCGGCTGCGCCGGCAGGTAGCGGCCGAGGAAGTCGCGGAACTTGCGCTCGCCGATAAAGCAGATGCCGGTGGAGTCTTTCTTCTTGGCGGTGACCAGCTCCAGCTGCTCGGCGATGCGGCGCACCTCCGGCTTCTCCAGCTCGCCGACCGGGAACAGGCTTTGCGCTACCTGCTCGTGGCTCAGGGTGTAGAGGAAGTAGCTCTGGTCTTTGTTGCCGTCGACACCGCGCAGCAGGCGGCTTTTGCCGTCCACGTCCTGGCGGCGCACGTAGTGACCGGTGGCGATGAAATCGGCCCCCAGATCTTCGGCGGCGAACTCCAGGAAGGCTTTGAATTTGATCTCTTTATTGCACAGGATGTCCGGGTTCGGCGTGCGGCCGGCCTTGTACTCTTCCAGGAACAGCTCAAACACGTTGTCCCAGTATTCCGCCGCAAAGTTCACCGTGTGCAGTTCGATGCCCAGCTTGTCGCAGACCGCTTGCGCGTCGGCCAGATCGGTCGCGGCGGAGCAGTACTCTTCGTCGTCGTCTTCTTCCCAGTTCTTCATGAACAGCCCAGCGACCTGATAGCCCTGTTGCTGTAACAGATAGGCGGTAACGGAAGAGTCGACGCCGCCGGACATACCGACGATTACTTTTTTCTGGCTGTTGTCTGACATGGGGATCTCACGAACTTGAACACGAACCGTGCTGATAAAAACAAGCGCAGGATTTTACCACGTTGGCCGCGCCGGCGCACTGTTCATCTTGTGCTGCCCGGCGCGCTTAATGCGGCCAGGCGAAGCTGCCGACCAGCGACAGCGGGTAGCGCTCCGGCTGCTGGTAGCTGCGAATGCTCTCCGCCACCAGTGCGGAGCGCAGGTTGGGCGCCTGCAAAATCTCTTCGGCGCTCAGCCACAGGCAGCGATCGATGTCGCTGTCGTGTGGCTCGGTCGGCAGCGGTTGTTCCAGCTCGATAACGAAGCAAAAACGCAGAAACGGCGTGCGATCGGGCGCGATCCACTGGTGCAGGCGCAGGAACGCCTGCGGCGTGGCGCGGATGCCGGTCTCTTCCCACAACTCTCGCTCGGCGGCCTGCACCAGCGTCTCGTCGGCCTCCAAATGGCCGGCCGGCTGATTCCACAGCGCTTTGCCGTTGATGGTTTCTTCGACAATTAAAAATTTGCCGGCGGCGTGCACCACGCAGGCGACGGTGACGTGCGGTTTGAACATGCGGTCTCCTTACAGCGGTTTGTCGATGCGCCGGTAGATCTCGTCCAGCTCGGCGATGCGGGTGCGGTAACTTTGCAGCAGGCAGGCGGTGTCACTGCCGCACCGCTGGCGCTTGGTCAGCCAGGCCTGCTGGCTGTCCTGCATCGCGCCGCGCGCGCCCATGGCGAACAACCCGCGCAGGAACTGGTATTTGGTGGCCATTTGCACGTCCAGATCGTTCAGCGTGCGGTTGGCGCAGATGGCGCGCTCATCGCCGCCGGCCGCCTTGGCGCAGTCGAAGCTGGCGGCCTGGGCGGCGAGCGGGGCTGCCAGAGCGGCGAGCAGCAGCGCGATCGGAGTGTGTTTCATAACGCCTCCATCAACTGTCGGTCTACAGGGAATCGATGGTTTTCCATTCACCGGGCAGCAGTGAACCCAACGAAAGATTACCCATACTGTAGCGAATCAGGCGCAGGGTAGGGAACCCGATATGCGCCGTCATGCGACGCACCTGACGGTTTCGCCCTTCGAACAGAGTGATTTTCAACCAGCTGGTGGGAATGGATTTGCGTTCGCGGATCGGCGGATTGCGCGGCCACAGCCACTGCGGCTCGGCGACCAACTCCACCCCGGCCGGCAGCGTGGGCCCGTCTTTCAGCGTGACACCGCTGCGCAGCGGCGCCAAATCACTCTCCTGTGGCGCGCCCTCGACCTGCACATAGTAGATTTTGCCAGTGCGCTTGCCCGGCTGGGTGAGCTGCGCCTGCAGCTGGCCGTCGTTGGTCAGCACCAGCAGCCCCTCGCTGTCGCGATCCAGGCGCCCGGCGGCATAAACGTCGGGGAAGGGGATATATTCTTTCAACGTGGCGCGGCCGGCTTCGTCGGTGAACTGCGGCAGCACGTCGAAGGGCTTGTTGAATAACACAATTCGACGCGGCCCCTTCGGCGCGGCGGGTTTGGCGGTATTCGGCTTGCTGAATCGTTTAACGTTGTGATTTCTAACAGAGAATTTTTTCATAACAGTTGAGATTACGGATGATAAGCGCATTATAACCGAATCCGTTTCGGATTGGCGCGGACCGAATATTCAAGTAGTATCTACACGCATCTTACAAAGCATTAACAAAATTGCGCTTGAAGGAGAGGTTGATGGAAAGCAAAGTAGTTGTTCCGGCAGAAGGTAAAAAAATCACGGTTGACGCCCAGGGTAAACTGGTTGTTCCTCATAACCCGATCATCCCGTTCATCGAAGGCGACGGCATCGGCGTTGACGTGACTCCTGCCATGATCCACGTGGTTGATGCGGCCGTTAAAAAGGCTTACCACGGCGAACGTAAAATCTCCTGGATGGAAATCTACACCGGCGAAAAATCTACCCACGTTTACGGTAAAGACGTGTGGCTGCCGGACGAAACTCTGGACCTGATCCGCGACTACCGCGTCGCCATCAAAGGCCCCCTGACCACCCCGGTCGGCGGCGGCATCCGTTCTCTGAACGTGGCCCTGCGCCAGCAGCTGGACCTGTACGTGTGCCTGCGCCCGGTGCGTTACTACCAGGGCACCCCAAGCCCGGTGAAACAGCCTGAGCTGACCGACATGGTGATCTTCCGCGAAAACGCCGAAGACATCTACGCCGGCATCGAGTGGAAAGCCGGCTCCGCCGAAGCGGACAAAGTGATCAAATTCCTGCGCGACGAAATGGGCGTGAAGAAAATCCGCTTCCCAGAGCAGTGCGGTATCGGCGTGAAGCCATGCTCCGAAGAAGGGACCAAGCGTCTGGTGCGTGCGGCGATCGAATACGCCATCACCAACGACCGCGACTCCGTGACCCTGGTTCACAAAGGCAACATCATGAAGTTCACCGAAGGTGCCTTCAAGGATTGGGGCTATGAGCTGGCGCGCGAAGAGTTCGGCGGCGAGCTGATCGATGGCGGCCCATGGCTGAAGATCAAGAACCCGAACACCGGCAAAGAGATCGTGGTTAAAGACGTGATCGCCGACGCCTTCCTGCAGCAGATCCTGCTGCGCCCGGCGGAGTACGACGTGATTGCCTGTATGAACCTGAACGGTGACTACATCTCCGACGCCCTGGCGGCCCAGGTAGGCGGCATCGGTATCGCACCGGGCGCCAACATCGGCTCCGACTGCGCGCTGTTCGAAGCGACTCACGGCACCGCGCCGAAGTATGCCGGCCAGGACAAAGTGAACCCAGGCTCTATCATCCTGTCCGCAGAGATGATGTTGCGCCACATGGGCTGGTTCGAAGCGGCTGACCTGATCGTTAAAGGCATGGAAGGCGCCATCGCCGCCAAGACCGTGACCTATGACTTCGAACGCCTGATGGAAGGCGCTAAGCTGCTGAAATGTTCAGAGTTTGGCGACGCTATCGTTAAGCACATGTAAGGGTGTTTGGCGTTTGAATGAGAGCGGGAGCCTTAGGGCTCCCGTTTTTTTATTGTTTAAATATGAGCGAGGTATTGGGCAGGCTCACTGAGCGGCGTTAGCCGATTCACGCACCACCAGCACCGGGCAATTGGCGTGGCGGACAACGGCGGTGGCATTGGAACCGAGGAGATAAGTGATCGCCGAAGGGCGGTTGGAACCCATCACGATAATCTCCGCGTTAAGCGCATCAGCAAGTTCCAGGATCTGATCTTTAGGATCGCCGACGGCAACATGCGTGGTCACTCTATCTTCAGGCACGCTGAATTGTTTTGCCGCTTTTGCCAGCCCCTCGGTCGCTAGCGCAATGGTTTCATCTTTGGTTTCTATCGCTGCCGTGGCGGCAAAGCCGAAAGCGGCGTAGGTGGCGCGTGACGGGATCACTGCCAGGAAATGGACGTGGGAGTCTTCGAGCTTAGCGAGCGCGTTGACATGTGGGATGACCTGCTGCGTTAATTCCGGCTCGGTAATGTCCACGGGAACCAAGATAGTTTTGTACATACTCCCTCCTTATCGTTTTCAAATAACTCCACTTCTCAGATTATAGCTGCCCGACGCCAGGAAAACGGCGATCGGTATGGCAGAACCAAAGAAACTGGCCGCCAAAAGGTAAAGTATGCGGAAATCGTTGTTGTGGCAATAGGTTAGAAGTCGGGTTGCCAGGAAGGCCAGCACGAGCCGGAACGCCCAGAAAACTACAGCCGCGTTTACTTGCGTTCCTGAACATCCGTGACTAAGTGTGAACCCGCCACTCTTTTTCAAGCAACGCATAGACGAACGTATTATCATATTTCTCTTCGCCGTCATTTTCCGATGCAAACGAGACAAACTCCCTGAAGCAGCCCTCCTGGCGCATATGAAGACGATCGCAAAGTCTTTGCGATGCCGTGTTGTAGTCTTCAACGTAAGCATACAAGCGTCTGGCATCTTTTTGCGTAAACAAATAATCAAACAGCGCCGCGACGGCTTCAGTGGCAAAACCTTGGCCTTCATAGCGCGAGTTAAAGTGCCAGCCAACGCTCCAGGTATTTGGGTCCGGTTCTTCGCTGTTATCGGCGAACAGATGACCGATGAGTTCATCGTTTTCTTTAAGACAGACAGCGAATTGACTGGCATCGAAAGCGCGTTTTTTGACTTCTTCGACCGCCTCTGCGGGGGACGCGAGTTTCTCATCATGAAAACAAGGTGTTCGGGGTAATGACAGATAGTCAAAGAGCGCATTGGCGTCTTTGCTCTGAAATGTGCGGATGATGAGCCGCGGCGTGTGGGAGATGATCATAATGCCTCATCAAAATAGGTATGTTGGCGGTTATTCTAACATTAGCCATGTTGACGTCGGGATAAATATGCTGCTGTTAATTCGGAGTAAATGACGGATGTTTAAGCATTGTTGACGCAGATACACCTTTATCAAGGCTTATGGCAATTCGATAATTTCGATTGACCTGATAACGCTGGCGGGCCAATTATCCACCGATTTATCCATAAGGACAGGGATATGAAAATAATGCACTCAGGCTACAAAACCGGCGTCGCCACATTATTGGCGGCGATGACCGCGCTGACATTAACGGGGTGTGCCAAGCATACTACCCCCAGCCAAAACGATCCGGTAAATAAAGAGGTTGACGATCTTTTCGCCAACCTCGGCGACCCAAAGACGCCTGCGCCGGGAAAAGAGAAATTACATTACATGGCTCAGGTGCAAGCTGAGATTCAACGTCATTTAAAAGACGCCGCCATCTACTCAGGCCAACGCTGTACATTGCGTATCACGCTGGCGCCGGACGGCCTGCCAATCGGTGTTCGAACTGAAGGTGGCGATCCGGCTCTTTGCCGTGCGGCGATGAAGGCGGTTACCGATGCGCGTCTGCCTAAGCCGCCAACGCCAGAGATCCATAATGCGTTCCAAATAATCACATTGGAATTTCACCCGCAGTGAAATAAAGGGCGGTAACTGCGATGCTAGATAATTAAACCAAAGTCACGGGTCGCACTTTCATGCGGCCCGTGACTTTGCGGCTTTGCCACGTTCCGTATCGCGCTTTTCTACGCTGAACCTGGATTTTTGGCACTATTTCACGGTATATATCGCCAGGGTTACCGATACATCATCACGCTCACGCGTTCGGCCCGATCTTTAAAACCGTTGCTGCGCATCGTTACCACATAGTAGCGATAGTGATGTTTCTGTGCGTATTCGCGCACCAGGTCTTCGGCGAACAGGCCGCTGAAGGTGACGGTGGTGACGAACGTCAGCCCTTTCACTTCGTAGGTGCTGATCTCTTGCGGGGCGCCGATATACGGCGGCGGGGACACGGTTTTGTGATACTGGCAGCCCGCCAGCAGCAGGGTAAACAGCAGGGGAATAACGGATGTTGGCGGTAATCTCATCGGGACATACTTTCCTTTCTTGGCGTGTGTTTTAGTCACATCTATAGATGTTTTTATCCCAGCGCGTTAATACAGCCTGACATCCACCGACTGTTGTTGCAGCCAGGTGCTGACGTAGCCGTAAGCGGCATAGAAGGCCAGCAGCGCGAAGAGCAGTACGGAAAGCGAGGCCAAAAACTTGACGTCGCCGTGCTTCGACAGCTGATAGGCGCAATAAATAAAGGCCAACAGGCACAGCAGGGTGAAGGCGATGGCCAACGTGGCGTAGAGAATAAGCATAACGAAACCCGTTCTTCCTTGTGAGCCGGGCAAGGATACCACAGACAAAAAAAGGGGCCCAACTGGGCCCCTGCCTGATACGGCGCGAGAGCGTTACTCCGCCGCGTCGGGATGGTTTTTACCTTCCTCGATAAACGCTTCGTCGATCTCTTCGATGTTCTCCTCGCTGTCGCGGCCGGACAGGATGTTCCAGCAGGCGATGAACAGCGCGGCGATCAAGGGGCCTATGACGAAGCCGTTGATGCCGTAGATCTCCATGCCGCCCAGGGTGGAGATCAGGATCAGGTAGTCCGGCATTTTGGTGTCTTTGCCCACCAGCAGCGGGCGCAGGATGTTGTCCACCAGGCCGATCACCACCACGAAGAACACCACCAGGAAAATGGCTTTCCACAGCATGCCGGTGGCGAAGAAGTAGATCACCGCCGGCACCCAGATGATGGCGGAGCCCACCGCCGGGATGATCGACAGGAACGCCATCAGCGCGCCCCACAGCAGGCTGCCGTCGATGCCGGTAAAGTAAAACGCCAGCCCGCCGAGCGCACCTTGCACCACGGCGACCACCACCGTGCCCTTGACGGTGGCGCGGGAAACGGCGGCGAACTTGACGAACAGATGGTGTTTCACGTGCTGGGAGAGCGGCAGCGCTTCAAGCGCCAGGTTCACCAGATAGGGGCCGTCTTTCAGCAGGAAGAACAGCAGGTAGAGCATCACGCCGAAGCCGACGACGAAGTTGAAGGTGCCCTTGCCGATCAGGAACACGCTGCCCGCCAGGTATTGCCCGCCCTTGAGCGCCACGTCAGAAAGCTGCTTTTGGATCTCGGCGGCGCTGTTGAGGTTATGCTCCGCCAGAAAGCGCTGCGCCCAGCCGGGCAGGTGGCGCATAAAGTCCGCCAGCATGGTCGGCAACTGGCTGTTGTTGGTCTGCAGCTTGGTGTAGATCACGTTGAATTCCATCGCCAGCGACGAGGCGATGATCGCCAGCGGCGTGAACACGATCAGGCAGATCAGCGCCACCGTCAGCAGCGACACCACGCCGTTGCGTTCGCCAACGTACTGCTTCAGCTTCTTTTTCACCGGGTGGAAAATCACCGCCAGAATAATCGCCCACAGCACCGAGGAGTAGTAGGGCCCCAGCACGTCGAGAAAGGCGGCGGTAACGATAAACAGGATCAGAATAAAGAATCCTTTGGAAATGCCTTTAGACATCATAGTCGTCCCTCAAAAGATGAATTTTCAGCATAGATGATCTGAATGAAAACAACACTATCATCACCTTTGCTTAACCGGTAGGGGATTTTTAGTGGCGTATTCCATAGGGTTATTAAGGGCAAGGCGGGCGCCGCAAGGAAAGAAAGAGCGCTAAATAATTAAAAAAATTTATTGATGTTGTTTGATGCTGTGCCACGTTGGCGCCTGGCTTTCCTGGCTGTGGTTGTTAGGGGGCGCCGTTTGCCCGATATCAGGAAGAAGGAGGCAACTGGCCAAACACGGGCGGCTGGCCGTTATCGATAAGCTATGGTCGAAGGCGTTCGCCGGCCTGACGAATTATTTTGGTGCGATCGGCGCCTTATCCTCATCGGGCCTTGACCCTCACAGGCCTTATCCTTCGCGGCAGGCGCGCGCCTGCCGCGAGAAATACTGTCACGATCGGGCTGCGCAGCGCCCATGGCTTGGCTGATAGGCCGTGCGGCGTTGCTAAACGGGGATGATGGCCGCTTCCGTCGCGTTCTTTGCCCCCAGGCCGGCGGCAAGCAGGGTATTGAAGATCAGTTTGTCCGGGCGCAACCAGTATTGGTAATAGTCGCGATTGGCCGACATCATTTGCTGCCTGGCCGAATCATTATGCAGCATCAGATTGATGGCGTTGAAGAGCGAGTCATCGTCGGTAAATTCCAGATAATGCTCCCCCTTGGTGAAACCGCCGGGCAGCTGATAGCGCAGGGGCTCGGAAATGATAGCCCTGGCGGTGGCGACATATTCCCCAAACCGCCAACCGGTTGAATCGTGTAAACCGGTAGAAGTGAGGCAAATGTCGTGCTCCTTCATGGTTTCTATGAATTTCAGCCGGTTAGTTTTCGTGTTGGGCAGGATAAATTCGCCCGCTATTTTTCGGGTGAATGCTCTGTCGCCGTTTACGCCAAAGGTGGCGCAGTGTGAGAACTCGCGTTTTAACAGTTTTAATACCGAAAGGCGGGTGAGGTTAATTTTCTCAACCTCTTCGCGAACGTCGGCATCATTAAACTCTTGCGGATCCCACAGCCCGGTAATAAAAAGAATTTTAGGGTCGCGAGCGGCAACCGGCTCAATGTCAAAATCGGAGTGAAGAACGTCCTCTTTACCTAATAGCCTTCTTAATTTGCAGGACATTTCATCCAGCCATCCGCGAGTCGGCCTCAGGCAGTAGTTCAGGCCGAGCGGTGCGCATTTCGGATAGCGGTTTGCCAACGTCTGAGAGTGGCTGCGTTTAAAGTAATGATCGCACCAGTGATAATCGTCCTGTGAGAAAAAACCGCGCTCAATATGATCGCCGTCTTCGGCGTCGTAAACGAACTTCATTCCATCCACTTCCGCGCGCAACAGGTTCTTTCTCATCTCTTCATGGACTGAAATGTCCGTGATTTTGAGTATCCCTGCTTTTTCGAGCATGGAGAAACCATAAATAAACTGATTTATATGGTTGGACTTTTTAAACTGAAGTTTAACGCTAATCACGGGGCAATCCTTGGCGGAAAAAACAATCAAAAAATGTGAACAATAAACAAGCTGCCGTGGTGGCGCTTACTCTGATTTTATTGCTAATAATTGCGCCAGATTATACACGGACTCCGCAAGCGTTCAACCGGGCGCGGCCCAGCCGGTACGCCGCTAATGCCGCCTTTCTTTAGGCTGCGCGCGGGAGGCCAGCGCCAACAGAGCACCTGACGCCGCCGCCGCCAGCACCAACCACGCCGGGGCCGCCCAACCGGCCGCGGCCACGATGGCGCTCAGTGCGATCGGGCCGATCACCTGGCCGAGGTAGTTTCCCTGCATCACCAGCCCGAGGCTCAGCGGCAGCAGCGTCGGTTCCGGCGTCGCCGCCGGCGTGGCGGCCAGAATGGTGGCGGGCAGTATGCCGGCGATGGCGCAGAACAGGAAACACAGCGGGATCAGCAGGCCGTTGGGCGTTATCGGCAGGAAAATGCCGACGCCGAAGACCCCGATCAACAGGCTGGTGGCGGCGAGCAGCGTTCTGGCGGGCAGGCCGCGCGACAGCAGCACGCCGGCGGCGAGGTTGCCGATGATGTTGGCGGCCACCGCCGCCGCGCTGATGCCGCCGGCGGCCGCCAGTGACAGGCCGATGCGCTGCATCAGGAAGATCGGCAGAAAGGTCATCACCGAGAAAAACTGCAGGTTGTATGTGGTGAACATCAGCGCCAGCAACAGCGGCTGACGCGCCCGCAGCATCGCTCCCAGCGCTTGCCGCAGCGGCAGAGACGGCGAGTGCGCGTCGGCGGCGCGGCGGGATGTGGTCAGCGGCAGCAGCAGGGCGGCCAGCAGCGTCAGCGCCGCACCGGCCTGCCAGCTCTGCTGCCAGTCGGCCAGATGCGGACCGAAAAACAGCGAAATGGCGATGCCCGCCGGCATAAAGGTGCTCCAGATGCCGAATACCAGGCTGCGCTGCGCCGGAGCGACGATGCGGTTCAGTACCGCCGGCGAAGCGACCACCACGATCACGAAGCCGAGCCCCTCGACAAAGCGGCTGACGATCAGCCCGCTGAAGTCGTGCAGCGTGGCACCAACGAAGCTGGCGGCGCTGATGATCAGCAGCCCGAGCGCCAGCAGGCGCCGGTCGCCCCAGCGGCGCACCAGCAGCCCGGCGGCGATGCCGGCGAACACCCCAACGAAGGGAAAGGCCGAGATGACCCAGCTGAGCGCCGCCAGCGAGCGGCCGAACTCGTCCTGCAGCGCCGGCAGCGCGATGGTGGCCTTGCCTACGTGCAGCGCCGCGGCGATGCCGGCGAACAGCACGTTGATGACGGCCAGCCAGGGCGTGGCGGCGGGGAGAACGCGGTCGATGGCGTCCGGTTTAATCGCGGTCATAACACTCTCCAGT
The DNA here is from genome assembly GCF_059740205.1 of Serratia sp. LTN-2. Taxonomy (NCBI): domain Bacteria; kingdom Pseudomonadati; phylum Pseudomonadota; class Gammaproteobacteria; order Enterobacterales; family Yersiniaceae; genus Serratia; species Serratia sp. LTN-2. The sequence goes on along the minus strand of NZ_JCAXDO010000005.1, from coordinate 98,401 downwards.
AGCGGCAACGTCATCACTATGCCTCTGCGCTACGGCAAAGGCCGTTCAAATGCTGCGCTATCACGTGGGGAAACTATTCATTTCGAGCTTTATTGACGGTACGCCTTCGTTGTTTGGTGCGCCAGCGTGCCGCCCGGCGTGGACGCTCGCCCCCCTGCAGCGGTTTACTGTTCCGGCACGCAGCAGGCGTGTTGAATTCATTTTATAAGGAGCAGTGTATGTCAGAGATGATGAACGAGAGTGGAGCGCCGGCCATTGAATGGAGCTATGGCGGCCGGGGCGATGATATCAGCAGCAGCCTGAGCCTCGACACGGTTGAGGAGCAACCGCAGGGCTTTCTGATGACGGTCGATCGGCCGGTGCAGATCTTTACAGAGGCGCTGTCGCCGATCATGGCCTTTGTCACGCTGCTGCGCCCGCTGTATGCCAAGACCAGCGAGGGCTTCCAGTTCGTGCCGGTTTCCAATCCCTGGACCGACGTGCAGCGCCTGCCGGCCAGCGCGGGCTATCTGGGGGTGCAGGTCAACGCCGGCCTGTTCTTCCACGGCGCCAAGCCGACGCACTATAAAGATCGCGACGGCCAGATGAAGCCTATCGACGGCGGCACTATTTTGCAGAACATCACCGTGCTGCATCAGGTGGCCCAGCCGCTGGGGCCTGGCGAAGGCGCGGTCTGAGCCGGCAGTGCTACCACGGGGCCGGACGCGGCCCCTTATCGCGCCTTGAAACCGTGCGCCGGTTGGGTAAAACTGGCTGCCTATTCAAGGAGAAGAGTATGTACAGCGACAACGAGAAAAAGTTTTATATCATCCTCAACCGCAATCACGAACCGGCCACGCTGTTTAACGCCTCCTGCCATCTGACGGCGGGCATCACCGATCTGATCGAACAGCGCGAGTTTCACCACTACCCGAGCAGCCTCGACGGCGTCAGCGCCAACATGAGCCATTATCCGATCGTGATCCTGCAGGCCAAGAACAGCAGCCAGCTCAGCAACCTGATCCTGAAGTGCAAGGAAGAGGGCGTGCTGTCCAACTTCTTCACCACCACCATGCTGTCGCATTCCGCCGAGCAGCAGATCGCCGACACCGCCAACACGCCTTACGAGCAGTTGGATTTCGTGGCGGTGGCGCTCTACGGGGATACCGAGCAACTTAAGCCACTGACCAAGAAATTCTCCGTCTATCGCTGAAAACGCGCTATCTCAGACGCTGGCGCCGTCGTAGGCGTGGATCTGCAACGTATCCAACGCAATGGCGGGCACACAGCGCAGGTTAACGGCGCACATCGCGGCGCCGTCCGGCGCGGTGCCGTAGGCGAAGGGCTGGGCGCCGCAGACTCGGCAGAACTGATGACGTATTTTGTGCTGATTGAAGGTGTAGGTGCTGAGCTGGTCTTCGCCGCTGTTCAGCGCGAAGGCGGCGACGGGAAAGAAGGACAGCAGCAGCCCTTTGCGGCGGCAGATCGAACAGTTGCAGCTGAGGGCTTCGGTAGGCAGTTCGGCGTCGACGGAGAAGGTGACGGCGCCGCAGTGGCAGCTTCCCTGGAATGACATGGCGATGATCCTGTGACAGGGGAGAGTGTTTGCCCAGTATAGTGCAATTTATCGCCACTCGGCCGCGCCGGGCGCGGTTTCCTTAGTAAATGCGCGGTTTTCTGTTAGGTTAGAGATTAACGTCATCAAAAGGAGAGCGCGATGTTAGAACATTACTACCCAGCGAATATGGGCGCCAAACCGGTCACGGACGAGCAGCACAAACGGCTGGTGGCGGTACAGGCGGCGCTGGAATTGATCAAGGCCACGCTGTCGGACACCAACGACGGCAACGGCGTGGACTTTCAGCTGAAGGCGGCGGAAAAGCATATCGGTCCGATGGCCGACGCCATTCAGGAAGCCCTGAAATAACGGCTTGTCGCCAGCTAAACCGTCCATACCGGGCGGTTTTTTTTGCGCTGATTACTGCGATTTTTTTAGTAGCGCATTGCCTTTTTACCGGCTGGTGCGGCTGCCGGCGCGGCTCTACTCTGAAGATCCCAGTCATCATCAGGTGCCCGCCCATGTTTCGCTTCAGCCTATTTTCTGTCTTATTACCGCTCAGTCGGCGCGTCACCCTGCTGGCCGGCGTAACGCTGTTTTTCAGCGGCGTGCCGCCGGCAAACGCGACGCAACGCATCGAGTTTTCGCCGGATCCCGCCGGCGCCTACCCTGAGGGCATCGCCTGGAATGCGCGCGCCGGCGCGTTTCTGGTGTCCTCCCTGCGCGGTGGCCAACTTGGGTTAGTCTATCCGGATGGTCGCTATCGGCGTTTTTCCATCGGCAAGGGGTTAATCACTACCTCCGGCATGCTGGTGGACGCCGAGCGCAACCGGGTGCTGGTGTGCAACGAAGACGTGGGCGTGTCCCTCCACTCTGCCGCCGGCACGCGCAATCGCGTAGCGCAGGTGTTGGAGTTCAGCCTCGATACCGGCGTGCTGCAGCAGAGGTACGATCTTTCATCGCTAAGCCATGGCCCGACGTTGGCCAACGATCTGACGCTCGACGCGCAGGGTAATATCTACGTGACCGACAGCTTCCAGCCGCAGATTTACAAGATTGACCGTGCAACGCGCCAGGTGTCGATTCTGGTGCGTTCGGCGCGTTTGATGCCGGCCGACGCACCCGCCGCAGCGCAGGGTACGCAGCCTTATCTCAATGGCATCGTCTATCACCCGGACGGCTTCCTGATTGCGGCGGACTACACCCGGGGGCTGCTGTGGAAAGTGACGCTGGATAACGCGCCTGCGGTAAGTGCAATCAGGTTGCCGCAACGCTTAAAAGGGCCGGACGGGTTGCGGCTCAAAAACGCCAACGAACTGGTGATCGTACAGTCTTTTCCGGGGGAAAAGGGGAGCATGTCCGGTGACGTGACGCTGCTCTCCTCGTCCGACGGCTGGGCTAGCGCGCGTACCGCCGCGGTTGCCGCGCCGCCGGAATTGGATGGGCCGACCGGCGCCGCGCTGCGCGATGGCGAGGTGTGGGTGGTCAATTCCCGTTATCCCCGGTTGTTTGCCGACGTCGCTCAGGCGGAGAAAACCAGAACGTTCAGCATCGTCAAGGTTGCGTTAGAACAGCCTGCGCCAAAGGCACGCTGATCGACGCCGGTTGCCAACCCTGCCGGAATAGGATTAAATGCCGCACTGACTGTATAAATAAACAGGTGTGCTGCGATGAGTCTGATATTGAAGGGTGAAAAGATTGACCGTAACCGCTTTACCGGCGCGAAGATTGAAAACGGTAGCTTTATGCTGTGCGATTTTTCAGGCGCCGATCTGACCGGCACCGAGTTTATCGGCTGCCAGTTTTACGATAGCGACAGCCGGCAGGGGGGCAATTTCAGCCGCGCGATACTGAAAGACGCGAGTTTTAAAAGCTGCGATTTATCGATGGCGGATTTCCGTCACGCCGACGCGTTGGGCGTCGAGATCCGCGAGTGCCGCGCGCAGGGCGCCGATTTTCGCGGCGCCAGCTTTATGAATATGATCACCAGCCGCACCTGGTTTTGCAGCGCCTATATCACCAAAAGCAACCTGAGCTACGCTAACTTCGCCAAGGTGGTGCTGGAGAAGTGCGAGCTGTGGGAGAACCGTTGGCACGGCGCGCAGGTGCTCGGCGCCAACTTCAGCGGCTCCGATCTGTCCGGCGGCGAGTTCTCTGGTTTCGACTGGCGTGCCGCCGACGTTACCGGATGCGATTTGAGCAATGCCGAACTGGGCGAGTTGGATTTGCGCACCACCGATCTGCAGGGCGTCAAAATGGACAGCCACCAGGCCGCGCAGCTGCTGGAGCGGCTGGGGATCGCGATCATCGGCTGAGCAACTGCCGCAGCCCCAGTGCGATGATCAAGGTGCCGCAGGCGCGATCGATCCAAGCCTTGCTGCGGCGGTAGGCGCCGGCGACAGGCGCGTGCGACAACACCAGGGCGACCAGCCCGTACCACAAGCTGGCTATCGCCGCGACTTCCAGCAGCATGGCGAAAAAAGTCGGCGTAGAAACATGGCTGGGTGCCGCTGATGAGAAGACGGCGGCGTAAAACGCAATGGATTTGGGGTTGGCGATGTTGGTGGCGATACCCTGCAAAAAGGCGGCGCGAAAACCGCTTTTTCCGGCGGCCGCTGGGGTGCCGGAAGAGGGCGCCGCCTGGGCGATAAGCCGATAGCCGAACCACATTAAATAGCCGGCGCCGGCGACTTTAATCGCCACCGCCAACCAGGGGAACAGGGCGAAAACCACGCCGATGCCCAGAAGGGCACTGCTCGCCCAGAACAGATTGACCAGCACAATGCCGGCCACTAAGGCAAACGCCTCTGCCCGGCGTGCGGAAACGGCTTTGTGAGCGACGGCGACGAAATTAGGGCCGGGGATCACCACGCCGACAATATACACGGTGAAAACGGCGAGTACGGCGGACATATCGACCATGAAAGATTGCCTGTTACAACAAGAGTACCGTTAGTTTTATAACGAATCCCGCACAGAATCCACTCGACCAATTGCACCGGCGTCCCGATGGCGGCCGGGGAGAATTACGCATGCGGCGCATGCCTGGGGCACCGAGGTGATAGCGCCCGTCGAGCGTTTGCCTAGGGGGCAGGCGAGCGACCCGGCGCTGGGCTAAACTTAAGGTGCATAAGAAACATGCGGCAAGGAGCGCCATCCTGTTCACGGTTTTGATGCGGAGGGCCGCCACTATGGCTTATCAGCATATCGTTGTCGCCACGGATCTCAGCGAAGACGCCGAGTTCCTGCTGGGCAAGGGCGCCAGGTTGGCCGCCGCGCTCAATGCCAAACTCTCCCTGATCTACATCGACATTCATCGCGCCGGTTATTACGTCGATCTGGGCGTGGGAGATTATAACTACACCGATCGCACCTTTTCGGAGCGGGTGAAGAACATGCTCAATGCGATCAAAGGGCAGTCGTCTTATCCGGTCGAAGAAGTGATCGTCAGCCGCGGTGCGTTGACGGAAGAACTGAACCGGGTGGCGCAGGAAAAAGGGTTCGATCTGGTGATTTTTGGCCACCATCACGATGTCTGGAGCCGGCTGGTCTCTTCGGCTCGCCAGGCGATCAACGAGCTGAACGTCGATCTGTTGGTGGTCCCCATCGAGAAAAAATAGTCGCGGCCGCCTCTGGGCGGCTGCCGTTTTTCATTCGCATCGCTTATCTCTGTATGACCATAACCGCTGATTCGCAATAATTCCGCCGGCTGACAATCCGGCTTGTGAATAGTGACTGCCCGTAATTTTATTTTCTCTATCAGTATGTTGGCCAAAATCCGATAAAGGTTAACCCAGCGCATTGAAATAGCTGACATACCTCCTTTTGGTTAATAAACCGCACGTTTTGACTGGCTCTCAGGGGGACTGCGACTTATCCTCGGGTCATGAGATTTGTATGACTTATATAAATACGTTCACATGGAGGAGGTCTCATGCGTTTTGACAATAAAGTCGTGGTTATCACCGGTGCGGGCAATGGCATGGGGGAAGCGGCGGCGCGGCGTTTCTCCGCCGAGGGCGCGATCGTGGTGCTGGCCGACTGGGCCAAGGAAGCGGTAGACAAAGTCGCCGCTTCACTGCCGAAGGGCCGGGCGATGGCGGTGCATATCGACGTATCCGATCACGTCGCGGTTGAAAAAATGATGAATGAGGTGGCGGAAAAGCTGGGCCGCATCGACGTCCTGCTGAACAACGCCGGCGTGCATGTGGCGGGCAGCGTGCTGGAAACCAGCATCGACGACTGGCGTCGCATCGCCGGGGTCGATATCGACGGCGTGGTGTTCTGTTCCAAATTTGCCTTGCCGCACCTGCTGAAAACCAAAGGCTGCATCGTCAATACCGCGTCGGTGTCCGGCCTGGGCGGCGACTGGGGCGCGGCTTATTACTGCGCGGCGAAAGGCGCGGTGGTCAACCTGACGCGCGCCATGGCGCTGGATCACGGTGGTGACGGCGTGCGCATCAACTCGGTCTGCCCGAGCCTGGTGAAAACCAACATGACCAACGGCTGGCCGCAGGAGATCCGCGACAAGTTCAATGAGCGCATCGCGTTAGGCCGTGCGGCGGAGCCGGAAGAAGTGGCGGCGGTGATGGCGTTCCTGGCCAGCGACGACGCCAGCTTTATCAATGGCGCCAACATTCCGGTCGATGGCGGGGCGACCGCCTCGGACGGCCAACCGAAGATCGTCTAAGCGTTAACCCACAGGCCCGGCCAGGATGACCGGGCCTGCTATTTTAGACGCCGATACGATCGCGCAGCGTGTAGTAGGCCGCGCCGATGGCGGTGAACGGGATCTGCAGATTGCGCCCGCCGAAGAACGGCAGGTGCGGCAGCTTGGCGAAGGCGTCGAAGCGTTCGGCGTCGCCGCGCATCAGCTCGGCGATCAGCTTGCCCGCCAGATGGGTGCAGGTCACGCCGTGGCCGCTGTAGCCCTGCATGTAATATACGTTATTCTCCAACCGGCCGAACTGCGGCATGCGCGACAGCGTCAGCAGGAAGTTGCCGGTCCAGCGATAGTCGATACGCACCCCTTTCAGCTGCGGGAAGGTCTTCAGCAGCTTTGGCCGGATCAGGTTGTCGATGTCGTCCGGATCGCGCGCGCCATATACCACGCCGCCGCCGTACAGCAGGCGATGATCGGCGGTGATGCGGTAATAATCCAACAGGTAGTTGCAGTCCTCCACGCAGTAGTTCTGCGGGATCAGCGCCTGCGCGATCTCCGGCGCCAGCGGTTCGGTGGCCACCACCTGGGTGCCGCACGGCATGCTGCGCTTGGCCAGCCGCGGCTCCAGCTTGTCGCCCAGATAGGCGTTGCCGGCGACGATGACGAAGCGCGCCTTCACCTGGCCGTTGGCGGTGCTGATGAGCGCCGGTTCGCCGTGGCGGATGTTCGTCACCGCCGATTGCTCGAAGATGCGCCCACCCTGCAGGCGAATCGCCTCGGCCTCGCCCAGCGCCAGGTTGAGCGGATGGATGTGGCCGCCGCTGTGATCGAGCAGCGCGCCGACGTAGCGATCGCTGGCGACCTCCTGGCGCAGCCGATCCGCATCGAGCAGCTCGAGCTGAGTATTGCCGTAGCGTTCCCAGTTGCGCTTTTGCTCGATCAGCGCATGGAACTGCTTGTTGTTCAGCGCGGCGAAGATGCCGCCGGGGCGATAGTCGCAGTCGATGGCGTAGCGGCTGATGCGGCTGCGGATGATCTCCGCGCCTTCGAACATCATGCTGCCGAGCAGGCGGGCGCTTTCCGCGCCGTAGCGCTCTTCAATCACATCGATGTCGCGGCTGTAAGAGTTAACCAACTGGCCGCCGTTGCGGCCGCTGGCGCCGAAACCGATGCGCGCCGCTTCCAGCACCACCACGTCGTAACCGGCCTCTACCAGGAACAGCGCGGACGAGAGGCCGGTATAGCCGCCGCCGATCACGCAGACGTCGCATTCGATCGATTCTTTCAATTGCGGATAGGGCTGATGAGCGTTGGCCGTGGCCGCATAGTAGCTTTTTACGTGTTCAGTCATGATGTAAGCCCTTATTCCAGCGAGATCCAGGTGGTTTTCAATTCGGTGAATTTGTCCAGTGCATGCAGCGATTTGTCGCGGCCGTTGCCGCTCTGCTTATAGCCGCCGAACGGCACGGTCATGTCGCCGTCGTTGTAGTTGTTGACGAACACCGTGCCGGCTTTCAGTTGGCGCGCCATGCGGTGCGCACGCGCCAGATCGCGGGTCCAGACCGCGGCGCCGAGGCCGTAGTCGCTGTCGTTGGCCAGCTGCAGCGCCTGTTGCTCGTCGTCGAACGCCGTCACCGCCAGCACCGGGCCGAAAATTTCATCGCGCGCCACGCTCATGGCGTTGTTCACCTGGGTGAGGATGGTCGGCCCCAGATAGCCGGCGTGGTCGCCCTGCGGATGGTCGCGCCCGTCGAGGAACAGCGCGGCGCCCTGGCTCAGCCCCCGATCGATATAGCCGGCCACTTTCTCGCAGTGGCCGCTGTCGATCAGTGTGCCCATCACCGTGGCGGGATCGAGCGGGTCGCCGGGGATGAAGGCCGCCGCGTGTTTGCGCAGCGCTTGCAGGAATTCTTGCTGAATGCTCGCTTCGACCAGCAGGCGAGTGCCGGCGATGCACACCTGCCCCTGATTATAGAAGATGCCGGCGGCGGCGCTGCGGGCGGCCTGATCGAGATCCGGGCAGTCGGCGAAGACGATGTTGGCGCTTTTGCCGCCGGCCTCCAGCCAGACGCGTTTCATGTTCGACTCGCCGGCGTAGATCATCAGCTGCTTCGCCACCAGCGTGGAGCCGGTGAAGGTGAGGGCGTCGACGTCGCGGTGCAGCGCCAGCGCTTTGCCGGCGTCGTGCCCATAGCCGGGTACCACGTTCAGCACGCCGTCCGGCAGCCCGGCCTGCTGCGCCAGTTTGCCGAGCAGGATGGCGCTCAGCGGCGATTTTTCGGAGGGTTTGAGCACCACGCTGTTGCCGGCGGCCAGCGCCGGGCCGAGCTTCCAGCAGGCCAGCAGCAGCGGGAAGTTCCAGGGCACGATGGCGCCGACCACGCCGATCGGCTCGCGCTCGATCAGCGCCAGCGCGTCGCGACCGGTGGGGGCGATTTCACCGTACACCTTATCGATTGCTTCGGCGTACCAGCGGATGCAGCGGATGGCGCCCGGCACGTCGTCGCGCAGGCTGTGGCGAATCGGTTTGCCGGTGTCCAGCGTTTCCAGCAGCGCCAGCTCTTCGTGATGCTGCTCCATCAGCTCGGCGAAGCGCAGCAGCGTGGCCTTGCGCTGCGCCGGCGCGGCCTGGGCCCAGTCGCCGCGCTCAAAGGCGGCGCGCGCTGCGTTGACCGCCCGATCGATGTCGGCGGCTTCGCCGCGCGCGACCTGCGCCAGCTCACGGCGGCCGGCAGGATCTTCCACGGCGAAACTTTTCCCCGCGGCGGCCGGCTGGTAGCGGCCGTCGATAAACAGCTGGTGCTCAATCTTCAGGGCCTGCGCCCGTTGTTGCCAATACTGCAAATGGTGAAAGTTCATGCCTGGCTCCGTTGATCAGAATGTCGTCGGCGTATGGGCGCTGATAATCCGGCAAATGCGCGCCGACGTGTTGCTGAAACTGTGGGGGATGCCGGTATTGATGGCGTAGCTCTGCCCGGCCAGCAGGTGATAGCTCTGGCCGTTGACCTGCAGCACCACTTCGCCTTCCAGCAGCGTGCCGATCTCTTCCCCCTGGTGTTTGATGCGCTCACCGGTAGTGGTGCCCGGTTCGTAGGTTTCGATCATCATCGCCAGCGTGCGGTTCGGGTCGCCGTTGTGGATAAGCTTCATCGAAACGCCCTGGCTGCCGATTTCGATCAGATCGTCACTGCTTATCACGATCTGCGGTTCTGCCGGTTTTTCCGGCTCGGCGAAAAACGCCGACAGCGACAGACCGTATACCGTCAGCAACTTTTGCAGCGTGCTGATGGCCGGGCTGACCTTGTCCTGCTCGATAGTGCTGATGGCGCTGTGGGTTAACCCAGACAGTTCGGCGACCCGGCGCTGCGACAACCCCAATTGTTGACGGATCTGCGACAGACGTTTTCCCGGTGCCAAGCTGACGTCGCTCATGGGCGTTTTTCCTTTTGATAGTTCCGACAGGCGGTGATGAAACCATCAAACAACAGGCGCGACAGCGCGTACTCGTCGCTGTTCCACTCCGGGTGCCACTGCACGCCGAGCGCGAAGGGCTGATCGCGCACGCTGATCGCCTCCACCAGCCCGTCGGCGGCGTGCGCCTCGATGCGAATACTGGCGCCCAGGGTTTTGGCACCCTGGCCATGCAGCGAGTTCACCCAGAATCTGTTGCAATCCGGTATCAGTTGCGAAAGCAGCCCCCCTTCCTGAACGATCACTTCGTGGGCGGGGGCGTATTGCTGTTCCAGCGGCAGGTCGTGATCTTCACGATGCTCCAGCAGCTCGGGCAGTTCATACAGGCGGCGATGCAGGGTGCCTTGAGTGGCGACCACCATCTCTTGCATGCCGCGGCAAATGGCGAAAAGGGGAATGCGCCTGTCGAACGCCTGGCGGATCAGCGCCAGGCTCAACGCGTCTCGACCAGGATCGGCGTCAGGCTCATCGCCGTTTTCACCATAAAGGTGCGGCTGCACATTACTGGGGCTGCCCGGCAGCAAAATGCCGTCGAGGCGCGGCAACAGTTCCGCCAGCATTTCCGGCTCCGCCAGCGCGTGCGGCAGGGCGATCGGCAAACCGCCGGAGGTGATAACGGCATTCAGGTACTTTTCTTGCAAGGTCTGTGTGAGGTGCCCGTTTAACCTATACCTGCACATGACGACACCGATGACTGGTCTGTTAAATATATTGTCCATGCTATCCCCTTGGTACGTTCGAAATTATGAACGACAAGCTGCCATACCGCCTATTTCGTTCAATATTCTATAAATCTAGCAGTCGATTGGCCAATATTCAAACCAAAAGTAACACTTGCAAAACAAATTTGTTTCATCTACGTTTCATTTGTGGGCATTATATTGAACAATACGGTCAATAAACATCGACGACAGCAAAACACAAACGGCGGGTGAACCATGCAGACCAACATCGTAGAAGTGGAAAACTTTGTTCAGCACAGTGAAGAGAGACGAAGTAGCGCGTTCCAGCGCGAAGTGAAGAAGTACCTGGAACGTTATCCATTAACGCAACATGTCGACGTACTGTTGACCGATCTGAACGGCAGCTTCCGCGGCAAACGCATCCCGGTCGGCGGCCTGAGCAAGCTGGAGAAGGGCTGTTACTTCCCGGCGTCGGTATTTGCGATGGATATTCTCGGCAACGTGGTGGAAGAAGCCGGGCTGGGGCAGGAGCTGGGCGAGCCGGATCACGTGTGCGTGCCGGTGCCGGGCACGTTGACGCCGTCGGCGGCGGATCCGCAATATATTGCGCAGGTGCTGCTCACCATGCTGGATGAAGATGGCACTCCCTTTGACGTTGAACCGCGCAATGTGCTGAACCGAGTATGGCAGCGTTTGCGTCAGCGCGGGCTCTCCCCCGTGGTAGCGGTAGAGTTGGAGTTCTATCTCATCGATCGTCAGCGCGATGCGGAGGGCTATCTGCAGCCGCCGTGCGCGCCGGGCACCCAAGAGCGCAACACCCAAAGCCAGGTCTATTCCGTCGATAACCTGAACCATTTCGCCGACGTACTGAGCGAGATCGACGAACTGGCGCGTTTGCAGGGCATTCCTGCGGACGGCGCGGTGGCGGAGGCGTCGCCGGGGCAGTTCGAGGTCAATCTGCATCATACCGACGACGTGCTGCAAGCCTGCGACCACGCGCTGGCGCTGAAGCGGCTGGTACGCATGGTGGCCGAGAACCACAACATGCAGGCGACCTTTATGGCCAAGCCGTATGAGGAGCACGCCGGCAGCGGCATGCACGTGCACATCAGCATGCTGAACGCGCAAGGCGACAACGTGCTCGCCGACGACGACGGTGAAGACTCGGCGCTGCTGAAACAGGCGCTGGCGGGCATGATCGCCCTGATGCCGTCCTCGATGGCGCTGCTGGCGCCGAACGTCAACGCGTATCGCCGCTTCCAGCCCGGCATGTATGTGCCGACGCAGGCTTCCTGGGGGCATAACAACCGCACCGTGGCGCTGCGCATTCCCTGCGGCGATCGCGACAACCACCGGGTGGAGTACCGCGTGGCGGGCGCCGACGCCAACCCGTATCTGGTGATGGCGACCATTCTGGCCGGCATCGTTTACGGCCTGGAAACCGCGCTGCCGCTGCCTGAACCGGTGACCGGCAACGGTCTGGAACAGGACGGGCTGCCGTTCCCGATCCGCCAGAGCGACGCGCTGTACGAGTTCGAACACCAGCCGGTGCTCAATGCGCTGCTGGGTGAACGCTTCAGCCACGTCTACCTGGCCTGCAAAACCGATGAGCTGGTGCAGTTTGAGCGCCTGATCACCGAAACCGAAATCGAGTGGATGCTGAAAAACGCCTGATCCCGCTCACCTGGCACTACCGCGCGCGTCCGGCGCATTTCATCGGCTCTCCTGTGGCCGGTGAGGCTGCGCGCTGCGGTACAGAATTTCTTCTATCACGGCGTACAGGACGCCGACGAGGAAATAACCATGACTCAGTCATCCCCATGCGCAGGCGTTTGCCTGTGCCGCAGTGCCTACGGGCCGGTCGCCGGCCGCCCGACAGTGACCCCAAACCGTTTTTCCCGCCGCCTGAACAGCAGTTTCCCCGCGGCCTCTCTGAATCACGTTGCACGGTTGACAGCAGAGGACCAAGAGGGGAACTGCCATGACGATTAAAGCCATCGACAGCGGCCCGGCGGGCAAACCGCAGCTGCGCAAATCCCTTAAGCTGTGGCAGGTGGTGATGATGGGCCTGGCCTATCTGACGCCGATGACGGTGTTCGACACCTTCGGCATTGTCTCCGGCCTCACCGACGGCCATGTGCCGACCTCTTATCTGCTGGCGCTGGCCGGCGTGCTGTTCACCGCCATCAGCTACGGCAAATTGGTGCGCCAGTTTCCCACCGCCGGCTCCGCCTACACCTATGCGCAGAAAGCGATCAACCCGCACGTCGGTTTTCTGGTGGGGTGGTCGTCGCTGCTGGATTATCTGTTCCTGCCGATGATCAATACGCTGTTGGCGAAGATTTACCTGACCGCGCTGTTCCCGGAAGTGCCGCCCTGGGTGTGGGTGGTGGGCTTCGTTATCCTGATTACCGCCATCAACCTGAAAAGCGTCAATCTGGTGGCCAACTTCAATACCCTGTTCGTGCTGGCGCAGGTGGCGATCATTCTGGTGTTCATCTATCTGGTGGTGCGCGGCCTGCACAACGGCGAGGGGATGGGCACGGTGTGGAGCCTGCGGCCGTTCCTCAGCGAGAACGCCCACCTGTTGCCGATCATTACCGGCGCCACCATTCTGTGCTTCTCGTTCCTCGGCTTCGACGCGGTCACCACGCTGTGCGAAGAGACGCCCGACGCCGCCAAGGTGATCCCGCGCGCCATCTTCCTGACCGCGCTGTACGGCGGGGTGATCTTTATCAGCGTGTCGTTCTTCATTCAGTTGTTTTTCCCGTCCATTCAACGCTTCCACCAGCCCGACGCCGCGCTGCCGGAGATCGCGCTGTACGTCGGCGGCAAGCTGTTCCAGTCGATCTTCCTGTGCGTGACCTTCATCAACACGCTGGCTTCCGGCCTGGCGTCGCATGCCAGCGTGTCGCGCCTGCTGTACGTGATGGGGCGCGATAACGTGTTCCCGGAGAAATTCTTCGGCTATATCCACCCCAAATGGCGCACGCCGGCGCTGAACGTGCTGATGGTCGGGCTGGTGGCGTTGTCGGCGCTGTCGTTCGATCTGGTCACCGCCACGGCGCTGATCAACTTTGGTGCGCTGGTGGCCTTCACCTTCGTCAACCTGTCGGTGATCAGCCACTTCTTTATCCGCGAAGGGCGCAACAAAAGCTGGAAGGATCGCTTCAACTTCCTGTTCCTACCGCTGGTGGGGGCGCTGACGGTGGGGGTGCTGTGGCTGAATCTGGAGAAAAGCTCGCTGACCATGGGGCTTATCTGGGCGACGCTGGGCTTCGGCTATTTGGCCTGGCTGACGCGGCGTTTTCGCCAGCCGCCGCCGCAGCTCGAGCGGCAGCCGCAGCAATAAAATCACAGGCGGGAATTTCCCGCCTTTCTTTTTGGCGCGTGCGGCAGTAGAGTGAAAAACTCGATAAAAAATAACCCATTGGACCTGTCTTATGCCCGCTTTGCCCTCGCGTACCCGCGCCACGCTGTTCGGTTTGTTGGCTATCGTGCTGTGGAGCAGCGTCGTTGGCCTGATCCGCAGCGTCAGTGAAGGGCTGGGGCCGATCGGCGGCGCGGCGATGATCTACAGCGTCAGCGCGGCGTTCTTGCTGGTGGCGCTCGGCGTACCGAAATGGCGCAGCTTTCCTCGGCCTTACCTGATCGTCGGCAGCCTGCTGTTCGTCAGCTACGAGATCTGCCTGTCGCTGTCGCTCGGCTATGCCAATACCCGCCTGCAGGCGATAGAAGTGGGCATGATCAACTACCTGTGGCCCTGTTTCACCGTGCTGATGGCGCTGGCGCTCAACGGGCAACGGGCGAAATGGTGGCTGCTGCCGGGGCTGCTGCTGTCGCTGTTCGGCATCGGTTGGATCATGAGCGGCGAGGGCGGCTGGTCGCCGGCGCAGATGCTGGTCAACGTGCGCAGCAACCCGCTCAGCTACGCGCTGGCGTTCAGCGGCGCGGTGATCTGGGCGCTGTATTGCAACCTGACCAAGAAGATCGCTCAGGGCAGCAACGGCGTGGTGCTGTTTATCGTGCTGACCGCGTTGGCGCTGTGGCTGAAGTACGCCTTCAGCACGGAGAGCGGCATGCAGTTCAACGTCGGGGTGACCGTAACGCTGCTGTGCGCCGGGGTAGCGATGGGCGCGGGGTACGCCGCCTGGAACGTCGGCATTTTGCACGGCAACATGACGCTGCTGGCCACCGTCTCCTATTTTACCCCGGTGCTGTCAGCGGTGTTCGCCGCGCTGGTGTTGCACACCTCGCTGACCGTCAATTTCTGGCAGGGCGTGGCGATGGTCATCCTCGGTTCACTGATCTGTTGGCGGGCAACTCGCGGAAATTAACGGAAATTATCTGCCGTCAGCGCAATGTTGGACTAGAATTTAACTAGCCATGTTGCCTGAAGGAACGACGATGATGAGAAGCGACATTCAATTTATTCAACAACCCGATATCGACGCGCATCACTATGAGCGCGGCGATACCGTGCGCCTGACCACGGCGAATCTGCGGCACGAGTATCAGCTCGATGTGTATATTTTGCGCCGCGACGACAAGCTGATTTACGGTTCGGTCGTCGCGGCGGCGCCCAAGACCGATATTCCGGTCGCCAGCTGGGAGGTCAAAAACGGCGAAGAGGTGGCGTTCCGCCAGGAAAACATCGCCAAGGCGGTGCCGGCGGTGAACTGACTTCGCTGTGCGCGTTTTCCCCCGATTCTGATGAATGCCGACGTTTATACGTCGGCTTTTTCTTTTCCACGCTGCGATGACGAGCAGGGTGACGCCCTGATGACATTTGGCTCAAAAACTGCGCTAAAAATCGATGTGCATGACAAAAATCACAGCGAATGTGAATTTGCATGAAACATAATTTGACAAATGTGAACGCAATCGATTACCTATTCGCGAAATGCGTAACTGGATCACAGATTCTTACAGTCAGTGGTTTCTATAATGCGCGCGTCATCCGAGTTTCTGTGTGAAGACAACGCCAGGTGTCGGCAGACTCATTGTCATCTTTTCTAAACGGGCAGGAAATGGCCCTTTAAGCATGTGGTAATAAAATGAAAAAAATAGCTCTCGCAGCAGGTGTACTGCTCGCAGCGTCTTACAGTGCATCATCAATGGCTGATAGCAAAGACAGTCAATATGTCTCCGACTGGTGGCACCAGAGCGTTAACGTGGTGGGCAGCTACCACACCCGCTTCGGACCGCAGCTGAACAACGACGTGTATCTCGAATATGAAGCCTTCGCCAAGAAAGACTGGTTCGATTTCTACGGTTACGTTGACGTGCCGAAATTCTTCGGCGTGGGCAACACGCCGGATCGCGGCATCTGGAACAAAGGTTCGCCGCTGTTTATGGAGATCGAACCGCGCTTCTCCATCGACAAGCTGACCGGCACCGATCTGAGCTTCGGTCCGTTCAAAGAGTGGTACTTCGCCAACAACTACATCTATGACCTGGGCCATAACGCCGACGGCCGTCAGAACACCTGGTACATGGGTCTGGGCACCGATATCGACACCGGCCTGCCGATGAGCCTGTCGATGAACATCTATGCCAAATACCAGTGGGAAAACTACCAGGCTGCCAATGAGAACAGCTGGGACGGTTACCGCTTCAAGGTGAAGTACTTCGTGCCGCTGACCCAGGTGTGGGGCGGCAACCTGAGCTACATCGGCTTCACCAACTTCGACTTCGGCTCCGATCTGGGCAAGGACAGCCACTGGGTTGACGGCACCGGCAAACAGGTGCGCACCGGCAACTCGATCGCCTCCAGCCACATTTTGGCGCTGAACTACGATCATTGGCACTATTCTTTCGTGGCGCGTTATTTCCATAACGGCGGCCAGTGGCAGGATGGCGCGGATATCGGTACGCCGCAGGGCCCGATCAAGTCTACCGGTTGGGGTTATTACCTCGTGGTTGGCTATAACTTCTGATTTTCCGTGTTATCAGAAACAGAAAACCCCGCCTGGCGGGGTTTTTTTTCGTCATCACTGGGCTTGTTCAACCGGGAGATGCTTCACCGGCATAAACAGTCTGCCTTTGATCACGTGACATTCATTATTTATCCAACTAATGATTTGTTCACGGCTGACGCCTTCCGACTGCGCATAACGATGAAGATCGCCGTTAAAGTGCCGAGTGATGTATTCCATGAGGGTCATTTGCACGTCTCTTGCTCCTGAACGCCCACCCGTTGCCAGCCTGGCCACCGCGGGAGGTTGAGGTTTCTCAGACAGCGAATGTAAATTATCGGCAACTAAATCTCAACATAAAGCACCACATTGGTGCGGCGGAAAGGGTAAAAAGAGTCCCGCACGGAGAGGCGGGAAGTGTTCGCTATTATCATTATGGATGATAAGAATAAGATTTGAGGTGCGACGAAAAAGAGCACGCTAACTCTTTCTTGTTACTCTGCCAAATTAACGAAAGGCTTATTTTTCTTCAAGAAAAATCCGAAGTTGGTTTCGGAATTTTCGAGGGATTTTGCGTCAGAGCAAGCTTTGGACGCGATCGCCGTAAAACCGCACCGCCATCTCGGAGTTTTCCTTATACTTTGTCTGGAGAAGGCCAACTATAGTAAACAGAGTCACCCATGCAGGAATACATAACATGAACAAAGGTCGTACGACGCTTACGGTGTTAGCGCTGATTGCATCGCTGGGATTGTCATCCGCACCGGCTTTGGCCGACAAAGGCGGTAACGGCAACGGTAACGGCCATGGCAACAGCGGTAACAACGGTAACCATGGCAATAACGGTAATCACGGCAATAATGGCAATCACGGTAACAAAGGCAATAAAGACCAATACGATAACGGCGTCTATCGCAACGACAACAATCTGATCACCGTCACCCTCTCGCGCGATCGCGCCCGTTCGCTGGCGCACAACCATGGGCTGACCGGCTACCGTTCGTTGCCGCCGGGCATCGCCAAGAATCTGGCGCGCGGCAAGCCTCTGCCGCCGGGCATCGCCAAAAAAGTGGTGCCGTACTCGATGCTGCGTGAACTGCCGCAGTACCCGGGTTATGAGTGGCGTATCGCCGGCGATGATCTGGTGCTGGTTGCGCTCAGCACCGCGATTGTGGCTTCCGTGATCAATGGCGTGTTCAACTAACGCCTGTGGAGCATGATCAGGCCTCGCTGCGGCGGGGCCTTTTTATTTGCCAGCGTCGGGCTGACGTGGTGAACTTTGTGCCTGACGTTTTCACTGCATGACATGATGATAAGGAGATGCCATGTTCAGGGCGTTGTTGATAGCCTGTTGTTTGACCAGTTTTCCGGCGTTGGCGGACGGCGCCGCCGCTCTCGGCGAGCTGGTGAACCAACGTTTGTCGCTGATGAAAGACGTCGCCGGTTACAAGGCGCAGCAGCATTTGCCGATCGAAGACCTGGCGCAAGAGGCGAAGGTGTTGGCCAGCGCGCAGGAGGAGGCGGGGCGTTTGGGGCTGGAGCCGGCGTCGGTGCGGCCTTTTATCGCCGCGCAGATGGATGCCGCCAAGGCGATTCAGTACCGCTATCGTGCCGACTGGCTGGCGAGTCCGGAAACCGGTTGGCAACCGCGCCCGTTGGCTCAGGTGCGCGCGCAGATCGCGCAGCTGAGCAGCCAGATACTGCAGCGTCTGGCGGAGCGGCTGCGCGCCGGCCCACTCGACGAGGCGGATCGGGCGGCGTTTATGGCGTCCGTGGATCAGATGAATCTCAGTGCCGCCGACAAACGGCGGCTGGCGGATGCGCTGTTGGCGGTCAAAGCCGCGCGCGCACGCTGAGCGTCAGTCGCGGCCGACGGTGCTGCGACGGAAGGTCAGCATTCGGCTGCGGTTGGCGATGAGATCCACGTTGTAACCGCGGAAATAGAGGCAAAAGCGTTTCAACCACGGGCCGTCCTGGCACTCGACCAGCATGCGCCCCTGGCCCAACGGGCTGAGCGTGCCGGTCTGTGCCGCCGGGCCGACGCCGATATGCACCCGATCGCCGCAAATTTCAAAGGCGGTACGATAGTGCGGGTGATACCACAGCCCCTGCACATGCTTCAGGCAGTCGCCGTTGGCCGTCACCGGCAGGAAACGGCGTGCCACGTGGCCGACCTCGCCCTCGACCGCTTCGCCGGTCCACTTCAATTTGATTGGCATATGGGCGGACAGCGACACCGCATAGCCGTCCTCGCCCTGATACAGCGGTTCGCCGCTGCCCAGATAGGCCAGGTTGCCGTCTTTGACCTCCAGCCAGTGCGGCTCGGCCAGCGTGGCGTAGAGGCCATCGGGGATCGCCGCGCTGCGCTGCGGCAAAGGTTCGCCCAGCAGCGTCGCCATCACCTGCAAGACCATACCGAAGCTGTCGCAGTCTTCGCGGTTGGCCACCAGCGCCACGCCGGCCTGGCGGTCGGGCGCCAGCAGGAAATAGGTTTTGTAACCGGCGTGGGAGCCGCCGTGGCCCAGCAAGCGGCGGCGGCCCAGCGGCGTCTGCGCCAGCCCCAAGCCATAGGCGCTGAGCTGGCCCTGATTGAGGCGGCGCGGTGCGCTGAGTTGCGCCAGCACGCCCTGGCCGGGCCCTTCGTCGGCCAGCAGCGTCTGCAGCCAGCGGGTGAGGGCGTTGACGCTGCCGGTCAGGCTGCCGGAGGCGGAAAGGTGCAGGCCGGCACTGGCGTGCTGCCAGCCCTGCGGCGCCCGCCAGTAACCCGGCACCAGCCCCGGCACCACGTCGAACCAGCTTTCCGGCGCCCGCATTTGCACCTGCAGCGGTTGGGCGATGCGCTGTTGCACCAGCTGGTCGAAATCAAACCCCTTGCTGCGCAGCGCCGCTTCCAGCAGCCGATAGCCGGTATTGCTGTAGGCGATCTCGCTGCCGGCTTCATAATTCAGCTTTTCCAGCCCCTCGACAAACTGCATCACCGGCTGCGCCTCGCTGACGGCGTGCAGCGATATGCCGAGCAAGCCGAGTGTTTCGCGCACGTCGGGCAGGCCGCCGGTCATGTCCAGCGCCTGGCCGACGGTGACGTCCGCCAACGCGGGCTGCAGAGCGGGCAACAGCTCACCCAGACGCTGCTCCAGCCGAATGGCGCGATCGGTGGCGTTCAGCGCCAGCGCGGCGAAGATGTGCTTGGTCACTGAGGCATAACGCACCACGCTGTCGGCGGTGAAGGGCGTATTTTGCGCCAGATCGGCCAGGCCGGCGCAGGCGGTGGCGCGGAGTTGTTCGGCGTCAAACAGGGCGATGGCGCCGCCGGGTTCACCACGCCGTTGCCAGCCGGCCAACAGTTGTTCGGCGACGGCGCCGGCAGAGCGCCAGTTTAACGGTGTTACAGACATAGGGCCTCCAGAGTGATGGTTCGAAACGGGCCAGCTCGGCCACACGCCGCCCGGTGCTGGTGAAGAGCGCGGGCTTTTCGGCTGATTGTGGCGCAGTGCGTTTTTCGTCGGCCGCTGTTTTGTGCGCTGTTTAGACCAGTTAGCGAGGAATCACGCGAAACTTTGATATAGAGCGCAGATTGCTGGCGGCGTTGCGGTTAAGGCGGGAGAAAAACAGGCGCCCTGCGGCGCCTGTAAAAGGGGGATTAATTCAGTCTGGCGGCGCCGTCCAACAGGCTTTCAATCATCTGCTTGAGCAGACGCTGCAGCGAGGCGGCGCGCTGCGGTTCAAACGCGTAAGGATACTGTTCGGACATGTAGTTCACCTGCGCCAGTTCAAGCTGGATCGCATGCTGTTGCTGCTGCGGCTGACCGTAGGCACGGGTGATGTAACCGCCTTTGAAACGGCCGTTCAGTACGTGGGTGTACTGTTGTTGTTGCTCACAGCAGGCGACCAGTCGATCGCTCAGCGCCTGAGCGCAGCTTTCGCCGCCGTTGGTACCGAGGTTGAGATCCGGCAGCTGGCCGTCGAACAGCCGCGGGATCACCGAGGCGATGGAGTGCGCGTCGAACAGCAGCGCATAGCCGTGCCGCGCTTTGAGGCGCGCCAGCTCGTTTTGCAGCTGCTGATGGTAAGGCTGCCAAATCTGCTGCAGATAGCCGGCGCGTTCTTCGTCCGTCGGCGCTTGGCCCGGCAGGAAACTTGGGCGGCCGTCGAACAGCACGTCGGGATACAGGCCGGTGGTGGCGGTGGTGTACAGCGGCTTGTCGTCCGCCGGACGGTTCAGATCGATGACGAAGCGCGAATAGTTGCCGACCAGCACGCTGGCGCCCATTGCCCGGGCGAAATCGTACAGCTGCGGAATGTGCCAGTCGGTATCGGGCAGCGGACGGGCGTCGTCGGTCAGCCCGGCCTCGACCGCCGGCGTGAGTTGCGTACCGGCGTGCGGGATGCTGATCAGCAGCGGCAGGCTGCCGGTCTGGAAGCTAAAAGGATCGCAAATGGTCATTGACGTACTTCTCCTCGGAAAATCACCGTACAGGGCAGCTGGCCGCCCAACCAATAAGCCAGTTCCGCCGGCCGCGACAGCGGCCAGTGAACGAAGTCGGCTACCTTGCCGGTTTCCAGCGTGCCATGGCTGTGTTGCAGCCCCAGCGCTTTGGCGGCGTGGGTAGTGACGCCCGCCAGCGCTTCTTCCGGCGTCAGGCGGAACAGCGTGCAGGCCATGTTGATCATCAGGCGCAGCGACAGCGCCGGCGAGGTGCCGGGGTTGGCGTCGCTGGCGATCGCCATCGGCACGCGGTGCTGGCGGAACAGCTCCACCGGCGGGCACTGGGTTTCGCGCAGCAGGTAATAGGCGCCGGGCAGCAGCACCGCTACGGTGCCGGCGTCGCCCATGGCGCGGGCGTCTTGTTCGGTGGCGTATTCGAGGTGGTCGGCGGAGAGCGCGTGATGGCGCGCCGCCAGCGTGCTGCCGCCGAGCGCGGAGAGCTGCTCGGCGTGCAGTTTGACCGGCAGACCGGCGGCTTCGGCGGCGGCGAAGACGCGCTCCACCTGCGCCGGCGAGAACGCCAGATGTTCGCAGAAGGCGTCAACCGCATCCGCCAGGCCGGCGGCCGCGGCCTGAGGAATGATGGTGTCGCAGACCAGATCGATATAGTCGTCGGCGCGGTTGGCGTACTCCGGCGGCAGCGCATGGGCCGCCAGACAGGTGGTTTTCACCTCGACCGGCAGCAGCTCGCCCAATTTGCGCGCCACCCGCAGCATTTTCAGTTCGCTTTCCGGGCTGAGGCCGTAGCCGGATTTGATTTCCACGCAGGTGACGCCTTCCGCCAGCAGCGGCCGCAGGCGGAACAGCGCCTGCTCCAGCAGCAGCGCTTCGTCGGCTTCGCGGGTGGCTTTGACGGTGGAGATGATGCCGCCGCCCTGCGCGGCGATGTCGGCGTAGCTTACGCCGTTCAACCGTTGTTCGAACTCGCCGCTGCGGTTGCCGCCGAACACCAGGTGCGTGTGGCAGTCGACAAAGCCGGGGGTGATGATGCCGCCGTCGAATTTCACCGTTTCGTCCGCGATCAGGCCTGGCGGCAGCGCCGCATGTTCGCCAATCCAGACGATCTTGCCGTCGCGCACGGCGATCGCGCCGTCGGTCAGGGTGTGATATTTGCCGTCGCGCATGGTGACGATATCGGCGCCGTGCCACAGGCTGTCGCAGTGAATC
Source organism: Serratia sp. LTN-2 (assembly GCF_059740205.1). Classification (NCBI taxonomy): domain Bacteria; kingdom Pseudomonadati; phylum Pseudomonadota; class Gammaproteobacteria; order Enterobacterales; family Yersiniaceae; genus Serratia; species Serratia sp. LTN-2. The sequence goes on along the minus strand of NZ_JCAXDO010000005.1, from coordinate 76,476 downwards.
TCAGACGTCATTGCTTTCCTCCGCCGGAGCCGCAGCTCCCACATGGTTGTATATACAATTAAAAACAACCTAACGCATTCACCGGGATGCCACAAGAGGCGGGCGAGATTTTGTTATCAGGATGTGATCGACAGCGGAGATGCGGGCGCAGGGCGCGCCCGCCGGGGGTCAGACTTCGCTGGTGAAGCGGCCGAACAGCTGATAGCGGCTGCCGGGGTACAGCAATCGCGCCGAGGTCACCACGGTTTTACCGGACCAGGTGCGGCGGTGGATCAGCAGGCCGGGTTCGTGATCCTCCAGCTGCAGCAGCTCGCGCTCGCGCCGGGTAGGGATCACCGCTTCGACGATGTGTTCGCCGGCGGTCAGCGGCGCGGCCTGGGTCAGGTAGGTGTAAGGGGTGACGCGGTCGAAATCCTGTTTAAGGTAATCCGGCGCCACCAGCGGGTTGACGCAGCGGTCTTCCACCTGCACCGGCACGTCGTTTTCGTAATGCACGATCTGCGAATAGAACAGCCGCTGGCCGGGCTGAATGCCCAGCGCCGTCGCTTCTTCATCGCTGGCCGCCCGGGCCTTCAGTTCGAGGATTTTGCTGCTGTGGCGATGGCCGCGCGCGGCGATCTCGTCGGCGATGTTGTGCACTTCCAGCAGCGCGGTATGCGCCTTGGCTTCGGCGACGAAGGTGCCGACGCCCTGCATGCGGATCAAAAAACCTTCGCTGGTCAGCTCGCGCAGCGCGCGGTTGATGGTCATGCGGCTGACGCCCAGTTCCGCCACCAGTTCACTTTCGGAGGGCACGCGCTGGTGCGGTTGCCAATGCCCCGCACGAATTTGATTCACGATCGCCTGTTTGACCCGTTGGTAGATCGGGGCGGGGGCATCGCTCATTGCAGCCGCCAGTTGTAACACGGTCTGTTGTTCAGCCACGACGTTAACCTCGTCAAATAAAAAAATAATAACACCAGTTTACTGTTGATGTCGGCGTATGTATATGTATATACAACTAGGGGCCGTCGCGCCAGAAACTTGCCGACGACCGACAAAAAATTCCTGAATGCGCGCCATCGCCGCGCCTCATTCACCGTTACACCAACAGTGGAATACTGCCATGCCTGCTTATTTTGCCCCACGCGCTTTGCTCCCTGAGGGCTGGGCGCATAACGTCCGGCTGGACGTCGATGCGCAAGGTTATCTGACTCAAGTCACCGCCAACGCAGAACCGCAAGGCTGCATCCGGCTGCACGGCGACGCGGTGCCGGGCATGCCGAACCTGCACTCGCACGCTTTCCAGCGCGCGATGGCCGGGCTGGCGGAAGTGGCGGGCAACCCGCAGGACAGCTTCTGGACCTGGCGCGATTTGATGTATCGCCTGGTGCAGCGCCTGACGCCGGAGCAGGTGGAGGTGGTCGCCCGTCAACTGTATATCGAAATGCTCAAGGGCGGATACACCCAGGTGGCCGAATTCCACTACCTGCATCACGACGCCGACGGCAAGCCTTACGCCGATCGCGGTGAGATGACCGGGCGCCTCAGCGCGGCCGCGCATCAGGCCGGCATCGGCATGACGATGCTGCCGGTGCTGTACAGCTACGCCGGTTTCGGCGCGCAGCCGGCGCAGCCGGGGCAGAAACGTTTTATCCAGGATACCGAAGGCTATCTGCAACAGCAGCAGGTGATTGCTCGCCAGCTGGCGGATCGCCCGCTGCAGAATCAGGGGCTGTGTTTCCACTCGCTGCGCGCGGTGGAGCTCGGCCAGATGCAGCAGATTTTGTCCGCGTCGGATCGTACCTTGCCGGTGCATATTCATATCGCCGAACAGCAAAAAGAGGTGAATGACTGCCTGGCGTGGAGCGGACAACGTCCGGTGGCCTGGCTGTATGACCATCTGCCGGTGGATCAGCGCTGGTGCCTGGTGCACGCCACTCATCTGGATCGCAGCGAGTTGGAAGCGTTGGCGCGCAGCCGCGCGGTGGCCGGCCTGTGCCCGACCACCGAAGCCAACCTCGGCGACGGCATTTTCCCCGGCGACGCCTATCTGCAGCAGGAGGGGCGCTGGGGCATCGGTTCCGACAGCCATGTTTCGCTCAACGTGGTGGAAGAGCTGCGCTGGTTTGAATACGGCCAGCGGCTGCGCGATCAGCGCCGCAACCGCCTGACCACGCCGCAGCAGCCGGCGGTGGGCGATGTGCTGTACCACCAGGCGCTGCAGGGCGGCGCGCAGGCGTGCGGCGCGCCGATCGGCCGATTGCAGAGCGGTTATCGCGCCGACTGGCTGGTGCTGGATGGCGACGATCCGTACCTGGCGGCGGCGCCTGACGCCTCGATCCTCAACCGTTGGCTGTTCGCCGGCGGCAAGGAACAAATTCGCGACGTGTTCGTCGGCGGCCGACAGGTGATCGAGCAGGGGCGGCATGCGTTGCAGCAGCAGAGCGGCGCCGAGTTCCTGCAGGTGTTGAAAACCTTCCAGCAGGAGGCGTAATGAGCCTGAACCGTTTCAACTTCGCCGCGTTGCCGGTCAGCCCATGGCGCAACGGCGGCGGGGAAACCCGTGAAATCGTCAGCTGGCCGCCGGGCGAGCAGAATTTCGACTGGCGCGCCAGCATCGCCACCATCGCGCAGGATGGGCCGTTTTCCGCCTTTGCGGGCATCGACCGTTCGATTACGCTGCTGGAAGGCGACGGCGTGCGGTTGTACAGCGCCGGGCATATCGATCATCAGCTGGCGCAGGTTGGGGAGCCGTTCGCATTCTCGGGCGACGTGGCGCTGGAGGCGACGCTGCTGGGCGGCGCCAGTCAGGATTTCAACATCATGACGCGCCGCAGCCGGCAGGCGGCCGAGGTGCGGCGCAGCACGGCGCCCGTCACCCTGCCGCCCAACCGGGCGGGCGTGCTGTATGTGCTGAGCGGGGTCTGGTCGCTGCCGGGGGGCGGCGAACTGAGCGCGCGCGAGGGCGTCTGGTGGGCGGCGCAGGCGGCGAGCGGCGAGGTGAAGCCGTTGACGGCTGACGGCGCTATCCTGTGGGCGAACATCAGCGCCTGCGGCTGACGGCAATAAGCGGGGCGCGTCAGCGCCCCGAAGGATTAACGATCGTTCAGCGAGCGCAGATGGTCGTCGCGGCGCAGCGTCATCAGCGCAAACAGGCTGACCACCGAGGTGGCGACCACGTAGTAGGCGGGAATGTCGATATTGCCGGTCTGCTTGATGAGACCGGTGATAATCAGCCCGGCCGAGCCGGAAAACACCGCATTGGACAGCGAGTAAGCCAGCCCCAGACCGGTATAGCGCACCCGGGTCGGGAACATCTCCGCCAGCATCGCTGGGCCGGGACCGGCCAGCAGCCCGACCACCGCACCGGCGATCAGCACCGCCAGCCCTTTGACCCACAGTGAGCTCTGCGCATCCTGCAACAGATGCAGCAGCGGGAAGGTGAACAGGATCACTGCCGCCACCGCCGTCAGCATCACCGTTTTACGCCCCAGCCTGTCGCTGATGATGCCCGCCGGCAGGATGGTCAGGGCGAAGCCGACGTTGGCCAGCACCGTCGCCACCAGCGCTTGCTGGAAGGTGGCGTGCAGCGAGGTTTGCAAATAGGAAGGCATGACCACCAGGAAGGTATAACCGGCGGCTGACCAGCCCATCATGCGACCGATGCCGATCAGAATGGTTTTCACCACGCCGCTCAGTTTCGCTTCCTGCGGTGTGGCGGCCTGTTCCACGCGTTGCTGCGCCTGGGTGAACGTGGGTGTCTCCTCGAGCTTGAGCCGCAGCCACAGCGCCACGGCGCCCATCGGCAGCGCCAGCAAGAACGGAATGCGCCAACCCCAGTCATGCAGCTGCTGCGCGCTGAGCAGCGCGGCCAGCAGCGCCACCAGTCCGGCGCCGGCCAACAGGCCGAGCGCGACGGTCAGCGATTGCCAGGCGCCGAACAGCCCGCGCTTGCCCTTGGGAGCAAACTCGGTCATCAGCGACACCGCGCCGCCGAATTCGCCGCCGGCGAACAGCCCCTGAAACATGCGCAGCAGCGTCAGCAGCAGCGGGGCTGCGACGCCGATAGAGGCGTAGGTCGGCATGACGCCGATCAGCGCGGTGGCCAGCGTCATCAACAGCAGTACCGCAATCAGCGTCGGCCGGCGGCCGATGCGATCGCCGATGCGGCCGAAGATCACCGCGCCGATCGGTCGGCAGAAAAACGCCAGCGCAAAGGCGGCGTAGGTGAGGATCAGGCTGGTGATTTCATTTTCACCCTGCAGGGTGAAAAAATTGGCGGCGATAACGGTGGCCAGGAAGCCATATACGCCGAACTCATACCATTCGATAAAGTTGCCGACCGAGCCGGCCAGCAATGCCTGACGCGAGCGGCGCGCGTCGAGAGTCTGTTGATTCATCCCCGTTCCCATACTTTTGAATTATTGTTCGTCTGTTCTAAATTTATACGACAAAACAATCAATTGATTTCAGCGGGAACTGTGAGGCGATCAGCGCATGCCGTCGATGCGCCACCATCCGGGGCACACATCGGCGAAAGCATGTGAGACCGGGCGCAGCTCCGGCAGATCGGCGCGGTCGAAGCTGCCGGTGGCCAGCGCCACCGTCGGTTCGTCGTCTACCGCTCCCAGCGTGCTGCCGCAGCGCGGGCAAAAGGCGCGGCTGGAGTAGGGGGAGGAGCGGTACAGCGCGGGCATGCCGCCAGGGCCGTTCCACTCGACGGCCTGACGCGGGAATTCGACCCAGCACAGCGTTGGCGCGCCGGAGTGGCGGCGGCAAAAATCGCAGGAACAGCTGTGCGGGTTGCCTGGCAGGCCGTGTGCCTGAAAGCGAATATGTCCGCACAGGCAGCCGCCGCTATAGCGTAGATTTTGCATGATTTCTCCGTCATCAGCGCGGGGGAAACGATGAAAATCACTATAGCCATATCGCGAAAAAATAACAGGCCTCCACAGGGCGATTACCAGAGCAACGGCGCCGGCTCGCGGCCATTTTCGGCGTAGTACAGCGAGGGCAGGAACTGCGCCAGATAGCTGAACTCGTTGTAGCAGTGGCGCATCAGGTTAAACCCGATGTCGTCCGCCAGTTCGTCGTGGGCGTTGGCGCAGGCTTTACCCAGCAGGAAGCGGCTGCGCAGTACGCACCCATAGGGCGTATCGCGCACCAGATGCAGCATTTCGCCGTCGCAGGGATCGCCGTTGTCATCCAGCGCCACCTGATCGCCGAAGCCGATGCGCGCGCAAACGGCGGCGGAGAGCGCCTGCGCGTCGCGCGCCTGGCGCAGCGGCTGCGGCGCGAAGAAGTCCTCGGCGGCGTGAAACTTGAGGCGCGCCGCGACCGGCGGCAGCTCAGCCAGCCATTCGACCGCTTCGATGCTGGCGCCGACGTAGCTTTCCCCTTTTTTCCAGTGGCGATCCCAGCCGCGATGTTCGACGTGATCGTGCGGGTGCCACCAGTTGATGTGCTGGGTGCTCTCGAAGAAGGTGAACCACCAGTCCAGCATGCGCCCTTTACAACCGTGCAGATCGGTTCGAACCGCTACGGTGAGCAGGCCGTCGGCGCTGCGGCTCAGCCCCATTTCCAGCCGCAGCGGCTCGGGCCTGAGCAACTCGTTGATATCGTTGACGCCCCAGGGCGCCAGCAGGGAAGGATGTGTCATAATGGGTTCCTGTTTTATTTTGGAAACGAAATGTGTTTCCAAAATAAGGCTATGCCGTTATGCTGAGTCTGTCAACGCTTGTGAGGAACAAATATGGCGAACCCGAATGAAGAACCGCTGCGCGCTCGTGGCCGACCGGCCACGCCGGAAACGGCGCTGCGCGCCGCGCTGACGCAGGCGACGCTGGCGCTGCTGCTCGACGGCGGATACGCCGCGGCAACGGTGGATGCGGTGGCGAAACGCGCTGGAGTGGCTAAAAAAACCCTGTATCGCTTTGCCGCTAATCGCGATGAGCTGGTGGCGCAGGCGGTGAGCGGCTGGACCGAGGCGTTTCAGCCGGCCTTCGCACAGGATGCCGGGCGGCGGGAGGCGGTAGCGCCGCTGTTGGAAACGGGACTGAAGGCGGTGGCGCAGCAGGTGCTGAGCGCCGAAGCGGTGGGCATGTTTCGGCTGCTGCAGAGCGATTTCCCGGGGCGTGAGGCGCTGCTGGACAGCTACCAGCGCAACGGCATTCAGCGCGGGCGGTCGACGGTGGCGGATTGGCTGCGGCGCCAGCAGCAATACGGCTGGTTGCTTGCGCGCGACTGGGCGCAAACCAGCGACCTGTTGCTGGCGATGACCATCGCCGAACCGCTGCGCCAGATGACGTTGGGGCTGCTGCCGCCGGGCAGCGCGATCGACGAACGCATCGCGGCGGCGGTGGCGCTGGTGATGCCGGGGTTGCTGCGCGGCGAAAACGCGGAGTGCGCCACATTGTGAGCCGTATTCATCTGTGGCATGTTGATTGTTCAGTCCATATCACTTTTTCGCGATGCCCACATGAATGCTGCTTACCCGTTCAAGCAGGGCGATCTGTTCGCCTTGACCGTTTTTCTGGCTGTTGCCACCCATCGCAGCTTTCACGCGGCGGCAGTGGAGCTGGAGGTGACGCCGTCGGCGGTCAGCCACTCGATAAAAAACCTGGAACAGCGGCTTGGGGTGAGGCTGTTCAACCGCACCACGCGCAGCGTGGCGCCGACCGAGGCGGGTGAGCGTTTGGCGGCGCAGCTGCGCCCGGCGCTGTCGTCTATTTCGCAGGCGCTGCATGAAGTGGATGAATGGCGCGCCACGCCGAGCGGCACTGTGCGCATCAACGCCAGCGAAGGGGCGGTCAGGCTGGTATTGCGTCCGTTGCTGGCCGATTTCCTGCGCGAGTACCCTCATATCCATCTGGACATCGTTTGCGACGGCAAGCTGAGCGATATCGTCGCCGAGGGGTTTGATGCCGGCATTCGGCTGGCGGAAGCCGTGCCGCAGGACATGATCGCGATGCGCGTCAGCCCGCCCGTGCGTTTCGCCGCCATCGCCGCGCCCGGCTATTTCGCCGTCCATGGGCGCCCGGCGACGCCACAGGATTTGCTGCGTCATAACTGCATCCGTTTTCGCTTCGACAGCGGCACGATTTATCGCTGGGAATTCGAACGCGATGGCCTGAGTGAGTCGATCGGCGTCACCGGCGCGTTGACGCTGACCGATCAACCCCTGATGGTGGAGGCCGCCATCGACGGTGTCGGCATCGCTTTCGTTCCCGAACATTTGGCGCTAGAGGCGTTGCACGACGAGCGACTGGAACGGGTGCTGGAGGCGTGGTGTCCGGCTTATCCGGGGCTGTGTCTCTACTACTCCGGCCATCGCCACGTTTCGGGCGCGCTGAAGGCGTTGATCGAGTATCTGCGCGCGGCGCAGTCCTGATGCGTTCTTCTTTCGGCTACGCCAATTAGTGAGCCGCCTTCATCTCGACAGTGAGGTTCGCTTGCATTGTTGCGGCGTGGGGCCTGCCTTACGCTCATGAGGAGAGGCCGGGCAATCGTCCGGAACCCGCACCACAATGCAGCGAGGAATCGATGATGGATAAGAAGATGAAAGCGGTAGTTATGACCGGCGCCAACCGTCCCTGGGAAATCAGACAGGTACCGATGCCCCGCGCAGAACCGGGTCAGGTTCTGGTCAAAGTACACGCCTCGGGCATGTGCTACACCGACGTGTGGGCGACGCAAGGATACGGCGGCGATATTTACCCGCAAACGCCGGGTCATGAAGTGGTGGGGGAAGTGGTTGAGGTGGGCGCCGGCGTGCATACGCGGCAGATCGGCGATCGCGTCGGCACCACCTGGGTGCAATCGGCCTGCGGCCGCTGCCCGTATTGCCGTGAAAATCGGCCGCTGACGGGGCAAACGGCGATGAACTGCCCGGCGCCGCGCACCACCGGTTTTGCCGCCCAGGGCGGCCACGCCGAGTATATCGCCATCGCCGCGGAAGGCACGGTGTTACTGCCGGACGGGCTGTCTTATATCGACGCCGCGCCAATGATGTGTGCGGGGTATACCACCTGGAGCGGCCTGCGCGACGCGGCGCCGTTGCCGCATGAAACGGTCGCGGTGTTGGGTATCGGCGGGCTGGGGCATGTCGCGCTGCAGCTGTCGAAAGCCTGCGGTTTCGATACCGTTGCCATCACTCATTCGCCGGACAAGCACGCGCTGGCGAAGCAGTTGGGCGCCGATCGCATCGTCGCCTCCGGCAAGGCGCTGCGGGAGAGCGGCGGCGCGGATATTCTGCTGGTGACCACCAATGACTTCGACTCCGCGCAGGAAGCGATGAACGGCTTGCGGGTTGATGGCCGAGTGGTGTTGTGCGGGCTGGACTTCAGCAAGCCGTTCGCTATCTCTTCGGAAGGGGTGCCGTTCCATATGATGCGTCAGCGGGTGATCGGGTCGACCCATGGCGGGCAGCACTACCTGAGTGAGGTGCTGAACCTGGCGGCGAAAGGCAAAGTGAAGCCGATTGTCGAGACGTTTGCGCTGGAACAAGCCCAGGAGGCTTATGAACGGCTTGCCTCCGGCAACATGCGTTTTCGCGGTGTCTTCGTGCCATCGGCGGCGTGAGAAAAGGGCCGAGAATTCGGCCCTTGATGGCAGGGCGCCGCGGCGCCCTGCTTCTGTTACAGCTTCGGCCCGGCGTTCACCAGTTTTTCGCCCGCCTGGGTGACGGTGTATTTAGCGAAGTTGTCGATAAAGCGCTGTGCCAGATCCTGCGCCTTCTCCCGCCACAGCGATTCGTCGGCGTAGGTTTTGCGCGGATCGAGGATGGACGGATCGACGCCCGGCAGCGCGGTCGGCACTTCCAGCCCGAAGATCGGCAGCGTGAAGGTCTCGGCCTGTTCAATGTCGCCATTCAAAATCGCGTCGATGATGCCGCGCGTATCTTTGATCGAAATGCGCTTGCCGCTGCCGTTCCAGCCGGTGTTCACCAGGTAAGCTTGGGCGCCGGCGGCCTCCATGCGTTTCACCAGCACTTCGGCGTACTGCGTCGGGTGCAGCGTCAGGAACGCGGCGCCGAAGCAGGCGGAGAAGGTTGGCGTCGGCGCGGTGATGCCGCGTTCGGTGCCGGCCAGCTTGGCGGTGAAGCCGGACAGGAAGTGATATTGGGTCTGTTCCGGCGTCAGGCGTGACACTGGCGGCAGCACGCCGAAGGCGTCGGCGGTCAGGAAGATGATCTTGCGCGCATGACCGGCCTTGGATACCGGCTTGACGATGTTCTCGATGTGATAAATCGGGTAGGAGACGCGGGTGTTCTCGGTTTTGCTGGCGTCGTCGAAGTCGATGCTGCCGTCGGCCAGCACGGTGACGTTTTCCAACAACGCATCGCGGCGGATCGCCTGATAGATTTCCGGCTCCGCCTGCGGCGACAGCTTGATGGTTTTGGCGTAGCAGCCGCCTTCGAAGTTGAACACGCCGTCGTCGTCCCAGCCGTGCTCGTCATCGCCGATCAGCTGGCGTTTCGGATCGGTGGAGAGGGTGGTTTTGCCGGTGCCGGACAGGCCGAAGAACACCGCCACGTCGCCTTGCTCGCCGACGTTGGCCGAGCAGTGCATCGAGGCGATGCCCTGCAGCGGCAGCAGATAGTTCATGATCGAAAACAGGCCTTTCTTCATCTCGCCGCCGTACCAGGTGCCGCCGATCAGCTGCATGCGCTCGGTCAGGTTGAAGGCGACGAAGTTTTCCGAGTGCAGCCCCTGCTGCTGCCAGTCCGGGTTGGTGCATTTGGCGCCGTTCATTACCACGAAGTCCGGTTCAAAGTCCGCCAGTTCGGCTTCGGTCGGGCGGATGAACATGTTTTTCACGAAGTGCGCCTGCCAGGCCACCTCGGTGATGAAGCGCACCTTGAGGCGCGTGTCGGCGTTGGCGCCGCAGAACGCGTCCACCACGAACAGGCGCTTGCCGGAGAGCTGATTGCCCACCAGCGTCTTCAGATGCTGCCAGACTTCCGGCGAGAGCGGCTGGTTGTCGTTCTTGCCGGTGCCGCTGTCGGACCACCAGACGGTGTCGCGCGTGGTGTCGTCGCGCACGATGTATTTGTCTTTCGGCGAACGGCCGGTGAATTCGCCGGTGGCGACGTTGACCGCCCCCAGTTGGGTGAGGGTGCCGCGCTCCAGCGGCGGCAGGTCGGCGCGGGTCTCTTCGGCGAACAGCAATTCATAGCTGGGGTTATAAACGATGTCGGCGGCCTGATGGATACCGTAACCAGCGAGGGTTTGTGGGGTAACAGCGCGTGAAGACATATTCTACTTCCTTATGAGTCATATTATGCCTTTTTCCCGCGCGGTGCCGCGCGCAGGATTAAGGATCGGATCAAGCTGACCGGATTCAGCTAATGGCGTTTCCGGTTCTTTATTAATAAAACAGAGGGCTTTTTTGCCCTCCTATAGCATAGCAGCGAATTTAAACTTGATTACTTTAATTACAAAATGCTGACGATAATTAATTAAAACCAACCTTGGCGGAGGGTCACAATATTGAATTCCACCCGCGTAATTTAGTTTTGCATTTTTATTTTTTATCATATCGTCAGGGCTGTCTACTGTTTTATTTCTTATTAGAAAAGGCGAAGTCCGCAATAGGATTTTTCGTAATCATTTGTTTTTGCTTGGCTATGGCGGGTCGTTGCGCCAGGTGAACCTAACCGTACTGTACGCTTGTCAGCAGGGTGAATAATGAAACAGATAAATGCAGAACTGGCCTGTGATAAAAATACGGCCTCGTCCGAATCTTCAGGGTTAATTAATCAAATTCGTCAAATAGATATCGGTGCGGTGCCGATCGCGTTGTTTATCACCATTTGTGCGATCGTGGCGATTTCCGCCTACGCCAACTTCCTGCCGAAGAATATGATCGGCGGCCTGGCGGTGATAATGACGCTGGGCTTTGCATTGGCGCAGTTGGGTAAAAGCATTCCCGTGCTGCGCGATATCGGCGGGCCGGCCATTCTGTGTTTGATGGTGCCGTCGGTGCTGGTCTATTTCAACATGTTCCAGCCCAACGTCATGGGCACCGTCCATCTGCTGATGAAAGACGCCAACCTGCTTTATTTCGTTATCGCCAGTCTGGTGGTTGGCAGCATTCTCGGCATGAACCGGGTGATCCTGATCCAGGGGATGATTCGCATGTTCGTGCCGCTGGTGGTGGGCACGGTCACGGCGGTGATCACCGGGCTGCTGGTAGGCAAACTGTTCGGCTTTACCTTCTATCACACCTTCTTCTTCATCATTGTGCCGATCATCGGCGGCGGCATCGGCGAGGGCATTTTACCGCTGTCGCTGGCCTATTCGGCGATCCTGGGCTCGACGCCGGACGTCTATGTCGCGCAGTTGGCGCCGGCGGCGGTGCTGGGCAACATTTTCGCCATCGTCACCGCCGGGGTGCTGGCGCGCATCGGTATGCAACGCAAGGCGCTGAGCGGTGACGGCATGCTGATCCGTTCGGCGCAGGAGAACGCGATGTTCGCCATCAAGGAGCAAAGCGGCAACGTCGATTTTCAACTGATGGGGGGCGGGCTGCTGGTGATTTGCGCCTTCTTTATCGTCGGCGGCCTGTTCGAGCACATCGTGCATATCCCCGGCCCGGTGCTGATGATCCTGTTTGCGGTGCTGTGCAAATACTGCCGGGTGATCCCGGCCTCGATGGAGACCGGCGCGCACAGTTTCTACAAGTTCGTCTCCACGGCGCTGGTGTGGCCGCTGATGATCGGCCTGGGCATGCTCTACGTGCCGCTGGAAAGCGTGGTGGCGGTGTTCTCTGTCGGTTATGTGGTGGTCTGCGGCTCGGTAGTGCTGTCGATGGGGCTGGTCAGTTTTCTGATCGCGCCTTATCTGAAGATGTTCCCGGTGGAAGCGGCGATCGTCACCTGTTGCCACAGCGGCCTGGGCGGCACCGGCGATGTGGCGATCCTGTCGGCGTCGAACCGTATGGGGTTGATGCCGTTTGCCCAAATCGCCACGCGTATCGGCGGCGCTTCCACGGTCATTGGTGCGACGCTGCTGCTCGGTTGGTTAGTCTGAGTCCAGAGTTTCTTATGGATAACCGGGGTTGGATTGCCCCGGTTTTTTTATGCGTCTTTTTCGCCGATCGTGATAATGCTGATTATTACCTTGAAAATCATTCATGTGGCGAAAATGCATAGCCGTATTTTATCTAAGAAAATTCTGTACTCGGCGAAAAGGTGTCTATTCTTTTCTCTTAAGGGATTATCGTTCTCATTCAGAGTGCCGAGGGAAGGCGCCAGCGCATTACCGATATCCCTGTATTGATTCAACACCGGGCCGCTGCCGTTCAGGCAATCCGCCAGTTGGGGCATCCCCCCGATTGAATTGACGAATATGGAGATAAGGTTATGTCATCAAGTAATGCTTCCGTTAAAGCCGAAGGCGTATTAGCCCTGCTGGGCGCTTATAAACCCGATGAAGACGACACCATTACCGTGCTGCATCCGTCGAAAACGTTCGAAAATGCCGGCCTGGAATTGGTGCGCGGCGATCGCAGCTGGCACGACAAGGGCGTGACCGACCAGCCGGTTGCCCTGACGTACAGCTTCTGGGAAAAGGCGCCGGGCAACATGTCGAGCATGAGCATCAGCGGCTTCAGTAGCTTTAACGCGGAACAGCGCGAGCAGGCCAAGCTGTCGTTGCAGTCATGGTCTGACGTGGCCAGCATCACCTTCACCGAGACCAGCAACACCGCCGCCGCCAACATCAAATTCGGCCTGTTCGACTACAGCTCGCGTGGCTCCTATGCTTTTGCGTATAACCCGGATTCCTCGCCTTCGGTCGCCGGCCAAACCTGGTATAACGCCACCAACTCTACCTTCGTCAACAACCGGATACATGAAAACGAGTACGGTCGCCAGACCTTTACCCATGAAATCGGCCATGCGCTGGGGTTGCAGCATCCGGGCGACTATAACGCCGCGCCGGGCGTCAGCATTACCTACGGCAAAGACGCGACCTATTTCGAGGACAGCCGCGCCTACAGCCTGATGAGCTATTTCAGCGAAAGCAACACCGGGCAAGACTTTAAGGGCGCGTACTCGTCCGGACCGCTGCTCAACGACATCACGGCGATCCAGCATTTCTACGGCGCCAACATGAACACCCGCACCGGTGATACTGTTTACGGTTTCAACTCCAACACCGACCGCGACTTCCTTACCGCCACCGGCGCGCAGGACAAAATAATCTTCACCGCCTGGGATGCCGGCGGCAACGATACCTTTGACTTCTCCGGTTTCGGCCAGAATCAGCGCATCAACCTGAACGAAAAAGCGTTCTCGGACGTCGGCGGCCTGAAAGGCAACGTGTCGATCGCGGCGGGCGTGACGATTGAAAACGCCATTGGCGGTTCAGGCAACGATGTGCTGGTGGGCAACGCCGCCGATAACGTGCTCAAGGGCGGCGCCGGTGATGACGTGCTGTACGGCGGCAAAGGGGCGGATCAGCTGTGGGGCGGCGCTGGCAAGGACACCTTCGTCTACTTTGCGGCGGATGAGTCGACGGCGGCGGCGCCGGACTGGATCCGCGACTTCGTACGCGGCGAGGACAAGATCGATCTGACATTGTTCAACACCGGCAGCGCCGAGGGCATCCGCTTCGTCGATCAGTTCAGCGGTAAGGCGGGCGAGGCGAAGCTGAGCTATGACGCGCAAAATCATGTCAGCGATGTGGCGATCAACCTGGGCGGCGCTTTTGGCGGCAGCGATTTCCTGGTGAAGGTGGTGGGGCAGCCGCTGGATGCCGGCGATTTTGTACTGGCCTAAATCGGGCAACAAAAATAGGGCGTTTTGGGCAAAAACCCGACAATTCCTATTAATTCCGTCATATTAGCGTGACATAGTAGCGCGCAGAAGGCCGGGCTTGCATACCTCGGGCTTCTGTCGGATCGCCAACCTTTTCGGTTGGCGATTCATTTTCCGCCTTTCAGCATGTTGATGGCGGCGCCGAGCAGGATGCGCCGTTCGATATCGTTGCTGTCCGCCAGCTGCCGCGCCAGATGTTTTTCCAGCGTTTCCACCGACAGCGCTTCGCCGCGATGGCGCAGCTGCATCACGCCGTCGCCGATCAGGCGGGCGACCTCATCCCATACGGGTTTAATCTCCTGTTCCGAGAACGTCATGGTCTACCTCGGTTGGTTGATTTTTGCCCAATGTAGCAGTTGAACTGCGGCTTCGCTACCGGCCGCCTAAAACAGGAAGCATAAAAAACAAGCCATCAGTATTTCTTCTTGTTTTTACGTCCAATACTGACGGTGTTGAAATCAGGAGGACATATCATGAACTGGGTCGAAACTTTGGCGGAGTATTACCGCCTCAGCCGCACGGGTGAAACGCAGCATTGGCTGTGTCGCCGCTGGTTGCCGCAGGGAGAAGCGCGGCTGGCCTATCTGCGAGAATTGCTGGAACCGACCGCGGCGCCGCAGCGGCGGTGAACAGGGCGCCGGCGCTTGGCCGGCGTCGTTTCGCTGAGTTAACCGAAGGCTATCGCCGCCCAGCGCAACAGCAGCAACGCCAGGCAGATCAACAGCAGTACCACCACCATTTTACTGAGCTTGTGGCCCATGCGTTTTGTCGCCACGACGCCTCCTTAACTGAAATACCAGCCGCCGACGAGCGCGATGAGAAAAAGCGTCGCCAGGGCGACGCCGTTGAGTAAATCGCTGAAGGTATCGTCAGCATCGATGTCGTCTTGTCGCATTGCCGGGTCGCCATTGGGTGAATAATAACCACAGTATGCGCCCGGCAGGGCGGCAGGCACAGCGAAGAACGGTAAAAACTCGTAAAGGCGGCGGTGGCGGAACGCGCAGTCGCGCTTGCGACGGATGCAGACGGCCGGCAATACGTTGTACTATCCTGTCTGCATTAAGGCATTTTTCCAAAAGGTATAATCATGGCGACGGCAATTCCACAGAAATACGAGCACCTTGAGCGCTGGGCGTTCGGCGATACCGAACAGCAGGCCGATGAAGTGGTGCAATTGATCCTGAATGGCACCAAAACGGCCACCTGTTCCAACCTGGATGGCGAGGGGATCCCGCAGGCCGGCGATCTGTTCCTGGTGGTGGACGGCAAGGGCGAGCCGGTCTGTGCGGTTGAACTGACCGCGGTAGAAATGAAAACCTACGATCAGGTGGATGAGGCGCACGCCTATGCTGAAGGTGAGGGCGACCGTTCACTGGCGCATTGGCGCAAAGAGCTGCAGCGTTTCTTCGAAGAATACGATCTGTTCTCGCCGGATATGACGCTGGTGCTGATGAATTTCAAAGTCGTCGACAAATTCTAACCTCATGCGCGCCGTTCCTTACGAGTGCCAGTGGGCGAGCCCGGAGCTGGCCGCCGATCTGATCGCCGGTCGCACCACGCTGGCGCAAGACGAGAATTGGGCGCGCAGCGGCGCCCGCGATCGGGCGGAGTACGTCGAGTGGGCCAACCACGTGTGCGGTATGGCGTGCCTGAAAATGGTGCTGGGCCATCGCGATGGTGAAGCGCCGTCGCTGCTGGAGCTGGCGCGCCGCAGCCTGCCCTATGGCGCCTACGTACGCGAAGGCGAACGGATAAAGGGGCTGATCTACGCGCCGTTCGTCGAGTACGTGCGCGAACAGTTCGCGCTGCGGGCGACGGTGAAGGTAGGGCTGGAGGCCGCCGAGGTACCGGCACTATTCAGCGAATGCCGCTACTTTATCGCCTCGGTGCATCCTTCGATTCGTCGGCCTGAGAGCGTACCGCCGCAGCGGGGCGGGCATCTGGTGCTGATCACCGCCGCCGACGCGCAGAGCGTGACCTTTCATAATCCTTCGGGCGACAGCCCGGCGACGCGGGAGCGGGTACGGTTGCCCCTCAACCGCTTCGCCCATTTCTTTGCCGGCCGCGGCATCGCCATCGCATAAAAAAACGCGCTGTTTCTGATGAAAGCAGCGCGTCGTCAGCAGCTCTGGTGCATTTTCATGCCAGCCGCATTACCCAGGCGTCCGCCTGCCGATCGTAGTGTTGCTTGTACAGCAGCGATCGTTTGCCGTTGAGGATCGCCGGAATGCTGGTGTGTTCATCCCAGCCGTCGAGCTGCATGCACAGGTCCGGATCGGACTTGCAAGGGATGCTCAGGGTGCCGGCGCGATCGGCGGTGGCGTGAAGATGGGCGTCATCGACCTCGAAGCTGCCAATTTTTACGACGGTTTTGCTCATGGAAACTCCTTGCTCAATGATGTGGTAGGAGGTTAGACCAGTAAGGTCATCGGTATGAGCATAGCCAAATGAGCAAAAAATGCCACATAAAAAATACATTCTGGCAACATTCTTCCTGAGCGGCTAGCGGCCGCCCTAATAGGTCACGACATAGCTGACGTTATCCTGATAGGTGCCGACCGGCACTTCGGTCTGCGCCGGGTTGATGGCGGCGGTAAAGGGAATGCTTTGCGCCAACCCGGTGCCGGTGCCGCTTTGCGCGTTGGTGCTGCTCCACACGGTGCTGGTATTGGGTAGGTAGATCTGATACTGGAGGAAGTTGCTGGTGCCGCTGAGCATTTGCCGCCAACCGGTGATGGGGTTGTTGCCGTTGGTAAAGTAGGAGCTGTACGCCTGCGACTTGGTGCAGGTGAGGGTGATGCTTTGGTTGATCGGGTTGAATTGCCCCACCAGCGCCATACTGCCGAAGTTGACGTTGTTGGCGGTATTGATCAGGCAGCTCTTGGTGATGATTGCGGTCACGGTCACGGTGCTGGGCTGGTTGGTGCCGTCCCACCAGATGCACAGGCCGATCAGACCCAGGCCGCAAATATGGTAGTTCCACACCAGGTTGATGGTGTCGGTATAGGTGCCGGCGCTGACGTTCGCCCCAGCGACGGTTTTGATATATACCGGAAAGTTGACGTTGGACGAGATCAGGATCAGCGACAGCAGGTTCAGCGAGCTGTAATCGATGGTCTGACCGACGCTGTAAGGGTACTGGTAGTTAGAATCTGGATAGATCAGGTAGGAAATTTTATCGCCGGAGCCATTGGTATTCAGCAAAGCCATGTTATTGGTGGTGGATGCGATCTTGACCGTGACGGTGTTTTGCGTCAACAGGTTGAGCCCCAGGCCGGTGCAGTTCAGCCCAGCGGTGCCCTGGGCGCTTATCTGGCCGTTGTAGACGGCGAAAGAGTTGCTGCTGGGCAGAGTAACCGTGCCGTTGGTGGTGGCGCAGTCCGCCATCGCGCGTTGCCCGCACATCAACAGCAGCGCCGCCAAAAAGATTTTCACTTGCCGAGACATCATTCTTCTTCTCCGTGTGTTACTGGCAGACGAGAGGGCCGACGCGTTGCAGCCCCTGCGGATTGGCCAGGCTGAAACTGACCTGGCACGGCGGGCCGCCGTCGGCCGGGATTACGCTCAGTCGGTTGTGTTGCTG
The DNA here is from genome assembly GCF_059740205.1 of Serratia sp. LTN-2. Classification (NCBI taxonomy): domain Bacteria; kingdom Pseudomonadati; phylum Pseudomonadota; class Gammaproteobacteria; order Enterobacterales; family Yersiniaceae; genus Serratia; species Serratia sp. LTN-2. Next base: position 59,089 of record NZ_JCAXDO010000005.1, on the reverse strand, counting down.
TACCGGATCGATGTAAGTCATGCCATCCCATCCGACGTAGCTCTGTTGATTGCCGCCAATCACCGCGACCTGGCTGCCGTTGGCCAGCGGTTTGCCTTGCGCGTCGACCAGCTCCACGTCGGCGGCGGAAAGGCGCTGAACGGGGAACTCGACCAGATAGCCGCTGTGATCGCGAATGGCGACGGTTTTTTCCACCGACGGCAAATTGACGTCCGCCGGCAGGTTGAGCGGATCGATCTGGAATTTGGCGTGGTAATACGAGGTGACGGTGGGCACCAGCAGGTAGCCTCTATCGTTAGTGACGCCGATGCGCTGGTTCTCGTAGCTGACCGGAATGCCGGCGTAACCGTTGGTCGATACCAGGGCGAAAGCGTCGTTGATGGTGTTGGTGGCGTACACGCCGCCGTTCATCGCCACCAGCGAACCGCTGACTTCTCCCCAGCGAGTGTAGTCGTTACGGCTGCCGTACAGCCCGGCGCGGGTTTCCAGCAGCGAGGTGCGCCAGGTCAGGTCCGCCTGACGATAATCGCTGTTGCTGCCCTGGCCGCCGGCATAGGCCAGGTTCCAGCCGAAACCGCCGTCGGTCGGCGCGGCGCGGCTATAAGCGACGCGCTCGCTCCAGCGGTTGCCGGCGTCGCGCGCGGTGCTGACGTTAGCGGTGCCCCAGGCATCGAACGGAATGCTGATCTGCAGCTGCGAGCTGTAGCCGTCGCCGCCAATTTCGCGGTTCGCCGAGGCGTACAGGCTGATATTGCGCCACAGCGTCAGGCTGTATGACAGGTTGATCAGGCGGGTGCGCTGGCCGATGGCGTCGCGCACGTCGAAATAACCGGCGCCCAGGCTGCCGAAGCGGCTCAGGCCGATGCTGCCGGTCAGCTGATCGGTGCGGCGGCTCAGCCGGTAGCTGCTCTTATAGGTGGAAAGATCGCCAAAGTCCGCGCTGCGCAGCACCCGTTGGGCGTTGAGGCTGAAATACTGGTTGCTGTAGGTGTAACTCAGGCTGGTTTGATCGCCGTGGCGGCCGGTGTACTGATAGACCGGCCCGGCATCCGGTTGCTGTACCGGCTGGCCGGTGATCGGATCGTAATACAGCGGCGTGACCGGCGGGGCGTTGAAGGCGTCGCTGCCCGCCTGGCTGTAGCTGTAGGAGGCATTGATCACCCCCAACTGCCCAAGGCGCACCCCGGCCCCGGCGCCGGTGACCGCCAGCTCCGCCGCACCTTCCGCTCGCCCTTCGAGCGTGAGCCAATCGGTGACGCCGTAACGGCCACTGCCGCTGGCCACCCACTGGCCATAATCAGCGGAGCGGTAACCGTAGTTTTGGCGCAGCGCGCCCGCCGACAGGCTGAAATCGCTTAACCCGGCCTGCAGCAGTGAACTGGCGACGTAGAACGGCACCGTGGTGCTGATCTGGCGGCCGAGCGCATCGGTGGTCACCACCGTCGCCTGACCGGCGCCGTTGATGTAGGGCACGGTGTTCAGGGTGAACGGGCCAGGGTTCACGTTGGCGGAGGTGTTTTTATAACTGTTGATGTACAGATCGACGCTGCTCGGCACGGCGGCCTGGCCGGAGAACTGCGGCAGCGGGTAGGTTATGAGGTCCGGCCGGGTCGCGAAGTTGCGCGCCACCTGCAGGCCGCCGATGCGCACCGAGCTGGTCCAGGGCAGCGAACCGGTCGTGAGATCGCCGGCGGTATAGCTGAGCATGGTGTCGTCGTCGCTGTAGCGCCAGCTGCTGTCGTAGCGGATATAGCGATTGTTCTGCTGCGCGGCGGTCTCACCGTTGAAGCTGCTGCGGAAGATGCCGGTGTTGGCGAAAACGCCGAAGCCATCGAACAGCCGCTGTTCGCTCCAGGCGGAAAAATAGCCCGGATTGCCGCGCCCGCCGCTCTGGCTGACGTAGGCGTCGTAATTCAGCAAAAAGCCCAGGCTGCTCTGCGCCGGCAGACGCTGTTCCTGATTCGTGTCGCCGAGGGTTTGCTTGGGCAGCCAGTCGTTGGGCACCGAAATCAGCAACTGCTGCGTTTCGCCGCTGTAGGTCACCTCGACCTTATCCAGCAGATCGACGGCGATCTCTTTCGCCTGCTTGTCCGCCACCGGCAGGCCGGCGTCGATCAGCTGCTGCGGCGTTAAATAATAGTGGCCGCCGCGGTAGGCGACCGGCACCACTTTACCGGTCTGGCGGCCGTTCACCACCGGCTCCAGATACAGCGTGGTATCCGGCATGCTGATGGCGCTGGGCGGCGGCGGCAGATCGTCGGCGGCGGCGAACGTCGGCCACAGTTCCACCGCCACACAGAGTACGGCCAGGGCCAGCGGCTTGAGCTGCATGCCGCGGGTGGCCGGCGACGACATCCGCTTCACCTGCACCTCAGGCTCAGTAAGCCGGGATGGTTACGGGTTGTTTGTTGTCGTTGACTATCGCCTGCAGCTTGCCGGCGGCGAAACTGCCCGACGACGGCAGGGCGAAGCGCATCTGCGAACCCGGCAGCACATACCCCAGCAGCCCGTTGTTGAGCGGCTTGCCCTGGATGCTGACCTGCGACAGACGGGCGTGCACGATGCCGTCATTGCGCACGTCAAGCCAGCGCTGGCTGTTTTGCTGCTGCAGGCGGTAGCTGAGCTTGGGTTGGTTGGCGGTGGCATAGTCGCGCGGGTGTTCGAAGTCCTGCTTGGTCCACACGTCTTTGCCGCTGACGAACAGCGGCACCGAATAGCGCATCTGGAATTTCAGCCCCATCTGCGCGCCCTTATCGGGCGCCGCGCCGTCTTTATCTTTGATCGGCACCTCATCGACCAGTATCCGGTAAGCCCGTTCTTGCCCGGCGGCGACCGGCGTCTGCTTGATCAGACGAATCAGTTGGCGTTTGCCGGGGAGAATGGTGGCGACCGGTGGGCTGGCGACCACCTCGCTTTGGTTGCGGTAGTCGTCTTTGCCGCCGGTTTGTTGCCAGCCGAGCACGCGAATTTGCATATAGACCGGCTTGCTGTCACGGTTTTCGAGCCACAGGGCCGTCGCCTGCTGATTGTCTTCGATGACCGGATCGATGGGCCAAATCAGAATGGAGGCGGCGGCGAAGGCCTGCGGCTGGCCGGCTAACAGCAATCCTGCCAGCAGGGGCAGGCGGAGCAGAGTACTACGCATAATGTGATCCTTTTAAAAGCTCAATAACTCACTGTCACTAAGACCGTATCGTTGTAGGTGCCGCTGGTGGGCAAGGTGCTGCTCGCCATTAAACTGGCGTAGATTTTTATTTCTTGCGTGCTGCCGGTGGAGGAGACGGTTTGGACGGCGCCGCCGTTGCCGCCGTCGCCCCACAAAACGGTGTAGTTGGTATCCTGGTAGAGCTGATAAACCAGCGTTTCCGAGGTGGCTGAGTTCAACAGCTTTCGCCCGCCGGCGATGGAGCCGGTGACATTATTGCCGACGTTCAATGCCAGGCTGACGCTGAGTCCAGGGTTGCAGCGGATCAGGATCGAGCCGGCGCCGGCGCTCGAGACAATTTTTATCGGGCTGCTTAAGGACGCCACCTGGCCAAAACTCATGCTGCCGAACGAGGTGACGTTGGTGACGCCGCTGCCGAGCACGCAGCCTTTGATGATCGAGGCGTTGACCGTAAAACCCTGGCTGACGGTGTCGGCATGGGCCGCAGGGGTGCCGATCAGCGCCGTCAGCAGCAGAGTGCGCAGCGTTCCGTTAATCACCAATTTATCGTCACCTGCACCGTATCCGTGTAGGTGCCCGTCGCCGGCGTCGTCTGCACCGGGATCATGCCGTACACCGGTAGCCAGACGCTTTGTCCGGTAGCGGTCTGCGTCACGCCGGTGACATTATCCCAGACGGTAGCGTAGCTGCCGCTGGTATACAGGTTGTAGTTCACGCGGGCGCCCGCTGAGCTTTGCAGATAGCGCGCAGCGGTATTGCCGCTCTGCCCACCGCTGAGCAGCACCGTGTAACTGGTGCCGTTGTTGCAGTTGATCTGCAGCGCGCCGGCGTTCGCCTGGCCGGTTACCTTTATCGCCGTATTCAGGAAGTAGACCGTGCCGAAGTTGAAGGTGCCGAACGTGGTGTTGCCGCCGCTGGTGGTGCCGGCGACACAGGATTTGACCAGGGTGGCGCTGACGCCCACCGTCGCGGTGCTGACGTCGGCGCGGCAAACGCCCGCCAACGACAGCAGCATGCAGGTGACGGCCAGGCGCGCCATAGTTACCAGACGACGGTCATGGTGACGGTGTCGCTGTACGCGCCGGCCGCCGGGGTGGTGCCCGAGGCGGGCACCAGACCGTAGACGATCAACGGCACCGCCGAACCGGTGCCGGTACCGGTCAACGTGTTGGTCGTGTTGTTCCACGGTAAGGAGTGGGCGCTGTCCTGATAGAGGTTATAGCTGATGTAGGCAGGCACGCTGCTGGCCATGCGCCGCTGGCTGCCCGAGGCGTTGAGGCCGTTGTCGAGCGTCACGGTATAGTTGGTGCCGGTGGTGCAGTTCAGCCCCAGGGTGCCGGTGCCGCCGCTGCCGGTGGCGCTGGCGGTGATGACGTTAGCCAGTGAGGAGTAGGTGCCGAAGCTGAGAGAGCCGAAGTTGTTGGTGGTGCCGGAGCTGTTGCCGCCGGTGACCACGCAGCCGGCGCCGATGGTCAGGGTCACGCCCAGCGTGCCCTGAATGGTGCCTGCCGCGTAGGTGGCACCAGAGGCGCACAGCAGAATAGCTGCCGAGGTTAATGCCGCCAGAGTCTTTTTCATCATGGTTCCTTGCCGTAGTAGAGAAGCCTGCCAAAAAGCCCGAAAAATGAGTCAAATGCATTAATCTATTTACAGATTAATTAATAGAATAAGAACGCGAGAATGTCTCGCTAAAAGATTAAAAACTTTATTTATTTTTAAGCGGGTCGCAGGTTTCATGCAAACAAGGCGTCAGCCTGGATGAACGGGTTTGGGATAATGAAAATGATGAATGGGAATATTATTACTCGAATGAATAAAGGAGCGCCACGATGGCGCTCCATGGTCGGCGAGATTACCAGGTGACGGTCATGGTGACGGTGTCGCTGTACACGCCGGCCGCCGGGGTGGTGCCAGCGGCGGGCACCAGACCGTAGACGATCAGCGGTACCGCCGAACCGGTGCCGGTACCGGTCAAGGGACTTGTGGTGTTGTTCCAGGGTGTGGCGTGAGCGCTGTCCTGGTAGAGGTTATAGCTGATGTAGGCGGGCACGCTGCTGGCCATGCGCCGCTGGCTGCCCGAGGCGTTAAGGCCGTTGTCGAGCGTTACGGTATAGTTGGTGCCGGTGGTGCAGTTCAGCCCCAGGGTGCCGGTGCCGCCGCTGCCGGTGGCGCTGGCGGTGATGACGTTAGCCAGCGACGAGTAGGTGCCGAAGCTGATGGAGCCAAAGTCGTTGGTGGTGCCGGAACTGTTGCCGCCGGTGACCACGCAGCCGGCGCCGATGGTAATCGTCACGCCCACCGTGCCCTGAATGGTGCCCGCTGCGTTAGCTGCGCCGCTGACGCACAGCAGAGAGGCTACCGAGGTCAAAACCATCAGAATTTTTTTCATCGTGATTCCTTGCCGTGTCAGAGAAAGCCCGCAAAAACGCCACCCAGAGCTGAGTTGAACGCATTAATTTACTTACATTTAAATTAATAGGATAAGAACGCGAAATTGTCTTGATCAAAGGCCAAAAACTTTTTTATTTAGCGTGGGGGTGATAATAAGTAGGCGCAATAGCGAGAGGTGAAATGATTAGAATAATAACGAATGAGAATACTATTAGCGTTATTTTAACGCCGGGGGATAGCCCCCGGCGCCCGGACGATTACTGATGGAAATCCAGCACGCCGTCGCGCACCAGCTCGCGCGGCAGGTTGTTCTTGATGCGGCTGCCGATGCGTTTGGCGATGCCCAGCGGTTGCCCCTGATAGGTGACGATGCACTCGTCGCCTGTCGGTGGCTGCTCTGGATAGAGATCGCGGCCGTGATACCACTCCTGCGCCAGCGCGGCGTCCAGCTCGAAATGCTGTTTGCCGTCGCTGCCCGCAAGGGCGATCGCCGCCTCATGCTGCCAGCGGAAACCTTTCGGGAAACGCTCGGCCAGTTTGAGGCCGATGCGTGAAAAGCGCACCTTGCCGAACAGTGGCTCCAGCTCGGCCGGAAACAGCCAGATCTCCTTGTCGCGTTCCCATAGCCGGCTGTCATCGCCCCAGCTTAAGCCGGATGCGGCGGCAGCCTGGGCGACTTGCGCCGTTTCCTTGCCGGACAATGGGCTGAACGGGAAGTTACCGACTTTATAGGTCGGTTTCGGCAATGGCGCCACGGCGTGCTGTTTACGCAGGCGAGCGACGAAGAAGCCTTCGCTGTCGTAAATCTGCGGAAACACGTGCAGGAAGCCTTCGGCGGTCAGCGCCTTGTCGGCTCCGGGGAACAGCTCGCCCAGCGGCTCGACGCTGACCGCGTCGCCGTAGGTGTCCAGCAGCCAGCGCACCACCTGCTGGTTTTCCTGCGCATTGAGGGTACAGGTGGAGTAAACCATCACGCCGCCCGGCGCCAGCGCATGGAACGCGCTGTCGATCAGCTCGCGTTGGGTGGCGGCGATTTCGGTCACGCTTTCCGGCGACCAGTTGCTCATGGCGTCCGGATCCTTGCGCACCACGCCTTCGCCGGAGCAGGGGGCATCGAGCAGAATGGCGTCGAAACTCTCCGGCAGCGCGGCGCCGAACACCCGGCCGTCGAAGTGGGTCAGCGCGGTGTTCTTCACGCCGCAGCGGCTGATATTGGCGTGCAGCACTTTCACCCGGCTGGCGGAGTATTCGTTGGCGACGATGCCGCCCTGATTACCCATCAACGCGGCGATCTGGGTGGTTTTGGATCCCGGCGCCGCCGCCACGTCCAGCACCCGATTCGGCGCCGCACCGCCGGCAAACAGCGCGCTGACCGGCAACATCGAACTGGCTTCCTGAATGTAAAACAGGCCGCTCAGGTGTTCGGCCGCGCTGCCGAGGCGCAGTTCCTCGTCGTCACGTTCGATCCAGAAACCTTCCGAGCACCAGGGGATAGGCTCCAGTCGCCAGTCGTAATCCCGCACCAGCGCCAGGAAGTCGGCGACGCTGATTTTCAGCGTGTTGACGCGCAGGCTGCGGCGCAGCGGGCGCTGGCAGGCGGCGATAAAATCTTCCATCGCCAGCTCGGCGGGCATGATGGCGCGGGTGGCGTCAAGGAAAGCGGGGGGCAGAAAAACGGCGGTGGATTTGGCCACGGGGCGAACTCTCAGGGTGCAATAAAGACAAGGGCGAGAGTTTATCACAAAGCGGAAAAAAACAGGGCCCGGCGTTGCCGGGCACTGAGGAAATCGCGAAAGTTAATCGCGTGGAATGGCGGTGCCCCAGGTTTTCCAGTCCTTCGGCTCTTCCGGATTCAGCAGGAAGTGCTTGTTCGGCGTGGCCTTCGGCGCCAGCGGAATGGTCGGCGGCGTGGCGAAAGCGATGCCGCCGCGAATGAACTGCTGGAAGGTGCCGCTCTTGATCACGCCGCCGGTCAGGCCGAACTGCAGGTTGTAACCCGAAGCCAGCCAGAACACGCTGTTGTTGCGCACCAGATGCTGGTACTTCTTGCTGATGCGCAGCGCGACGTGCACCCGGTCGGACATGGCGCCCAGGTAGAAACCGGTGATGGTGCCGACTTCCACGCCGCGGAACAACACCGGCGTGCCGATCTGCAGCGAGCCGGTTTCGGCGGCGTCGAGCACCACGCTCAGGCCGTCGAGATAGCGCGAATCGGTGATGCTGGCCTGCTGCAGCTCGAAAGTGCGCAGTTCGCGGCCACGCCCCGGCTCCACGTTGATATAAGGCTGGAGCAGGGTATCGAGATTGCTGACGCCGGCGGCGGAGATCTCCGGCGAAACGATCGAGAAGCGGCTGCCCAGGCGCGCGAAGGTCTGCACGTATTCCGGATACAGCACCGCCTTGGCCAATACTTCGTTACGCTCAGGCGCCAGCTGCAGCGACTCCACCTGACCGACGTCGATGCCGAGGTAGCGAAGCGGCATGCCCGCCGACAGCTTGCTGGCGTCGTAGGTTCTCAGCGTGATTTGGCTGCCCACCGCGCGCGCGGCGGTTTCGCTGGCGTATAGCACGCGGTTGGCGCCTTTGTTCAGAGTCACGCCCTGCAGGTTGTCGAAGCTGATGGCGCCCTTCAACGCGCGGTTGAGCGGCGAAGCCTGTACCGTCAGCCCGCTGCCGTTGAGCTGCACCTTGGCGCCGCCTTCGGCCCAGAAGATGCTTTCACGGGTTAGCAGCTTGCGGTATTCCGGGCTGATGTAGACGTCCACCTCAAACTCGTTGGCCTTGGGCCGGACGTTGACGATCTCGCCCACCTGGAACTTGCGATACAGCACCACCGAACCGGCCTGTACGTCCGGCAGGCTGGTGGCGCTGAGGGTCAGGGTGGTGGCTGGGGCGTTGCCGACGATGCCTTCCTCGGCCTTTTCGCTGTTGGCGTACAGCGGATATTGGCCGCCCGGTTCCCCCTTGCTGCCGGGGATGATGCGCACGCCGCCGTCTACCCACTCCTGCGCGCTGGCGCCGAGCACCTCCATGCCGTCGATGCCCAGCTTGACGTCGAGGCGGCTGTTGACCACGAATTTGCTGTCTTTGTGCAGCAGGGCGCGGTATTGCGCGTCGATGGCGGCGGTGAATACCACGCCGCCGGCGGTCAGGGTGCGGCTCAGAATTTGGCCGACTTTCACGCCGTGCACTACCAGCGGCTGCCCGACGTCGATGCCGTAGCTTTGCGGCGCATTCAGCGTGACGGTCAGCACGCCCGGCTGTTGCAGCAGCGTTTCGCTGCTGTCCAGCACGTTGAAGCGCTGCTGCGGTTCGCCTTCACCGGGCACCAGCTCCAGCGTGGTGCCGGTCAGCAGCTGGCTGAGCTTGGCGTCGTTGAGGCTGATGCGCGGGCTGCGCATCACGATGCGGGTACCGCTGCGCATCAGATCGACCACCGAAGGATCGATGGTCAGTTCACCGATCACTTTGCTGTCCTGTTGCAGCGTCAGCTTGGTCAGGGTGCCGACCTGCAGCCCCTGGTACATCAGCGGCGTGCGGTTTTCGCTCAGGTTGTTGCCGCTCGGCAGGTCCAGCAGAATATTGACGCCGCGCTGGCTGTGGGCCAGATCCGGATACAGGGTATAGCTCTGATCGCCCTTGGCCTGCTGGCCATCGGCCGGCGAATCGAAGGCGATGGCGCCGTTGACCAGCGCCGCCAGGCTTTCCATCTGCACCGTGGCGCCGGACAGGCTGAAATCGCCCTTGAAGCCGGAAACATTCCAGAAACGGCTGTTGTTCTTCACCAGGTTGGCGAAACGACGGTCGATCAGCACGTCGATGGTCACGCCCTTGTTGCCTTCGCTGATGGTGTAGTCGTACACCTTGCCGACCGGAATTTTACGGTAGTAGACCAGCGAGCCGCTGTTGAGCGAGCCGAGATCGTCGGCGTGCAGGTGAATCATCAGCTCGCCGGTGTTCAGGCGGTACTTCGGCTGGGTATCGAGCGCGGCGAAGTGGGTTTGCGCCTTGCCGCTGCCGGGCATCATGCCGATGTAGTTGCCGCCGACCAGCGCGTCGAGCCCGGAGACCCCGGCCAGCGAGGCCTTGGGCGTCACCAGCCAGAACTGGGTGCCTTCACGCAGCGAGTCTTCCAGATCGCTTTTGATGCTGGCTTCCACCACGATGCTGCGCAGATCTTTGCTCAGGCTGATCTTTTGCACCGTGCCGACGTCAACGCCCTGGTAGCGCACCGGCGTACGGCCGGCGACGATGCCCGCCGCCGATTGGAAATCGATGGTGACGGTGGTGCCGCGTTCCTGGAAATTGTTGTAGACCAGCCACCCGGCGATCAGCAGGGCGATGAACGGCAGTAACCAGAACGGTGAAATGCGGCGCTTGTTCTTGACCCGCGCTTCAGTCGGTGTAGTCGGCGTTTCCTGTTGCATGTGCATCCCAAATCAATCGGCTATCCAGCCACTCAACGGCAAGAATAGTCAAAATGACCGCCGAGCCAAAGTAAAACGCGGCCGGTCCCATAGTAAAAGATAACAGCTGGTCGCGATTCACCAGCGACATCATCAAGGCGATAACGAACAGATCGAGCATCGACCAGCGGCCGATCCAGGTGACCAGGCGCAGCAGACGAATGCGCGTCTTCAGGCTGTGCGAGGTTTTGAAGTGGATGCTGAACAGCAGCGTGATCAGCACGATCACCTTGGTAAAGGGCACCAGTACGCTGGCGATGAACACGATAGCGGCGATCGGCACGTTGCCGGAGGTGGCCAGCGAGACCACGCCGGAGAAGATGGTGTCTTCGAGCCGCACGCCGTTGGCGTAAATGATGGAGATCGGCAGCAGGTTAGCCGGGATCAGCAGGATCATCGCTGCGATCAGCGCCGCCCAGGTCTTCTGCAGGCTGTAGGGCTGGCGGTGGCACATCGGCACGTGGCAGCGCGGGCAGCGGCCGCGCGTGTCGGGATAGCCGGTATAGTGGCAGGACAGGCAAATGTGCAGCGCCGCCGGCGGGCCTTCCGGCTGCTCCTGCGGGTAGTAACGCTCCCAGAGCTGCTCCAGGTTGGCGTGGATCAGCGTCAGGATGCTGAGCAGGGTGAGCGACAGGTAAGCGATCAGCGCGCTGCCGGCCTGGATGTCGGCGTAATCCTGCACCTTGATCGCCGCCACCGCCATGCCGATCAGATAAATGTCCAGCATCACCCACTCTTTCAGCCGCTCCAGCATCAACAGCACCGGGCGCAGGTTCATGCCGAGCGCATGCCCGAAGCGCAGGTACAGCAGCGACAGCGCCAGCGTCAGCGGGGCGCCGATAGTGCAAAACGCCACCATGCTGGCAGTGAGCGGATCGCCCTGGCGGCTCATCTGCCAGATGCCCTCCAGCAAACTGGCGTCGATGCGCGTGCCGAGCAGACGAATGCTGATCAGCGGTTCGGTGAAGGCGAACGGCATCAGCAGCAGCATGGTGATCGCCATGGCGGTCAGGCGCGTCATCGACCAGTCGCGGCCGTGCACTACCTTGGCGTTGCAGCGCGGGCAATAGGCGGCCTGGTTGCCGCTGAGCGGCGGCAGCACGAACAGCAGGTCGCACTCGCAGCAGCGCTGGTGGCGCGCTTTGGAAAGGGGGGCGGTGATCGCGTGTATTTTCATTTTTGACAAGTAGCTGCCCTTGAGCCCGCCGGAACTGTCAGCGTAGCTGAAAAATAAACCGGCCGCGTCACCGGCGATCGGGCGCCGGACGGTAAAAACGAGGTAAACCGGGATTCTGAGCGGCAAACATACCCTGAGCGGCGGGGTTTTGTGAAGCAACAGATGATTAACCTTGTGGCTATACGCATTTAATGCTTATTTTATAGGGCCTAAGCTTTGGGCTTCTGGCCATCTTCACTGTTGCAATGGTTAACACATGACAAAAGAACAATTCTACGCGGAATTAAAACGTGACCTGAGCGCGTTGCTCGGCGGGGAAACCAACTTTATCGCGGCGCTGTCCAACGCCAGCGCGCTGATCAACGAGCGTCTGGATGACGTGAACTGGGTCGGTTTCTATCTGATGGAGGGCGACCAGTTGGTGCTGGGGCCGTTCCAGGGCAAGATCGCCTGTGTGCGCATTCCGGTGGGTAAGGGCGTGTGCGGCACGGCGGTGGCGGAAAATCGCGTGCAGCGCGTCGGCGACGTGCATGCGTTTCCGGGCCATATCGCCTGCGATGCGGCCAGCAACGCGGAAATCGTGCTGCCGCTGGCGGTTGGCGGCCGAACGATCGGCGTTTTGGATATCGACAGCACGGTTTATCAACGCTTCGACGAACAGGACGAAGCGGGCCTGAAAGCAGTGGTGGCGGGGCTTTGTGAGCAACTGGAACAGTGCGACAGTGCGAAATATGTGACTGTAGCGGCAAGTTGATCGACGGTTAACGTGGCAATTACCGATGGCGTCATTATAATGACGCCTGTTCATGCCTGTGGCTTGTTGGCAATACCGTTGTAATCAGGAAATTTCATGGAAAATCAACCTAAGTTGAACTCTAGTAAAGAAGTCATTGCTTTTCTTGCCGAGCGTTTTCCGCTCTGCTTTAGCGCCGAAGGCGAAGCTCGTCCGCTGAAAATCGGTATTTTTCAGGATTTGGTAGAGCGCGTGCAGGGGGAAGAGAATCTCAGCAAAACGCAATTGCGTTCTGCCCTGCGCCTATACACCTCAAGCTGGCGTTACCTGTACGGCGTCAAGGTTGGCGCTCAGCGCGTCGATCTGGACGGCAATCCGTGCGGTGAACTGGAGCAGCAGCATGTCGATCATGCTCGCCAGCAGCTTGAAGAAGCCAAAGCGCGCGTTCAGGCACAGCGTGCCGAACAAAACGCCAAAAAACGTGAAGCCGCCGGCGAATCCGCCGATGCCGCTCCGCGCCGTCCGCGTCCAGCCGGTAAAAAGCCCGCTGCACGTCGCGAAGGCGGAGCCGCGCCGGAAACCCGCAAGCCGCGCCCACAAACTCGCCCGCAGCCCGCTCGCCAACCTCGTGCAGCAAAAGAGGAAAGCCAGCCGCGTTATGCGCCAGTCACGGATATCTCTACACTGCAAATTGGCCAGGAAATCAAAGTCAGAGCAGGCAAGAGCGCGATGGATGCTACCGTACTCGAAATCGCTAAAGATGGCGTACGTGTGCAGCTCTCTTCCGGTCTGGCGATGATTGTGCGCGCAGAACACTTGCAGTTCTGATACGGAGGCCAACCAAGGCATGAACAAATTCGTCAGATTAACAGCGATTGCAGGGCTGCTGTGGGCGGGTGTCAGTTACGGTGCGGAAACAGCCAACATCCGCATCGGCCAATTGCCCCAACTGCAACAGGAACCTCAGCACGCTACGGTGAGTGAGCGCGTTACCTCGCGCTTCACTCGCTCTCATTACCGCCAGTTCGCGCTCGATGCGGAGTTTTCAGGCAAGATCTTCGATCGCTACCTGAACATGCTGGACTACAACCATAACGTGTTGCTGGCCTCCGACGTGGCGCAGTTCGCCGGCAAACGCAATCAGGTTGGCGAAGAGCTGAAAACCGGCAAGCTGGATACCTTCTACGCGCTGTTCAATCTGGCGCAGAAACGCCGTTTCGAGCGTTACACGTATGCGTTGTCGCTGCTGGAAAAGCCGATGAACTTTACCGGCAACGGCACTATCGATCTCGACCGCAGCAAAGCGCCGTGGCCGAAAGACAAGGCCGAGTTGGATAGCCTGTGGGATGCGAAAGTCACCTATGACGAGCTGAACCTCAAGCTGACCGGCAAGACCGACAAAGAAATCCGCGACACGCTGACCAAGCGCTATCAGTTCGCCATCAAGCGCCTGACGCAAAGCAACAGCGAAGACGTTTTCCAGCTGGCGATGAATGCCTTTGCGCATGAAATCGATCCGCACACCAACTACCTGTCGCCGCGCAACACCGAGCAGTTCAACACCGAGATGAGCCTGTCGCTGGAAGGCATCGGCGCGGTGCTGCAGATGGATGACGATTACACCCTGATCAACTCGATGGTGCCGGGCGGCCCAGCGGCGAAGAGCAAGGCGATCACCGTGGGCGATCGCATCGTCGGCGTCGGCCAGGCCGGCAAACCGATGGTGGACGTGATCGGCTGGCGTCTGGACGACGTGGTGTCGCTGATCAAAGGGCCGAAGGGCAGCAAGGTGCGCCTGGAGATCCTGCCGGCCGGCAAGGGCACTAAAACCCGCGTGGTCACCTTGACCCGCGAGCGCATCCGCCTGGAAGACCGCGCGGTGAAAATGACCATCAAGACCGTCGGCAAAGAGAAGGTGGCGGTGTTCGACATCCCTGGCTTCTACGTCGGCCTGACCGATGACGTGAAAGTGCAGCTGCAGAAGATGGCCAAGCAGAACGTCAAGAGCGTGATCATCGACCTGCGCACCAACGGCGGCGGCGCGCTGACCGAAGCGGTCTCGCTGTCCGGCCTGTTCATTCCAAGCGGCCCGGTGGTGCAGGTGCGCGACAACAACGGCAAAGTGCGTGAAGACGCCGACACCGACGGCGTGACCTACTACAAAGGCCCGCTGGTGGTGCTGGTCGATCGCTTCAGCGCCTCCGCCTCCGAGATCTTCGCGGCAGCGATGCAGGATTACGGCCGCGCGCTGATCGTCGGCGAGCCGACCTTCGGTAAAGGCACCGTGCAGCAGTACCGTTCGCTGAACCGCATCTACGATCAGATGCTGCGCCCTGAGTGGCCGGCGCTGGGGTCGGTGCAGTACACCATTCAGAAGTTCTACCGCGTCAACGGCGGCAGCACCCAGCGCAAAGGGGTGACCCCGGACATTCTGATGCCGACCGGCGTCGATCCGGCGGAAACCGGCGAAGCGTTTGAAGACAACGCCATGCCGTGGGACAGCATCAATGCGGCGACCTACAGCAAGACCGGCGATCTGACGCCGTTCGAGCCGGAGCTGCTGAAAGATCACCAGCAGCGCATCGCGCAGAATCCGGAGTTCCAGTACATCGCGCAGGATATCGCGCATTACAAGGCGCTGAAGGATAAACGCAACATCGTGTCCCTCAATCTGGCGGTGCGCGAGAAAGAGAACCACGATGACGATGCGACCCGTCTGAAACGCATCAACGAGCGTCTGGAGCGCGCCGGCAAGAAGCCGCTGAAATCGCTCGACGATCTGCCGAAGGATTACCAGGAACCGGATCCGTACCTGGATGAAACCGTGCATATCGCGCTGGACCTGGCTCATTTGGAGAAGGATCAGCCCGCTCAACAGCCGGCGCCGGCCAAATAAGGCGGCGGTTGGCAGAATGAAAAACGCACCCTCGGGTGCGTTTTTTTATGGCTGCGGTATGCGCGGCTCAGACGGTTTTCTTGCGGTGGCGCAGCCCGAGCCGGATGCAGGAAACCACCACCAGCAGACAGCCGAGCAGCGACAGCAGCAGCGGGACTTCGTGCCAGAACAGCCAGCCCCAGGCGATATTGAACACGATGCCGATATAGCGCACCACCGAGACCACGATCAGGTTATCGGAAGAGAAGGCCTGGGTTAAGACGACCTGTCCCAGCAACGACACCAGCGCTATGGCGAGCAGAATGGCAAACTGGTATGCGTTGGGCCAGACGAATGACTGCCACATCAGCGGCAGCGAGATCAGCGTTGCGATGAACAGGAAGTAGAACACGATCTCGTAGTTGTGGTGGCGTTTGCTGAGTTTGTTGACCGACAGATAGGCGATCGAGGCGAACACCGCGCTCATCACGCCGACCAGCGACGCCAGGGTATAGGCCGAGAAGTGCCACGGCCGCACCAGCAGCACCGCGCCGATGATGACCATCGCCAGCCAAAACGCGGTATTGGCGTTGACCCGCTCACGCAGCACCAGCAAGGAGAGCAAAATGGAGAAAAACGGCGACAGGTAGGCCAGCATGCTGGCATCGGCCAGCGTGAGGTGGGCGATGCTGTAAAAATAACAGATCAGATACAGCCCGCCCATGGTGCCGCGCAATACCAGCAGCGGCCGGTCTTCACGGCTGAAGGCGACGCGGTGGCGATACATCAGCAGCAGAACCAGCAGGCAGCCGATACTGCTGCGAAAGAACACGATCTCTCCGGTGGGAATGACGTCGGCGATGGTTTTGACCAGCGCGTTCATGACGCTGAAAATCAGCGAGGCGAAAATGGCCAGCAGCGCACCCTGATTCATGCTTGCCTCCGCCACTGCCGGTAGGTGATATCCGCCTGCTCGCGGCAGGTATCGTCCAGCAACGAACGATGACAATGCTCGGCGCCGATCCGGGTGACGAAGCTGTGCAGCGCCTGCTGAAAGCGCGTCAACAGGCGCTGGGCGGCGGGCATCTCGACGCCCAGCCGCTGCGCCAGCAAGACCAGAACGCGCAGTTTGCGCACGTCCTCTTGCGGCACGCGCGGCAGTCGCCATAACCCCTGCGCATCCTGGAAGACGCGGGCGACCCTGACGGCGGAAAAATCATAGTAGCGGCCCTGCGCGTCCGGTTCGGAATAGGGATCGACCAGCAGCGCGGTATAGCGCGCAAACAGCGCGTAGCGTTGCTCCGCCGGCGCGAGCTGCGGGAATTGGTCAATCCAGCGGCGGCTTACCATACGAGGCGGCACCGGGTAATTGTCGTCATTCAAAAAGCGCAGCAGGTTGATGGCCTCGACGCCGAGCCGGTTGAGCAACTGCCGGTAATCCTGCGAGAGCGCCAGCATGTCGGCGATCGTCTCGGGGCAGATAGGGCCTTCGGGGTAGGTCTTATACAGGTACTGTATCGGCGCCTGCGGCTGAAAGATCGCCTGTAGCGTGGTATCGGCCAGCGCCAGCGGAGGATGAACATAGTTGGTGATGCTGAAGCGTTCGGCGGCCAGCAGGCTGTCGCAGCGCTGGGCATCGATGCCGTGACGTGCCAGCACCGCGCAAAGCCAATCGAGTTCGGCGCGGTCTGACGTTGGGCTTTGGCCGGCCAGATAAATCCGCTGCTTGAATGCCTTGGTGTAGGCGCGGTAAGGCTGCGCGGCATCCTGGTATTTGGTATCGGCGTAGTAGCTCGACAGGCTGATGATCCCGACGTGGGATTGCCCGGCGTCCTGCAGCAGGCTTTGCACCATCAGGCCGGAACCGATGGAAGGAGAGAGCAGGATCAGTGAGCGCAGCTGGGGCAACGCCGCCCATGGCACCTGCCGCAGCACGTCATGATATTGATCGGCGGGGACGGCAAGGATCAGTCGGTGCCAGTCACCGCCGACCCGTGACAGGTCATCGCAATAGCTGTCGATCGTCACTTGCGTATCGCCTTGGGTGCGCTGCGCCTTACCGGCGCCCGTCAGAGACAGGCTGGGCGCGTGAGCCAAATGATGCCGCAGGCGTTGTCCTTTCTCGCTGGGGCGGTTGTACAGGCCGATGCGCGCATTGGCCGCGGCCTTGATATCCGCCGCCAATTGGATAGCCGCCGGGCCGGCGCCCAGAATCAGGGTGGAAAAGGCATTATTCATGGCGGAGAGGCTCCAGAATCAACAGATCGTACAGCGGGGTGGCGAGCGGTTTACCGCTGATGCGCCACGGCGAACCGGCGGCCTGGTGATGGTAAGGGCAGTTAAAGAGAGACTTGAGGCCGTTGCCATAGCGCACCAGCAATTTGCCGCGTTGCGGCAGCAAAGGCCGCAGCTCCCTCAGCAAGCCCTGCTTGTCGGCCACCAGAGAGGCGATGATGATGTGATCGACGTCATTGCGGGTCAGGCCGTTCAGCTTGTCGATGCAGGGCATCTGCCGCACCAGCCCCAGATGGCGCGTGAGGCGGCGGGCAAACCGCTGGGCCGCCGGATCGCAATCGTAGCAAATGACGGTGGCGGCAAGCCTGGCGACCAGCGCCAGCGCCGTGGTGGGCAAGGCGCCGCTGCCCACCAGCAACACCCGCTCGCCCGGTTGGATGCCGGCGGCGGCGATCTCCAGCTGCAGGGCGCGATCGAAACTGTTCAGGTAGGCGTTAGTCTGTGCCGGTTGCCGACAGAGTGCAGAGACGCGATGCTTCTCGTAGTCGCACAATGCGGCATTGGCTGTTGCCCGCAGTTGGGCGATCTGCGCCGTTATCAAACGGTCGTTTTCCAGTTTTCGACGGTAGGCCTGCAGCTGTGGTTCGTCGTTAAAGGCTTGCAGGCGACTGAAGCGGCGTTCCAGCAGGGAAAAATGACGCCGATCTTGCCGGGCGGAGCGGTGTAGCTGGTGAATTTCCTGTTGCAAACCGGCGAGTTGCGCCAGCATGTCCGCCTTGGTCAGGGTGTACATGGGGATTCTCCGTGTGCGTGTAACAGCTGTGTCGGCAGCAGATAGGGGTAGCCCTGCGGGCTGACGCCGTTTTCGATACCGACGCCAAATACGCGAGACATCATCGGGTGTCCCATCATCTGATGAGTCTCGCCGTGGCAAACGACGCGTCCGTGCTCGAGCAGCGTAAGTGAGTGGCAATAACGCAGCGCCAGCCCCAGATCGTGGATCACCAGCAGCGTGATGCAGCGATGACGCCGGCCGTAGTCGGCGATCTGATTGAGCACGCGCAGCTGGTGATGGATATCCAGCGCGCTGGTGGGTTCGTCGAGTAAAATGAGCTGCGGTTGAGAGACGAACGCCTGAGCCAGCATCACCAACTGTCGCTGGCCGCCGCTGAGACGGTTGAAGGGGCGATCGGCGAGCGCGGAAATGCCGCATTCCGCCAGCGCCTGTTCGACCGCATCGGCCTGGGCGGCGCTGACGCGCCATCCCAACTGCCGTACCTTGCCCAACAGCACCATGTCAAAAGCGGTCAGTGCCGAATCGCAGCGATTAAGCTGCGGCACATAGGCGATGCGGCTGGTTTTCGGATCGAGAGGGCGCTCGCGGTAGGCGATCTCGCCGCTGTACGGCAACATGCGATTAATCGCTTTCAGCAGCGTGGACTTGCCGGCGCCGTTGGGGCCGATGATGCCGCCGAGTTTTGCCTCCGGCCAGCTCAGGGATACGTCGGCCAATAGCGGGCGGCGATGCAGCGTGACGTCGACGCCGGTGAGGGTCAGTTGAGTCATGGGCGTTTAACCTGTCGGGTGACGAAGTAAAACAGCACCGGCACGCCGATCAGGGCGATGACGATGCCGATGGGCACCACGCCGTTCGGCATCACCAGCTTGGCGACGATCGACGCGCACAGCAGCAGCAGGCTGCCGCAGAGGGCGGAAATGCAGATCAGGTAACGCTGATCCTCCCCGACCAGAAAACGGGCGAAATGGGGGGCGATCAGCCCGACGAACCCGATGGTGCCGACAAAAGAGACCGAGGCGGCCGTCAGCAAAGTCGCCAGTAGAAAGGCCAGCTTGCGCAGCGCGCTGACGTTGATGCCCAGCCCCTGTGCCTGCTCTTCGCCGGCGGACAGCGCCGTAAGGCGCCAGGCCTGCCGCAGGCTGACGATCAGCGCGCAGAGCAACACGGCGCCGGTGATCGCCACCCCGTGCATATTCGCTTTGAGCAGGCTGCCGAACAGCCAAAAGACGATTTGCTGCATGGCCTCCGGCGCGGCCAGAAACAGCAGCAGCGATTGCAGCGACTGAAAGAAAAACAGCACGACGATGCCGCTCAACACCAATATTTGCGGCGTCATGCCCCGGCGTTGTCCCAGCAGATAGATAGGCACGCAGGCGAGCAACGCCATCAGCGAAGCCAGCAACGGCGTGCCCAGCGCCAGCGCGCCGCCCAGGCTGAAGCCGGTGATGATCGACAGCGCCGCGCCGAACCCCGCCGCAGCCGAGATCCCTAGCGTATAGGGGCTGGCGAGGGGGTTGGCCAGCACGGTCTGCATCAGCAGGCCGGCCAGCGCCAGGCTGGCGCCGACCACCAGGGCGGTGAGCGTCATCGGCAAGCGAATCGACCAGAAAACCACCTGATGCAGCTCGTTGCCTGGCGTAGAACCGGGCCGGAGCATTCGCACGATATCCGCGAGGCCAAGATGCGCGGCGCCGACGGTCAGATCGATGGCGGCTGCCGCCAACAGCGCGCCGAGCAGCGCCAGCGTCAATAGCCCGCGGCGCAGCCTGCGCCGTTGCAAAAAATCACGTCCTGTGCGGGCCACGACTACTCTCCTTGCCAGCGTTGCAAGAAGACGCCGTCCGCCTCAATCGGCAGATATTGGCGGTAGAACCGGGCCAGGTTGCGCGCGGGGTCTACGTCGGCAAATGCGGTGGGATAGAGGGCTTTCGCCAGATACTGGACAAAAATAAAGTCGTAAATCGTGCGCGCGCCGCCATGATAAAGCGCATAAAGCCGTTGGTTTTTTATAGCCGGCAGCTGCGGCCATCCCGCCCGCCGGGCATACTGCGTCAGGCGCGCCTGTATGGGGGCGGCCTGTGTGCCGTAGCCCATCGGCACGGCGTTCGGCATATTTTCCCAGTCGCCTCCGGCGAGAAAAATGACGTCGGGCCGTTTGGTCAGGACATAGTCGGCGCGCAACGGAGAGGGGCTGCCGACGACGCCGGCGGCGATATTGTCGGCGCCGGCCAACTGCAGCAGCGGCCCCCAGATCGAGGCGCCATAGCTGCTGCTGTATTCGCCGGGGCCCTTGTCTCCCAGTTCAATATAGGTGATCGGCGGCGGCAGCTGCGCCTGGCGGATGCGCCGCCGGGTATCTTCGAGGCTCTGGCGATATTCGTCGGCCAGCCGTTCCGCTCGCTCGGCGTGGCCCATCGCCTGGCCCATCAACCGAATGCTGGCGAGCTTGACCTCGACGCCCTGGTTGAAGTCGACGACGATGTAAGGAATGTTGAGCCGTTGCAGCACCGGCAGGTAGTTGGCGAAACCGTCGAGCTGCCACTTCGCCAGGATCAGCAGGTCCGGCCGCGTGGTCAGCAGGCGTTCAAAATCGAAGCTCTGGTTATAGAGCGAACCGACATCGACCAATTGAGCGAGCCGCGGCAGCGCGGCCTGATAGCGCGCCCATTGGCTGGTGCGCAAGGCCCAGTCGCTTTTGGAAAAGGCGACGACCTGTTGATAGCTCTCCGGGCCGTTCACCGCCAGAAAATCTTCGTAGTAAAAGCCGATATAGGCGCGCTGTGCGGGGGCGGTCAGGGTGACGCGACGTCCTTCAACGTCGGTGAGGTGAATTTCAGCTTGTGCGAGGTGGCAGAAAAGCAGCCACGTCGCCAGCATCCAGGCGATACGCGATAACATGATTGACATCCCTTTACGATTAATTGTGATGTTATAATGTAACAATTAATCGTAAGATTCAAACTTTCGTCGTCGATGAATCGGCTGCAGGCACGTCGGATCGCACCCAGCGGATATTGACCCAGAAAGGGTGTGGATAAAATCGCCCGCCGCGATCCTGCGCGGGCAAAGAATTTTTTGTGAGAAATCCCTCCGCCTTGCGCAACAATCGTTTACAATTTGCCAAATCCCGGTCGCGCGCCGTTTTTGTAAAGTTTCGTATTTTTAGTAGGTTAATGACGCGCGACTCTTGAAACTGTGACGAATGCCCATACGATCTAGGGTATCTTGGACAGCGTTTTGTTAACATTTATGAGGAAGTAAACATTTTATGATGCGTATAGCTCTGTTCCTGCTCACCAACCTGGCGGTGATGTTGGTTTTCGGGCTGGTGCTCAGCCTGACAGGAATCCAATCCAGTAGCGTTCAGGGCCTGATGATCATGGCCGGTCTGTTCGGCTTCGGCGGCGCTTTCGTGTCGTTGCTGATGTCCAAGTGGATGGCGCTGCGCTCCGTCGGCGGAGAAGTGATTGAACAGCCGCGTAACGAAACCGAAAACTGGCTGCTGGAAACGGTGCGCCGTCAGTCGCAGCAGGCGGGCATCGCCATGCCGCAGGTCGCTATCTACCATGCGCCGGACATCAACGCCTTCGCCACCGGCGCGCGCCGCGACGCCTCGCTGGTTGCCGTCAGCACCGGCTTGTTGCAGAGCATGAGCCGTGACGAAGCGGAAGCGGTCATCGCGCACGAAATCAGCCACGTCGCCAACGGCGATATGGTGACCATGACCCTGATTCAGGGCATCGTGAACACCTTCGTGATCTTCATTTCGCGCCTGATCGCGCAGGTCGCCGCCGGCTTCCTGGGCAACCGCGACGGTGATGGCGAAGGGGAAGGCAACGGCAACCCGATGATTTACTTCGCGGTGTCGATGGTGCTGGAACTGGTGTTCGGCATCCTGGCGAGCATCATCACCATGTGGTTCTCGCGTCACCGCGAGTTCTACGCCGACGCCGGCTCCGCCAAACTGGTGGGCCGCGAGAAGATGATCGCTGCCTTGCAGCGCCTGAAAACCAGCTACGAACCGCAGGAAGCGGGCAGCATGATGGCGTTTTGCATCAACGGCAAATCCAAGTCGTTCAGCGAACTGTTCATGTCGCACCCGCCGCTCGACAAGCGCATCGAAGCGCTGCGTACCGGCCAGTACCTGAAGTAATCGGCTGAATATCATGAAAAACCCCGGCTTGCCGGGGTTTTTTTATGTCCGCTATTTCATCTCGCGGCTGGGCTGCACTGTCTGCGTCGTCGACTGGGTGATGCGCAGGCTGCTGACCGCCGCTGCCAGGGTGGCGAACACCCCGGCCAGGATCAGCGAAGCGTGGGTGCCGGAGGCAGGGAACAGGTTGAACATCAGCGCCACCAGCGCGGCCCCCGAGGTTTGTCCCAGCAGGCGAGCGGTGCCCAGCATGCCGCTGGCGCCGCCGCTGCGGTTGCGCGGCGCGGCGGAAATGATGGTGTGGTTGTTGGGCGACTGGAACAGGCCGAAACCGGCGCCACACAGCACCATGCGCCAGATGATGTCCACATTCGACGGCGCCGCGGGCAGCAGCGCCAGCGAGAACAGCCCGAGCGCGAACACCGCCAGCCCGATACAGCCCAGCAGGCCGGCGTGTACGCGCTCCACCAGCCGGCCGGCGATCGGTGCCATCACCACGATCGCCAGCGGCCAGGGCGTCAGCAGCAGCCCGGTCGCCACCTCATCGCGGCCCAATGCGCTTTGCAGGAAGAACGGCAGCGACACCATCGCCAGCATCTGTGCGGCGAACGAGCAGATTGAGGTGCCCATCGACAGGGCGAAGATCGGAATGCGCAGCAGGTCGACCGGCAGCAGAGGAAATTCCTGACGCAGCTGGCGGCGAACAAACACTGCGCCAATCGCCAGCAGCGCGGCGATCTCGCTGAAGATCAGCGTCAGGCTCTGGCCCTGGGCGAAGCCGCTGATGGCGGTGATCAGCAGGCCGAAGGTCAGCGCATTCAGCACGGCGCTGGTGGGATCGAAACGGCGATTATCGTTTTTCTGGCCGTTGGCGGGCAGGAATTTCATCCCCAGCAGCAGTGCGACGATACCGATCGGCAGGTTGATGGCGAACAGCCATTGCCAGGACGCGACCGACAGGATAGCGGCCGCCACCGTCGGCCCGGCCGCCGAGGAGCAGGCGACGATCAGCGAGTTGATGCCCATGCCGCGGCCGAGAAAGCGTTGCGGGTAGATGATGCGGATCAGCGCCGTGTTGACGCTCATGATGGCGGCGGCGCCAAAGCCTTGCAGCACGCGGGCGATAGTCAGGGTGAGCAGCGAGTCGGACAGGGCGCAGAACAGCGAGGTGATGCTGAACACCAGCAATCCGGCCTGATAGATGCGACGATAGCCGACCAGATCGCCGAGCGACGCCAGCGACAGCAAAGACACGGTGATCGCCAGCTGATAGGCGTTGACCACCCAAATGGAGCTGGCCGGGCTGGCGTTGAGATCGCGCGCGATGGTGGGCAGCGCCACGTTGGCTATCGCGCCGTCGAGCACCGATACGGTAATGCCGAGGGCGATGGCGAGGATCGCCCCATAGCGTTGCGGGACGGGGAGGCCGTCGGAACAAGAACGCATGTTGGTCTCAGCGGTGTTTATTCAGGGGAGTATTATCATGCTAATCATAATCGCCTGCGATTGCATGCCCGTTGTCCGCTTAATTGTAAATAGCGGTGAGCGGGCCGGCGGTTATCCATTTGGCTTCAATCGCTTAGCGCCTATGTGCGTTGCGCGTCGCGATCTGTTCCGATTATACTGAAACCCTTGTTTAAATTTCCTGAAACAAAACCGTTAAGTAGGGTATTCACCATGGCTAACGCAGATTCAGACAAGCAACCGGATGCCGTCTCATCCGTGATGAAAGTGTTCGGCATTTTGCAGGCGCTCGGCGATGAGCGCGAGATCGGCATTACCGAGCTGTCCCAGCGGGTGATGATGTCTAAAAGCACCGTCTACCGTTTTCTGCAGACCATGAAAGCGCTGGGCTACGTTTCGCAGGAAGGCGAGACGGAAAAATATGCGCTGACGCTCAAGCTGTTCGAGCTGGGCGCCAAATCGTTACAGAACGTCGATCTGATCCGCAGCGCGGATGTAGAGATGCGCGAACTGTCGAACCGTACCCGCGAAACCATCCACCTCGGCGCCCTGGACGAGGACGGCATCGTCTATATCCACAAGATCGACGCGATGTACAACCTGCGCATGTATTCGCGCATCGGCCGCCGCAACCCGCTGCACAGCACCGCCATCGGGAAAGTGCTGCTGGCCTGGCGCGGGCGGGATGAGGTGGCGCAGATTTTGTCGCAGATTGACTTTACCCGCAGCACCGAGCATACCCTGACCAGCGCCGCCGAACTGTTGCCGGTGCTGGATCGGGTGCGGGCTCAGGGATACGGCGAAGACGCCGAGGAACAAGAGGCGGGGATCCGCTGCATTGCGGTGCCGGTTTTCGACCGGTTCGGGGTGGCGATCGCCGGGCTGAGCATCTCTTTCCCGACGTTGCGTTTTTCCGACGCGGCGCGGGAGGAGTATGTGGCGTTGCTGCACGTCGCCGCCCGGCGTATATCCGAACAGCAGGGCTATCACGACTACCCGTTTTGACCCTTCGCCAATAAACAACAAGGCGCTGCGGCGGCAGCGCCTTGTTGCTATTTCATGCCCGGCGTCAGCCGCTGCGAAATTCGCTCCAGCACCAACATCAGCAATAGCGTGGCGGCCACCAGGATCATGGTCAGCGTCGCGCCATTGGCGATGCTGCCGCGATCGGTCAGGCTGAAGATAGTGACCGGTAGCGTCGCCCAACTCGGCGGGTAGATCATCATGGTCGCGCCCAGTTCCCCCATCGACAGCGACAGGCTGAGAGCGAAGGCGGAGATCATGTAGGGGGCGATCATCGGCAGGGTGACGTGGCGCAGGCGGAACAGCGGCGACGCGCCCAGGCTGGCAGCGACGTTCTCGTAGTCGCCAGGTAGCCGGGTCAGCCCGGCCATCACGTTGCCGAAGGTAAAGGCGGAAATCAACACGAAGTGGGCGGCGGGCACGATCAGGAAGGTGCCGTTCATCTGCAGCGGCCCTTGGCTGAACGCCACCAGCATCCCCAGACCGATGGAGACCGAAGGCACCGCGCTGGGAATGAAAAACAGCGTGCCCAACAGCCGCTGGCCGCGCCCCTGATGGTGGCGCAGCGCCAGCGCCGCCCAGGTACCGCACAGCAGCGCGAACAGGCTGGCGCTGAAGCCGATAGCCAGACTGGCGACCAGCGCGTCCCAGGAGGCGCCGCTGAAGGCCTGGCGAAAGTGGTTGAGGGTGAAGCCGCTCGGCAGCACGCCGTTCCACTGTTCACTGAGGCTGGACATCAGGATCACCGCCAGCGGCAGGCAGAAGAACAGGGCGAACAGCGTGACCGTCAGCGTGCAGGTCAGGGTGCGGCCGGTGCGAGACCAAATCAACATCGTCAGTTCCTCAGCCCGGCGCGTGCCGCGGCATAGCGGTAAAGGGAGAACAGCCCGAGCGACAGCGCGATATTCACCACGGCGATGGTGCAGGCGACGGCGTAATCCGCCTCCAGAATCGCCTTGGAGTAGACCATCATCGGCAGCGTGGTGACGCCCTTGGCGCCGATAAACAGCACGATGCCGAACTCATTGGTGGTCAACAACAGACACAGGCTGCCGCCGGCCAGCAAGGCCGGCAGTGCGGCCGGTAAAATCACCTGGCGCACCACGCGCCCCGGCCGGGCGCCGAGGATGCTGGCGGCCTCAAGCTGGCTGCGGTCGATCTGCGACAGCGCCGCCATCAGCGGGCGCATCACCAGCGGCGTAAACACGGTGATTTCCGCCAGGATCACTCCCCAGATGGAGTAAAGAAAGTCGACCGGCGGCAGGGTGAAGCCGAAGGTCGCCATCAGCGTGCCGTTCAGCAGGCCGGCGGAGCCGTAGATAAAGGTGAAGGCCAGCGTGATCAGAAAGGTCGGCATGGCGATAAAGGTATCGATCACTCGGGCGATCAGCCGGCTGCCGGGGAACGGCGTGAATACCAGCAGCAGCGACAGCAGCGTGCCGAGCACCAGGCAGCCCAGCGTCGCCAGCAGCGCGATCTGCAGCGTGTTGAGCAGGGCACCGACAAAGCGGCGGGATTCGAACACCTGTTGCAGCGCGGCGGCGCTGAACAGCCCCTGGTCGTCGGTAAACGCCTGTTTGACGATCAGCGCCAGCGGGTAGAAAAACAGCGTCGCCAGCACCAGCAGCGGTAACAGGATCCACAGGCGGCGCGGCAAACGCAGCCGCAGGGACGGGCGAGTAAGCGTAGAGTCGGTCATGTCAGTCCTCGATCAGTACCGCATCGTCGGGGGCGAAATAGAGCGGCACGCGCTCGCCGATCTGCGGCATCTGGCTGCGATGGGTGGTGACCACGCGCAGCGGATGGCCTTCCGCGTCGAACTGCAGGTGCGTCAACTCTCCCTGCCAATGAATATCGCGCAGCGTGCCGATGATGCAGTTGCTGCGCTGGGCATCGGCATCGAGCGCAATGTGCTGTGGCCGGATGCACAGCAGCTTGTCGAAGCCGCGTTGTGCGCCATAAGTGAAGCAGCCGATCACTTTGCCGGCGCAGCTGACGGTGGTCATACCTTGCTGCGCGGTAGTCTCCAGGGCGGTAGCCGGCAGCAGGTTGGCGCGGCCGAGGAACTCGGCGGTGAAGCGGTTCGTCGGATGATGGTACAGCGCGCGGGTTTCACCGTGGGCGATCAGATGGCCGTCGCGCATGATGCCGATCTTGTCCGCCAGCGTCAGCGCTTCGCCCTGATCGTGGGTGACGTACAGAATGGTCAGGTCCGGCAGCTCGCGGTGCAGGCGGGCTATCTCTTCCACCATGCTGTGGCGGATTTGCGCGTCCAGCGCCGACAGCGGCTCATCCAGCAGCAGCACCTTGGGGCGCACCGCAATGGCGCGGGCGATCGCCACCCGCTGCTGTTGGCCGCCGGAGAGCTGGCTGGGATAACGCTTGGCGTAGGCGGACATGCCGACGATGGCCAACGCCTCTTCGACGCGCTCGGCGATAAGGCCGCGCGGCTTGCCCTGCGCGCGCAGGCCGAACGCCACATTGTCCTCGACGCGCATATGCGGAAACAGCGCGTAGTTCTGCACCACCATGCCCAGACCGCGCTCATAGGGCGGCACGTCGGTGACATCGACGTCGCCGATGGCGATGCGCCCGGCGGAGGGCTGCACGAAGCCGGCAATCGCCCGCAGCACGGTGGTCTTACCCGAGCCGGAGGGGCCGATCAGCGCCAGCACTTCGCCGGGAGCGATGGTGAGCGT
The DNA here is from genome assembly GCF_059740205.1 of Serratia sp. LTN-2. NCBI lineage: Bacteria > Pseudomonadati > Pseudomonadota > Gammaproteobacteria > Enterobacterales > Yersiniaceae > Serratia > Serratia sp. LTN-2. The sequence continues at coordinate 31,908 of NZ_JCAXDO010000005.1, read as the reverse complement.
CAGGGGTTTCAGCACCTCGGTGCCGCGATACGACACGCTGACGCGATCGAGCTGGATGCCCGACGGCCCGGCGATATCCTGGCTGTTATCCCGCGCCTCGGCGCGAGATGAGAGAAGAGAAGGCATGGCCAGAGTCATTCGGTCACCTTGTGCCAGCGAGAAATGTCGGCGGACAGGCTGCTCACCACCTGATTCCAGTCCGGCGCCCAGATGTCCACGCCTTGCAAAGCGGCCTGCGACTGCCTGAAGTTATCGTCGGTCGGCGTGACGTCCTTACGCACCGGCATGCCGTAGGAAATGGCGCTGACGCTGCTCTGCGCTTCCTTGCTCAGCAGGAAGTCGATCAGCTTTTTGCCGTTGGCGCTTTGCGGCGCGCCCTGCACCAGACCGACGTAGTAAGGCAGCACCAGCGTGCTGCGCTTGCCGTCCGGCCCGGCCGGCCAGAACACCTTGACGTTCGGGTTGCTGCGCATCTGCGCCAGATTCATCTGCAGATCGCCGTTGGCCACCAGCAGCTCCCCCTTATTGACCAGCGCGGTCAGCTTGCCGGTGGAGGCGGAAGGGCCGACGTTGTTGCTTTGCAGCTTGCCGAGATAGTCGAAACCGGCGTCTTTGCTACCGAAGCTGTGAAATGCCTGCAGCATCACCGCAGTACCGTCACCCGCCTGTCCCGGCGTGGAATACTGCAGCTTGTTGCGGAACTGCGCGTCCAGCAGCTGCTGGTAGCTGGCGGGCGCCTGCGGCAGCAGTTTGGCGTTATAGATGAAACTGAGGTAGTTGTTCACCAGCGGCACGAACTGCGGCTGCGCATCGGCGATCTGCGCCGCCGCCTGCGGGGTAAAGTCCTGCAGCAGTTTTTCCGCGGCGGCGCGCTGGATGAACGGCGGCAGCGTCACCAGCACGTCGGCCTGCGGGTTGCTGCGTTCTTTCGACAGCCGTTCCACGATGGCGCCCGAGCCGCCTTCAACATACTGCACCTTGATGCCGGTCGCCTGGGTGAAGGCGTCGAACTGGGTTTGATACCAGCTGTGGTCGCCGTCGTGCAAACCGTCGGCAGAGTAGACGGTCACCACCGCATCGGCGGCCCAGGCCGGTGCGGAACCGAGTGCGATGGCGGTCATGACGACCAGACGAGAAAGTTTCATAGCTTCAGCCTCACTGTGGCAAGTTAATGCGAAACTGGTATACACCAGATATGCGGCCAAGCTAATCGGCGAATATGACAAACAAATGAAAGCGGCAAAATATATTTGTCTTAAAAGGGTGATCGAGCGTGGGTGAGGAAGGCGGGGCGGCGGACGCCGGCCCCGTGATAGCCGAGGTTAGAGTGTATCGACTTCGATGCGCAGACTGTCGTGGCGCCAGTATTCAATATCGAAATCGAGGATGCGGCCGTGCTGATCGTAATTCAGTCGACGCAGCAACAAGGCGGGCAGGCCGACCATGGCGCCGAGCGCATTGGCGGCGCGGTAAGGCAGGGCCGTCGGGTAGAACGACAGGTGCATGTTGCTGTAAATCAACGAGTAATGCTGCTGATAGACCTCGGTCAGGCTGCCGTTGAGATCGTGGCTGAGCAGTTCCGGCACCCGCTGCGGCAGGCAGTGATTTTCGCAGTAGCAGATAGCGCGGCCGTCGGCGTAGCGCACGCGGCGCAGCAGATACACCTGATCGAACGGTTCGAGCGCCAGCGGCTGCATGACGTCGAGCGGCACCGTGGTTTTTTCGCCGGACAGCAGCGCGGTGCGCGGCGTGCGCCCCTGCTCCTGACACAGACGGTGGAAGTTGGTGTTTTGCGTCGGGTCCAGCCACAGTCGCTCCGGCGTGACGAACCAGCCGCGGCGATCGGCTCGATAGATGGCGCCGGTGGCTTCCAGCTGCGCCAGGCTTTCGCGGATGGTGACGCGGGTGGTGGAGAAGATGGCACACAGCTCGCGCTCCGAAGGCAGCTTGTCGCCGGCCTGCAGCGCGCCGCGGGTGATGCGCGCCTGAAGCTGATCCTTGATCTGCAGGTAGTGGGGCATATCGCCCTGATGTTCTTTCATTTCATCTCGCTATGGCATCGGCCCGACATTCCGGCACGCGCTTATTATACATAGCCAGATGAATTTTTTGTTTCACCGCGCTTTGTCGTTTGACCGGGGCAGGAATTTGCCGCCACAATGAGTGCAATCTGGTATAGACCAAATAGGTGAATAACATGTCCGACCGTAACTACCTGCTGTTGACCCCCGGCCCGTTGACCACCTCGAAAACGGTGAAAGAGGCGATGCTGTTCGACAGCTGTACCTGGGATGAAGATTACAACCTCGGCGTGGTGCAAAGCATCCGCCAACGGCTGGTGGCGCTGGCGACGCCGTCCGCCGGCTACACCTCGGTGCTGCTGCAGGGCAGCGGCAGCTTTGCGGTAGAGGGCGTGCTGGGCACGGTCATCGGCCCGCAGGACAAGCTGCTGATCGTCAACAACGGCGCCTACGGGGCGCGGATGATCGAAATGGCGCGGCTGATGGATATCGACCACCACGCCTTTGACTGCGGCGAGGTGAATGAACCGGACGTGGCGGCGATGGAAGCGGTGCTGAAAAGCGATGCGCGCATCAGCCATATCGCCATGGTGCACTGTGAAACCACCACCGGCATGCTCAACCCGCTGCAGAAGGTGGCCGGCCTGGCGGCGCGCAACGGCAAGACCTTTATCGTCGACGCCATGAGCAGCTTCGGCGGCATCCCGTTGGATGTGGACGCGCTGGGCATCGATTTTCTGATCAGTTCCGCCAACAAATGCATTCAGGGCGTGCCGGGCTTCGCTTTCGTCATCGCCCGCCGCAGCGAACTGGAAAAATGCGCCGGGCGTTCGCGCTCGCTGTCGCTCGATCTGTACGCCCAGTGGCGCTGTATGGAAGACCAGGCCGGCAAATGGCGCTTTACGTCGCCGACCCATACCGTGCTGGCCTTCGCGCAGGCGCTGAAAGAGCTGGAGCAGGAGGGCGGCATTGCCGCGCGCCACCGTCGCTATCAGACCAATCAGCGGCGGCTGGTGGCGGGCATGCGCGAACTGGGCTTTGAAACCCTGCTCGATGAGGCGTTGCATTCGCCGATCATCACCGCGTTCTATTCGCCAAAGGCCGACACTTATCGCTTCGCCGAGTTTTATCAGCGCCTGAAGCAACAAGGCTTCGTGATTTATCCCGGTAAAGTGTCGCAGAGCGACTGCTTCCGCATCGGCAACATCGGGGAGATCTACCCGCAAGATATCGAACGTTTGCTGGCGGCAGTCGGGCAGGCGATGTACTGGAATCAATAAGGATTGACCATGAAACAGATCAACGCCGTAATCCTCGACTGGGCCGGCACCACGGTGGACTTCGGCTCCTTTGCGCCGACGCAGATTTTCGTTGAGGCGTTCAAACAGACCTTCGATATCGACATCAGCCTGGCGGAAGCGCGTATTCCGATGGGGCTGGGCAAATGGCAGCATATCGAGGCGCTGGGGAAACTGCCGGCGGTCGACGCGCGCTGGCGGCAGCGGCTGGGGCGCTCGATGAGCCACCAGGACATCGACGCGCTGTATCAGGCGTTTATGCCGCTGCAAATCGCCAAAGTGATCGACTTCGCCGATCCCATCGAGGGCGTGCCGCAGGTGATTGCCGCTTTGCGCGAGCAGGGGATTAAAATCGGTTCCTGCTCCGGTTATCCGCGCGCGGTGATGGAAGTGCTGGTGCCCGCCGCCGCAGAGCGCGGCTACGCGCCGGATTACTGGGTCGCCACCGACGATCTCGCGGCCGGCGGCCGACCGGGGCCGTGGATGGCGTTGCAGAACGCGATCGCGTTGGGTATCGATGCGGTGGCGCATTGCGTGAAGGTGGATGACGCGGTGCCGGGCATTGCCGAAGGGCTGAATGCCGGGATGTGGAGCGTCGGGCTGGCGCTGTCCGGCAACGAGTTCGGCGCCACCTGGCCGGAGTATCGACAGATGGCGGCGGGCGAGATAGAGCGCCGCCGCGCGGCGGCCGCCGATAAGCTGTACGCGGCGGGTGCGCACTATGTGATAGACACGCTGGCGCAATTGCCGGCAGCGATCGCCGATATCAACCGGCGGTTGGCGAAGGGCGAGCGGCCGTAACGACCGAACGCGGGGCATAAAAAAACCGGGGATAATCCCCGGTTTTTTCGTTATGAGACGGCGTTAGCGATGCGCCAATTCGACTTCGTCTTCGCTGTCCATCACGGCTTTGTCGGTTTGCTTCATCAGCTGGCTGGTGATGGTGCCTGCCGCCATGGAGCCGTTGACGTTCAGCGCGGTGCGGCCCATGTCGATCAGCGGTTCGACCGAGATCAGCAGCGCGACCAGCGTCACCGGCAAGCCCATCGCCGGCAGCACGATCAGCGCAGCGAAGGTGGCGCCGCCGCCCACGCCCGCCACGCCGGCGGAGCTGATGGTGACGATGCCGACCAAGGTGGCGATCCATACCGGATCCAGCGGGTTGATGCCGACGGTCGGCGCAACCATTACCGCCAGCATCGCCGGGTAGAGGCCTGCACAGCCGTTCTGGCCGATGGTGGCACCGAACGACGCCGAGAAGCTGGCGATGGATTCCGGTACGCCCAGACGACGGGTCTGCGCTTCCACGTTCAGCGGAATGCTGGCGGCGCTGGAGCGGCTGGTGAAGGCGAAGGTGATCACCGGCCACACCTTGCGGAAGAACTTCAGCGGGTTAACGCCGGTGAAGGCCAGCAGAGCGGCGTGTACCACGAACATGATGGCCAGGCCAATGTACGAAGCCACCACGAAGCTGCCGAGTTTGACGATGTCGTGAATGTTGGAACCGGCGACCACTTTGGTCATCAGCGCCAGCACGCCATATGGCGTCAGTTTCATGACCAGACGCACCAGCTTCATCACCCAGGCTTGCAGGGTGTCGATGGCCACCAGCACGCGCTCGCCTTTCGGCTTGTCGTCTTTCAGCAGCTGCAGCGAGGCCACGCCGAGGAAGGTGGCGAAAATCACCACGCTGATGATCGAAGTCGGGCTGGCGCCGGTCAGGTCGGCGAACGGGTTTTTCGGAATGAACGACAGCACCATCTGCGGCACGGTCAGATCGGCCAGTTTGCCCACGTAGTTGGTCTGGATCGCCGTCAGACGCGCGCTTTCCTGCGCGCCCTGCACCAGGCCTTCGGCGGTCAGGCCGAACAGGTTGGTGACCAGCACGCCCACCAGCGCCGAGATCAGCGTGGTGAACAGCAGCGTGCCGATTGTCAGAACGCTGATTTTACCCAGAGAAGAGGCGTTATGCAGTTTGGCGACCGCGCTCAGGATCGAGGCGAACACCAGCGGCATGACGATCATTTGCAGCAGTTGCACATAGCCGTTGCCGACGATGTTGAACCAGCTGATGGATTCTTTCAGCACCGGGTTGTCGGAGCCGTACACCAGCTGCAGGCCCAGACCGAACACCACGCCGACCACCAGGCCGACCAGCACTTTTTTCGCCAGGCTCCATTGCTTGTGGCGGGTTTGCGCCAGCAGCAAAAGGAGCGCGACAAACACCAGCACGTTAATCACGAGCGGAAGATTCATCCCCAATGTCTCCAATAATCTTTCTTATAAAAACGACTACGCATCACGTATGTCGCGATGTAAATATCGTAACAGTTTGCTGAGTGGGCTACTTATATCCAAATGGAATTTGATATAGCTTTTTGCGCGTTTTTGTTCTTTTTATATACGCATGGGTGATGGGTTGAACGATTTTTTGTGATCAGAGCCTGATATTTCTGATTTGCTCGACATAGGATTGCACCGGGAGGGTGAAATCACCTTGCCAGCAGATGGCGAAGGCCACCAGGCACAGACACAGTACGCGCTCCAGTTGGTTGCCTTTTTGCGAGTTGAGCAGCGGCAGACGAAAACGCCAGCGGCACGGCCACAGCAGCGGAACGCCGGCGGGGGTGAGCATATCGGCCAGCAGGTGGCTGAAGTAGCCGATGATCATGGCGTGCAGCGCATCGGCCGGGATCGGCCAGCTGCGCGGCACGTCCAGCTGAAACAGCGCCATGCCGCCGGCGATCGCCAGCAGGCTGTGGGTGAAACCGCGGTGGCCGAAGGCGCGGGCGATGGGAATGGCGAGCCAGCGCAGACGCTGGCCCAGCACCGACTTGGGGTGATCGATGTCCGGCAGCAGCGAGGTCAGCAGCGCAGCGGGTATGATGTGCCACCAGTCGCCGGTAGCCAGCTCTGGCGTCACTTCCGCCTTCTTGGCGAAGATCGCGCAAGCGACAGAGAATATAAGATGTCCTTCCGCGGTCATGCTGTTGCGATTCCGGCTGGTAAACTGTTAATTTATCCAGTATATGGGGAAATTCCCAGTAGTGGAAGCAGTTACCCTGTAACCAATTGTTTATTTTCCCCGGTTTTACAACGGCTTGTTACGCCAATGCGTAACAAATCATCGATTTTGACGGGCGAAAACAAAAAGGCGGCGCTGGAGAGAGTGAAACGGAAAGCAACGAGGGCGGTTTTTCGGTGTGCGGCGGGAGGAAGCGGCGGCCTTGAACAGCGCTGCGTGGCAGTGACAGCGCTGCGCGGACCGTCGCTTTCCCTGCCGTCCAGCATAATGAGAACGTCACGGCAATTCAATAATAATGAAACGGCGTTTCGTTTATTTTGCGGCACGGATCTCTTGGCCGGCTGCGATGAGGAAAACCAGGGCGCCGGTGGCCGGCGCCGCAGGATCAGGCGAAGTGGGCGGGAGTAAGCTGTTCCAGCGTCTCCAACTGGTGGTCAGCCAGCGCCCAGCGCGGATCGTGGCGGTATTCGGCGGCCGGGATCACGATGGAGCGCATGCGCGCGGCTTTGGTGGCGATCATGCCGTTGAAGGAGTCTTCCAGCGTGATACAGCGCAGCGGATCGCTGCCCAGGCGTTCGGCGGCGATCAGATAGACCTCCGGGTGCGGTTTGCTGTACGGCAGGTATTCGGCGGAAACCAATTGATCGAAGTAGCCTTCAAGATCGAACATCTTCAGTACCTGCTGTTGCATGTGCAGCGGCGAGGCGGAGGCCAGGCCGACGTTCAGCCCCTGACTGCGGCACAGCTCCAGCGCCTGCCGGACGCCAGGCAGCAGCGGGCGCGTCTCGTGCACCAGCTCGATGGCGCGCTCGATAATCCGTGCCGACACCTCATCGAGCGAAACCCCTTGCCAGGGCATCGCCTGATACCACATTTTCACCACCAGATCGATGCGCAGCCCCAGGGTGTCCGGCAGCTTGTGACGATCGGACAGATCCAATCCCAGCGCGCCGAAGATATCCAGCTCGGCCTGCAGCCACAGCGGTTCCGAGTCGATCAACAAGCCGTCCATATCAAAAATTGCGGTTTCAATGCGTTGCGAATAAGCCATTAGCGGTTAACTCCTGCCGGCGCGGATGAATGAATGTGCCCGACACTTTATCATCGCCGACGGAGAGACTAAAACCTTTGCCTGCGCGTTGGGTTTTTGCCAAAGCGCAGAATAGTCCACATCTCGCGCAGCTTAAGCCACCAGCGTTGGTGTTGGCGCTCGGAGACCTGTTGCAGCATGCGCGCATAATCCAGCACCAGCCCCGGCGTCCAGGTCATGCTTTCACCGCGGCTGCGCAGTACCGCCAGCATCCACAGATTGGGATCGAGCACCAGCAGCAGAAAGCGGCGCCACAGGTGTTTATCGCCCAGCACGCCTTCCAGCGCGCTGTCGAGCGCCGCGATGACCGTGGTGGAGCAGTTGCGCCGTGTCAGGTTGTAGGTGTCGTCCTGCCGATAGCGCAGCCAGAACGCGCGCAGCGCCGCCGGGTTATAGCGACAGAACTGAATTTTTTTGTCCGGCGGGCACCAGGCGGCGATCTCGCCCGGCAGATCGGGCAGGAAACGCCCGTCGACGTTGTTTTGTTCGCCGGCGTGCAGCAGCTGGCGGAAATCCTGAACGGAATGGCTGATGTCGTTGAGCGGGTAGTGACTGATATACACGTCCGGCGCGAGCGCCAGAGCGGCATGGCCGGTGGAGATATTGCCGCCACCGTCGACCGCCGCGATATATCGATCGACGATGTAACGCCGGCGTGGATCTTTAGCCGCGCCAAGCGGTGTCCAGACATACACCGTGAGCGGCGTGGCCTCCGAGGTCGGGGGCGCTGGCCGCTGCGCTGGGGGCTGATTCAGAGAGAAGCTCGTCAGTCTGCGGGCGATGCGCAATAAAGCCCAGCCGGAAAGCACCATCATCACCCCGAGGCAAAAGGGTACCGTCATCCGATGCGGCGCCGGCCAGCCGACAAAAATCATCAACGAAAGCAGGATCTCGCCGCCGCCCGCCAGCGCCACGGTCTTCCATCGGCTGTGTTGAATCACCGTGGAGGAGGCGATGCGCACGGCGCCGTCAAGCAGCAGCGCGCTGCCAAACATCACGGTGGCGACGATGTTATCGTCTGCGGGCACGTCCAACATTAAAAAGGCCATAAACACGAAGCCCAGCCCCTTAAGCAGCACCGGCCGGCTGGCGGAGGAACCGATCACCAGCGCGGCGGATATCGCCACCAGCCCCTCCAGCGCCAGGATGACCGCCAGCGCATCCAGCGCCAGCATGGACCGGCCATCTTGCAGGATGTCGAACAGCATCAGCGCCCCCGCGGCTATCCACAGCCAGCCGAACAGCACCAGCAGGCGGCGCTGGCCGTGCAGTGCCTGCGCGCCCAGCAATAAGATAATCAGTCGAATCATGGCGGCCTCTGCCCAAAGGGATAGCGTTATCTTTTCAATATTTCAATAATAGTGCCCGGACATCGTTAAGCAGTTGATTTCGGCGAATTCGGCTAAGCTTGTAGCACAGCGGGAATGAAGAAAACGGTGGGCGAGTTTCGCCAACTGCAGGTAGACTTAGCCGATTCGGTTACGTCGCTAACAAGGGGAACACATGACGTATCAACAGGCCGGGCGTATCGCCATTTTGAAACGCATTCTCGGATGGGTGGTTTTTATCCCGGCGTTGCTGTCGACGCTGATTTCCGTGCTGGGCTTTATCTATCAGCACAGTGAAAAAACCAAAGGCATCAACGCAGTGATGCTGGATTTTGTCCACGTGATGGTGGACATGGTGCGTTTCAATACGCCGTTCCTGAACCTTTTCTGGTACAACTCGCCGGTGCCGGACGTGGATAAAAGCCTGTTCAGCGGCGCCAATTTGATGTTCATCATCATCTATATACTGATCTTCGTCGGGCTGGCATTGCAGGCTTCCGGCGCGCGCATGTCGCGCCAGGTCAAGTTCATTCGCGAAGGGCTGGAAGATCAGATGATCCTGGAGCAGGCCAAAGGCAGCGAAGGGCACACGCGTCAGCAGTTGGAGGAACGCATCACGCTGCCGCACCACACCATTTTCCTGCAGTATTTCCCGCTGTACATTCTGCCCATCGTGATTGCGGTGATCGCCTGGTTCGTGATCCGCCTGTTGGGGCAGTTGGCCGGCGCGGCCTGAACCCTGAACGGGGCGCCGATCGGCGCCCCGGAACCTGATTACGACGCTTCCGGCTGCAGCAGCGCCTCTACCGCGCGCTGCGCCGCCACCCAATGCTGGCCGCCGAACAGGTTGCTGCGGTTGAGCAGGTAGTACAGCTGATACAGCGGCTGACGCTCGATAAAGCCGGCCCCCAGCGGCCATACGCTCTGATAGCCGTCGTAGATCTGCGGCGGCAGCTCCGGATACAGCGGCAGCATCGCCAAATCGCACTCTCGGTCGCCCCAGTAGCTGGCCGGATCGAACAGTATCGGCCCGTTGGCGGTCATCGCGCAGTTGCCTGGCCACAGGTTACCGTGCAGCAGGGAAGGCTGCGGCTGGTGGTGCTGCAAGCGCAGATACACCCGATCGACAATGTCGTCGATGTCGCCGAAGGTCATGCCTTTCTCCGCAGCCAGCTGCAGCTGCCAGCCGATGCGCTGCTCGGCGAAGAATTCCGACCAGCGGCGTTGCCAGGCGTTGGGTTGCGGCGTGGTGGTCAGATCGCTGTCGAAGTCGAGACCAAACTGCGGCTGCTCGCTCCACTGATGCAGATGCGCCAGCTGCTGGCCCAGGCAGTAGGCGCCGTGGGCATCGAGGGGTTTCAGCTGCTGATACTCCAGCAGCAGGAAGCTGTAGTCGCGATCGCTGCCGACGCCGTACACCTCCGGCACCCGCACGCTTTTGCTGCGCGCCAGCAACGCCAGCTGATCGGCCTCGGCGGTGAATATCGGCAGTTGTTCACGGGCGTCGCATTTCACGAACACCTCGTTGTCACCGTAACTCACGCGCCACGCCGGGTGAATGTCGCCCCCGGGCAGTTCAATCCTTTCGCGTATCTCTGCGCTGCCAAGATGTTCACTTAACAGACGGCTAACGGCTTGCCACATGGTATTTCCCCCTCTGTGCTGCCTGATAATTCATTAGGTTAGCGTCTTTCCCTTGGTGAAAACACGACGCGGCGCACAGCCGGCGTCAAAGGCGGCGATTTTTTCAGCGCCTCGCCAGCTCAAAGTATATACCCTATTGATTAATTTAAGCGCAATACCGATTGCAACTTGATGACAACGACGCAATGAGCGGGGGGAATGTGATGCGGCGAGCAGAAGGCTTCGCCGCATCGGGGGAATTAACCGCCGGTGAGCGCGATTTGGTTACGCTGTAACGGGCGTAATTTACTGTACAACAAGGCGATCACGAACAGCACGGCCTGCACGATGACGATGCAAGGCCCGGTTGCGCCGTCGATGTGGAAGCTGATCAGCGTGCCGAGCACGCAGGAGAACACCGACACCACCGTCGCCACCATCAGCATGCGATCGAAGCGACGGCACAGCATGAAGGCGATGATGCCGGGGGCGATCAGCATGGCGATCACCAGGATCACCCCCACGGCCTGCAGCGAGGCGACGATGGTCATCGCCAGCAGGCACAGCAGCCCGTAGTGCAGCAGCTTGACCGGCAGGCCAATCACCCGCGCATGGTGCGGATCGAAGCAGTACAGCATGAAGTCTTTGCGCTTGAGCAACACCACCGCCAGGGTGATGCCGGCGATCAGCAGGGTTTGTTTCAGTTCGCCGTCGGTGATGCCCAGCATGTTGCCGAACAGAATGTGGCTCAGATGCTGGTCGGTGTCGATGCGCGAGAACAGCACCAACCCGAAGGCGAACATGCCGGAAAAGACGATGCCCATCACCGTGTCCTCTTTCACCCGGCTGTTCTCTTTCAGGTAGCCGGTGGCTACCGCGCAGAAGATGCCGGAGAGGAAGGCGCCAATCGCCAGCGGAATGCCGACCACGAACGCCACCACGATACCGGGCAGCACCGCGTGCGAGATGGCGTCGCCCATCAGCGACCAGCCTTTGAGCACCAGATAGCAGGAGAGCACGGCGCACACCACGCCGGTGACGATGGCGGCGACGATCGCCCGCTGCATGAACGGGTAGGCGAAGGGTTCGCTGAGCAGTTGATACAGGGTGTCCATCAGCGGCCTCCGGTTTGCGATTGCGCCACGCGGCGTTTGGCCGCCAGCAGGCCGTGTTTCGGCGCGAACAGGAACGCCACCAGGAACACCAGCGTTTGCAGGGTAACGATCACGCCGCCGGTGGCGCCATCCAGGAAGAAACTCAGGTAGGCGCCGACGCCGCTGGTCAGCGCGCCGATGATGATGGCGATGATCACCAGCCGGCTGAAGCGATCGGTCAGCAGGTAGGCGGTGGCGCCCGGGGTGATCACCATGGCGATCACCAGAATGGCGCCGACGGTTTGCAGCGCGGCGACGGTGCAGGCGCTGAGCAGGGTGAAGAACAGGATCTTCAACCGCAGCGGCGACAGGCCGATCGACACCGCGTGGCTTTCGTCGAAGAACACCGCCAGCAGGTCTTTCCACACCAGGCACAGGATCAGCAGCGAGACGCCGATGATGATCTCCACCTGCAGTACGTCTTCGTCGGCGATGCCGAGGATATTGCCGAAGATGATCGACTGTACGTTGACCGACGTGGGGTTGAGCGACACGATCAGCAGGCCGACAGCGAAGAAGGTGGAGAAGATAAAGCCGATGATGGCGTCTTCGCGCAGCCGGGTGATGTGGCGCACCAGCGTCATCGCCAGCGCCGCCAGCATGCCGGTGAAGAAGGCGCCGGCGGCGTAGGGCAGGCCGAGGGCGTAGGCGCCGGCCACGCCGGGTACCACCGAGTGCGACAGCGCATCGCCCATCAGCGACCACCCTTTCAGCATCAGGTAGGCGGACAGGAACGCGCAGGCGGCACCGACGATGGCGCTGACCCAGATGGCCTTCACCATGTAGTTATAACCGAAAGGTTGCAGCAGAAGGTCCAGCATCAGGATTGTTTCTCCCTGGCCTGGCTGTTGGCCGGCGGATCGCTCTTGGTATGGCCGTAGAACACCGCCGGGCGCTCATCGTCGGTCAACACCGTGACGGTGCGCGGATCGTTATCGTCGTGCAGATCCGGGCCGGAAAGGTTGATATGGCGCAGCACGCCGCCGAACGCCTGCTCCAGGTTGCTCTGGGTGAAGGTGGTTTCGGTCGGGCCGGCGGCCAGCACCGTGCGGTTGATGAGGATCACCCGATCGCAAAACTCCGGCACGCTGCCGAGGTTGTGGGTGGAGACCAGAATGAGATGGCCCTCGTCGCGCAGCGCGCGCAGCAGCTCGATAATCGCATTCTCGGTTTTCACGTCCACGCCGGTGAACGGCTCGTCCAGCAGCAGCACCGTGCCCTGTTGCGCCAGCGCGCGCGCCAGAAATACGCGCTTCTTCTGGCCGCCGGACAGCTCGCCGATCTGCCGGCCGCGCAGCTCGCTCAGGCCAACGCGCTCCAGCGCCTTGTCGACCCGCAGCCGATCCTCACGCGACGGAATGCGCAGGAAGTTCATCTTGCCGTAGCGGCCCATCATCACCACGTCTTCTACCAGCACCGGGAAGTTCCAGTCGACGTCTTCGGTTTGCGGCACGTAGGCGATCAGGTTCTTTTTCAGCGCGTCCGCCACCGGTTTGTCGCTCAGCGACACCTGGCCGGCGGTGGGCCTGACCAGGCCCATGATGCTTTTGAACAGCGTCGACTTGCCGCTGCCGTTGACGCCGACCAGCGCGCAGATCGAACCGCCGCTCAGGGTGAAGCTGGCGTTATGAATGGCGGTGTGCCCATTGTTGTAGGTCACGGTTACGTCGTCCACGTTCAGCTCAGGGCGGACAAACGGCTCATGGCTCATTGATCGAATCCTTTGGCGATGGTTTGCACGGTGGTGTTAAGCAGGTCGATATAGGTCGGCACCGGGCCGTCGCGGGTGGACAGCGAGTCCACGTACAGCACGCCGCCGTATTTGGCGCCGGTTTCTTTCGCCACCTGTCTGGCCGGCTTGTCGGAAATGGTGCTCTCGCTGAACACCACAGGAATATGGTGAGCGCGCACCGCGTCGATCACCCGGCGCACCTGCTGCGGTGAGCCTTGCTCGTCGGCGTTGATCGGCCACAGGTAAACCTCTTTCAACTGATAGTCTTGCGCCAGGTAGCTGAAGGCGCCTTCGCTGGTCACCAGCCAACGCTGCGCGGCCGGAATGCGCGCCAGGCGTTCGCGCAGCGGGGCGTCTAACGCGCCGATTTTCTCTGCGTAGGCCTTGGCGTTGCGGTTATAGGTTTCCGCGTTGGCCGGGTCGTGCTCCACCAGCGCTTTGCGGATGTTTTCGATATACACCAGCGCGTTGCTCGGCGACATCCAGGCGTGCGGGTTCGGGTTGCCGTTATACGGCCCTTCGCGGATCGGCAGTGGGGTGATGCCTTCGGTTACGACCGCCGCCGGCACCTGTTTGATGTTCTCGAAGAAACGTTGGAACCAACGTTCCAGGTTCATGCCGTTCCACAGGATCAGGTCGGCGTGCTGTGCCTTGACGATGTCGCGCGGCGTGGGCTGGTAGTCGTGGATCTCGGCGCCCGGTTTGGTGATGGATTCCACCACGGCGGCGTCACCCGCCACGTTCTGGGCGATGTCCTGAATGATGGTAAAAGTGGTCACCACGCGCAGCTTTTTTTCCGCCAACGCGTTTTGGCTGGCCAAGGCGGCGCCAAGCAATAAACAGGCGAGCGTGAAGGGGCGCAACAGTGCGGCGGCGCGGGGAAGGCGACCGCGACGAAAAACGCAATTAATCAAAGGCATGATGACGTCTCCTGGTTCAAATGAAAATGATTATCAATATCAATTGAAGCGAAGTCAAGCGTCACTTGCCCACCGCCGGCGGGGTATTTCTCCAACTGAAAAAATAATACCGTCCGGGGAGTTATAGCATTTTATGTATCAGTATGTAACCGCTGAAGGTAGTCCTGACAGGTGCAGATCGCCACCTCCGGCTGTTTTCCCAATGCCAACTGCCCGAACCCCTGCGCCAGGCGCTGTACATCTTCTTGATCCAGAACGGTTATGAACGCAAAACTGTTGCTGCCGAGTTCGTGGTGAACGCCATTTTCATCTGTCACCGACGTGACAAAACCCTCACGCGTCAATTGCCCGGTCAGCTTGGCCAGGTCGGTCAATCCCTCTTCCTGATAGCGAAAAGTCACGACAAAGCAGCTTGTTGCAGATTGACTCATAAATCACCTCTTGGTATATGGATAGCTTGAGATTAGTCCAAAAAATTACTGCAGGTGTCCTTACAAGTTGTATATGCTACGCAACTCATTGAAAGGAGTGAGGGATTCTGTGAAAACAAAAATAGGTTGCCTTACGGCAATTTTGCTTTTGTCGGGGTGCGCCAAAGACCCGCAAACGGCAAGCAACATTTCAGGCAGTGGCACAACGCGCGGCGGCTGGTTAAAACCCCCTCCGCAGGCACCGGTAAACCGCACAGGCACTCCGGTTGTTTATAACGATTACATTCGTCAGGCCGCCAGCAACTATGGCGTCGACGAAACGCTGATTAAAGCGATTATTCAGGTGGAGTCCGGGTTTAACCCGAACGTGGTCAGCACCTCGAACGCAGTGGGATTGATGCAGCTTAAGGCTTCTACCGCCGGCCGCGACGCCTATCGCATGAAAGGACGAAGCGGGCAGCCCAGCTCGCGTGAGCTGAAGGATCCGGCGGTCAATATTGATCTGGGAACGGCCTATATCAATATTCTTCAAAGCCAGCAGCTAGCCGGGATCAACAACCCACAGACTTTGCGTTATGCCACCATCGTTTCGTACGTGAACGGGGCGGGCGCCATGTTGCGCACCTTCTCCTCGGACAAGCGCGTGGCGGTTAATCGCATCAATCAGATGAGCCCCGACGAGTTTTATCAGCACATCCAGAAAAAGCACCCGGCCCCGCAGGCGCCGCGCTATTTGTGGAAGGTGACCACCGCCTACCAGGCGATGTCGCAGTAACCCTTCATCCTGTCGAATCGGCCGCAAAACGCGGCCGATTTGCTTTCCGTTGTCGCTTCAGAGCGCGACACACCTCTCATTTTTCGTTATTTCCTCACCGCTTATCGAAAAAACCGCACAAAAAGTTAAATTTACGTTAGCAGATAAATCTTTACGTTCATTCAATAAGTTACCGGTAACATTTTTGCTTTTGCGCGCATTCTGACCTTCAATAAATATACAAATAAGTAACAAATTATTTTAAAAACCCGTATCGATCGCAAGGTTGCGGTTAAATAGTTGTGACTATCTTTGGATGGAATGTGACATGTCGAATCATAAAACCAACAATTCGCGGCGCGATTTCTTGTTGAAATCGATGACCTTAATTCCTGCGGCGGTAATTGGTGGCAGCGGCGTTGGCGCGCTGACGGCACCGACACCGGCGGTCGCTGCCTCGAACACTTCAACGCAGAACGATTACCAACCGACCTTTTTCACCCCGGAAGAGTGGGCCTTCATCAAGGCCGCCGTCGCGCGCCTGATCCCGGCCGACGATCGCGGCCCCGGCGCGCTGGAAGCCGGCGTGCCGGAGTTTATCGATCGTCAGATGAACACCCCGTACGCCACCGGCTCCATCTGGTACATGCAGGGGCCGTTCAACCCCGATGTGCCGAAGGAGATGGGCTATCAGCTGCCGCTGGTGCCCAAGCAGATCTACAATCTCGGCATCGCTGACGCCGACGCCTACAGCAAAAAAACCGCCGGCAAGCCCTTCGCCGAACTGGATGGCGCGCAGCAAGACGCCATGCTGCAAAAGTTCGAATCCGGCGAGGCGGAATTCCAGCAGTTGCCGTCGAAACTGTTCTTCTCCTATCTGCTGCAAAACACCCGTGAAGGTTTCTTCAGCGATCCGATCCATGGCGGCAACAAAGACATGGTTGGCTGGAAGCTGATTAATTTTCCGGGCGCGCGCGCCGATTTTATGGACTGGGTTGAGCGAGGGGAACGTTATCCCTTCCCACCGGTATCGATTCGTGGGGAGAGGGGCTAATCATGGCAACGGTAATGAAAAAAGTAGACGCGGTGATCGTCGGCTTCGGCTGGGTGGGCGCGATCATGGCCAAAGAGCTGACCGAGGCCGGCCTCAACGTGGTGGCGCTGGAACGCGGCCCGATGCGCGACACCTATCCGGACGGTTCCTATCCGCAGGTGATCGACGAGCTGACCTATAACATCCGGCGCAAACTGTTCCAGGATCTGTCGAAAAGCACCGTCACCATTCGCCACAACAGCAGCCAGACCGCGGTGCCTTATCGCCAGCTGGCGGCGTTCCTGCCGGGTACCGGCGTCGGCGGCGCCGGCCTGCACTGGTCGGGCGTGCATTTTCGCGTCGATCCGATCGAACTGCGCATGCGCAGCCACTATGAAGAGCGCTACGGCAAAAACTTCATTCCGAAGGACATGACCATCCAGGACTTCGGCGTGACCTACGACGAGCTGGAACCGTTCTTCGACAAGGCGGAGAAAGTGTTCGGCACCTCCGGCACCGCCTGGACCATCAAGGGGCAGAAAGTGGCGCAGAAGGGCGGCAACCGCTTTGCGGCGGATCGCTCCAGCGACTTCCCGCTGCCGGCGCAGAAGAATACCTACTCCGCCCAGCTGTTCGAGAAAGCCGCGCTGGAAGTGGGCTACCACCCTTATAACCTGCCGTCCGCCAACACCTCCGACTCCTACACCAACCCGTACGGCGCGCAGATGGGGCCGTGCAACTTCTGCGGTTTCTGCAGCGGCTATGCCTGCTACATGTATTCCAAAGCCTCGCCGAACGTCAACATCTTGCCGGCGCTTCGGATGGAAAAACGCTTCGAGCTGCGCACCAACGCCAACGTGCTGAAGGTCAACCTGACCGACGACAAGTCCCGCGCCACCGGCGTGAACTACGTCGATGCGCAGGGCCGCGAGCTTGAACAGCCGGCCGATCTGGTGATCCTGGGCGCGTTCCAGTTCCACAACGTGCACCTGATGCTGCTGTCCGGCATCGGCAAGCCTTACGATCCGGTGACCGGCGAAGGCGTGGTCGGGCGCAACTTCGCCTACCAGAACATGACCACCATCAAGGCGTTCTTCGATAAAGACGTGTTCACCAACCCGTTCATCGGCGCCGGCGGCAACGGCGTGGGCGTGGACGACTTCAACGCCGACAACTTCGATCACGCCAAAGAAGGCTTCGTCGGCGGTTCGCCGTTCTGGGTCAACCAGGCGGGCACCAAGCCGATCTCCGGCCTGCCGACCCCGCCGGGCACCCCGGCCTGGGGCAGCAAGTGGAAAGCGGCGGTGGCGGATGCCTACACCCACCACGTCTCGATGGACGCCCACGGCGCGCACCAGTCGTACCGCAACAACTATCTGGATCTCGATCCCAACTACAAGAACGTGTTCGGCCAGCCGCTGCTGCGCATGACGTTCGACTGGCAGGAGAACGACATCAAGATGGCGCAGTTCATGTACGACAAGATGGCGCCGATCGCCAAGGCGATGAACCCGAAACTGATCGCCGGCAGCCCGAAAAACGCCAACAGCCATTTCGATACCACCAGTTACCAGACCACCCACATGAACGGCGGCGCGGTGATGGGGGAAGATCCGAAGACCAGCGCGGTAAACCGTTATCTGCAGAGCTGGGACGTGCACAACGTGTTCTCGATCGGCGCATCGGCCTTCCCGCAGGGGCTGGGCTACAACCCGACCGGCACCGTGGCGGCGTTGGCTTACTGGTCTGCCCGCGCCATTCGCGAGCAGTATCTGAAAAACCCAGGCCCATTGGTGCAGGCATAAGGACGGCGAACGATGAAAGCATTTGTACCGGCACTGGTTCTCAGTGCAGTGAGTTTTTCCGTTTGGGCGCAGGACGCCACCGTCAGCAGCGAGCTTATCAAGCGCGGTGAATACCTGGCGCGCGCCGGGGACTGCGTGGCCTGCCATACCGACGGCAAGAGCGGCAAGACCTTCGCCGGCGGTCTGGCGATGGAGACGCCGATCGGCACCATCTACTCCACCAACATTACGCCGGACAAGAAAACCGGCATCGGCGATTACAGCTTCGAGGATTTCGACAACGCGGTGCGTAAGGGCGTAGCCAAAAACGGCAGCACGCTCTACCCGGCGATGCCGTACCCGTCGTTCGCGCTGGTGAAAGAGGACGACATGCGCGCCATGTATGCCTATTTCATGCACGGCGTGCAGCCGGTGGAGCAGGCCAACAAGGACTCCGACATCCCGTGGCCACTGTCGATGCGCTGGCCGCTGAGCATCTGGCGCGGTATGTTCGCGCCGTCGCCGGCGGACTTCGTCGCCGACGCCAAGGCCGATCCGGTGATTGAGCGCGGCCGCTATCTGGTGGAAGGCCTGGGCCACTGCGGCGCCTGCCATACCCCGCGCAGCATCACCATGCAGGAAAAAGCGCTGAGCAACAGCGACAGCGACGACTACCTGTCCGGCAGCAACGCGCCGATCGACGGCTGGGTCGCTTCCAGCCTGCGCGGTGACCGTAAGGACGGCCTGGGCAGCTGGAGCGAAGCCGAACTGACCGAGTTCCTGAAAACCGGCCGCAACGACAAGGCAATCGTGTTTGGCGGCATGAGCGACGTGGTGGAACACAGCCTGCAATACCTGAGCGACGACGATCTGACCGCCATCGCACGCTACCTGAAATCGCTGCCGCCGAAAGACGGCAAGCAGCAGGCGGCGCCGGTCGAAGACAGCGTGGCCAAGGATCTGTGGCGTGGCGACGACAGCAAGCCAGGCGCGGCGTTGTATGTCGATAACTGCGCGGCCTGCCACCGCACCGATGGCGTGGGCTACAAGCGCGCCTTCCCGTCGCTGAAGGGCAATCCGGTGGTGCAGACCGAGGACGCGACCTCGCTGATCCACATCGTGCTGACCGGCAACACCACGCCGGCGGTGCAGGGTGCGGTATCCAACATCACCATGCCGCCGTTCGGCTGGCGTCTGAACGATCAGCAGGTGGCGGACGTGGTGAACTTCATCCGTTCCAGCTGGGGCAACAGCGCCAAGCCGGTGAGCGCCTCCGACGTGGCCGACGTGCGTAAAGACCGCTCGATGATCCGCGACGAGAAGGAGATGGGCAGCGCCGAGGTGCCGGACCACCCGGACGCGAAGAAATAAACCGCTTAAGGGCTCCGCAAGGGGCCCTTAGTTTTTTCTGCCTGCGCCGGTTTTTTCAGCATTTCCTGTTCGCAAATCGTTCGCTTGGCCGATAAAACATAGACCCGCAGCGGATTTTTCATTATCCTTTGCCGTCCTTTCATCAGGCGTAAGTATGAAATATCGCTTTAATTCACTGATTACTATTAAAAAATTCGCGGAGAAGGATATCCCGTTAGGCGCAATCGTTGGCGCCGCAGATTAAGGTAGACTGTCTCATGAGTACGATTTCTCCCGATTCAGGCACGCTGACGGCCGCTCAGCCTGCCAAATGGAACAAAACCGACACCGTCTGGATGTTCGGTCTCTATGCCACCGCGGTGGGTGCCGGCACGCTGTTCTTGCCGATCAACGCCGGCTTGAACGGCCCGCTGGTGTTGCTGTTGATGGCGCTGTTCGCTTTCCCGCTGACCTATTTGCCGCACCGCGCGCTCAGTCGCTTCGTGCTTTCCGGCTCCAGCCGCGACGGCAACATTCACGATGTGGTGGTGGAACACTTCGGCGTGCTGGCCGGCAAAATCATCATGGTGCTGTATCTGATGGCGTTCTTCCCGATCGTGCTGGTGTACAGCATTTCGATCACCAACGCGCTGGACAGCTTCCTGATCCACCAGTTTCACGTGGCGCCGCTGCCGCGCATCTGGCTCAGCCTGGCGGTGGTGGTGGTGCTCAATCTGGTGTTGCTGCGCGGCAAAGACAGCATCGTGGCGGCGATGGGCATGCTGGTGTTCCCGCTGCTGGTGTTCCTGATGGGCATTTCGCTCTATCTGATGCCGAGCTGGAATACCGCCAACTTCGTTCACGGCCTGGCCGCCACCCGCTTTGACACGCCGGGGCTGTGGCATTCGCTGTGGCTGGCGGTGCCGGTGATGGTGTTCTCCTTCAGCCATGCGCCGATCATCTCTTCCTTCGCCTCGACCCAGAAGAGCCTGTACGGCGACAAGGCGGAACGCCGCTGCGCACGCATCATGCGTTACAGCTATGTGCTGATCTGCGTCACCGTGCTGTTCTTCGTGTTCAGCTGCGTGCTGAGCCTGTCTCACGAAGACATGCTGCAGGCGAAGGAGCAGAACATCACCGTGCTGACTACGCTGGCCAACAAGTTCTCCAATCCGCTGATCGCCTATCTTGGCCCGGTGATGGCGATGTTGGCGATGGCCAAGTCCTATCTCGGCACTTCGCTGGGGGTGACGGAAGGGGCGACCAGCCTGATCGACGGCGTCACGCGCGCGGTCGGCAAGCCGCTCAGTTCGCGCCTGACGCACCGCATCTCCGCGGTATTGCTGTTCCTGCTCACCTGGGCGGCGACGGTGTGGAACCCCAGCGCGCTGCACATTATCGAAACCATCAGCGGCCCGCTGATTGCGGCGATCCTGTTCATCCTGCCGATGTACGCCGTGCGTGCGGTGCCGGCGATGCGCCAATACCGCGCGGCGAGCAACGTCTTCGTGCTGGTGATGGGCCTGATCGCGCTGTCGGCGCTGATCTACGGCCTGGTGTGATCCCCGGGCGCGCCACTTCCGGCGCGCCTCTTAACGTCCCTCTACACATCCCTTTGCAATTAATCGCCGGTTTGCCGGGCGTTATTTTTGATAATGCAAGCCATTCTCATTAGTATTTCCCGATTGCGTTCTTGACTAAGGAGTTTTCGTGCACCGTCGAATCACCTTGCCGGCGCTGGTTTGCGCCGCCTTGCTCGCCTCTCCGGCGATGGCCACCACTTATCCGCTGACGCTGACCGACACTTCCGGCCAGACGATCACCCTCCCGCAAGAGCCGAAACGCATCGTAGTGCAGGACGGGCGCGACATTCTCACGTTGGCGCTGCTCGATCGTGCCAACCCGTTCGGCCGGCTGGTGGCCTGGAATAACCTGCTGAAGAAAAGCGATGCGGCGACCTGGGATATCTTGCAGAGCAAATGGCCGGCGGCGAAAAACATCATCGATATGGGATTCAGCGATAAGGGCGAAGTGAACCTGGAGAGCGTGATCGCCAAGCGGCCCGATCTGATGATCGCCCAGCTGCGCTCCAAGCCTTCGCTGAGCCAGACCGGCGTGCTGGATCGGCTGAAGGCGCTGAACGTGCCGGTGCTGTTCATCGACACCATGCTCAAGCCGGTGGAAAACACGCCGAAAAGCGTGACGCTGCTGGGGGAAACCCTCAACCGCGAAAGCGAGGCCCGGCAATATACCGATTATTATCAGCAGCATTATCAGGCGATTCTGGCCAAGACGCAGGCGGTGGAACCCAAACCACAGGTGTTCTTCGAAGCCAAGGCCGGCCTGAACGGGCTGGAATCCTGCTGCTTCACCCATGCGCACGTCGGCTGGGGGGCGCTGGTTGAGGCGGTCGGCGCGCGCAACATCGGCTCCGCGCTGTTGCCGGGCGCGACCGGCGATGTCGCGCTGGAAAAAGTGATCGCCATGAAGCCGGACGCCTACATCGTTTCCGGCTCGCAGTGGGCCAGCAAGACCAACGCTGCGGTGCCGTTCGGCTACGGCGTGACGCAGCAGCAGGTGGATGAGGCTTTCAACCGCATGAAACAGCGCCCGGGCTTCTCTCAGGTGTCGGCGGTGAAGGCGGGGCGGTTCTACGGCATCTACCATAACTTCTACAACCACCCGTACAACATCGTCGGGCTGGAGTATCTGGCGAAGTTTATCTATCCGGCGCAGTTCCCGGATCTGGACCCGGCCAAGACCTACAGCGAGATCCTCAGTCGTTTTACCGAAGTGCCGGAAGGCAAGGGCATTTTGGGCGCGCAGGCGCCGGCGGGGAAATAACGGCAACGGGCGCGATCGCGCCCGTTTTTGATCCTTAGGCGGCGGCCGGCGTATAGGTGGAGATGATCTCCAACACGCCGTTGATGATGAACTGCACGCCCATACACACCAGCAGGAAGCCCATCAGGCGCGAGATCGCCTCAATGCCGCTTTTCCCCACCAACCGCATGATGGCGCCGGAGCTGAGCAGACAGGCCCACAGGATCACCGCGACCGTCAGGAAGATGGCGACCGGCGCCACGGCCAGCACCCAGGGTTCAAAACCCAGCGTGTTATCTTTGACGCTCGACGCCGAGCTGATGATCATCGCGATGGTGCCCGGCCCGGCGGTGCTCGGCATGGCCAACGGCACGAAGGCGATGTTGGCCGAGGTCTTATGGCGCAGCTCGTGCGACTTGCTCTCCACCTCCGGCGCCTCATCGGCGCTTTGTTGCGGGAACAACATGCGGAAACCGATGAAGGCGACGATCAGGCCGCCGGCGATGCGCAGGCCGGGGATCGAAATACCGAAGGTGTTCATCACCACCTGGCCGGCGTAAAACGCCACCGTCATGATGCAGAACACATAAACCGAGGCCATCAGCGACTGCTGATTGCGCTCCTCACGCGTCATATTGCCGGATAACCCGAGCAGCAACGCCACCGTGGTCAGTGGGTTGGCCAGCGGCAACAGCAGCACCAAACCCAGTCCGATGGCCTGGAATAACTGCAAAATACCCGTCATAAAATAACTCCCTGTGCAACGTTCAAGCCGCCAGGCGGCGGCCCATGAGCTCCACAGCCTAGCCTGCCGTACGGCCGGCGGCAATGGGGATAGCTCGTAACGTTAATTAACCGTCGGCGGGCGCTTCATCTTCACCGCTGCACTCGGCGGTGAGTTCTGGTTCATCCTCACACCCCAGCGGCGCTTCGTTGACCGCGATCGCCCGCGGCACCGAACGCGCGCCAAAATGCACCAGCCCATACAAGGTCGCCAATACCGCGCACACTACGCCGAGGACTGCGAGTAACCGGTTCATCTTCTGCATAAGTCTCGATTGGAACAGACTGGTTTCAGAATAGCGGCTGGCGGCGAAGATCGCCACGCGAAGCCGGTATGCCGCCAAACGCCGGCGACAAAGCGAGCGGTGCCTGGAAAATGCGCACATTTTTTGTGTTTTATGGCCTTTTTCGCCGCAGTTGGCCGGTAAAGGCCGACGTTTCGCATCAATTGCTACACCCTGCAGGCTCAGCTGCCTACCATAGGCGCGCTTTAAAACAAGAATGAGACTGACTATGCAAGACGAACTGAAACTTTTACTGGGGAAAATTGGCGCCTTCGCGCTTTCCGGCGCTTTTTTGGCGGCCTTGGTCGGCCTGGTGTTTATCGACGTGCACTGGCTGCATAATTTCGTGCATGAAACCTCGCTGACCGAAGTGGCGCAGGAGCTGTTGCTGCTCGCCATCGCCGGCGGTTTTTTCGCCGCGGCCAGACGGCAGGCTGAACGCCGCTCCGCCTGGATGCTGGTCGGCGGCTTCTTTCTCTGCATGCTGATCCGCGAGATGGATTTCGCCTTCGATGCGCTGTGGCACGGCGCCTGGGTGTGGTTTGCGCTGGCGGTCGCCTTGGCCTGTCTGTGGCATGCCGCAAGGCACGTCGCGGCGACGGTGCGTGGGCTGGCCTATTTTGCGACACATCCCGGCTACGGCATGATGTGTGCCGGTCTGCTGTGCATTCTGGTGTTTTCACGCCTGTTCGGCATGGGTGCGCTGTGGCAAACGCTGATGCTGGACGGTTACAACCGGGTGGTGAAAAACATGGTGGAAGAAGGCTGCGAACTGTTGGGTTACGGCCTGTGCCTGTTGGCCACCTTCAGCTACCTGAAAAGCGTTTTTGTGTCGAATAAAGCGAAAATGTGAGGGCGGCGGCACTTTATTTATCCGGAACAATTTTAGTGATACTATTCGCTTAGCCGAATGCGGCTGAGAAGGTATGCGTTCCATTCTGTATACCCAGTGAGGTTTCAATCTGGCAATTGTGGGCGAGATCTGAAACCTGGCTGACCAAACCCAAAACCCAATTTTCGTACTGCATGTGATCTGTCGTGTGGGTCACCACTGTAGATAAGGAATTATTAATGCCTGTTATTACTCTTCCTGACGGTAGTCAGCGTCATTTCGACCACCCCGTTTCCCCGATGGATGTCGCGCGCGATATCGGCCCTGGCCTGGCGAAAGCCTGTATCGCCGGCCGCGTCAACGGCGAGCTGGTTGACGCTGGCGATCTGATCGAATCGGATGCGCAGCTGGCCATCATCACCATCAAAGATGAAGACGGTCTGGAAATCATGCGCCACTCCTGCGCGCACCTGCTGGGTCATGCGATCAAGCAGCTGTGGCCGGATACCAAAATGGCGATCGGTCCGGTGATCGACAACGGTTTCTATTATGACGTGGATATCGACCGCACCCTGACGCAGGAAGACCTGGATCTGCTGGAAAAGCGGATGCACGAGTTGGCCGATAAGGATTACGACGTCATCAAGAAGAAGGTCAGCTGGCAAGAAGCCCGCGACACCTTCGCTGAGCGCGGCGAAATCTACAAAGTGGCGATCCTGGATGAGAACATCAGCCATGACGATCGTCCGGGCCTGTATCACCACGAAGAATACGTCGACATGTGCCGCGGCCCGCACGTGCCGAACATGCGTTTCTGCCACCACTTCAAACTGCAGAAAACCTCCGGCGCTTACTGGCGCGGCGACAGCAAAAACAAAATGCTGCAGCGTATCTACGGTACCGCCTGGGCAGACAAGAAGCAGCTGAACGCCTACCTGCAGCGCCTGGAAGAAGCGGCCAAGCGCGATCACCGCAAGATCGGCAAACAGCTCGACCTGTATCACATGCAGGAAGAAGCGCCGGGCATGGTGTTCTGGCATAACGACGGTTGGACGATTTTCCGCGAGCTGGAAGCCTTCGTGCGCATGAAGCTCAAAGAGTACCAGTACCAGGAAGTGAAAGGTCCGTTCATGATGGACCGCGTGCTGTGGGAAAAAACCGGCCACTGGGAAAACTACAAAGACGCCATGTTCACCACCGCGTCGGAGAACCGCGAATACTGCATCAAGCCGATGAACTGCCCGGGCCACGTGCAGATCTTCAACCAGGGCCTGAAGTCGTACCGCGATCTGCCGCTGCGCATGGGCGAATTCGGCAGCTGCCACCGCAACGAGCCTTCGGGTTCCCTGCATGGTCTGATGCGCGTGCGGGGCTTCACGCAGGATGACGCCCACATCTTCTGTACCGAAGAGCAGGTGCGCGCCGAAGTGAACGAATGCATTCGCATGGTTTATGACGTGTACGGCACCTTCGGCTTCGACAAGATCGCCGTCAAGCTGTCCACGCGTCCGGAAAAACGCATCGGTACCGACGACATGTGGACCCGTGCGGAAGAAGACCTGGCCGCCGCGCTGACCGAGAACGGCATTCCGTTCGAGTACCAGCCGGGCGAGGGCGCCTTCTACGGACCGAAAATTGAATTTACCCTGCATGATTGTTTGGATCGCGCATGGCAATGTGGTACCGTGCAGCTCGATTTCTTCTTGCCGGGCCGTTTGGGCGCCTCGTACGTTGGCGAAAACAACGATCGCGTCGTGCCGGTAATGATTCACCGCGCCATTTTGGGCTCCATGGAACGCTTCATCGGTATCCTTACCGAAGAATACGCCGGGTTCTACCCGACCTGGATCGCTCCGGTGCAGGTGGTGGTGATGAATATCACCGACAGCCAGTCTGATTACGTCCAGCAATTGACCAAAAAACTGCAGGATGCAGGTATTCGCGTGAAAGCGGACTTGAGAAATGAGAAGATTGGCTTTAAAATTCGCGAACATACTTTACGTCGAGTCCCTTACATGTTGGTGTGCGGCGACAAAGAGGTCGAAGCAGGCAAAGTTGCCGTTCGTACCCGCCGTGGCAAAGACCTGGGAAGCCTGGACGTAAACGAAGTCGTAGACAAGCTGCTGAAAGAGATTCGCAGCCGTAGTCTTCATCAACTGGAGGAATAAAGTATTAAAGGCGGAAAACGAGTTCAACCGGCGCGTCCTAATCGCATTAACAGAGAAATTCGCGCGCAAGAAGTTCGCCTAACCGGCGTCGATGGCGAGCAGATTGGTATCGTCAGTCTGAATGAAGCTCTTGAAAAAGCTGAGGAAGCGGGCGTTGATTTAGTAGAAATCAGCCCAAATGCCGAACCGCCAGTTTGCCGAATCATGGATTACGGCAAATTCCTCTACGAGAAGAGCAAGTCGACGAAAGAACAGAAGAAGAAGCAAAAAGTTATTCAGGTCAAGGAAATCAAATTCCGTCCTGGCACCGATGATGGCGACTATCAGGTCAAACTACGCAACCTGATTCGCTTTCTGGAAGATGGCGATAAAGCCAAAATCACCCTGCGTTTCCGTGGGCGTGAGATGGCGCACCAGCAGATCGGTATGGAAGTGCTTAACCGCGTCCGTAAAGACCTGTGTGAAGATATGGATCTGGCAGTGGTCGAATCCTTCCCTACGAAGATCGAAGGCCGCCAGATGATTATGGTGCTCGCTCCTAAGAAGAAACAGTAAGGCTTACAAGTAATGGAACCCGCGCGGCGCTTGCGCTGTGTGGGCTTTATTCGCCCAACTGATTCGTTGTTTAACAATGCGAAGTGGATTTAATTAAAATGCCAAAGATTAAAACTGTACGTGGTGCAGCCAAGCGCTTCAAAAAGACCGGCAGCGGTGGTTTTAAGCGTAAACATGCCAACCTGCGTCATATTCTGACCAAAAAAGCAACCAAGCGTAAACGTCACCTGCGTCCGAAAGGCATGGTGTCTAAAAACGATCTGGTCCTGGTTACCGCGTGCCTGCCGTACGCATAAGCCATTTTTTTTTGAATTTAGAATAAGACTTTAGGAGAGAGCATATGGCTCGCGTAAAACGTGGTGTAATTGCACGCGCACGTCACAAGAAAATCATGAAGCAGGCGAAAGGCTACTACGGTGCCCGTTCGCGCGTATATCGTGTTGCCTTCCAGGCAGTAATCAAAGCAGGTCAGTATGCTTACCGTGACCGTCGTCAACGTAAGCGTCAGTTCCGTCAGCTGTGGATTGCACGTATCAACGCAGCTGCTCGTCAGAACGGTCTGTCTTACAGCAAGTTCATCAACGGCTTGAAAAAAGCTTCGATCGAAATTGACCGTAAGATCCTGGCTGACATCGCAGTCTTCGACAAAGTGGCCTTCGGCGCACTGGTTGAGAAAGCGAAAGCAGCTCTGGCGTAAGTCAGTAGAAGAGGGAGCTTGCTCCCTCTTTTAATCTTTGTTTTCAGCGACAAATATTGACTTTCATTGGCCGCCGCTATATCACTGGTGGACAATCATCGACAAGGTACCGCAATCATGCACGCAGCTCTTTTTCGTTTCTTTTTTTACTTTAGCGCCTGATTTCAGGAGGCTTTGCGCGTAAGAAAAGAAACGAAAAGTAGCGCCTAAGCCTCCCTCGTGGAGGCTTTTTTGTTTTTGGCCATCGTCCCGCCTTGCCAGGCGTTGCGGTGAGGGCGGCAGACGCAACGCGGGCCATGCGGCGCGCAGGCGAGCCGGCCGGCAACGTATTGAAAAGTCTTTGAATAATGGTCAAAGGCGTGTTCGAATATAGATAACAATTACTTAGGGCCATCCCGGCCAGAGGAA
>NZ_JCAXDO010000005.1:0-2712 GCF_059740205.1 Serratia sp. LTN-2 | reverse complement strand
GGACGGTGTGGATCCGGTCGCCGGCGCGTTTAACGGCGTTGTGGTGGGTGAAGTGGTCGAGTGCGGTCAGCACCCGAACGCCGACAAACTGCGCGTCACTAAGGTCAACGTCGGCGGCGATCGCCTGTTGGACATCGTCTGCGGCGCGCCGAACTGCCGTACCGGCCTGAAAGTGGCGGTCGCCACCGTGGGCGCGGTGCTGCCGGGCGACTTCAAAATCAAGGCCGCCAAGCTGCGCGGCGAACCTTCGGAAGGCATGCTGTGCTCGTTCTCCGAGCTGGGCATTTCCGACGATCATGACGGCATTATCGAGCTGCCGCTGGATGCGCCAATCGGCACCGACATCCGTGACTATCTGCAGCTGAACGACAACACCATCGAAATCAGCGTCACGCCGAACCGCGCCGACTGTCTGGGCATCATCGGCGTCGCGCGCGACGTGGGCGTACTGAACCAGGTTGCGCTGACCGAGCCGGATATGAGCCCGGTGGCTGCCACCATCGACGCCACGCTGCCGATCCGCGTTGACGCGCCGCAGGCGTGCCCGCGCTATCTGGGCCGCGTGGTGAAAGGCATCGACGTCACCGCGCCAACCCCGCTGTGGATGCGTGAAAAACTGCGTCGCTGCGGCATCCGCTCTATCGATGCGGTGGTTGACGTCACCAACTATGTGCTGCTGGAGCTTGGCCAGCCGATGCACGCTTTCGATCTGAGCCGCATCGACGGCGGCATCGTGGTGCGCATGGCGGAAGAAGGGGAAACGCTGACGCTGCTGGACGGCAGTGAAGCCAAACTGAACGCCGACACCTTAGTGATCGCCGATCATCAAAAAGCGTTGGCGATGGGTGGCATCTTCGGCGGTGAGCACTCCGGCGTTAACGGGGAAACTCAGGACGTGCTGCTGGAATGCGCCTTC
The DNA here is from genome assembly GCF_059740205.1 of Serratia sp. LTN-2. NCBI lineage: Bacteria > Pseudomonadati > Pseudomonadota > Gammaproteobacteria > Enterobacterales > Yersiniaceae > Serratia > Serratia sp. LTN-2. The sequence goes on along the minus strand of NZ_JCAXDO010000005.1, from coordinate 1,796 downwards.
TTCAGCCCGCTGTCGATCACCGGCCGCGCGCGCCGTCACGGCCTGCACACCGACGCTTCTCACCGCTATGAGCGCGGTGTCGATCCGGCGCTGCAGTACAAAGCGATGGAGCGTGCCACGCGCCTGCTGCTCGATATTTGCGGCGGCCAGGCCGGCCCGATTATCGACGTGACCCACGAGAACGCACTGCCGAAGCGCGCCACCATCACGCTGCGCCGCGAGAAACTGGATCGCCTGATCGGCCACGTGGTGCCGAGCGAGCAGGTCAGCGACATTCTGCGCCGCCTGGGTTGCCAGGTGACCGAGCAGGGCGACAGCTGGCAAGCGGTCGCGCCGAGCTGGCGTTTCGATATGGAGATCGAAGAAGATCTGGTGGAAGAAGTGGCGCGCGTTTACGGTTACGACAACATCCCGGATGTGCCGGTCCGCGCCGATCTGGTGATGACCCAGCATCGCGAAGCCGATCTGACGCTGAAGCGCGTGAAGACCATGCTGGTCGATCACGGTTATCAGGAAGCGATCACCTACAGCTTCGTCGATCCGAAGGTGCAGGCACTGCTGCACCCGAATGAAGAAGCGCTGATCCTGCCAAGCCCGATTTCGGTAGAAATGTCGGCGATGCGTCTGTCGCTGTGGACCGGCCTGCTGTCTGCGGTGGTGTATAACCAGAACCGCCAGCAGACGCGTCTGCGTCTGTTCGAAAGCGGCCTGCGCTTTGTGCCTGATAGTGCGGCAGATCTGGGTATCCGCCAGGACGTCATGCTGGCGGGGGTGATCGCCGGCCATACGCACGATGAACATTGGGATCTGGCGCGCAAGCCCGTCGACTTCTATGATTTAAAAGGGGATCTGGAGTCTGTCCTCGAACTGACCGGTAAATTATCCGAAATTCAGTTCCGGGCGGAAGCCAATCCGGCCCTGCATCCAGGGCAAAGTGCGGCGATTTATTTGCACGGCGAACGCGTAGGTTTCATCGGTGTGGTTCACCCGGAACTTGAACGTAAACTGGATCTTAACGGCCGCACCGTGGTGTTTGAACTGGAGTGGAACAAGCTTGCGAGCCGCGCTGTGCCTCAGGCGCGGGAGATTTCGCGCTTCCCGGCAAACCGCCGTGATATCGCCGTTGTGGTGGCTGAAAACGTCCCCGCAGAAGATATTTTGGCCGAGTGTAAGAAAGTTGGCGCAAATCAGGTAGTTGGCGTAAACTTGTTTGACGTGTACCGTGGCAAGGGCGTGGCAGAAGGTGACAAGAGCCTGGCTATCAGTCTGGTATTGCAGGATACCGCTCGTACACTGGAAGAAGAGGAGATAGCCGCTACCGTTGCAAAATGCGTAGAGGCTCTAAAACAGCGATTCCAAGCATCCTTGAGGGATTGAACCTATGGCGCTTACTAAAGCTGAAATGTCAGAACACCTGTTTGAGAAGCTTGGGCTTAGCAAACGGGACGCCAAAGACCTGGTGGAACTGTTCTTCGAAGAGGTCCGTCGGGCCCTTGAGAACGGTGAACAGGTAAAACTGTCGGGTTTTGGCAACTTTGATCTGCGTGACAAGAACCAACGTCCGGGGCGCAACCCGAAGACCGGCGAAGACATTCCGATTACGGCGCGCCGCGTGGTGACTTTCCGTCCGGGTCAGAAGCTGAAAAGCCGGGTAGAAAACGCCAGCCCGAAAGGGTGAGTGACGTGACATCAAAAAAGGCCGCTTGCGCGGCCTTTTTCTTTGTGCACAGAAAACCCCCAGCTAGGCTGGGGGTTCAGTAAAGCTTTCAGCTTTGGGCCAGTTATAAAAACCCCTT
>NZ_JCAXDO010000049.1:0-3289 GCF_059740205.1 Serratia sp. LTN-2 | reverse complement strand
TGCAGGTTCTGGTTCAGCAGATGGCTGGTACGGCTGACGTGAGTATGGCTGCAGTGCCGGAGAAACCAGCGGAGCCTTCCGCACCGGTATCCGCAGAAGCGACCAGCATAAAGAAAAATATGCAACGGGCATTCGGAGACTAGAACATGTCAGTGATTAAACAGAAGGCAGAGCAGTGCATTCATAACTTTCTGCGCGCCCGGAATGTGCCTGAATCTCAGTGGCCTGAACGGGTCAAAAAGACCGGCAGGGGAATGATACTGGCAGGCGTGGCCGTCGTGGTTCCCGGTGTTCTGGTTGATAATATCTCCCTGCCGGTGACCATTGCGATGCAGGTCTGCTACGCCTCGCTGATAGGTCTCGGGGTTCTCCTGGCGTTTGACGAGAAAAAACCAAAGGGGCGGGGATGAATATGAACATTAACCTGAAGGAAACAGTATGCAGCTTGAAGAACTGACTGGAGATGAACGCACACTGGTTATTGTGGCCCTGCAGGCGCTTCACCGTGAGAGATTAACCGCATCAAATGCCGTCTTTACGGTATGCAGCCTGTCCGGAAAGGATCAGCCGCCGGAAGATATTTTTGGGCTGCGTGAAGTTCAGGATGCACTGAGACGTATTGGTGCCGCTCCTCATTGATAAAGCATGTTTCGCCGTTATCCTGTCGGCGGGTAAGCTGGTCAGGATAGTTCTTCTGCCCGGAACAATGGTTCCCGGAGAGAGTTAATTATGAGCGATTTTACTTTTGACTGTACGACCGGTCCTGTTGAGGCCGAGGTATCCCAGGCTATTGCGGGTTATAAAATGGCGCTGATCAACGCGCATTACCGTAATTTCTGGCACCGGTTTCTGTGCAAACTTAAGGATGAAGAGGCACTGAAAAATGAGCGTATACTCGTGATTCAGGAGAAACAGTGTCGGTTTGTTGTCAATAAAACTCCTGAACACATCCAGGTGTTAAAAAGCATCATTGATGAACAGTCCGTCGCCGCCAGAATACAGGATAAATTCAGCAATCTGATTGAACCATCATGCCAGTCTGCGAAGTCGGCTATCGACCACGTGAAGAGGCGTTGAAAAAAGGACACCTTCCGGGGAGGGGGGGTCCTGAAGTCATGCAATTCGTTACAGGCGAAAACCCTTCAGATGTTTCCGGCACTGATAATCACACAATCACTTCACACTTTCACCTGTCATATATCCGACTCAAAAAAAAGACGTCTCCGGTCGGGGACGTCCTGAAATCAAAGGCACACATGTCAGATAACGGCGTGAATCCATTATCAGTGTGCATTCTGCCATACCCTCACGAACTCATCAGCTACCAGAACCGGTACAGAAGGATGTCGGTTCCCTCCGCCTTATTGCCGCCAGCCGGCGGCGTGTTCAACGCCGTGCCTTCACGCTAACCCGGCCGCTGCGGTCGCAAGGGTTCACGTTGTCTCCGTCCTCACCCGTTCGCACCTTTCACGGTGCATTCAGCCCGTGAAAGGCTTGCGCTGCGGCTTGCGGCGTCGCCCCTGCGCCCTCCGCTTTCCGCCGGGTTTTTGTGGCGGCACGGCGCAACAGGGTGCCGCATATCAGAGAGGAGTGTGTCTATGTCCCGTTTTATTCTGGGTGACTGCGTGCAGGTGATGTCCCGTTTTCCGGCGTGTGCCGTCGATTTTATTCTTACCGATCCGCCGTATCTGGTTGGCTATAAGGACCGTACCGGCCGCACCTTGGCCGGAGACAACTCTGCCGAATGGCTCCAGCCCGCCTGTCATGAAATGTACCGCGTGCTGAAAAACGACAGCCTTATGGTGAGCTTCTATGCCTGGAACCGCGCGGATCTGTTTCTGAATGCGTGGAAAGTGGCCGGCTTCCGGGTGGTTGGCCATATCGTCTTTGCCAAGAGCTACGCCTCAAAATCGACGTTCGTGGGTTACACCCATGAGAGCGCCTACCTGCTGGCGAAGGGGCGACCGCAAACCCCGGACCGTCCCATCCCGGACGTGATCCCCTGGAAATACACGGGCAACCGACACCATCCGACGGAGAAGCCGGTGCAGAGCCTGCGGCCACTGATTGAATCGCTCACGCGTCCGGGGGCCATTGTCCTTGACCCGTTTGCCGGCAGCGGCTCCACCTGCGTGGCCGCCGCCGAAGCCAGCCGCCGCTATATCGGGATCGAGATGCTTGAGCAGTACCACGCCGCCGGCGTTCGCCGTCTGGCACAGGTTGAACGGGCGAGAAGGATGCCGGCGGCCAATGACGGCGCGTTTTACCCCGACTGGCCGGAGGCGGCATGAACTACCCGGGCTTTGAAACCCTGCGCGCGGACGTGGCTGCGCTCAGCAATGCCATGTGTAACGTGCGGATGCTGCTGAACCGCCTCGAATCGCAGCACCGGCACGACGCGGCAACGCTTACTGAACGTATGGCAGCGCAGACTCTGCACCGGATCAACACCCTGCTTCTTGAAGCCTACCGCGAAGCCCTGGTGCTGGACGAGACCTTTCAGGACTGACTGACCCTGCCGGGCTGAGGCCCGGCCTGTAACCCCTTACAAGAGAGAAAAAACAATGTACGGAACCCGCGAAGAACTTTGTGAAGATCTTGAAAACATGTTCACGCCTGACGAACTCCTGGTCCTGCTGGTCTGGACGGAAGAGGGGATTAGCGTGGCCTGCCGTGAAGCCCAGCCAGAACCGGACGGGGCTGAAATCCGGAATGTGATGAAGGCGCTCGGCGAAATGAAAATGACGCAATACCGTCAGCAGGGGGTAAATAATCTGACCATTAGCGACCTTCTGACCCGTCAGCGCGAAGCGGCAAACCGTCAGGTGAGCGTTCCGGCGGTACTCCTCTCCCGCGTCCTGCGTAACTATGAATGCGAGTTGGAAAACCGGATCGGTATGGCCTGGGAAGCCGGGCGGCAGGAGCCTGAATCTGTCAGGGATGAGCTGAATAACGTTCGCGCCCTACAGGAGACGCTGGCCGCATGAGAGAACGCCGGGGTAACGCCCCGGCAACCGGTGGCCATCCACTGCGAATAAGGATGTCAGTGCCTTCCGCTTTTATCCGCCGCCGCCCTCCGGGCCACGTCGGGACAATGAAACTCCCCTGAAGCTCCGTGCGGTGACGGCATGCGCCGTGACTTCACTGTAGCCCGGCCGCATCGGCCACAAGGGTTCGCTGACGCCTCCGTCCTCACCCGTTCGCACCCTTCACGGTGCATTCAGCCCGTGAAGGCTTTGCGCTGCGGCTTGCGGCGTCGCCCCTGTGTCCTCCGCTTTTCGCCGGTCTG
>NZ_JCAXDO010000048.1:2996-5043 GCF_059740205.1 Serratia sp. LTN-2 | reverse complement strand
CGGTGCGCGGAAGGGATGTTATGGTAAATGGTTTCTGAGGTGTAAGCTAAAACTCGAGTTTTGACGCCATTCTGAGTAGGAAATTTGCAGACGGAATAAATACTGGTGAGCAATAAGCTCATCAACAAAAAAATGGAGATCCTAAGATGGATAGAGAAACCCTATACCTACTCAAAACGTTAGACCGTAACAATGCCTTACTTGACGATATTATCCGAAGAAAGATGGGCAGGTACTACAACACGAAGATTTTGCGTGATTCCTGTGATGCTATTGAAGCCGAACTACGACATCGAGGAATCATTTAACAAGACGAAGCCCGCTTATGTGGGTTTTTTCATGCGCATTCAGAATACCCCTTCCCCCCCTTAGACCCCCTAAGAACCCCATTCAGCACAGCGAGCACAACGATTACATTCGAGCACACCGAGGACAGCGAGTACAAAATGATGTGTAAGTAATTGAAAAATAAAACCATAAATGTAGAGAATATTACATCTCAATGTTTGTATTGACAAAAAACAAGAATAATATCAAATGAGATGTTGGTTAATGATGTGCTTGGTTTTTGTGTTATTACACATAACTCATTGAATATAATGGTTTTTTTATTGATAATAGTTTCATGTTGAATTGACTTTTGGGGGATAAATGTCAGAGAAGGCAAAACAAGTAGGTAGGCGCTCTCTATCAAAAAGAAGAGAAAGTCTAATAAAAGAGCTTTGGGGGGATGAGCTTTCCGAACTGAATATATGGAACAGGAAAGAACACGATGGATTTACAACGATCCCAAGAACATTGAATTATATCAATAGGATAATAGATTACCTTGCTGGCGCTGGATCTCCTGTATCACAGACATACCTCAGTTTATGGTGTCGGGTTTTTGACGAGGGATTCGTCGAGATTAGGGATAAAGATGCTCTGGCATTTGAGTCAGGGTTTAGTGGGCAGCGAGCGGTGACTACTTGGCTAGGAAGAATGAAAAAGTTACGGGAGCTGGGACTGATATCAACGAAGCCTGGTACTTCTGGTGAGTTTCATTATGTAATCATGTTGAATCCACTTTGCGTAATTAAAAAATCATATGAATCAAACGGATGGGCAAGAGATGAGCGTTACAACGCTCTATTTTCTAGGATGCAGGAAGTGGGGGCTGAGTGGGAATGAACGACATGAAAGCTGTTCGTCACCGATATAAGCAGAGATATGATGTTGCTGCGTCAGAAGTAGTGGGGGCGTTTGATGAACTTAAAAGTTTGGATTGGAGTTTAGAAATTGCATCTTTAAGTGACGTGGAAATGTCAAAGAGATGGATTGGGGCTGTTGATCCTAACGGTGTTGCAAGACTACCACCTAATGGTGGATGGGACTGGGTTAAGCTCTATAACGGCTATTTGAAAAACCCTAGCGCATTCGTCTGTGCCATTAAATCAGAAGGTAAGCTATGCGCTCTGATTGGTGGTGGGGTTTCTGATAGTAAAGTGGTAACCAAGCTGCATTACCTTGAATCAGCCCCTTATGACACGGCGCTTTCAGGATATGCACTGGATATTTCTGTTACGTATGTTGTTACTGTCGCGAATGCGATGGGAAGCGAGTACACAGCCATCTATGAGCCAAATAGCAAAGTCAGAGAGATAGCTATAAATGATTATGGATTTAGCGAGGACAACTTGTTTGGGACAAGTAAAAATTTCGCTCTGTATCTACCAATGAGCCGGGTTTAACCGGCTCATTTAGCCTACCAGTACGCCGTAGAGTTTTTCAGGCTGTTGGTTTGATCGGCCTTGCTCTGCTCGTCTTGCTTTCACGCGCTGGCGAAATGCTCCGGCTGTGCCAGAAGAGCATGGTTCCGTCGCTTTTTTAAGTTCGACCACGTGAGCTAACATATTATTTCCGTTTTTTCGTGAGTTAGTACAAAGCATATGAGGTGACGGATACGTCAACTTCATAGTAACTGTACTGTATTGTAGAAGAGATGCGCAAGTCGCAGAATTAATGCGACCCTTCATTGACGAGGCGAAGAGTAAACGCGTATCTTCTT
>NZ_JCAXDO010000048.1:2244-2468 GCF_059740205.1 Serratia sp. LTN-2 | reverse complement strand
AATACCGCATCCTTTTCCTAGCTCCTTCTGATTTGAGCGCTCCTACCATCAAAGCCCTTTCCTGTTAATCCGCAACGCCCGCCGCAGTATCATGACCGAACGTAGTGAGCGAATGAGCGAGGAGGCGTCATTTCATCTGTCCGTATATCGTATTGCGGCCACTCCTGAGTCACATATCACACCAGCCGCATAATGCACTTTCCTGAACTACCACTCCGCTTTAC
>NZ_JCAXDO010000048.1:1709-2159 GCF_059740205.1 Serratia sp. LTN-2 | reverse complement strand
TGCGGCTTGTCCAACACCGCGCCGCCCGGGAAAGCATTTCCCGCCCGTCCCGGCGTTATCAGGAGGCTGGATTGGCAGATAAACGCAGCAAGATGCTCACGATGTGGGTAACGGAAGATGAGCACCGGCGTCTGCTGGAGCGCTGCGAGGGTAAACAGCTCGCAGCCTGGATGCGCCAGACGTGCCTGGACGAGAAGCCAGCGCGTGTAGGTAAACTTCCGTCGATCTCGCCGGCGCTGCTTCGTCAGCTTGCCGGCATGGGGAACAACCTCAACCAGATTGCCCGGCAGGTTAACGGGAGTGGCGGTACCGGACATGACCGGGTGCAGGTTATCGCCGCGCTGATGGCCATCGATGCAGGACTCGAGCGGCTTCGGCACGCGGTGCTGGAAAAGGGGGCAGACGATGATCGTTAAGTTTCACCCGCGAGGGCGCGGGGGCGGAGCGGGG
>NZ_JCAXDO010000048.1:576-1343 GCF_059740205.1 Serratia sp. LTN-2 | reverse complement strand
ATCGTGAACGGCAGGCTGGGGCTGCACGATCCGAACGCGCCGGAAAACCGGCGTGCGCTGGTGACGCCGTCCGCGCTGCCGGAAGCGAAGCAGGAAGCCGCTCAGGCGATTACGCGGGGTTTACTGGCGTTAGCCTCGACCGGGGAGCTGAAAACGCGTCAGGACGTGACTGAGGCGCTGGAACTTGCTGGTTTTGAGGTGGTGCGCACGACGAAAAGCAGCATCAGCATTGCCGACCCGGACGGGGGGCGAAACATCCGATTGAAGGGAGCCATCTATGAACAGTCTTTTAACGCTGGCGAAGGACTTAGAGCAGAAATCGAAAGCGCAGCAGCAGAGTACCGGCGAGATGCTGAAAGCCGCATTCAGCGAGCACGAACAGTGTGTAAAAGCGGAATTGAACGCCAGCGCGAAGCGAATCAGCAACGCTATCAGCGCTCACGAACAGGGGATGAACGCCGCCATGCAGTCGAACCGGCTGAGCGTGCTGCGTATGGTAGGGCGGACGTGGCTCACGATCACCCTGGTCTCGGTGCTGCTGATAGGGACGAGCGGGAGCGTGCTGTGGTGGCAGGGGCAGCAGATAGTCGACAACTACGAGACCCTCCGGGAGCAGAAGGCCACGCAGGCCATGCTGTCGGAGAAGAACAGCGGTGTGCAACTGTCGACATGCGGGGAGGCGGGGCGACGCTGCGTGAAGGTGAACACGGAGGCGGGACGATACGGCGAGGATTCGAGCTGGATGATACTGGCGGGGAAATAGCACA
>NZ_JCAXDO010000048.1:0-385 GCF_059740205.1 Serratia sp. LTN-2 | reverse complement strand
CTGCGCCGGTTGTCGAAAGGCTGAGCGCGATTGAGGCACACCGGCAGCAGGAGCGCGCGGTGCAGCACCAGAAAACGCTGGAGCTGGAACGCTCAAGGCAGAAACAGCGGCAAGGGCCGACGATGGAGCTGTGAAGTGACGAAAACAGGGCTTTGATACCCTGTTTTCTGCGTAACCGGTGCGCATTCACCTGGCTGCATAGGTATGCATCAGGCTAAACTTTATCAGGCGCGTTTCCGGTGGTTTTCTGGGGTGTTTCCTCTCCGTTTCATCCTGTAGACACCGGAAACGCCGCGAGTCGTTTTTAGCGGTGCGCGGAAGGGATGTTATGGTAAATGGTTTCTGAGGTGTAAGCTAAAACTCGAGTTTTGACGCCATTCTGAGT
>NZ_JCAXDO010000047.1:0-5072 GCF_059740205.1 Serratia sp. LTN-2 | reverse complement strand
TGGCTTGACAACAACAAGGTCATGACCGAGATCACGCAAAAATACGAGATCAACGGCGGCGGCAAAGGGAATGATCGCACCGGGTACAGAAAATCCAATGTGGCAGTGCCTGGCCTGACCAATGCGTATCAGCAGTGGCAAAAGGAACAGCAAGACGCCGCCAAGCGTAAGGCAGAAGAAGAAGCCCGACGTAAGGCGGCCGAAGAGGCAAAGCGTAAGGCGGAAGAAGAAGCCAAACGCAAAGCGGCAGAAGCGGAAGCCAAACGGCGCGCCGAGGAGGAAGCGAAACGCAAACAGGCTGAATGGGAAGCGACGCATAACATCGAGGCGGCGAGAAAGAATGTTCAGCAGGCTGAAAGCCGGTTAAACACTGCGAAGCAAAAACGCGATGATCTTCAACGCAGCACTTACCGTACTCAGACCAGCCTCAGTTCCGCAATCGTAACGCGAGACCGTACGAAAGAGCTGATCGATAAACATCTCCCAGGCCCTTCAATCATCCCTTCGGAGCAAGAAAACAGACAACGTATCCTGGATAAGCTGAAACAGGATGAGGCAGAGGTGAACAAACTGCGGGCCCAGGTCGATGCGGCAAACCGCGATCTCAACCTCGCCAATCAGGAGTTTGACAATGCCTCGAAAAACCTGAATGCCGCCCGTGATAACCTGCAGCGGCTGGAGAAAGCGGAAGCGGATCGTAAGGCCGAAGAGGCCAGGAAGAAGGAAGAGGAGGCGATGAAAGACGCCATCAAGACGACGGCGGATTTTTACAAGGAACTGACGGAGAAATTTGGCGAGCAGTCCGCCAAGGTGGCCAAAGAGCTGGCCGATGCGGCCAAGGGGAAAACGCTCAAAAATGCGGAGGAGGCGCTGAAGGCGTTTGAGAAGTACAAGGACGTGCTGAACAAGAAATTCAGCGTCGCCGATCGCGAAGCGGTGGCCAAAGCGCTGGAGTCGGTGCGCCGAGAGCATATCGCCCAGAACCTTGCCAAGTTCAGCAAGGCGTTCAACTACACGGGCAAGGCCATCGATGCCTACGATGTCTTCGTTGTCGAGTTGCCCAAAGCGATCCGGACGCAGAACTTCAGACCCCTTTTCGTGAAGATTGAGACCCTCGGGGCGGGCATGGCCGCCACGGCGCTGACGGCGTTTGCCTACAGCGTGATACTGGGTACGCCGCTGGGCATTTTTGGCTTTGCCATCATCATGACCCTGGTCAGCGTGCTGGTTGATGAAAAGCTTGTGGAGAAGGTCAACAAAGCGGCCGGCATTTAACGTAAAGCAAGGCCGCTTATAACGTAAAGCAAGGCCGCTTACGCGGCCTTTTTATTTCTGAGGAACAGGGCAAACAGATACAGGGCGCCCAGCGGCAGGGCCAGGACATAACAGAAGGCATAATACAGGATCAGTACCCCATTTTTACCGATGGTATCGACGAACAACCCACGGTGCCAGAATGCTTCACTGGTGAACTGCAGGGCGGCCGTTTCAATGCCTTTTTTGGCGCAGGGATACAGCAACAGACTCAGGATGGCGGCGACCAGAGAGAGGGGAACATTCACGCTTGGCTGGAAGATGTGGATATAATAGAGCGCGATAAAAAAGTACGTCACGCCCCACACCTGACTTTTCCAATAATACGCTTTGGTCATTCGCGCCTCCCTGGACATCGGCCTTTTTCATCTTTCGAACTTGCCATCATATCGGCTTTGCGGGTGATCAGCGAAACGGAACCCCGTTGCCATAGACCGAGTTGGTTGGTTTGGTGTTGAAGTTAAAGGTAAATTCGCGATCCTTCACCGGCTTATCGCGTTCAAAGCGCCAGCTTTTCATGGCAGACAGCACCGCTTCGTCAAAGACCCCGGCAGGCTTCGCTTGCACAATACGCACATGGCTGACCGTGCCGTCGTGCTCGATATCGTATTTCACCTTGACGACGCCACTGGTGCTTTTCGACAGGGCTTGTTCAGGGTAAACAGGGGCAGTTTTGATGATGGCGTGGGGGGCCGGTGCGGCACCGAGCGCCAACGCCGGCGTCATGCACAGTAACAGCAGAGCGGAAATCGTAGATTTTCTCATGTCTTGATCCATTGGTTAAAAATGAACAGTTGCTACAAGACCGCGCCACGGCGATCGCCCCTAACTATAGGGCAAATATGACAATATTGCGTTACTGCGGCGCTCACAGATCGCCGTACAACGCGGCGAGCTCGGCCAGCGCCGCAGCGGCCGCCGGGCGATCCAGCTGCGCCAGCAGCTCGGCCTCGAGCGCGGTGAAGGTGTCCGGCGCCAGCCGCAGCCGCAAATTCGGCAGCACCAGACCGATGTCGCCGCTTTCCGGCACATGCAGCGAAACATGCCGCCCCTGATAGCTGCGGGTACGATCGCCGTGCTGACGCGCGCACAGCAGGCGGCGCAGCTCGGCGAACACCGGCCAGCTGAAGGTCGACTGGAAGACAGCGCCGCTGAGGTGCAGGGACAGGAACGGCAGCGGGCCGTCGTCGGCCCCCTGCCCCGCGATGAACCACAATGAATTCCACGATGATTAGCGGCTTCTCCTGATCGACTGTTCGACCTGTTTAACCCGTTCTGGAAAACGTCCGGCCTGCTTGATGCTCTCAATCCGGTTTGTCACTGTTTTAATATCGCCCAGAAATTCGGTCATATCTGCCAGTGGCAGCGCTTGATAATATCCCTGCGCGCTACTGGTGCCATAATACCGAAGCAGCAGCAGCAGGTTCAGAAAAGCGTCATCCTCTTTGACCTGGCTCTTAACCCATTTCCGTACTACCGGAGCCCCGCTGATATCTCGCCATGCCCAAATATACCAATTCAGCAGAGCAAAGGCCGGCAGCTGATCGGTGATGGTCGGGCTTTTCAGTCTCTTCCCCATGGTTTGCTGTAAGATGACGACGTTACTCCGCTCCATCCACTCTTCCAGCTGATGGCCCGTTCTGTCTCCGACTATCCCATGCTGCCACAGCAGGTGACGGACATATTCCGCACACCAGTACCAGGCTTTGCCGCTCTGGAGTTGAGCAATCAGGAACTTCATCGTGGACGCAACATCCTCCCGCAGCATTCGTTGGATTAGCCGGTCCGCCACGCTGTAGGTATCCAGGTCCTGCAGCGCAAACCACTCGTTGTCTTGCCGATAGCGTTCCACCATGATATCTCCGTTGTTGCAGAAGAACTGCAGCAAACCCCGGCACTCGGCCGACGTTCTGGCCTCAATCAGGGGGGATGTCAGCTGGGTCAGGATGTGTTCAAACCAGGTCCGGGAGGATAAGTTCTTGCTCTGGATATATCCGAGCAGGCATTCCGCCAGTTCCTGCTGCTTTTGAGGCTGGCTGGCGAGCGTGAAGAGTTGGTCAAAAATCTGTGGTGACAGGACATTTTGTGGTGCGGAGAAGGCGAAGTAGTATCGCCAGTAGACCTGGCTGCTCAGCCGCTTCCCTGCTGTCTGCATGGCACTTTCCTGCGGTCCAGTCCGTGCAAAGAGTTTGACGGGGTATTCTGTCAGCCCACCAAAGATCCCCGGAACCCACTGGCCCAACATATATGCGGAATGCGCTGCCGCAGGGAAATAGCGCTTCAGGTGGTGCTCAAGGCTGCCTACCAGGGCTTTTTGCTCCTCGTCACTGACCTGACCATCTTCGGCTTGTACCACGTTCCATTCCGACAGGTATTCTTCCACCCAGTCATACAGACCCGGATTCGTTGTACGGAGCAGCTGCAGGAAGCACAGATCGGGGAAATACACATAGTCCCGCATGCCCGCATAGCGGAACCGCAGTGCATTGAGGACGGTCTGAACTTCCCGGGGCGTTTTCAGCGTGGCGCCATAAATATTCGCGACTGCCGTCAGGTCAGCCAGTATGCCCTTCTCCGGGGGGAAATCATTCACCGTTTGGTATAACTCGATGGCGGCATCGTGAAATTGCTGGCGCAACGCAAAGGATTCCAGGCGCGGCAGTGCGAAGGCGATCTGGATAATTTTCTGCAGGTACAGGCTGCCGTCGGCGACGCCCAGCCCCTGGCTGATGGCCTGTGACAGCACTGCTTTGTCATAACAGAGCAGGTAGCGGAAGCGGGGAAAATCCGCGACCGACTTCACCAGCCGGATCACCTCCACGGCCTGTGCCGGTTCGAGGCGGTCGAGATCGTCCAGCAGGACAATGAAGCTCAGATCCAGCTCCTCGATTTTTTGGGCAATCTCGGTGCGCATGTCGGCCGTAGTTTTTTCTTTTTCTTTCAGCCAGCTCGACTCTGCCACGGCGTTAAGTGCGTTGCTGACGTCGGGGGCGCCGGGAATGAGCGCGGCGATCTTAGCGACAGGCGCCAGATTCCGGGCGGTGGCCCGGGTGTAGTCCATCAGCGTCCGGGCGGTACGGGTCAGCGCTTTTTTTTCTTTGAGTTCCGCCCGCTCCCCGGGTGAAAGCCGGCGTTCTTCTTCCTCGGCAATGATGGCGGCGACCGGAAGCAGTAAGGACGCCACCAGAGGCGTATCGCTGCCGTCGAGCCAGGGGGAAACCGTCAGCACGAAGGTCTGTCTTTCCTGTTGTTCAGCCAGCGCCGTGCGCAGCAGATTAAGGAGGCTGGTTTTCCCCGTTCCCCAGGCGCCTTCGATACCGATCACGGCACTGCCCTCCCGGCCGATCCCCTGAATGGCGCGGGCTAACTCGGTGGCAATGTGCGTGAAACCATAGCGGTCTTCTTCCTTATTGCTGATGGCGCGATCGGGATGTTGCCCCTGGCGGTTTTCTTGCGGTGAATGCGTCATGGTTACAGATCTCCGTACAGCGCGGCGAGCTCGGCCAGCGCCGCGGTGGCCGCCGGGTGCTCCAGCTGCGTCAGCAGCTCGGCCTCGAACGCGGTGAAGGTGTCCGGCGCCAGCTGCAGCCGCAAATTCGGCAGCACCAGACCGATGTCGCCGCTTTCCGGCACATGCAGCGAGACATGCCGCCCCTGATAGCTGCGGGTGCGATCGCCGTGCTGACGCGCGCGCAGCAGGCGGCGCAGCTCGGCGAACACCGGCCAGCCGAAGGTCGACTGGAAGACCGCGCCGCCGA
>NZ_JCAXDO010000046.1:0-5320 GCF_059740205.1 Serratia sp. LTN-2 | reverse complement strand
CCATCACCACAGGAGAAAACCAGGATGCACACACGAAACGTCAACGTCAAAACCGCCGCTCAAGAATCTTCCAGGAAGATGGGGGAAGAACAAAACCCTGTTTCTGTCGCACGGGAGTGGGTGGCTCAGGCCACTGCGCTGAAAGCGGGTGTCACCGTCACCCTGTCCGATGTGTCCCGATACGGCGACGTGCAGGTGGAGATCCGCACCAACGGAACGCTTAACTGGCGCGCCTGGTCGTTTGAACCGGATTTTCTTTTTGAACTGAAGCGCAACCTGCAATACGTGCAGATGTAACCGGAGGCCGGACGTCCGGCCTTAACCCAGAGAAGGAGGAACCATGCAGAACCTTAACACCCGCCAGACGACCAGAAAGGTCGGGCAGAGCACCGAAATCGTGAAGCTGCTCCGTATTCAGGCCAGCGACACTCACGTGGTCGAGTTTGACAACGTGGACACCCGTTTTAACGACTGCAACAACTGGCAGGTGATGGCAGGAGGCAAACGTGTCCTGTTCAGCAACCGCATGTATGAGCGTTTTTCAGATGTGAAATCGGGGATCGTGGCAACGATCAACGTGTGTGAAAACAGCGGCAGCGTAACGGATAAAGCGATGCTGGAAGGGGCAAAAGTCATGATGCAGGTTCTGGATGGCTATCCGTCCTTTGCGGCACTGGCAGCACACCCGAAACGCATTACTGGTTAACCGAGTGCCGTGACCGGAAGGCAATCCGGCCACGGCTAACCACAACTATCACTGAGAGGTAAAAATCATGGTCGCCACTAATACTACGGCAAAAAAAACAGCCAGGACCACCCGCCAGACAAAATCTGCGGAAAAAATCGCGCAGTCTACCGAGCAGAAGCTCGTCCAGCTGCTCGCTGATACGCCCGTGCAAATCTTCCCGTACTCCCGCCTGTCACGCACTGACTTAAACTCGCGCATCATTCCGCATACCGAGCAGGAAGTGGAAGAGATGGCAGACAGCATTCAGGCAATGGGCATCCTGCAAAACCTGATCGGTGCAGAACTGCCGGACGGTACGATCGGCATTGTCGGCGGGGAAGGTCGCCGCAGAGGCACAGGCATTCTGGTGATGCGCGGTGTGCTCGATGCAGACACGCCGTTTGTTCCGGTGAAAGTCCTGCCCGTGGAGATGGCTGTGGCGGCCTCGATGATCGAGAACGGTCGACGTAAAAACATGCATCCCGCCGAGCAGATTATCGGTTTTCGTACCCTTCAGCAGGAAGGTAAAACGGCTTCTCAGATCGGCGCACTGATGGGCTATCACCCGCGCCACGTTCAGCGCTGCCTGAAGCTGGCGAATCTTGCCCCCTCCCTGCTGGATGCTCTGGCGCGGGATGAAATCTCCCTTGAACAGTGTGAAGTCCTGACACTTGCTGATACCCATGAGCGTCAGGAGCAGGTCTGGAAAGAGGCTGTTGAACAGTGGCGCGATCCAGCCGTACAGACCCTGCGCAAAATGGTGACTGACGACAAGATGGCCATCAGTCACCCAATGTTTGAGTATGTGGGCGAGGAAGCCTATACCGCCGCTGGCGGTACGCTGAGTGCCGACCTGTTCAGCGATAAAGACAGCACCTTTGCCGATGCGGCGCTGGTGAAATCTCTGCTGGCTGGCAAGCTCACCGTACTCGCCGCCCGCGTTAAGCAGGAGCAGGGCTGGGGCTGGGCTGAGTACCGTATGACGGAACTGCGCGCCAGCGGTGAGGACGGTGAACTGTACCGTTTTGCCATGCCGAAAGCTGTCCTGACGGAAGAAGAACGGAAGCGAGTCAGTGAGCTGGAAGAACAAATGGAGGCCACTGAAACCCATGATGACGAATACGAGCTTCAGCAGCAGATCGATGACATTTACTGCGAGGCGCAGTACCGCGAAGCCACGCCGGAATTTCGCGCCGCCCACGGTATCTGGGTGTCATGGGACGGTAGCAATTTTCAGGTTCAGCCTGGTATCCGCAAGCTGACCGACGAAGACCGGGCAGCAGAAGAACAGGCGCGTCAGGAACGTGAAAAGAACTTGATCACATACACCACACCTGACATTCCCGCCGACGCCTATCCGGCAACGCTGGTTAAGGCCATGTCTGCGGAGCGCACTCTCGCCGTTCAGGCAGAACTGGCGGGTCGCCCTGATGTATCGGTGGCACTCCTGACGTGGACGCTGTGTCTTGCGCTCTTTGACCGCACCCACGGCAAACGCAGTGAACCGCTGAAAGCCTATGTGACCTCGAATCAGTATCACCTTGCATCACTGGCTCCATCCGGTGAGGAAGGGAAGGCGCTGAGGGCGCTCAGTGCACAGAAAGAAGCGCTTCAGGCAACGCTGCCCGAAAACTGGCATCTCGATTTTACCTGGCTGCTGTCATGGTCAGCAGAGCAGGTGAACACCCTGCTGGGATTCTGTGCAGCGCACGGTATCAACGGTATTCAGGAACGTATGTATAACCATACGCAGAAAAGCGAACTGGACGGGCTGGAAGCGGCGCTGGACTTTGACCTGCGTAAGTGGTGGCAACCGGGTGCAGAGAGCTACTTCGGCAAGCTCACCATCGCCCAGATTGGCAAAGCCTACGAAGAAGCCGGACTGAGTGCCCGCGCCGGAGAGATTGTGAAGCTCAAGCGCCGCGATGCGGCGAAGGCCGCCGAACAGGATCTGAATGCTCAGGGCTGGTTGCCTGACTGGATGGTGCGCCCTGCGCCAGCCGCTGAGGCTGAAGAAGCCACTGAATCCGACGCTGATACCACTGATCACGCTGCTTAATACCGGAGGCCGCCGCCTTCGGGCGGCGGGAACAGATATGACCATGCAATATGACCTGAACCGAATCAACACCCTGACCGCCACAGACCTGGAGTTTATCCGTCAGCAGGGTGAGGACGCGCGCCGCGCCCTCAGCGATGCCGTGACCGGCCTCCTGTCGACACCTGAAGGATGGCGCGTCTGCGCCGAGTTCCGCAGCGAGTTCGGCGGCTTCTTCCCCGTCCAGTGCCGCTTCAGCGCGGACGGCAGTGATGACTGGCATCTGTGCGTGTGCAGCCCCGGCGAAGTCTCGCCTTACTGGCTTCTGGTGCTGCTCTCCTCCGGCGGGGAAGTGGTGCGTACCCTTTACCAGAGCGACACGCTCCAGCCCGACCGGATCAGTCAACTGATCGCGCAGATGGCAGGTATGCGCCGCTTTAACTGCACTGCCAGCACCGTGGCGAACCTGATGAGCGGGGAGGTGACAGCATGATCCCGTCCTCACACGCGCTCGTTTCCCTGAAGCCAGCCCGTCAGGCTGCAATACAGGCTATCAGCCATGTTGAGTCTGCCCGCGAACGCGGTGCACGGCTGCCCGCCATGCCGTATGTGCGTACTTTTCTGCGCCTTCTCACGGGCAGCGGACGCCTCAACGCCACGGTTGCTAATAAAATACCTGGCCTGCACTGGGTGCCAAATAACCGTCATTCGAACCTGAAACAGGTCGAGGAGGCACTTAACACGATGATTGCCACCAGTGGCGAAGCCTGCCCGCTGCCGCTCACGATTGACGTACAGGCCGAACTGTTTCCTGAAGTCATGCACACCCGCACGGGGCGACGGCTGCACAGGTCCGGCATTAAGACCACGCGCGAACTTCGCCGTCAGTCTCGTGAGTATGAACAGCGCTGGAAACTGCGCCAGAATCTGCTGGAGCAGGCGAAAATCGACCTGAATTTTCAGTCTCCGCAAACCGTCTGTACCTGGTACACCCGGTGGAGCGACGAGTTTGACGCGGCAGAGCTTGCCGGACCGTTCTGGCGCTGGCAGTCGCGGTTCGCGTCGCTGAAGGAACTTGACTGGCTTCGCATCAGCGGCGAGCCGCTGTATGCAGTGATGTACGAAATCCCGTTTATCGTGCGGGAGACTCCGGAGCCTGTCCGTACTGCTGAGCGCTGGCAGGTACCGAACAAGCTGCGATACCAGCAGGGGGGCGAATGAGAAATAACCCCTGCAAGACGGAGCTGAAAGTCGCCCGTAGCCAGCGTAACAAGCTCCGTACCATGTCTGCAAAGCTGAAAGAGATGTGCTGCGAGTGGGACGGACTCAGTGGCTGGCTGGAAACCGAAAGCGAGCAGCTGGCTGTGAGTATAGACAGGCATCTTGAGGCGCTCGAAGACCAGATCCGCGAGTGGTCAGAAGGTACGGATAACCGGGAGGGATATTGAGCATTATCAGCCGAAGGTTCGACAAAAAAGAAACGGGTACCGTGTTCCGGCATGCTAAAAGCGGGAAGATCCTGTACCGTCTTGATGCCCGGCTGGAGCGGGATGACTGGGAAACAGTGCAGTCGATGATCAGCCTTGTCTATAACGCCGGCGTGGCCGCCGGAAGCGAACAGCGAGCCGCTGAAATTCGTGATGCTCTGGGATATTCAGGAACTGGATGACGCGGAAAAACAATGAGGATTTATACAGTTTTCAGACTGTTATTCCTGGGCAGATGATCGACAACGGGATATAATGGCGATGGCGCTTGAGGCTTTTTGCCTCATGACGTGAAGGTGGTTTGTTGCCGTGTTGTGTGGCAGAAAGCAGAAAGCCCCGTAGTTAATTTTCATTAACCCACGAGGCCCACTGAATGTCTAGTCAACACCAGTATGGCCTCTTACCGTGCAATTTGCAAGGAGGAGTAAACCATGAAACTGCCGCGAAACGCCCTTATCTGGTGCGTATTAATCGTGTGTATAACGCTCTTAATATTCACATGCCTGACCCGGAACCGCTTATGCGAACTCCGGCTAAAGGACGGGGACAGGGAGGTCGCGGCAAGCCTGGCTTACGAATCCAACGGTAAGTAGCAACCTGGAGGCGGGGGAAACCCCGCCTTTTCAGGAGCTGAGTTGGCCTGATATGCCTGAAGCGCCTTTATGAAGGGGTTGCCGGTTCGCCGGTAGCCCCTTTTTCCTTCCCGACGCGACCGCACGCCTGAACCTGCGGGAAGGGCTGTTCCCCTTCGGGGAACGGGGGAAGGGGGACGCGCCTCCGGCGCTGCCCCTCTGCTCCCTCTGCCTGATCCTCCCTCCTGCCTGTCCTGCCTGATTTTGTTGAATTCGAAACTCTGTGAGCTACCTGCTCATACCTGGCTTCGGCCTGGTGTGCCCGATGTTCTTTAGCCTGTGCGTCATATCCGGCGTCCTGCCGGTTAACTTTGTAAGCTGCAGCTGCATGGCCATACCCCGAAAACAGGGCAGGGCGATGGCCCCCTTCGGCTCCCGGCCAGCGCTGCTGTCCGGTCGTCGAGCCCCACTCCGCCAGGGCGGCCGCTGCGCACCC
>NZ_JCAXDO010000045.1:4711-5411 GCF_059740205.1 Serratia sp. LTN-2 | reverse complement strand
TGCGCGTAGTGACGAGTCGGGGTGTCATACTCAACGTGAGAGGTGTTGATGGTGATACCACGAGCTTTTTCTTCTGGTGCGTTATCGATCTGGTCGAAAGCACGTGCAGAACCGCCGTAGGTTTTAGCCAGTACGGTAGTGATCGCTGCAGTCAGGGTAGTTTTACCGTGGTCAACGTGGCCGATAGTACCGACGTTAACGTGCGGTTTTGTACGTTCAAACTTTTCTTTAGACATCGATTGTCCCTCTAAGACACGGATAAATCGGTGGTATCACCACATCAACCAAGCATTTGCTCGTTGAATCCAGAACAGAAAGAAAATCAGGGGGCGAGAAATTAAGAAGTGGTGCTGATAGGCAGATTCGAACTGCCGACCTCACCCTTACCAAGGGTGCGCTCTACCAACTGAGCTATATCAGCACATCTTGGAGCGGGCAGTGGGAATCGAACCCACATCATCAGCTTGGAAGGCTGAGGTAATAGCCATTATACGATGCCCGCATCCTGGAACTCGGCTACCTGATTTTTCTGTAGAATTTTGGGATGGAGCAGGATTGTTCATCACTCGGCTCGCATCCTTCGGGCCGGCTGCGCCTTGCGCTGCACAGCTCGAACCTTGCCGAAGGCTTTCGCCTTCTCCTCCCGCCATCAACCGCTGCGGTATTTATCGCATCTCAGTTAATCGCCGAAGGCAAGATT
>NZ_JCAXDO010000045.1:0-4625 GCF_059740205.1 Serratia sp. LTN-2 | reverse complement strand
GATTTTAACTACTTGTGACTTGAATGGTGCCGGCTACCGGAATCGAACTGGTGACCTACTGATTACAAGTCAGTTGCTCTACCTACTGAGCTAAGCCGGCATCAAGTGCAGCGCATTCTAGGTAGAGCGGGCGACCTATGCAACAAAAAAATTGCTTTACGCGCACTTTCGCTCACAAATCAGTCAATTTTGCATGCTGTCATGCCATTCGCAGCCTGCAGCGTGCAAACATTCATCACCCGCGGCAATCATTCTCTACAATTTTATCCACTTTTGGCAAGCCTTGAGCGCCCCTTTCTCCGTGTCGGGCTTCTCATAACGCTTAACCCACAGCGGTAAACTGTGAGCGGGATCGATGCACCAAAAAGAAGATAGCTGCCCCGTGGTGCGGCATGGACTACATTTATTCCTCGCCCTTTCGCCGGCGTCATGCCTTTCGCCGCTCTGGCGCAGTTATTGCTTATCTTCATTACCCCCATCCTGGAGGAATGACCGATGAAAATAGTGCCTGTCAACGCCGCTACGCTCCCAATTTACCGCGACGAGTTGGCCCACCTGTTGACCGATGCCATCACGCACGGCGCTTCGGTGGGCTACGATACCTTAATCCCCCATGAAGATGCCGAAAGTTACTTCCACAGTCTTCGTCCTGCTCTGGCTAAGGGTGAACGGCTGTTGTGGATTGCACGCGACGAGCGCGGCGTCGTTGGCACCGTGCAACTCGAACTTTGTCAGAAGCCGAGCGGCCGCAATCGTGCGGAGGTGGTGAAGCTGCTGGTTCACAGCCGAGCTCGTCGCAACGGCGTCGGCCAGGCGCTGATGAAGACGCTGGAGCAAGCGGCATTGCAACAGCGGCGCGGGCTCCTGTACCTGGATACGCAGGCAGGCTCGGCGGCGGAGGCGTTTTACCGCGGCCTGGGCTATCGCTGTCTGGGAGAAATACCGGATTATGCAGCCGGGCCCGATGGCTATTACCACCCGACCGTCATTTATTACAAACGTCTGTTCATCGTGACCCCCTCTTCACGCGCTATTGCCAGCTAGCCTCGAGGCGGTATCCTGACTCAATGATGCCGCCTTGCAACCCCGCTTTATCAACTGCGCGCCGCTTCGCACAATTGACATAAACTGCTGCCTATCGACAACTTTTGCGAAAAAAGTCTACGCCAAAAACGAAGCTGTCTATAATATGCAGCTTGTTTATTCTCTGGAGTTGGCGTCCGGCGCCTTTCCCAACCTGCGTTAACAGGCAGAATTTGGCTTATGATAAAAAGAGATCAATCTTTAGCAACGCCTTACCTACAGTTCGATCGTGCCCAGTGGGCTGCGTTGCGAGATTCGGTGCCGCTGACGTTGTCGGAAGAAGAGATCGTTAAACTGAAAGGGATTAACGAAGATCTCTCGTTGGAAGAAGTTGCGCAGATTTATCTGCCGCTGTCACGACTGTTGAACTTCTATATCAGTTCCAACCTGCGTAGGCAGGCGGTGCTGGAGCAATTCCTCGGCACTGACGGGCAAAAAATTCCTTATGTCATCGGCATCGCCGGCAGCGTAGCCGTCGGCAAGAGCACGACCGCGCGTCTGTTGCAGGCCCTGCTGAGCCGCTGGCCGGAACACCGCAGCGTTGAGCTGATCACTACCGACGGTTTCTTGCATCCTAACAAGGTGCTGAACGAACGCGGTTTGATGAAGAAAAAAGGCTTCCCGCAGTCCTACGATATGCATAGCCTGGTGAAGTTTGTGTCGGAAGTAAAATCCGGCGCCAAACGCGTCACCGCCCCGGTTTATTCCCATTTGATCTATGACGTAGTCCCCGAAGGCAATAAAGTCATCGAGCAGCCGGACATTCTTATTCTGGAAGGGCTTAACGTATTGCAAAGCGGTATGGATTATCCTCACGATCCGCATCGCGTATTCGTTTCCGATTTTGTCGACTTCTCTATATATGTCGATGCGCCGGAGACGCTATTGCAAAGCTGGTATATCAATCGTTTCCTGAAATTCCGTCAGGGCGCATTTTCCAATCCTGATTCTTATTTCCATAACTATTCAAAATTGCCTGAGCCGGAAGCGATTAATATTGCCACGCAATTATGGAATGAAATTAACGGATTGAATTTACAGCAGAACATACTGCCTACCCGCGAACGCGCGAGCCTGATTATGACCAAAAGCGCCAACCATGCCGTTGAAAGCGTGCGCTTAAGAAAATAAACCAACCGATCTAACAAGGGGGCGTTATCGCCCCCTTGTTTTACTTCACTATTCCGCGCTGCGCAGCGATATTTCCCCGCCGATAAAGGGTTTGATTTCCCCATCCTGCTCCAGCAAAAGCGCACCTTGTGAGTCGATACCCCGGGCGATACCCACAATCTGCCGCTCACCGATCAGCAGTTTGACCGGTCTATCGATAAAATTATCCAGCGCGCGCCAGCGGCCAATGAATGGCGCCAGTCCATCTATCTCAAACTGCTTTAACGACTGCCGCAGTTCATTGAGCAGAGTGGCGGTCAACTCATTACGATCGATGTTAATGCCGGCCTCTTGCAGGTTGATCCATCCCTGATTTATTCCGCCGGCATTGGTATCACGCATCGCCAGATTGATGCCGGCGCCAATAACCAGTTGGGCCGCATCGCCGGTTTTCCCCGTCAATTCAACCAGGATCCCCGCCAGTTTACGATCGTTCAGGTAAAGATCGTTGGGCCACTTCACGCGTACATCTGCCGCACCGAGACGCTGCAGAACTTCTGCCATCACCATACCGATCACCAGGCTGAGCCCCATCGCTGCGGCCGGGCCTTGTTCCAATCGCCAAAACATCGACAGATACAAATTGGCACCGAATGGCGAGATCCACTGACGCCCACGACGCCCTCGCCCCGCCTGTTGATATTCAGCCACGCAGGCATCACCCGAGTTCAACTCGGCAATGCGATCCAACAAATATTGGTTGGTGGAATCAACGACTGGCAACACGCTCACGCGCTTGTCTTCCAGCAGACTGAGAATGCGTTCGGCTTCCAGCAGCTGAATGGCGCCAGGAAGGCTGTAGCCTTTGCCTGGTACGGTAAAGACATCCAGTCCCCACTCGCGAATGGTCTGGATATGCTTATTGATTGCGGCACGGCTCATGCCCAATGACTCACCGAGGTGTTCTCCGGAATGGAACTCGCCGTCGGCCAGCAGTGCAATCAGCTTTAATGGGACCTTGGTATCTTTCATGACAGCACCGCCACAGCATTCAGCTCACCGGTCGCGCCAATAAAGCGCACCTCAGGTTCCAGCCACACGCCAAATTTATCGGCCACCGTTTTGCGTACATGGCGCGCCAGCGCCACCACATCCTGACTGTGCGCATTGTCGAGGTTCACCAGCACCAGCGCCTGCTGGCGGTGTACCGCTGCGCCACCGATACGATATCCCTTCAGTTCGCACTGATCGATCAACCAACCGGCAGCCAGCTTCACCTGGTCCCCCTGCTGCGGATAATGCGGCATGCCGGGGTATTGCGCGATGAGTTCAGCGGCTTTCCCCGCGTTTACCAGCGGATTCTTGAAAAAGCTGCCGGCGTTGCCGGTTTCACGCGGGTCTGGCAACTTACTGCGGCGCATCGCGCATACGGATTCAAATACCTGAAGCGGTGTCACCGTGGCGGGATCCAGCTTGGTCAGATCGCCATAACTCAGTTTGGGTTGCCATTGCTTGCTCAGACGCAGACCGAGCCCGACAATGACATACCCGGTTTGGAAACGGTGTTTGAAAATGCTTTCCCGATAGCCGAAACCACAATCGGCTGCCGGAATGCGATCGATGGCGCCGGTGGAGAAATCCAGTAGATCGACATACTCACAGACATCTTTCAATTCGACACCGTAGGCGCCGATGTTCTGGATAGGGGCGGAGCCGGCTAAGCCGGGAATCAAGGCCAGGTTCTCCAACCCGCAGATGCCTGCCTGGAGCGTATATTGCACCAGATCGTGCCAATTCTCACCGGAACTGACGTGGAGATACCAGGCGCCATTATCTTCCCGAACATCGATGCCCTTTAGCTGATTAACCATCACCGTGCCCGCAAAATCTTCCAGGAACAGCACGTTGCTACCTTCACCGAGAATCAGCAGCGGCTCCTGACGCTTGCGCGTTTGTTGCCAAACTTTGAGCATCAGCTCAATTCTATCGGCCATGATCAGGTGCGCTGCGTTGACCGGGAGCGCAAAAGTATTGTGGTTTTTTAAAGACGCGCTTTCAGTAGACATAACGTTCAGTACTCATCCGGAAATAATCTGTTGCCTAGTCTACTCGATTCGAGGCGCCTGGCTAATATTTGTTTTAATTAACGTGAAATTTATCGAGGAATGCGCGGAAGAATTAAGACTTATCTTTGATATAACAGGAAAACTCTTATCTACATGTTCATAAATAGACATTTTTATTATTTAAATAATAATCTGGAGCTATCAATTATATATTGAGCTGACAATTTACCTCATCAAAAACATTATGCATGCTTATGAGAGTATGGACATGCGCCCGAAATTGGTATTTTTATAAACAATAGAGACAGTCATGACATTATTTTACGCATAGCAAAAAGCCCTGAACGTCAGTTCAGGGCTTTCGGC
>NZ_JCAXDO010000044.1:0-5799 GCF_059740205.1 Serratia sp. LTN-2 | reverse complement strand
CCCCTGCTCAATGACCTGTTTCGCTGCGCCACCCGCGCCATGCTCCGCTGGGCGCGCCAACAGGGGATCGAAGTCGGCATCTTTTGCGCGCTACACACCTACGGCCGACAGCTGAATCAGCACCCGCATATCCACGTTTCCGTTACCCGCGGCGGACTCGATGTCAAACATAGCACCTGGCGGCAGCTGTTCTTTAAAAAGAAAGAGGTGGAAGCCATCTGGCGCAACGCCGTCATTTACCTGCTGAGCGACAACTATGCACGCATCAATCCCGGCGCCCTGCCGGGTCTCGGCCATATCCGTAACGAAGACCGGTGGCACCGCTACCTGCATGCCCAGTATCGCTGTGCCTGGAAAGTGCATTTCGCCAAAAAGACCCGCGGCGCCTGGCGCAGCGTGAAATACCTCGGCCGTTATCTGAAGCGCCCGCCGGTGGCGGCCTCACAGCTGCGCCACTACCGCGGCGGTGCCGTGGTGCATCAGTATTACGATCACCGCACGCAGCAGCACAAACGGCAGAAAATCAGCCAGGAGGAGATGCTACAGCGTTACGTCAGCCATATTCCGGCGCGGCATTTTAAAATGGGGCGGTACTACGGTTTTCTGGCCAACCGCAAGCGAGGCTCGCTGCTGCCGAAGGTTTACGACGCGCTGGAAATGACGGTACGGGAAAAACCGAAGCGGCCCGGGTTCGCGGTGCTGATAAAAGGCTTCCTGGGAACCGATCCGTACCAGTGTATCCTGTGCAAAGGCCGACTGCGTTTTGCCGGCGCTATGGCGGATGAACACGCTACAAAAATGCTCTCTGACAGGCTGCACCGGATGGCGAAAAAACGATGGCTTCAGAGCCCAGCTCTGGATAAGTGCGCCTGAAAAATGGGTTTTAGTTTAAAAACTCAACAAAGTTGGCATTTTTACGCGTAATAGCTCGGCACTGCCCGCCCTCTGGGAGTATGACACGCTACGATCTATGGTTTGGGATCTCAAAAATAGTCGATTCAATCTCCTAACCATGAACGAGAACTGGTTTATGTCTTTGGAGGATGCACGGTGCAAAATCGAGGCCTGGCGCATACACTATAACCAGAGGCGTCCCCATTCTGCGCTGGGCTGGATGGTCCCGTCAGAATTTGCTGAGAAGTCTGCCGGTTGCCAGAATACACAACCAACATCAAGCCGGTTATTCCTGATTATGACTGGATCATATTCAGGGTCAGGCCTTGCCAAATCTAAGCCAGTTCATTGTAATCCACTTTTGAGATACAAGGAGGAGTCTATTCCAGCACCGCAACGGGATTGCCCTTCGCCACCACTGGCGATGAAACCCTCGGATGCAATACTTTGTCTTTTGCTTAGTATCGCGAGTCCTGTAATAAAAATTATTAAGCAATTCGATAGATTAAAAAAAATGTTCTATAGTTTTATAGGCTAACGTCCGTTAGTCTATTTCGTGAGATAGAATCTATGTCAAAAAGACTGTTTGCCGAATTCTTTGGCACATTTTGGTTGGTGTTCGGAGGGTGTGGAAGCGCAGTATTAGCAGCGGCATTTCCTCAGCTGGGTATTGGTTTCCTCGGCGTCGCGATCGCTTTCGGTCTGACCGTGGTGACGATGGCCTATGCCGTCGGCCATATTTCCGGAGGGCATTTTAACCCAGCAGTTACCGTTGGGTTATTCGCAAGCGGTCGTTTCTCGGCGAAAGAAGTTATTCCTTACGTTCTCGTTCAAGTGATCGGCGGTATCGCCGCAGCGTCGGTGCTGTATTTTATCGCTAGCGGCAAAGGCGGGTTCGACGCCACCGCAGGTGGTTTCGCCTCCAATGGTTACGGCGAACACTCCCCGGGTGGTTACTCTCTGCAAGCCGCAATCGTGATTGAGCTAGTACTGACCGCCTTCTTCCTGATCGTGATCCATGGTGTGACCGACAAGCGCGCTCCTGCGGGCTTTGCCCCTCTGGCTATCGGACTGGCGTTGGCTCTTATCCACCTGATCAGCATCCCAGTGACCAACACTTCCGTCAACCCGGCACGCAGCACCGGCGTAGCGCTCTTCCAGGGCACCTGGGCGTTGCAGCAGTTGTGGGTATTTTGGCTGGTGCCACTGGTTGGTGGTGCTATCGGTGGGCTGCTCTACCGCTATCTGTTAGAAGATAATAAATAAGAACTCTCTCGCATAAGGTGGCACCAGAGGATATTTTATGGTGCTGCCTTGTAGTCACACTATAGTGACTCAAGTCAGTAGATAATGTCAATGTCGTCTCTAAATAACAATTATATTTTCCCGCGCCACCCAACATGGTATTTTCTGATGATTGCAACCCTGAATAATGGTATCAACATATTGAATACTGAGTTTTCCGAGGTGGCTGAGATATTATTAGTGGCAAAAAAATAAATGTAACTTTAGTTATTCCAATGAAAATTATTCTGATATACTTTCAATTACCACTAACATTCCCCCGGCATTGTGTTTCCCCTATTTTTTAGACTCATACCTCATGTTATTAAGCCAACCTGTGTCGTATACACTCCCTCTGCGAATGGTAGCCTAACGCACTGTGCGTATGCCATTGCTATATTCTGCACTGTCATCCGGACGCGACATAATGCTGATATAATAACGCATTATCGCATCACTGATTTTTTAACATGTACATCTGAATTTAAAATAATTGCTTTTTAAATTATTATCACAATCACTTTAACCATGATGTGAATTTATTTTCATTAGCTTATTTTAGGCTTTTCACAACCATAATGAAATACCTCTATATTTGCAGGCTTATCGACCAACGCATTGATAAATATACTTATAATAATGAATTGGTAGACAATGCCCATCCATTGCTGATGAGTAGCAGTGAATAAAAACTTGCCAATAATAAATAGTGCTCTATATTTAAATATACAAATGACATTCTTCCTCCCAAAGCACAAAAAGAGATATCTTTATGGATACTAACACTATTGTAAATCTTGTAATTGGTGGTGTCATTGGCTGGTTGTCAGGTTACCTGCCATTTGTCAAACAATTGGGTGTGGCTAATATAACAAGAACCATTACCAATGTTATTTGTGGGGTAATTGGTGGTGGTGTGGGCGCAGCGGCTGTAGATGGAATATTTGAGAACACCGGAGCTCTCTCTCTAGTAAATCTGCCCAGTTTGATTGGCGCCATAGTGGGCTCTGGTCTACTATCAACAATATCATCGATAATTTATAATAAAATTAAAGGTTGATTCTTGGGTTGCAATTTACTCGTGAGTTCCCAAAATGGCTGATAGGTTCCCAGAAATCAGTTCTGATAGATCAGCACAAAAACATATGCTTTTCGATGAAGGCACCGATGACCTTATCAGGCAACTAAATCGACCGTAATAAGCAGATTTTTTTACTGGCCAGGCGCTTTATATGAGTGTGTAACGTCAAGTTGGAGTCATTACCAAAATCAAGTCATTGAAATAGTGATAATTAATAAATTCAAACCACGTTAGTTAGCATCTAACGTGGTTTTTGTTTAACTTGCATTTAAATTCCATTGTATAAGCTGGGGTTTTTGAGAATGTACAATTGAAATACAATGATTTTTTCGATTTTGTTGTTATCATGGTTATTGTTATTCTGTTATCAATTTCTTTTTCATTGTCTTTTGTCATCTGGGTTTTATCATAATGAGAATGGAGTTCTTCTATATTGGAGTCATTCACGGCCACTTCACACTGAAAAATGATTATTTTCAGAAGTGACCGGTAATAACTTAAATGCCAGCTACTTAGACATCCTCTATGTGTTCTTGGGAAGCTGGTATTCCTTCAGGCCAACACCTTAACCGATACTGTAATTCTTCCACCTCTTGTTTCTTAAGCCAGCTGCCTGTGTAAGTATCCCAACTTTAGTTCCACGTACTTTTTGAGAGTTCCGGTTTTTCAGCCATCAGCCGGTACTCTTCCGGTGTCAGGTTATTCAGGGATTCATGAGGCCGCTCGTTGTTATATTCCGTCAGCCAGCGCTCTGTAATTTCCCGTGCTTCATTCAGTGTTCTGAACAGATAAAAATCCAGGATTTCTGTCCGGTATGTCCGGTTGAACCGTTCGATAAAAGCATTTTGTGTTGGCTTACCCGGCTTGATAAATTCGAGCTGCACGCCATGTTCTTCGGCCCATTGTGCCAGCGCAAGTGAAACCAGTTCTGGCCCGTTGTCCATCCGCATCTTCAACGGGTAGCCGCGATTTACCACGATCCTGCCCAACACCCGGACGACGCGTTGCGCCGGGATATTAAGGTCGATTTCTATCGCCAGAGCTTCACGGTTTAAATCATCCACCACATTGAAGGTCCGGAAGCGCCTGCCGCAGACCAGCGCATCGTGCATAAAATCGATGGACTAGCTCTGGTTTAACGCTTGCGGCGTCGCCAGTGGTGCTGGATTACGCACTGGCAGCCGCTGTTTTCCCTTACGACGAAAATTCAGTTTTAGCAGACAGTAAATCCGATGAACGCGTTTATGCGTTCCAGGTATTGCCCTGCCTGCGCAGCAGCTGGAACAACTTCTTAAAACCGTAGCGCGGATAGCGTTCTGCCAGTTCAGTCAGCGCATGGATCACCGTTCATCACGCCGGGCATCGGGCTGATAAAAATATACCGTCCTGCAGGCCTGGCGTAAACTCATGGCAAATTGCGCCGTCAGATAGCTGACGAGTTCGCGCTTTATCGCTGGTTTTAAAGCTTTTTTTCGATGACGTCTTTCAGTGGCCGACACTCAAGGCTGAGATCAGCAAACATCTGTTTAAGCCTCCGGTTCTCATCTTCCAGATCTTTGATTTTTTTAATATCAGCCGCTTCCATCCCGCCATACTTTGCCTTCCAGTTGTAATAGCTGGCTTCCGAAATAGCGGCTTCACGGCACACATCCTTGACGGTACGTCCGGCTTCGACGGACTTCAATACGGCGATGATCTGGTGTTCAGTGAATCGGATCTTGCGCATAGCGATCTCCTCAGGGGACATAATCAGTATGTCGGAAGATCGGGGTTTGGGGAGCAACGGAACAGTAAACACCGTTAATCGGTTAATTTAAATAGCCATTAATTTATTAATCAATAGATTATACTTCTTCACTAAAAGCTCCCAGCCTGCCTAATCAGATTGAGAGTGAATGA
This sequence comes from Serratia sp. LTN-2, assembly GCF_059740205.1. Taxonomy (NCBI): domain Bacteria; kingdom Pseudomonadati; phylum Pseudomonadota; class Gammaproteobacteria; order Enterobacterales; family Yersiniaceae; genus Serratia; species Serratia sp. LTN-2. Next base: position 641 of record NZ_JCAXDO010000044.1, on the reverse strand, counting down.
GTTTGCAACATTTGGCCTGTCGGACAGCATAACTGGAGGCCATGTCGTCTGAAGCCGCGCTGAAACAACCAAAACCAGCCTCCTTTGTTATCAGGTGTCAGGCCCATATCCCGAAAACCCGCCCGGTAAAGCGTGGGAATAGCATCTGCAAGCGTGCTATTGAACGTAGCGCCCCTGCGGGTCGAGCACGGCAGCACTGCTGCCTCTACCGTCTTTAAGCCCCTGCCTCACATCAACGCCGGCGCCGCCTGACGGCCCGGCAGTTCGCACGGTGGCGCATACCCCACCGCAGCGTTAACACCCACATAAAATGAGCACGTCTGCGACGTGAGCCGGCTGGCGCCGACACCCTTTTCCTGTTCCCTGCCGCCCTGTAGACTCTGCACCATGTATATTCCGCGCCCCGCAAAGCTGTTGTTCCAACACGATGATGGCTGGAGCCGCTATCTCGACAAACACGGCGACGCCCTCAGCGACTGGACCAAACTCACCGTCGAGCGCATGCTCGCCTGCGGCACCTGCGCCATGGGCGTGCGCCGTTACTGCTGCGCTTCACCGGACTGCACCCATTCCCGCTTTTTCTGCCAGAGCTGCAAGTCCAAGGCCTGCAGCAGCTGTGGCCTCAAGGCCACTGAGCAGTG
>NZ_JCAXDO010000043.1:4188-5961 GCF_059740205.1 Serratia sp. LTN-2 | reverse complement strand
GCCGATGCAGAAGCCAAACGTAAAGCAGATGAATCCCGGAAGGCCGCAGAGGCAAAAGCAAAGGCAGATGCGGAAGCTAAGCGTAAGGCTGAGGAGGATGCTGCAGAAAAAGTAAAAGATGAAAAAGAATTACTGACTAAAACGAGTGAGATCGTTGCTGATGTCGGTGAAAAGTTGAGTGAACATCTGGGCGATAAATATAAGACAGTTGCGAAAGATATTGCTGATAACATCAAAAACTTCCAGGGTAAAAACATTAGAAGTTATGATGAAGCAATGAAGTCGATTAATAAGATTACATCGAATCCAGCGATGAAAATCAACAAAGCGGATAAAGATGCGATTGTTAATGCCTGGAAGAGTTTTAAAGCTCAGGACGCGGCGAATAAACTCGGTAATCTCGGGAAAGCTTTTAAGGTTGCAGATAAGGTAATGAAAATTGAGAAAGTACGAGAGAAAAGTATCGAAGGTTATGAAACCGGTAACTGGGGACCATTGATATTGGAAGTGGAATCCTGGGTTGTGGGTGGGCTAGCGGCGAGTGTGGCTGTGGGGATTTTTACCGCGACGCTCGGTGCAGTTCTTTTAGCCGCTGGGGTTCCCGTAGCCGCTGTGGGTATAATGGGGATTATGGTCTATGGGACGGTTAGCGCATTGGTGGATGATAAACTCGTCGATAAGTTAAATAATGAAATAATTAGGGCGGCACATTGATAAAAAAGAGCGTCGGTCATCGACGCTCTTTAAATAGCTTGTAAGAAATTACAGGAATATAACACATCCCATAAGTTAAGAAAAAAAGAATAAGGTATAAAAAAATATAAAAAATCAACAGACTGACATCATGCCCAGACATGAGTCTGGCTGGTCTTCCGGCTGTCGTGAGTTCAAGGCTTCGGAAGAGAAACATGTAAATAAAGAAGGCATAGAAGAACGGACTAAAGAAACATGCGCGGGCAAGTGCACCTCTGTTGACTGTGTTAATTACCCTACGCCTGTGTATTGAAAAGGCAAATAAAACCAAGGCAAAGAAAGGTGCGCTTTTGCAATAAACGTCCATCACCTTTGTCATTAATGGGTTATAGGCAGACATAACGGCAGGAAGGTCATTGGTTTTGTCTACAATACTGTGCAAAAGTGGAGATGCCGGGTTGTGCAGGTAAATAAAAAAGATTACCACTAATGGGATGACACCTATTGCCATAAAGGAATAAAGCATCTTATTTGCGATTCTATTTCTCTCTTTATCATCGTTCATTTTTATTCCTATTCTTTACGGGAATTCAGTCAGTGTTACATGTTATTTCCAATATAATGAACCAAAAAAACGATTATACGCAATGCGTTTCTAATGAGTACTTGGATTGTTGTGTTTGCTTCTCAGGCATATTCATCGGCAGTTCACGTAATTTTTAAATCGGATGCACCCCAGTTAAGAGGCCTGATAAGTGTAAGGAAAGGCGCTAAAAATCAGGATGTTTCAGGGTCTTCTGACGGGTATTCCCAATCGGAGAGGGCAGCGCTGAAGATCCGGTCGTGGTGTAAAGGATATTCTTGAGATCTATCTTTTTCGGGCGTAACCTCCAGCCATGTAACGAAAAAACCCGCCGAGGCGGGTTGGTTCGGGTTCGTTGAGCTGGAACTCTTCGAAACCGGGCGGTAACTGGATCTTTAGCGGGAGACAGTCACCAAATACGTAAAGTTAGTTTAGCCTCAACTGGCCAAAACCTTCAAGTCTAATTTACGAGAAGACAACCTCCCGCAAAGTTCCCA
>NZ_JCAXDO010000043.1:3523-3868 GCF_059740205.1 Serratia sp. LTN-2 | reverse complement strand
GTTATCGTCAGATTTCCGAGAAGCTCGTCAGGAGGGCGAAGCCTATGAAAAAACAGCCCAGAGGGCTGCTCCTTGCCTTTTTCTTTTCCTGCTGTGTACACCTCTCCTCACAGTTTTATCCCCTGATTCGTTGATAACGCATTCCTGGGTTTGAGATCGCTCCGCTCGCCGGAGTGTTGACTAGCGAAGTCTGTCAACGCGAGGAAGCGGCATATCACTCGACCTGTCATTTTCCCCTGCCACTCTTGCGCCCGATTTCCGTATTACCATAGTGAACTGGTATAAATGCCATCCCCGGACTCGTATATTAAGCCAGTATACACTTCGCTAGCTCTGCGAGCCGCT
>NZ_JCAXDO010000043.1:3037-3485 GCF_059740205.1 Serratia sp. LTN-2 | reverse complement strand
GTCAACGGCCTGACGCGCCTGCGGCTTGTCCAACCCCGGCACGCCCAGGAACGGGTTCCCGACCGTCCGGGGTTCTGAGGAGGAATGATGTCCGGTAAACGCACGAAGATGTTGACGTTATGGGTGACTGATGACGAACACGCCAGATTACTGGCGCGGTGTGACGGCAAAGCGTTAGCACGGTGGATGCGGGAAGTGTGCCTCGATGAGCGCCCTTCGAGGCGGAGCAAATTGCCAACGCTGGCGCCTGAGCTGCTGAGGCAATTGGCGGGAATGGGTAACAACCTGAACCAGATAGCGCGGCGGGTGAATGGCGGGCAGTGGTCGCCTCAGGACAAGGTGTCGGTGATGGCGGCGCTGATGGCCATCGATGCCGGGCTTGAGCGTGTGCGCCACGCGGCACGGGAGAAGACTGACGATGCTGGTTAAGTTTCATGCCCGTGGCCGG
>NZ_JCAXDO010000043.1:1865-2596 GCF_059740205.1 Serratia sp. LTN-2 | reverse complement strand
GTGACGCCGAACAGCCTGCCGAAAACGAAGCAGGAAGCCGCAGAAGCGATTACGGCGGGTTTGGCGCAGCTAGTAGTGGCTGGGGAGCTAAAAACGCGTGAGGACGTGATACAGGCGCTGGAAGGAGCTGGTTTTACGGTGGCCCGGGTAACCAAAAGCAGTATCAGCCTCGCCGACCCGGAGGGCGGGCGCAATTTACGGCTGAAAGGAGCGTTGTATGAGCAGTCTTTTAGATATGGCGAAGGACACCGAGAAGAAATTGAGCGCGCAGGCGAACGCTACCGAGCAGATGCTGAGGCGAGAGTTCAGCGAGCACGAACGGCGTGTGAGCGAGGCATTGCGCTCAAGCGAGCAGAAAATCAGCGCCGCCATAGCCGGACATACGGAGGGGATGAACGCGGTGCTGGAGTCGCACCGCCTGAACGTGTACCGGATGGTCAGGCGCAAATGGGTAAGTATCGTGATAACGACCGGGTTACTGGTCGGGATGTGCGGGGGATATTTGTGGAGCCTGAACGACGATATTCAGACGAGCCAGAGGGAACTCAACCGGCTGAACGCGGACATCGAGGCGCAGCGCGAGACGCTGGCGAAGCTGAACGCGAAGACGTGGGGCATGACGATGCAGGCGGACGACAAGGGAAAATTTCTGGTCCTACCGCCAGGGATGAAATTCGAAGGGCAGCCCGGACTGATTTACTGGAAGGGTACGAATCGATACGCGGTGAGAT
>NZ_JCAXDO010000043.1:0-1746 GCF_059740205.1 Serratia sp. LTN-2 | reverse complement strand
CGCATGTACGAACGTACCTCAGCGGAGAACCAGCAGCTGACCGGGCGCGTGGAGCAGCTGAGCACGCTTGTGAACGGCTTGAGCACGCAGGTGCAGCAATTCGCGGCCCTGTACAGGCAGAACGGACGATAGCGACGGAACGTCAGCAGGAAGCGCTGCGGCATCAGCAACAGGAGCATGACCGGCTGCAGAAGGAGAAAATGTTGGAGCCGGAACGGACGCGCAGCCGGGATTACCCGGACTTGTCGCTCTGATGCTCTTCGTCATTGAAGCAGATCTCGAGCTGGCGATAGAGGGTCTCTGCGGCCTCATGGAGTTGTTCGCAGGTGGTCGCTTCTTCGTCGAGGTCGAGCACGTCGAGTTTTTCGAGCAGCAGTAGCGACTGAGCGCGGATAAATTTTGCCATGTTGAGGGCGGCGCTTTCCTGTTTTGTCATCGCGATGCTCTTTTTGGTGGTTTTTTGCTCATTTCGAGTTTCTGGAATTGTGATGTGCATCACAATTCTAGAAATTTGTTGGTTTGGGTATTAATTTCGGCCCTCATACCCATCCATGTATGCCCCGGAAACCGCGTCAGACATGGCTTTGCGCCATTTTGGCGAGGGCGTTTCTGCGTTGTATTCCTTGCCAGCGAAAACACTGTAGTTCTTAAATGAATTAAAAAATTCATCGCTGGAAAAATATATAACGCGCTTGTTTGCTTCTTCCCTCGATACTTTATTTTCTCTGTCCTTTTTACCTTCCTCCCAGAATTGCTTGAAGAACGGAACAGATAATTTTACCGACTCATGTTTGCGCGTGACGAAATTAGGGTCGAAGCCGTCATCGCCTGCATAGGTAAAGTGTTTGGCATGGCGTTCGGCACTGGTCGTCGGGGTGTTGCATCCCGCCAGGGTGAACAGGCATGTAAGAAGTACGGCTGTCTTCCTGATTGGGTGTGTAGTCACGGTGTTCTCCTGAGTATGTAACGGTAATTGCATCATGCAGTTATCGAGAGTAAGGATACCGTAGGTCATGGAAATTGACGATGCTTTCTGCAAGGTGTAGCATTTGAGATACTGTATGTATATACAGTTATTAATCTGATTGCATAGCCAAGAGAGGGAACGATTATGGGTGGTTTTAATTACGGCGGCGGTAAAGGTGATGGTACTAGCTGGAGTTCTGAGCGTGGTTCAACGCCGGAGCCGGGTGGTGGCTCTAGGGGGAATGGTGGTCGAGATTCTACATCTGGAGGCTCAAAGGGAAAGAGTGGAAACTGGGCTGAGGCGGGTCCGATTAATACTGCTTTGATTAACGCTGCGATTGAGGAGGCTTTGAAGAATGGGCTTCCCAGAAATACTATGGCCGCAACACAAACTCCAGCCTACAAAAAGATGCGTGCAGCGTTTGACGCTCTTCCTCTAGACAAACAGCCGGCCGCCCTAATTCAGACTGATAAGGCTTGGAAAAAAGCGCACGATGCTATGCCTGATACTGTAACGGATAAGCGGGAGTCAGGAGGTGGTCGTAACGGGCATACGTCCTACTACACCAGGGATAACCAGGCCAAAAAAACACAGGCAAAGGCGGTTGCCCAGGTTAAGGCTGATTTAGATAATGCACGGAAGAAAAAGCAGGATGCGGAACGCCAGCGTCAGGCTGAAAATGCTCGTAAAGCCGCAGAGGCAAAAGCGAAGGCCGATGCAGAAGCCAAACGTAAAGCAGATGAATCCCGGAAGGCCGCAGAGGCAAAAGCAAAGGCAGA
>NZ_JCAXDO010000042.1:0-6575 GCF_059740205.1 Serratia sp. LTN-2 | reverse complement strand
CGCACCAACAGGAGAAGTTGCGCGCTACGGTTAATGGTTAGGGATCCCAAAAAAATGCTTTTGAGATTCCTAACCATCAAGTTTATAAAGTCCAGTTTGGTAAAGCTTTCTTTCAGCTCAAACAGATAAGGGGCAACGTCCTGGCCAAAACGCAGTACGACCGCACTATGGTCGTCATTGCTGACATACTCTAGACGCGAAAACCAGGAAAGCTGAACCGTTCTGACTTTCCCATTTCGGTCTTCCTTGTAGATCGTCACTGGTTTTTTCATAAGGCTGTCAGCGGCATCACGTAGTTGCCGGTGACTGCTGGTCGGGTTGACGCCGTAAATACGCTGGTAATCACGAGGATAAAGCGTGTACAACATGTCTGGTTGTGGCTTTCTGCTATCAATTTGTGCAAGGGCCAAGTTCAGGAGGCGCATTTCGTCCAGAGTGACACCATAAGCGCCTTCAAGAAGATCGTTCCCCTGCACCACAGTCAATGTGTCATGATTCATTCGCTCTATCCATAATGTGGAAACACCACAACATTATTCCACATTAAGAAGGGGCGCGTAAATCGTAATCTCCACCTTGAACCATGATATTCCTCACAACAAATTTACCCGCATCAGGAAATGATTCCACCTGTCTTCCCAACGACCCTATCAGGGCTTGCAATGACATCGCGCCGTCACAGATAAAAACTCCACCTTTACCGAACACGAACAGGAAATCTTTCCACTCATAGAAATGCTCCGAATACTCTCCCTCTCCTTTCTCCAGGCAAGGTACTGAATAAAAACCGATATCAGAAGAAACTGTATATAGAATAAGTTCTCAATATGCCGTATGGCATACACATAAAATCATTCCACCTTTTCGCCCCCCTTTAACAGGAAATTTGTCCACCCTTCCTGATAGCCTTACAGATAATCTCTCCACCTTTGTTTGTTACATGAACAGGACCGCCCTCCTCCCAATACCGTCAATTCATGCAGAAAATCCATCTACATACACTCTATAGGTACAGAAAATCCTTCCACCATTATTTGCCCCACCCACACATCAGGTCAAACAGCACTCGAGCCAAACCACAGGAAATATCTCCACAGTTACTCATCACACTTGACATAAAATCCTTCCACCTGTAACTAGCCTTCAAAGGAAATACCCCACCTTTCCTCACGCACCAACAGGAAATATCTCCACCGATGAGAGTAACCCGTTGTTCAGTAAAGAGAGACTAAACAGAAAATTGCTCCACCTTTGCGTCTGATCCCTGCAAGGTACATAATGATGATTCAGACCGATCCTGTAGCAATAAAATTGCCGTTTAGTGTCCAACATCTTAATTTATCAACAGAAATTCCTTCTTCATAAGGCATGAAAAGGATCCACGTAGATCATGAAATAGATCCACGGGAGACAGAAAAACACTCCACACATATTAAATTATGTTGTTGATATTATTTAATTATTTAGCTAATAAAGAGAAAGTTAAAAAGAATAAAATAACAAATATCCTTCGGATGTTTGTTTATGATCTTTGCTCATTCAACCCCTTATTTATACATCCTCATGATCGCGTTAGCTCGGCCTTCTACTGACATACGTCATGTTTATACCTTATTTGTCTCTTTATGCGTTATAACTGTTGTTTTGCGTTTTTGTTGATGATTTACTATAAAGATGCAAAAAACCGAATAAGGGATAACATGGACCTCAAGTCAACGCTGGATCGTTGTATAGAACGTGGCCAATTTATGACGCAGGAAATCGCTAAAGCGCAATTTGGTAACGACAGTCCTGAAGCCCGAGCGATTACCCGACGTTGGCGGATCACTGAAGCTTCAGAGCTCATTGGTGTCACGGCACAAACGATTCGAAATTATGAAGAGTCAGGCAAGTTGCCACCGCCGGAAACCGCAATGATTGGACGGGTTGAGCAACGCACCGGATACTCAATACAGCAAATCAATGCAATGAGAGATGTGTTTGGTACCCGTCCAACTAGGCCAGCTGGGCAAGATCCTGTCGTTCTTGCGGTCGCTGCTCATAAAGGGGGGGCTTATAAAACATCCACATCGGTACATATTGCTCAATGGATGGCATTACAGGGGTTACGTGTCTTATTAATCGACGCCACGGATCCTCAGGCAACCGCGTCGCTTTACCATGGCTATGTTCCAGATTTGCACATTCATCCGGAAGATACCCTTCTCCCTTATTTTTTGGGCCAGCGTGACGATGCCGCGTATGCCATTAAACCCACATGCTGGCCTAACCTGGGCATCATTCCATCCTGCTTGGCTGTACACCGTATTGAATCCGAAATTTATCCGTTGCATGATGCCGGGAAACTCCCTGTGGCACCGCACCTTCTTCTTCGGGCTGCCATTGAATCTGTTTGGGACAGCTATGATGTGATCGTGCTGGACAGTGCTCCCAACCTTGGGATAGGCACCATTAATGTCGCTTGTGCCGCAGATGTCATTGTCGTTCCTACGCCGGCGGAGCTTTATGACTATGTCTCTACCCTGCAGTTTTTTACCATGTTGCGCGATCTGATGCTCAATATTGACTTGAACGGTTTTGAACCCGATGTTCGCGTCCTGATCACGAAATTCAGCAATGCAGTCGGTAGCCAATCTCAATGGATGGATGACCAAATCCGTAACGCCTGGGGCGGGATGGTTCTGAAGGAAGTGGTGCGTGTGACAGATGAAGTCGGAAAAGGCCAGGTGAGGATGCGTACCGTTTTCGAGCAAGCGGCGAATCAGCGTTCTACGCCGTCGGCCTGGCGTAACGCTGTGGCCATTTGGGAACCAGTTTGTGCTGAGATCTATAATCGATTAATCAAAACGCGTTGGGAGAATGCGTAATGAAAAGATCCCCTGTATTACGTCATGCACCGACGATCAATTTTGATGAAGCTAATGCGGTTCCGGTTAAAGAGAGCGAACCCTCACCTTCGGCACCTGCAGTAAGCCAGCTATCTTCACGTGTTAGCGCGATGAAAGGAAACAGTATCACCCTGCCGGTGTGTGGTGAGGATGTGACCTTTGTTCTGAAAACTATCACGGCGGATCAAATTAAAGTCAGTACGACCATCTTTGCTGGTAACGAACGTCTTCAGGACCTATTGACCGAATCTTCCCTGGATGATTTGTTGCCCTCGTTTCTCACGTCAGGTCAACAGTCCCCCGCTTTTGGACGTAGTCAGAATGGCCTTGTCGAAATTGCGGATGGCAGTCGACGCCGTAAGGCCGCCATTCTGACGGGCCGTGAGTACAAAGTTCTTGTCGGTGAATTGAACGATGCGCAAATGCGCTGGCTATCTCAAATTGGAAATGACTATCGTCCGACTAGCGCGTATGAACGTGGGCTACGTTATGCTCGTCGGCTCTTTTCTGAATTTAATGGGAATGTCAGTCATCTCGCGGAGGCAGAACACATCTCGCGCAAGATTATTCAGCGCTGTATAAAAACCGCGGAACTACCAATTGAAACCTTGCAGTTGTTCTCGAATCCCAATGAACTGAGCGCGCGTAGTGGTGAAATGCTCTACAGGTTCCATGAGTCTGATTTTGCCGCGCTAAAACTACTGACTCAAGTGTTGCATGAACAGCAATCTGAAGGTGTCACATTCAGTACTGAAGAACTGCTAAAACGCCTGATGCCGGTCACTCGAACGAAACCCGATGTCACTGTGCGTAAGTTTGGTACTGGTATTGAGGCGAAATACTCAGAAAATACAGTGTCCTTTAATCTGATGGATGCGCCTGCTTCTCTAATTGAACGTATTGAAACGCTGCTCGCCGAGCATGCTCAATCGCCAAACCGCTAATCCTTGACGTGGGACCACGGTCCCACCTGTCGGCTTTCCCATTGCTGTCTTCACAATGCCGGTTAAATTTCGTTAGGTGGGACCGTGGTCCCACTTGAAAAATGATTATCCCCCGTCGCCAACGGTGTGGCTACTGCAATGTGCTGTAAGTCATTCCTGCCTAGGTCATGTCAGGAATAAGATCCTATCCCATTGATGTAATATATTGACGTGTTCCCAGGCCGAGGCTCGGCAGGGGGCGGGGGACTCGCAGCAGATGAATGACGGCGTTGCGTCAGAGGGCTTCGACGTCTTTATTTTTGAAGGACAGCGGTCACCAGACGTTGTGTTTTATGTCGAGACCCCTGCGCGTGATGGTGATAGGGATGATTGAGGCGGCTTGATGATTAGGAGATTGAATCGACCTTTTTTTCAGATCCATGACCATAGATCGTAGCGTGGCAGAGTCGCTGATAGTGGGAATCAACGATAGATGACGTATGAAAATGCCAGTTTTGCCGTGTTTTTAAGCTAAAATCCATTTTTCAGGCACACTTATCCGGAGCCGGTGCCTGAAGCCATCGTTTTTTCTCCATCCGCTGCAGACTGTCAGGTAGTATTTTTGTAGCGTGTTCATCCGCGACGGCGCCGGTAAAACGTAACCGACCTTTGCACAGGATGCACTGGTAAGGGCCGGTACCGAGGAAGCCCTTCATTAGTACCGCGAACCCGGGTCGCTTCGGTTTCTCCCGTACCGTCATTTCCTGCGCCTCGTAAACCTTCGGCAGCAGCGAACCGCGCTTGCGGATCTCCTACAACAGCACGCTGGCGTGGATCCAATGGGGCTGCGCGGCTTGAATCCGTTCAAGAATGTATGGCTTGAATGGATCGAGTTTGCCGGGACGAGGAGCCCGATTGGAGTAATGGGAAGATGATGCGTTATCCCCCATCCGGATATAGCGCCGAACAGTCTGGCGAGAGCAACGTAAATGACAGGCAATGGCGCTGATGGACATGGCTTGCCGAAGAAGAACAGCAATCTCCACTCTTGACTCCAATGTTAGCATCGGCAGCTCGCTTAAAACTGCCAGTTTTACCCCAGGTGGGTCCTAATTACATCGGTACTAACACTTGCAGATGATGAACAAGCATGGATGTATGATAATGAATAAAGTGAGGTTAGGTGCTTTTGCTACAGTGTTTGATGTAATGGCCATCGTTTTTCTTCGTATGCTTTTGGTGGAGGGTACAGAAGGGTTATATGGGCATCAATGCCCGCTTTAATCTTTTCTATAATCAGTGCAGTAGCAGCCGTATTGATGCTGATAAGCTATATGTTGTCTGGGAAGAAATAGCTGTCATTCCCCAACCAAGAAATTTGTTGATCAGAGCAGCTTCTGCATCGTAGATCCTACGGTTCTCCTACTGTGCTTAACGCTGATCTCCACAGCTGTTGCCCATAGATTGCTTTGATGAATACTAGTGTATTACGTTAGTAATCTCACACTTGTCATCGAACGATGTGGCACAGTGCCATCTATTTTAGTTTGCAATAATGTGTGAGGACTCTATAATACGTTTAAGGATGCAGCAGACTGGTTAACCCAGACATCCCGCTACCAACGCAAGTTGGTCAGGCCAAGTCCGGTAAAGGCGCTTCTGAATACCAGAGTTCTCTCTGGCGAAACCCACCTTAAGGTGGGTTTTGTTATTTCAGGGGTGTGGTAACGGCTTTCCGGCCAACAGCTTACTGGCGATAACAAAGAAACCCACCTTCCCTCCCCCTGGCTTGGCATCAACCGCATAGGCGCTGGTCACGTGTATTCGGAGTTTCTTCCGTTCCCGGAACGCTTTGAAGGGGACGTGGTAATAGCAGCGCTCGCTCTCGTCATTCAATGCCTCGATCACCGCATAGCTGCCATAGCCGGCATGGATAATTCGCTGGCGATCCAACGACAGTATCATGTCTTTAAGGTAGCGTTGCGCCAGGCCGTAACGGTTTTTGCAGAACGGACGTGACTCTTTAGGCGAGTGGTACATCAGCGCCCGCTTCTCCTCTTCGCTCTGTTCCGGATAATCTTTGCAAAAGCAGTGGAGCGAGTAGGAGACGATGAATTTGTAGACCTTGTCTGCCTTACCCTCGCAGCGGTGAGTGTAGATCACCTCGTGGGCGTCAAGAAAGGAAAGGTCCCAGGTGCTCCCCTCCGTATCAGTGAAAGGACGCCATTTTCCCACCTCATCAATTTTCACGTTTGGATCTCCCCCAACATGACTCTCCCTGATATTCCCTAATGCCACGAGCTGTAGCGAATGGCCGTCATGCTAACACAGGTGGTGCAGATGTTCCTGCCCGGGCAACATTGTCCAAAATCTCATCAGCACGATTGCATGACGAGAGTAATACAAGCGCAGGTCATCATGCGTTACTAAAGTATTACAACTGTATTCTATTTTTGCATCAGCAGGTGCCTGTACTCGCGGTGAGCCAGCGAGTACGTCACACCAAACTGTGGCGCCATATCCAGCGCAAACACCTTCAGATACAACTCCATGCTTTCATAACGCGTAGGCCTGCACCACTTTCGGCGGTGTATTATTGAAGAACAGGTGCATAGCAAAGCTGTGCCGGAGCGTCTTGGGTTTGATGGCAGGTACGAAAATTCAATCCCCTCCTCCCTGGCGCACTCGATGGTTAGGAAACTCAATCAGCCCTTTTTGAGTTTCCTAACCATGAATTCAGGCAAAGGATCTCCCCATATAGTGA
>NZ_JCAXDO010000041.1:0-7709 GCF_059740205.1 Serratia sp. LTN-2 | reverse complement strand
CCTGTTAGGGCGCGGCTGGTAACAGAGCCTTATAGGCGCATATGAAAAACCTCCGGCTATGCCGGAGGATATTTATTATGGTTTCACGACGGGTTGACCGGCACCACGGTGTCGCTCGGGTAACAACCCAACACCTTCAGTGAGCGGGTGATCGGTGCCAGATCGCGCAGTGCTTTTTGCATCGCGTCGGCGCGCAGGTTGGCCTGCACATCGATATAAAACATCTCTTCCCACGGATTGCCGTTGATCGGGCGTGACTCCAGTTTGGTCATGATAATGCCGTTGTCTCGCAGTACCAGCAGCGCTTCGACCAGCGCGCCGGATTGCTGGCCGGTCGCCATGATCAGCGTGGTTTTGGCCGGCACCTGTTCGGAGACGTCGATCGCTTTGCGCGCCAAGACGATGAAACGGGTGATATTTTGTTGCTGGTTGGCGAGGTTGTGCTCCAACACTTGCAGCCCGTACAGCGCGCCGCCGGCTTCGCTACCGAGCGCAGCCACCTTCGGTGAATTCAGCTTGGCGACTTTCTCCATCGCGGCGGCGGTGCTTTCGGTATATTCAATTTTCCAGTGCGGGAAGCGATTCAGGAACTGGCTGCACTGCTGGAACGGCTGCGGGTGGCTATAGACGGTTTCAATCTGGCTAAGATCGCTGTCGCCGGCGATCAGAACGCAGTGGTTGATCGGGTTAGTCAGCTCGCCGACGATCGACAGGCTGGTATGTTGCAGCAGATCGTACACCTCGTTAATCGAGCCGGAGCTGGTGTTCTCGATCGGCAGAATGGCATAGTCCGCCTGGCCGGTTTCCACCTGGGCGAAGATATCCTGAAACTTCTGGCAGCCGCATTCGATCAGCCGATCAAAATGACGGGCGGCGTATTGGCGCGCCGCCAGATGCGAATAAGAGCCTTTAGGGCCGAGGAAGGCGATGCGGGCGGAGTGTTGGCTGACGGGGTTGAGCTGGTGCTGCAGCAGCGCCTGTTGGGTCAGGACGGAATCTTCGATAATCAGTTGAAACAGACGGGTGACGTAGAAGCCATCCAGGTCGTAAGGCTTGGCGGCGGCGATCAGCGCATCCAGCAGATCGCGCTCGCGCTCTTTATCGCGGATCGGGCGGTGAGAGTGCAGCTTGGTCTTGCCGACTTCGATCGCCAGCTCACGGCGTTCCGCCAGCAGAGCCAGCAGTTTCAAGTCCAGTGCGCTGATGCGCTCGCGCAGCACCAATAACGGGTTGTCAGTCATAATCAGCTTCCGCCTTCTGTTCTTATTCGTTGTAAAACAGCCATAAAAAAAGCCCCCTGTCTCCAGGAGGCCTTGTTGTTCGTCTTCGCATTCTTTCTCACACGACGAAACGCCTCCCAGTCAGGGGAAGGTAAAAAAGAATGCGAAGAAAAACGGTGTGCGTGGCATGGTCTACCTAAGGTTGTTGTGAACAGGTTTTAAAGTAACCGCTGGCCTTTAGCCCGTCAACAAAAATACCCGACAAAAAACGCGCCCTCGGGCGCGTTTGATGCGGCAATCGCAGTCGGACGGTTATTCCTGCTCTTGCGTGACTTCCGGCACGATGTCTTTCACGCTGGCATTGCAGCGGCGCGCTTCGCCTTTGTGCTGCACCTTGTTCAACTGGCGCTCCAGCTTGGCGATAAGCTCATTAACGGCGGTATACATGTCGTCATGTTTGGCGCTGGCGACCAGCGGGCCGTTAGGCGTGGTAATGGTAGCGTCGGCGACAAACCCTTGCGGCTCTTTGGATAAGACGATATGCGGGTTAATCAGCTGGGTCTGCCATTTTTCCAGTTTGGTGAGACGGTCTTCGACGTGATTGCGGATGGCGGGAGTGATATCCATTTGTTTGCTGGTAATGTTCAATGTCATATAACTTACCTCTCTGTCTTTCCGTCTTGGTGAGTCCAGCATACCCCGCTTTTTGTTTAAATGCGTGATGTGAATCACGATTTTTTGTCACTTTTTGCAAAGTTAGTTCAATCTGTGATTCAGCATCTGAATTGATTATCTAATGCTTGAGAGTTGCCGCCGGATGGCGCATTATCGATGAGTTGACCGGTGAATAGCGCTCGCTAACACCGTGTTTTTACTTGTGTATTTTTCCAGTAAAACCCGGTCGACGCCAATGAAAACGGCAGCCTGGGCTGCCGTTTGGTTTTTCTATCGTTGCCGATACGCGATTATTGCGGGTTGGCGGCGATCACTTTGGCCACTTTGTCAGCCTGGCCGTTCAGCTGCAGCTGCTTGTAGGCATTTTCCATCAGCGGCAACACGTCGTGCGTCGCTTTGGTATCCGGGAATTCACGCAACATCTGCTCGGCGCGATTAACGACCGCGACGTAAGCACCACGTTTAGTGTAGTATTCCGCCACCGAAAGCTCATACTTGGCCAAGCGGTCTTTCAGATACACCAAACGCTTGTTGGCGTCGGTTGCGTATTGGCTGTTCGGATATTGCTGAATCAACTGGCTGAAGTCGCGGAACGCAGCGCGAGCGTGCTGAGGATCGCGGTCCGAACGGTCAACCCCGAAGAAGCCCTGCAGCGCGCTGTCATCGAGCGCCATGTCGGTCAGGCCACGCATGTACATCACGTAATCGATGTTCGGGTGCGTCGGGTTCAGGCGCATGAAGCGATCGATCGATGCCTGAGCCATCGGCAAGTCGGCAGCCTTATAGTAGGCGTAAATCAAATCCAGCTGGACCTGCTGGGAATACGGCCCGAAAGGATAGCGGTTGTCTAACGCTTCGAGTTGCGTAATCGCGCCCTTGAAGTTACCGTCCTGCAGTTTTTGCTGCGCGGTAGCATAGATTTCCGAAGGTGGGTTGTCGGGAACCGCATCCTTGGATGTGGAGCAACCTGCCAGCGCCAGGCTCAACGTGGCTGCCGCCACCAGATATTTCATACGCGTCATGACGTTTTGATTATCCTCAGGGTGTTATTCCGGGAGACTGTCCGTTAAGCTCCCGACAAAGACCAGGTACAATAGCACATTATATTAAACGGCATCGCCGTGAAAACCCAACGTTAACGAAGAAGCTGCATATGGCACAACAAGTACAACTCACCGCAACGGTGGCCGAATCTCAACTCGGACAACGTTTAGATCAGGCTTTGGCCGAATTGTTCCCTGATTATTCACGATCTCGCATAAAAGAGTGGATCCTGGGCGATCGGGTGAAGGTCAATGGCAAAACGTCAAACAAACCGAAAGAGAAGGTGCTGGGCGGAGAGGCAGTCGCCATCGATGCACAGATAGAAGAAGAAGCGCGTTGGGAGCCGCAGGACATCGCGCTGGACATCGTCTATGAAGACAGCGACATCCTGGTGATCAACAAGCCGCGCGATTTGGTGGTGCATCCTGGCGCCGGCAACCCGGATGGCACGGTGCTCAATGCGCTGCTGCATCACTACCCGGAAATCGCCGACGTGCCGCGCGCCGGCATCGTACACCGTCTGGATAAAGACACCACCGGCCTGATGGTGGTGGCGAAGACCGTACCGGCGCAAACTCGGCTGGTGGAAGCGCTGCAGGCGCGTGAAATCACCCGTGAATACGAAGCGGTGGCGATCGGCACCATGACGGCAGGCGGCACGGTAGAGGAGCCTATCGCGCGCCACTCCACCAAACGCACTCACATGGCGGTGCATCCGATGGGTAAACCGGCGGTGACGCATTATCGCATTATGGAGCACTTCCGTGCGCATACCCGCCTGCGTTTGCGCCTGGAAACCGGCCGTACTCACCAGATCCGCGTGCACATGGCCTACATCAGTCATCCGCTGGTGGGCGATCCGCTGTACGGCGGCCGTCCACGTCCGCCAAAGGGCGCTTCGGAAGCCTTCATCAACACGCTGCGCGGCTTTGACCGCCAGGCGTTGCACGCCACCATGCTGCGTTTGTACCATCCGATCAGCGGCATCCAGATGGAGTGGCATGCGCCGCTGCCGCAGGACATGGTCGATCTGATCAATGCGCTGAAGGCGGACACCGAAGAATTCAAAGATCAGATGGACTGGTAATGAACTCGCTCATTCTGCCTGACTGGCCGTTACCTCCCGGCGTTAAGGCCTGCAGCACCACGCGCGGTGGCGGCGTCAGCCTGGCGCCTTATGACTCGCTGAATCTCGGCGCCCACGTCGGCGACGAGGTGCAAGCGGTGAAGCGCAATCGGGAACGGCTGGTTATCGCCGCCGGTTTGCCGCAAATGCCGGTGTGGCTCGAGCAGGTACACGGCACTCGCGTGGTGACGTTGGCCGGGCAAGCGCCCGCCGATCTGCGGGCGGATGCGGTGTACAGCAATGTGCCGGGGCAGGTGTGCGCCGTGATGACGGCGGATTGTCTGCCGGTGCTATTCTGCTCGCAGCGCGGCGACGAAGTGGCCGCCGCTCACGCCGGTTGGCGTGGGTTATGCCACGGCGTGCTGGAGCAAACCGTAGCGGCGTTCAACGCCGCGCCGGGCCAGATCAGCGCCTGGTTGGGGCCGGCGATCGGCCCACAGCAGTTTGAGGTCGGGCCGGAGGTGCGCGCCGCTTTCATGGCGGAAGACGCCGAAGCCGCGGCGGCGTTTACGCCGCACGGCGATAAGTTTTTGGCTAATATCTACTTGCTGGCTCGCCAACGTTTGTTGCGAGCGGGCGTGCAAGCCATCTATGGCGGCGACCGCTGTACGGTTAACGAAACGAGTCATTTTTTCTCCTATCGACGCGACGGAATAACCGGACGTCTGGCAAGTTTAATCTGGCTGATATAACCTATTGAATTAGGACGATCCAACGACGCATGGCGTTGTACCGAAAATTTAGCGTCGAGATAACCTTGAAAATTTGAGGGATGACCTCATTTAATCTCCAGTAGCAATTTCGACCCATCTTGGAGGTGTTATGCGTCTGGATCGTCTTACCAACAAATTCCAGCTTGCCCTCGCCGATGCCCAGTCACTAGCCCTTGGGCACGACAACCAGTTTATTGAACCGCTACATCTGATGAGCGCCCTGCTCAATCAGGAAGGGGGCACGGTTCGTCCATTATTAACTTCCGCAGGTATCGATGCCGGGCGCGTGCGCACCGAGATCGAACAGGCGCTGTCCCGTTTACCGCAGGTAGAAGGCACCGGTGGCGACGTTCAACCGTCCCACGAGCTGGTGCGCGTTTTGAACCTGTGCGACAAGCTGGCGCAGAAGCGTGCGGACAAATTCATTTCTTCCGAGCTGTTTGTGCTTGCGGTGCTGGAAGACCGCGGCTCGCTGACCGACTTGTTGAAAGCGGCTGGTGCGACGGCCGACAAAATCAGCAAAGCCATTGAACAAATGAGAGGCGGTGACAGCGTGGAAGATCAAGGCGCCGAAGACCAACGGCAAGCATTGAAGAAATATACCATCGACCTGACCGAGCGCGCCGAGCAGGGCAAGCTTGACCCGGTGATCGGCCGTGACGAAGAGATCCGCCGCACCATTCAGGTGCTGCAGCGCCGTACCAAAAACAACCCGGTGTTGATCGGCGAACCTGGCGTGGGTAAAACCGCCATTGTCGAAGGCCTGGCGCAACGCATCATCAACGGCGAAGTGCCGGAAGGGCTGAAGCACAAGCGCGTATTGTCCCTCGATATGGGCGCTTTGATCGCCGGCGCCAAATACCGCGGCGAGTTTGAGGAGCGCCTGAAAGGCGTGCTCAACGATTTGGCCAAGCAGGAAGGCAGTGTGATCCTGTTTATCGACGAACTGCACACCATGGTCGGTGCCGGGAAGGCGGATGGCGCGATGGATGCGGGCAACATGCTGAAGCCGGCGCTGGCGCGCGGCGAACTGCACTGCGTCGGTGCCACCACGCTGGATGAGTACCGCCAATATATAGAGAAGGATGCGGCGCTCGAACGTCGTTTCCAGAAAGTGTATGTAGCGGAGCCGAGCGTGGAAGACACCATCGCTATCCTGCGCGGCCTGAAAGAGCGTTACGAACTGCACCACCATGTGCAGATCACCGACCCGGCCATCGTGGCGGCGGCAACGCTTTCGCACCGTTATATCGCCGATCGTCAATTGCCGGACAAGGCTATCGACCTGATCGACGAAGCGGCGTCCAGCATTCGCATGCAGATGGATTCCAAGCCGGAATCGCTCGACAGGCTTGAGCGCCGCATCATTCAATTGAAGCTGGAACAGCAGGCGCTGAATAAAGAGTCTGACGATGCCAGCAAGAAACGCCTGGAAATGCTCAGCGATGAGCTGGGGCAGAAAGAGCGCGAGTATTCGGAGCTGGAAGAAGAGTGGAAAGCGGAAAAAGCGTCGCTCTCCGGCACCCAGAACATCAAGGCTGAACTCGAACAGGCCAAAATCACTCTGGAGCAGGCGCGGCGCGTCGGCGATCTGGGGCGGATGTCGGAACTGCAATACGGCAAAATCCCTGAGCTGGAGAAACAGCTCGCCGCCGCCACGCAGGCCGAAGGCAAGAGCATGAAGCTGCTGCGCAACCGGGTGACCGATGCGGAGATTGCCGAAGTGCTGGCGCGCGCCACCGGGATCCCGGTTGCCAGAATGCTGGAAGGGGAGCGTGACAAGCTGCTGCGCCTGGAGCAAGAGCTGCATTCGCGGGTTATCGGCCAGGACGAAGCGGTCAGCGCGGT
The DNA here is from genome assembly GCF_059740205.1 of Serratia sp. LTN-2. Taxonomy (NCBI): domain Bacteria; kingdom Pseudomonadati; phylum Pseudomonadota; class Gammaproteobacteria; order Enterobacterales; family Yersiniaceae; genus Serratia; species Serratia sp. LTN-2. The sequence continues at coordinate 1,083 of NZ_JCAXDO010000041.1, read as the reverse complement.
TTCCAATGCGATTCGCCGCAGCCGCGCCGGGTTGTCCGATCCGAACCGGCCGATCGGTTCATTCCTGTTCCTCGGCCCGACCGGGGTGGGTAAAACCGAGCTCTGCAAGGCGTTGGCTTCGTTCTTGTTCGACAGCGACGACGCCATGGTGCGTATCGATATGTCCGAGTTTATGGAGAAGCACTCCGTCTCTCGTCTGGTCGGCGCGCCTCCGGGCTATGTCGGTTACGAAGAGGGCGGCTACCTGACGGAAGCCGTACGCCGTCGGCCTTATTCGGTGATCCTGCTGGATGAAGTCGAGAAAGCGCACCCGGACGTGTTCAACATCCTGCTGCAGGTGTTGGATGACGGCCGCCTGACCGATGGTCAAGGTCGCACCGTCGATTTCCGCAATACCGTGGTGATCATGACGTCCAACCTGGGTTCGGATCTGATCCAGGAGCATTTCGGTCAGATGAACTACGCGCAGATGAAAGAGTCGGTGATGGAGATGGTGAGTCACCACTTCCGTCCGGAATTTATCAACCGTATCGATGAAGTGGTGGTGTTCCATCCGCTGGGCGAGAAACATATTGCTGCGATCGCCAAGATTCAGCTGTCGCGTCTGTACAAGCGTTTGGAAGAGCGCGGTTACGAAGTGACGATGACCGAGCCTGCTCTGGCGCTGTTGAGCAAAACCGGTTACGACCCTGTCTATGGCGCGCGTCCGTTGAAACGCGCTATTCAGCAGGAGATCGAGAATCCGTTGGCGCAGCAAATCCTGTCCGGCAAGCTGATCCCCGGCAAGCTGGTGACGCTGGATGTGGAAAACGACCATATCGTCGCACGCCAATAACGGCGATTAAGCGTAATAAAGATAAAAGGGAGCGGGCGACCGCTCCCTTTTCTTTATCTTCGTTTGCTCCTGTTTGCTCCTGTTTGCAGGGTTTGTCGCTATTACTGCGCTAAAACCGGTATTTTTTGACTGATAAACATCCTAAAAAGGCGTTTTTGGTGATTATTTGAACGCTTGAAAAGTTTTTTGCAATTAGGGGTTGCGGCCCGCCGAGAACTCCCTATAATGCGCCTCCACTGACCGGGAAC
>NZ_JCAXDO010000040.1:0-11192 GCF_059740205.1 Serratia sp. LTN-2 | reverse complement strand
CCTGTTAGGGCGCGGCTGGTAACAGAGCCTTATAGGCGCATATGAAAAACCTCCGGCTATGCCGGAGGATATTTATTTTCTCAGGCGCGCCGCTTTTCCGACAGCGCCAGCCAGGCCTGCACCGAAGGGCGCTGCCACTGCTTGTGCGCATAATGGCGAACGCGCTCCGGCACCGTATCGCCGTGCATCACCAGCCGGTTGAGCATCAGCGCCAGATCGGTGTCGGCGATGCACCATTCCCTGAACAGATTATCCTGCCCGTGGCTCAACAGCTTTTCCACGGCGGCGATCAGTTTGTGCGCGGCCTGTTGAGCCGCTTCGGACAGCGGCGGGAACTTGCCGTTGCTGAACACCACTTCGGTTGGGCGCTCTGCGCGGATCGGCAGCAGATCGCTGCGCAGCCAGGCCTGGATTTCGCGCGCCTTGGCGCGCAGCTTTACGTCGCGCGGGTACACGGCGTGAGCCGGGTGGATGTCTTCCAGATATTCGGCGATCGCCGAAGACTCCGAGAGCTGAAATTCGCCGATCGCCAGCGTCGGCACCCGGCGGGTGAGCGACAACGCCGCATAGGCCGCCTCTTTGTTCTCCTCTTTCGCCAGGTCTACCGGCTTCACGGTGAACGGAATGCCTTTTTCCGTCAGCACGACAAAGGCGGACATGGCGTACGGGCTGAAAAATTCACTGTCGGTATAAAGTTCGGTGATCGATTGAGACATCGGCGGTTCCTCGGGGTTAAGGGGGGAACATTGATCATTGTCGAGGGGAGGCTAAAAATCAATCTGTTAGGCCAAAAGTTCTTTTAGGGCAGGGTGCGCGGCGGCGCTGGCGCAATGTGATATATTTGTTGCCAACAAGTGAATTGAGTCGTACCGGGTAACATGAAGACGCAGTGGATAGAACGAGTGAAAGTGGGATGTGCGCGCCTGTGGCCGCATCCGCTGGCGGTGGGCAAGCGAGAAATGCTGATTTCCAGCGTTGGCGCCGGTTTGGGGTTGATGCTCGCCGGCTGGATCAGCCACTTTATTTTGGGTGAGGTGAACCTGTGGTTTATCGCGCCGATGGGCGCTTCGGCGGTGTTGCTGTTCGGCGTGCCCAACAGCCCGCTGGCGCAGCCCTGGTCGATCGTCGGCGGCAATGCGCTGGCGGCGACGGTGGGCGTCAGCGCCGGCCTGCTGATCCCCGATCCGGGCCTGGCCTGCGGCGTGGCGGCGGCGGTGGCCATCGGCCTGATGTTCAAGCTGCGCTGCCTGCATCCGCCGGGCGGCGCGGTGGCGCTGACCGCTATCCTCGGCGGCCCCGGCATTCATCAGATGGGCTACCACTTCGTGTTGTACCCGGTGTTGCTGAATTCGGTGCTGCTGGCGGCGCTGGCCATTCTGTTCAATAACCTGGCCGGGCGCCGCTATCCGCACGCGCTGGCGCCGGCGGAGGCCAAACCGGCCAATCTGCCGATCGATGCGGTTTCCATCACCCGCGCCGATCTGCACGAGGCGTTGATGGAGGGGGATCTGTTCGATATCGATGAGGACGATCTGCAGGAGATCCTGCTGCGCGCCGAGCAGCTGGCGCATCAGCGGCAAAGCAGGACCGCCTGATCAGCCCAGCGTTTTGCGGTAAAACACCACTCGTTCCGTTTCGGCAAAGCCCAGCGCGGCATGCAGGCGCTGGGAGTCCAGATTGGCGATATCGGTATCCGATGCCAGCTCGCTGCAGCCTTGCTGCTTCGCCCATTCCTGCACCTGTGCGATCAATCGCGTGGCCCAGCCCTGGCGGCGGGCGCGTTCGACGGTATAGATCCCTTCCAGAAACGCCACCGGCGACGACTCGCAGCCGTTGACGTAATCATAGCGCAGCGCCACTTCGGCAAAGCCGATGAAAGCGCCGTCGAGCCCCCGCGCCATAAACGCGGTGTGGTGCGGCGAAGCCAATATTTCGCGCATCTCCGCGCGGTGCTCTTCAGGCGAGCTGGATGGCCACAGCGCCGCGCGCAGCGCCAGCCAGGCGTCGAGGTTGTCGTGGTCGCAGATGACGATCATGCGGGATCCTTATCCGGCAACTGAAGGGAGTGGGGCGATAATATCACGTTGCGCCGCCAGCGAGCGGCCGGATACGTCGGCGCATGAGATTAGCCAGCCCTGGATCGTTCGTCGCAGATTGTGATCCCATCATCAACGTCATCGGAAGATGGGGATCGTGCCCGAGGCCGTACGCCGCTCGCCGGCCTCTTTAAGTCTGCGCCCCAGTTCGGCGATGCGACGTTCGCCGGCTTCCAGCGCGGATGCTGAGGTATGTACCGAATAGGAACCGAGGTGCAGCGGATACGGGTGAGGCACGGCTGAGCCGAGAACGAATACGGCATCTTCATTGCCGGATGCTTCGAGCGCTATGGGCATTTCCCCCGGTTCGAATACCACCATCTCGCCCGCGTTGATAGGCGCGTCTGCGCTGAGCCGGCCTTTGGCCAGCGCGAGCCAGCCGACTGAATGCTTGGCTGGCGGGAGGTAAGTCCAGCTTTCGCCGGGTTTGAGGGTGACGAGCAAATAATTGATGCCTTCGTGCGCGGGCACCGGGCTTTGCACGCCTTCATGGTTGCCGACGATGATATGCGCCGGCCCGATTTGGCGCATGTTCCGGGCTTCGATATAACGGCTTTCCTGTTCACCGTTCTCCAGCTCGGCGGGCAGGGCCAACCAGAGCTGGAATCCTCGGATGCGCGGCGTATCCGTGGCGGACAATTCTTTGCCGTGCCACATCCCACCGCCGGCACGCGCCCACTCTACCGCGCCATAGCCGAGCGTCCCGACAGTGCCGCTGGCGGGATCTTCGTAGTGAAAAGCGCCTTCGAGCGGCACGGTCACGGTGGCTATGCCTGAATGCGGATGCAGCGGCATGTTGGCCAGCATTGCCATGGTGCGCTGATCCGCATCGAACAGATCGAGGAAGACGAAAGGTTTAATCACCTGGCCCAGGTCGGACGGGCTCATCAGTCGGGTTATCGGGCCCTGTCCGTGGCCGCGGGTGCGCTGCGCAATACGTCGTGAGCTGGGGGAACGTGGCGTGGAAAACATGGCGTTCATGATGGTGGCTCCTGCGGGTTGCCGGTCTGGTGCAAATGGTTGTTGGGAAGCAATATGGCGCTGGGCCGTATGCCCAGTGCTCAGCCCCGAAAACGAGGCTGAGTCGTCAACATGACAGTGCTGTTCCGAATTGGCCGAAGCTCAAGCGGTCAGGTTGCCAACCTGAGACACCGCAGCGTCGATGGCGGCCGTGCGATTTTCCGGGCCGAGCGCCAGTCCCTCAGCTCGAATGAAGGTGATGTCCGTAATGCCAAGGAAACCGAAGAAGCTGCGCAGATAGGTTTCCTGATGGTCGAGAAAGGCCGACGGCGCGCCTTCGCCATACAGACCGCCGCGGGTGGAGGCAACGATAACGCGTTTGTCCTTGGCCAGCCCTTCCGCGCCGTTTTCCGCGTAGCGGAACGTCTTGCCGGGTACCGCGAGCCGATCAAGCCAGGCGCGCAGCTGAGTAGGCAGCGTGAAGTTATACATAGGGGCGCCGACGATGATGATATCGGCGGCAAGGAAGTCGTCGACGAGTTTGGCGTTACGGGCAACGGCCTGTTTGACGTGCTCGTCTTGAGGTTCCACGCCCTGCAGGGCCAGAAATTCGGCGCTGGAAAGGTGGTTAATCGGGTCGGCGGCAAGGTCGGTATGAATGATCCTGGCGTCTGGCTTAGCCGCAGACAGATGTTTGACGATCGCCGCCGTGAGCTGGCGGCTAACCGACTGCTCGTTGAGAATGCTGGAGTCGACATGAAGCAGTGTCATAGAGAGATCCTTAGGTATAAAATGGTAACTAGGGATAACAATATAACCATGTCCTAAAATGGCAGACAATAAGGCACATTAGGAGAACCCGGTATCATGAATGTGACTAATCAACCTCGAGATTTAAGACATGCCGACTGCCAAAAGATCAGTCAGGTATTGGCGCGCGTTGGTGAAAAATGGAGTGTCCTGATCATTATGTTCTTGGCGAACGGGCCGCGCAGATTTACTGAAATAAAACGTACAATCAATGGGATATCTCAGCGGATGTTGACGCTGTGCCTGCGCAGTATGGAGCGGGACGGATTGGTCAAGCGGACGGTTATTGCCGTCATGCCGCCGCATGTCGAATATGAATTGACGCCGCTCGGTTGCTCATTGACGGTGCCGGTCATCGCGCTGGGAACCTGGGCGAATGAACATATTGCCGACATTGATGCGGCCAGAACCGCATTCGATGAGCAAAACCGAGAGGCTTGTGACGATGCTAAGTCACGGTAAGAGGCTGCAGGGAGGCGAATGAAATTTGCGTTCGGTTGCCAAAAGGGGCGAATGCCTGGTTGCGCCGCAGAAAAAACTAAGGGGCTACGCTGTGAACGTAACCCCTTGATAATTTGGTGGCCCCTGTTGGGTTTGAACCAACGACCAAGCGATTATGAGTCGCCTGCTCTAACCACTGAGCTAAGGGGCCAAGCCGCGAGATTATAGGGAATCCTTAAGCATCGGTCTACTGTTACCCGCCCGTATGTTGCTTTTCTGCGCAGTTCTAGCCTGTTGTAATTGCTGGCGGATTTTGCGATAACCGCAGTAAATCCCTGCAATGGACTCACGATACTCATGGAACTTCTGGCGCCCAACCTGCGGGTGGTGTTTTGCGGCATCAATCCCGGCCTTTCTTCCGCCCATCAGGGTTATCCTTTCGCCAACGGCAGCAACCGCTTCTGGAAGGTGATCCATCAGGCCGGCTTTACCGCGAGCCAGCTGGCGCCGGAGCAGTGGCAACAGCTGAAGGACAACGGCTGCGGCATTACCGCACTGGTGGCGCGCCCGACGGTGGCAGCCAGCGAGCTGTCGCGCGATGAGCTGCGCAGCGGTGGCGAGGCGCTGCAAGAGAAGATCCTGCGCTATCAGCCGCGTGCGCTGGCGATTCTGGGCAAGCAGGCGTTCACCACCGCCTTCGGGGTGAAAAACGCGCCCTGGGGCAAGCAGGTGATGATGCTGGGGGAAACCGAGGTGTGGGTATTGCCCAACCCCAGCGGATTGAACCGCGCCACGCTGGAGCAGCTTACCGCCAGCTATCGTGAGCTGTTCCTGGCGCTGCAATGACATAAGGGAGTGTGCGATGACATCGATGATGAAAGGCTGTTTGATGGCGCTGCTGTTGGTGACCGGCGCCGCGCAGGCGGGGCATTCGCCGCAGGAAGCGCGCAACCAGCAGAACGTGCTGGAGTTTTATCGGCAGGGGCTCAACAACAAGGATTTTGCGGCGGCGCGGCCGTTTTTGGGTGAGCAGTACAAGCAGCATAACCCCAATGCCCAAGACGGCGTGGAGGGATTTCGTCAATTTGTCGAGCTGCTGAAAACGCGTTACCCCAACTCGCACAGCGAGATTAAACAGGCGTTCGTCGACGGCGACTACGTGATCCTGCATGTGGAGGTCAGCGGACGCGAGGCCGGCAAGACGGCGGCGATCGTCGATATCTTCCGTCTCGACAGCGCCGGAAAAATCGTCGAGCACTGGGACGTGACGCAGCCGGTGCCGGAGAAGACCGCCAGTGGCAACAGCATGTTCTGAGGCATAAAAAAACCCCGGCAGGCCGGGGTTTTTTGTTTTTGATGCGGCAGCCGGACTTAGTCGTCCAGGAAGCTGCGCAACACTTCGGAGCGGCTTGGGTGACGCAGCTTGCGCAGCGCCTTGGCTTCGATCTGACGAATACGCTCACGGGTAACGTCAAACTGCTTGCCTACCTCTTCCAGCGTGTGGTCGGTGTTCATGTCGATACCGAAACGCATGCGCAGCACTTTCGCTTCGCGCGCGGTCAGGCCGGCCAGCACGTCGTGGGTGGCGGAACGCAGGCTTTCCGAGGTCGCGGAGTCCAGCGGCAGCTCGAGGGTGGTATCCTCGATGAAGTCGCCCAGATGCGAATCTTCGTCGTCGCCGATCGGCGTTTCCATCGAGATTGGCTCTTTGGCGATCTTCAGCACCTTGCGGATCTTGTCTTCCGGCATCAGCATGCGCTCGGCCAGCTCTTCCGGCGTCGGCTCGCGGCCCATCTCTTGCAGCATCTGGCGCGAAATACGGTTGAGCTTGTTGATGGTCTCAATCATATGCACCGGAATACGGATGGTGCGCGCCTGGTCGGCGATGGAGCGGGTGATAGCCTGACGGATCCACCAGGTGGCGTACGTCGAGAACTTGTAGCCGCGGCGGTATTCGAACTTGTCTACCGCTTTCATCAGGCCGATGTTGCCTTCCTGGATCAGATCCAGGAACTGCAGGCCGCGGTTGGTGTATTTCTTGGCGATAGAAATAACCAGACGCAGGTTGGCCTCAACCATCTCTTTCTTCGCGCGGCGAGCTTTCGCTTCACCGATCGACATGCGACGGTTGATGTCTTTGACCTGCTCGATGGTCAGGCCGGTTTCTTCTTCGATCTGACGCAGTTTCTGCAGGCTGCGCTGCACGTCTTCAGCAACGTCTTTCAGCTTTTCCGACCATGGCTTGGCCATCGCCAGCGCGGCTTCAAACCAGGAATCGCTGGTTTCGTTGCCGGCGAACAGGGTGACGAAGTTTTTCTTCGGCATTTTGCACTGTTCAACGCACAGCTTCATGATGATGCGTTCCTGGGTGCGAACGCGGTCCATCATGGTGCGCATGCTGTTGACCAGGAAGTCGAACTGTTTCGGCACCAGGCGGAACTGCTTGAACACTTCAGACAGCTTCAGGATCTCGTCCGCGGCGCTGGCATGGCTGCGGCCGTTTTTCTTGATCATCTGACGGGTTGCTTCGTACTGATCGCGCAGCTCGGCGAACTTCTGACGCGCCAGCTCAGGATCGATGCTGTTGTCGTCTTCGGTATCGTCGTCTTCGGCGTCCTCATCTTCGTCGTCGTCGTCTTGCTCTTCGCTCGACAGTTCAGAACCGATGTGGGTGGCGGTTGGGGCGATGTCCTCTTCCGCGTTAGGATCGACGAAGCCGGTGATCAGGTCGGACAGGCGCGCTTCGCCCGCTTCGACACGATCGTACTGCTCAAGCAGATAGGTGATGGCTTCCGGGTATTCGGCAACCGAGCACTGAACCTGGTTGATGCCGTCTTCGATGCGCTTGGCGATGTCGATTTCGCCTTCGCGCGTCAGCAGTTCGACGGTACCCATTTCGCGCATGTACATGCGCACCGGGTCGGTGGTGCGGCCGATTTCGGATTCCACGCTGGACAGAACCTGTGCGGCGGCTTCTTCCGCATCTTCGTCCGTGCTGTTCGAGTTTTCGGCGAGCAGCAGGTCATCGGCGTCCGGTGCTTCTTCCATCACCTGGATGCCCATGTCGTTAATCATCTGGATGATGTCTTCGATCTGATCGGAGTCGACGATATCTTCCGGCAGATGGTCATTGACCTCAGCATAGGTCAGATAGCCTTGCTCCTTACCACGGGTGACAAGTAGCTTCAGCTGTGACTGCGGGTTTTGCTCCATAAGACGGTATCCACACTTCAGAGTATTTAGGTTGGTGTCGGTCGGCGAAACCGCCAACAATAGCATTTGGGGCGTTTTCGTTATCGCCGCGGCCCACTATGGCGGCACTGTGCAGGGCTCTGCCCTCGCAATTATCGGCACTTAAGCCGTTTGGTATTCAGTTTTTCTTCGCTAAAACCTGGTTGAGAGAACGGACTTCTTCACGTTCCTCCGGGCTCAGGCCGCGCGTTCTGGCCTGGGCGATCAGCGTTTCCAGCCGTTGCTCGAGCACCGAGTCGTACAGGCTGGCCAACGTATCCAAAAAGGTCTGTTCGACCATGTCCTCAACGATCATATGGTTCCATGTCGCCAAGGTTTCAAGCTGCTGGCTGAATTTGTTGTCGCGATACAGCTCCAGCAATTGCCCGGTAGTCAGGCCCGGCTGCGCCAAACAGGTCTGCACCAGTTCGACGAACAGCGGCAATCCCGCCTGTTTGGTCTGCTCCAACCCTTCCAGCGAAGGGATAAGTGTAGCCAACTGCGGATTTTGCACCAGTAACCCTATCAGTATACGCATGGTTGTGCGTTTTAGCTGGGGCGCCTGATAAGGATTCGCATTTTCAGCCTGCTTGGGCATCAGCTTGTCGAGCTGGCTGTCGTCCAGCAGCCCCAGCTTGTTGCCGAGCTCCTGGCGCAGGTACAAGCGCAACGTTTCGCCCGGCACCTGAGTAATCAGCGGCAGCGCCAGCGTGCTCAGCTTGGCGCGCCCGTCCGGGCTGCTCAGATCCACCTGCGGTAGCAGGCTTTCGAACAGGAACGTGGACAGCGGTTGCGCCTGCTCCATTCGCTGTTCGAAGGCTTCTTTGCCTTCTTTGCGCACCAGCGTGTCCGGGTCTTCGCCGTCGGGCAAAAACATGAACCGCAGCTGGCGCCCGTCGTTCAGGTACGGCAGCGCGGTTTCCAGCGCTCGCCAGGCCGCTTCACGGCCGGCGCGGTCGCCGTCGTAACAGCAGACGACGTTGTCGGTGGCGCGGAACAGCAGCTGAATGTGTTCAGCCGTCGTCGAGGTTCCGAGCGAGGCGACGGCATAATCGATGCCGAATTGCGCCAACGCCACCACGTCCATATACCCTTCCACCACCAGCAGCCGCTGCAGGGTAGGGTGGTTCTGCTGTGCTTCATACAGGCCGTACAGCTGGCGGCCCTTATGGAAAACTTCGGTTTCCGGCGAGTTCAGGTACTTCGGCATGCCGTCGCCCAATACGCGGCCGCCGAAGGCGATCACGCGCCCGCGCTTGTCGCGGATGGGGAACATCACCCGTTCGCGGAAACGGTCGTACGAACGCCCCTGATCGTTAGTCACCAGCATGCCGGCATCGTTCAATGCGCGGCGCGAGTCGGCGTCGCGGCCGAAACGCTTCAGGGCGTTGTCCCATCCCGCTGGCGCGAAGCCGATGGCGAAATGGCGAATAACGTCGTCACTTAATCCGCGCTGCTGCAAATAGTTGCGCGCCGGCGCCCCGGAGGACTGCTGCAGTGACTGTTGATAGAACGCGCTGAGCTGTTCCATCAGTTGGTACAGGCTCTGGCGCTGATGGCGTTCGATCTGGGTTGGCCCGGTGCCTGCTTCGTAAGGCACTTCCAGCCCGTGCATGGTCGCCAGCTCTTCGATGGTTTCGACAAACTCGAGTCGGTCGTAATTCATCAAAAAGTCGACGGCGTTGCCGTGCGCACCACATCCAAAACAGTGATAAAACTGCTTTTCGCCATTAACGGTAAATGAAGGCGTCTTTTCGTGGTGGAACGGACAGCACGCGTGGTAGTTCTTGCCTTGCTTCTTGAGCTTCACGCGGGCGTCGATCAAATCGACGATGTCGGTGCGAGCCAGCAAGTCATTGATAAATACGCGCGGAATTCGTCCAGCCATAAGCCCTTACTTCATTAGCCTATAAACGAGAACAAGCCGCGCATTCCTTTCGGAAAGCACGGCCTTCGTATGCAACTACTCGGTCTGCGCGATTTTGAAAATCAGAAATTCACGCGGTGGGGTTGCCCCCGAAGAATTAATACAGACGAGTGCGGCGTGCGTTTTCGCGAGCCAGTTTCTTCGCGTGACGTTTCACAGCAGAAGCTTTAGCGCGTTTACGTTCGGTAGTTGGTTTTTCATAAAACTCACGACGACGAACTTCAGCTAAAACACCCGCTTTTTCGCAAGAGCGTTTGAAACGACGCAGAGCAACGTCAAATGGCTCGTTTTCACGTACTTTAATTACCGGCATGTGCCTCTCACCTCAATAAAATTCGGTTTGCTGCTGGCCAAGCGCCAGCCTTTTCAAAATGGTGCGGAATTTTACTCCAATGGATGCTGCTTTGTAAAGCATCACCGCAAATTGAAACCCGCGTCGCTCTGCCGCAACGTGCGCAATTTTGCACCGGGCGCTGATTATAGACTAATCAGAAAAAAATGCTCGTGTTTAATCGCGCGGGCATTTTCTGGATGAATCATCGACATAGGCGCGAGCCGGTGACAAGATGCGCTGCGCCGGCGGTAAATGCGGCGGAATGTGGTAGACTGGCGGCCGCACGTGAATGATGGGAAATGTAATGCGAGTACTGGGTATAGAAACGTCCTGCGATGAAACCGGAATTGCAGTGTATGACGATCAAACCGGTTTGTTGGCCAACCAATTATACAGCCAGGTGAAGCTGCACGCCGACTACGGCGGCGTGGTGCCGGAACTGGCTTCCCGCGATCACGTGCGCAAAACCGTGCCGCTGATTCAGGCGGCGCTGAAAGAGGCCAACCTGACCCCGGCCGACATCGACGGCGTGGCTTATACCGCCGGGCCGGGCCTGGTGGGGGCGCTGCTGGTCGGCGCTACCGTCGGGCGCGCGCTGGCGTTCGCCTGGAACGTGCCGGCGGTGCCGGTGCACCATATGGAAGGCCACCTGCTGGCGCCGATGCTGGAAGATAACCCGCCGGCGTTTCCGTTCGTCGCGCTGCTGGTCTCCGGCGGCCACACTCAGCTGATCAGCGTCACCGGCATCGGTGAGTATGAACTGCTGGGCGAATCGATCGACGACGCCGCCGGCGAAGCGTTCGACAAAACCGCCAAGCTGCTCGGCCTGGATTACCCCGGCGGGCCGATGCTGTCGAAGATGGCGCAGCAGGGCTCGGCGGGGCGTTTCACCTTCCCGCGGCCGATGACCGATCGCCCTGGGCTGGACTTCAGCTTCTCCGGCCTGAAAACCTTCGCCGCCAACACCATTCGCTCCAACGGCGACGACGATCAGACGCGCGCCGACATCGCCCGCGCCTTCGAGGATGCGGTGGTGGATACGTTGGCGATCAAATGCAAGCGCGCGCTGGAGCAGACCGGTTTCAAACGGTTGGTGATGGCCGGCGGCGTGAGCGCAAACCGCACGCTGCGCGCCAAACTGGCGGAGATGATGCACAAGCGCGGCGGGGAAGTGTTCTATGCCCGTCCGGAATTTTGCACCGACAACGGCGCGATGATCGCCTATGCCGGCATGGTGCGCCTGAAGAGCGGCGCCAACCCGGAGCTGAGCGTTTCGGTGCGGCCGCGCTGGCCGCTGGCGGAACTGCCTGCGGTATAATAAATATCCTCCGGCATAGCCGGAGGTTTTTCATATGCGCCTATAAGGCTCTGTTACCAGCCGCGCCCTAACAGG
>NZ_JCAXDO010000004.1:337894-404920 GCF_059740205.1 Serratia sp. LTN-2 | reverse complement strand
TGGTGGGTCGTGCAGGATTCGAACCTGCGACCAATTGATTAAAAGTCAACTGCTCTACCAACTGAGCTAACGACCCATAACAGTGGTGGGTGATGACGGGCTCGAACCGCCGACCCCCTCCGTGTAAAGGAGATGCTCTACCAACTGAGCTAATCACCCACTGTTGTGGTTACTGCTACTTCAGAAATTGGTGGGTCGTGCAGGATTCGAACCTGCGACCAATTGATTAAAAGTCAACTGCTCTACCAACTGAGCTAACGACCCAATTTCCCTGCCGCTTTAACATCTTGCAAGATGTCTTGGCAACGGCGGCATATATTACTAATTTATCTTGGCAGCGCAACCTAAATTTTTTACTGATGCGTTCAACTGCTTGTTCTTCACGCGAATGAGCCCAGAAATCGGTCAAATCGACTAACTTCTGGGCTCATTTTTCTGACTATTAACCGCCTACGCGACTTTTCGCCTGTTTGGCCGCCGCACTGGTTGGGTATTGTTTAATCACCTGCTGGAACACGGCTTTGGCTTTATCGGCCTGCCCTTTCTCCTGCATGATGATACCCACCTTGTACATGGCGTCCGGCGCCTTCGGTGATTTAGCGTAATTCTTCACCACCACCGCAAAATAGTAGGCCGCGTCGTCTTTTTTACCCTTGTTGTAGAACAACTGACCCAGCCAATAGTTGGCGTTGGGCTGATAGGTAGACTTCGGGTACTGTTTTACGAAGGACTGAAAGGCGGAAATCGCCTGGTCATACTGTTTTTTTTCCAGCGCCAGAGAAACAGCGGCGTTGTAGTCGCTGTTCTCATCACCACCGCTCGGCGTCGCAGAAGCGGCCGCAGGCGTGCTGCCGCCCGCATCGGAAGATGCGCCTGCGGCTGCCCCACCGGCAGCGCCCGCCGCCGCAGAGGCGCTCTGAGCGCCGCTCTGGCCGAGGCTATCCATCTGTTGATAGATTTGCTTCTGGCGTTCAACGACCTGATTCAACTGATACTGGCTTTCCTGGATTTGCCCACGGAGAGAATCAATGTCGCGTTGGTTATCAGAGAGTTGTTGCTGGAGTTGGTTTAAAAGCTGGCCTTGAGCATTGCTGATACGCTCAAGTGAAGTGACGCGGTCTTCGACCGAGCCGGAGCCGACATTACTGATTGGCGCTTGGGCAGTAGCGGCCCAAGGGGCCGCTACGCCAACCAGTAACGACAGACTCAACAGGTGACGTCTGAAGTTACTGTTCATGCGATTCTCTTAGTAAACCAGAACGGCACGACGGTTTTTAGCATAAGCCGCTTCGTCGTGGCCCAGTACTGCTGGTTTTTCTTTACCGTAAGAAACGATAGAGATCTGGTCAGCGGAAACGCCTTTACCTTGCAGGTACATTTTAACGGCGTTAGCACGGCGCTCACCCAGAGCGATGTTGTATTCCGGCGTGCCGCGTTCGTCAGCGTGGCCTTCAACGGTCACTTTGTAAGACGGGTTGTTACGCAGGAATGCAGCGTGCGCGTCCAGCATCTGAGCGAATTCGGAGCTTACGTCATACTTGTCCAGACCGAAGTAAACGATGTTGTTCTTCTGCAGTTCTTGCATCTGCAGACGAGCTTGTTCTTCGGAAGACAGGTTGCTGCTGCCGTTTTCCATACCAGTGCCAGCGCCCATACCAGATTGGTCGTTGTTTGCGCTTTTGTTAGAACTACAAGCTGCTACAGCCAGAACTGGCAGTGCCAGCAGAAGCCCTTTCAGCACTTTGTTCAGTTGCATTTCTTTGATCCTTTTATAGTTTGCCATACATATTTACACATGCATCACAGATACGGCGACCAGGCAGGGAATTTGACCTGTCCATCAGTTGCCGGAAGACGCGCTTTGAAACGCCCATCAGTTGACACCAACTGCAACACGGAGCCCATACCTTGCGTGGAGCTATAGATCACCATGGTGCCGTTTGGCGCAATACTAGGCGTTTCATCCAGGAAGGTGCCGGTCAAAACCTGAACGGCGCCCGATCCAAGATCTTGTTTGGCGATGTGTTGTGCACCACTGTTGGTGCTCACCATCACCAGGAATTTACCATCGGAGCTGACTTCAGAATCCTGGTTCTGAGAGCCTTCCCACGTCAGACGCTGTGCGGCACCGCCGCTGGCGCTGATTTTATAAATCTGCGGACGCCCGCCCTGGTCGGAGGTAAACGCCAGAGACTGGCCATCCGGGAACCAGGTCGGTTCGGTGTTGTTGTTGCGGCCATCGGTCAGCTGCGTGATCTGGCCGGAGCCGAGGTTCATCACATACAGATTCAGGCTGCCGCTCTTGGACAACGCGAAAGCCAGCTTGCTGCCGTCCGGCGAGAACGCCGGCGCACCGTTGTGGCGCGGGAACGAAGCGATCTGGCGGATAGCGCCGTTAGCCAAGGTCTGCACCACCAGCGCGGAACGGCCGCTCTCGAAGGTCACGTAAGCCAGTTTGCTGCCGTCCGGCGACCAGGCCGGTGACATCAGCGGCTCAGGCGAACGGTGCACCGTGAACTGGTTGTAACCGTCGTAATCCGCTACGCGCAGCTCGTACGGGAATTTCCCGCCGTTGGTCTGTACGACATAGGCGATACGGGTACGGAATGCGCCCTTGATGCCGGTCAGCTTCTCGAACACTTCATCGCTGGCGGTATGAGCAGAATAACGCAACCACTGTTTGGTCACTTTATACTGATTCTGCGCCAATACGGTGCCCGGCGAACCCGAGGTGTCCACCAGCTGGTAGGAGATCAGGTAGCTGCCGTCGGCACCAGGTTGAACCTGGCCGACAACCACGGCGTCGATGCCTAATGCAGTCCAGGCCGCCGGCGTCACTTCAGACGCGGAGGTCGGTTGCTGCGGCATACGCGCCACGTCGATCGGGTTGAATTTGCCGCTGTTGCGCAGATCCGCACCGACAATCTTGCCGATATCTTCCGGCGGCGTGCCTGGGCCCGCCCATTTAAACGGCACCACGCCAATCGGGCGAGCGGAGTCGACCCCTTGGGTGATTTCAATGCGAACTTCCGCGTGCAGCACGGACGCCCACAGAATTAAAAAACCTAGCGCTACTCGAAATGCCTGCTTCATCTCATCTCCCTTATCCAGGCGGGATGCCTGCGATAAATTAGCAGAATTTTAACAAACCAACTCACGTAAAACTACATAATCCCTGTTGGTTACCTTAGTACATCCCTGTGATATCACTCACTCAATCAACCGTTATTGCGGCTTGAATTCAAGTATAGAATTCTTAAAGTGCTGATAAACGGCATCGCTCGGCGGCTTCGGTATGTGTGCCAACTTGGCGGCAGACACCGCTGCTTGACACAGAGCAGGATCGCCCCCTGCCGCCTGTACGCTTATCAGCAGGCCGTCCGGCGCCAGCTTGATACGCAGGTCGCAGGTTTTGCCGGCGAACGAACTGGCGTCATAGAACTTGCTCTGAATCGCCCCTTGAATCTGCCCCATATAACCGCTGATATCCGCCCCGCTGGCGCCTGCCGCCTTGGCATTGCCCTGCCCGGCCGGTTTACCATCACCTTTCGATTTGGCACCGCCGCCCTTCGGCGCGTTCTTGCCGTCCGCCAGGCCGCCAAACAGATCGCTAACTTCCTCCGATTGTTTCGCAGCCTCAGCGGCAGCCTTCTTCTTGGCGTCCGCAGCGGCTTTTTTGGCGGCTGCCGCTTTCTCGGCCGCAGCTTTCTTCTCTGCCTCGGCGGCGGCCTTCTTCTCGGCTTCCGCTGCGGCTTTTTTCTCGGCTTCAGCGGCCGCTTTCTTCTCTGCGGCCTCTGCTGCCTTTTGCTCTGCGGCGGCGGCCGCGGCTTTCTTCGCCTCTTCCGCCTGTTTCTTGGCGGCGGCAGCGGCGGCCGCTTCTTTCTTGGCTTCCGCTTCAGCTTTCTTCTGCGCGTCCGCCTGCGCCTTCGCTATCTTTTCCGCTTCGGCTTTCGCCTTGGCGGCGGCGGCTTCGGCAACCTTCTGTTGCTCTTTGGCCTTGGCTGCGGCGGCTTCCGCCGCTTTTTGCTGCTCGGCAGCCTGTTTCTGCTGCTCCGCCGCCTTCTGCTGTTGTTCAGCCTGCGCCTTGGCGTCCTGCGCGGCTTTCTCCTGCGCCGCCAAACGCTCTTTCTCCAGCTCTTTCAGGCGCTGCTGTTGCTCCGCCTGCT
Source organism: Serratia sp. LTN-2 (assembly GCF_059740205.1). Classification (NCBI taxonomy): domain Bacteria; kingdom Pseudomonadati; phylum Pseudomonadota; class Gammaproteobacteria; order Enterobacterales; family Yersiniaceae; genus Serratia; species Serratia sp. LTN-2. The sequence goes on along the minus strand of NZ_JCAXDO010000004.1, from coordinate 400,754 downwards.
TCTGCTGAAGCTCTTCGGCCTGTTGCTCCGCTTTTTTCTGGCGCTGCTTTTCGGCACGCTGCGCATCGTTGCTCTGCTGCTGCTGGCGGTTGTACTGCTCCACCACCGCGCCGGGATCGACCATCACCGCACCCACCACGGTGCCATCGCCACCGCCGCCGGCGCCCATGTCGACCTTTTCCTGCAGCGATCCCCAAATCAGCAGGGCAATCAATATGAAGTGCAGAACGACCGAAACAATAACGGCGCGGTTCAGCTTATCGTTTTGCTCAGTTGCCTTTACCAAAATAGATTCCCAAAAACTGGTGTTGCTTATACGGGGTTCCTGCGCAGCGCAGGAACCGGGTTGCCGTTCGCCTTACGGTCAGATCGGCTGGGTCATCAGCCCCACGGAAGCCACGCCCGCCTGATGGAGAATATTCAATGCCTTGATAATCTCATCGTAAGGGACTTCCTTCGCACCGCCGATCAAAAAGACCGTTTTCGGGTTAGCCGCCAAACGCGACTTGGCCTCGGCCGCGACTTGCTCAGGCGGCAGCAGCTCCATACGGTTGTGATCCACCACCAGGGTGTATTGACCTACGCCGGAAACCTCGAGGATCACCGGCGGATTGTCATCGCTGGACACCGTTTTGGAATCGGTAGCGTCCGGCAGGTCAACCTCCACGCTCTGCGTGATGATTGGCGCGGTTGCCATAAAGATCAGCAGCAGCACCAGCAACACGTCGAGCAGCGGAACGATGTTAATTTCGGACTTCAGCTCGCGCCGACTACGTCCACGTACTCTCGCCATGCTACCTCCTACTTATTTGCTGTCGCTGGAGAAGGCCTGACGATGCAGAATAGCGGTGAACTCTTCCATAAAGTTGTCGTAATTCTGCTCAAGCTTGTTGACGCGCTGGTTGAGACGGTTATAGGCCATAACCGCCGGGATTGCGGCGAACAGACCGATCGCGGTGGCGATCAGCGCTTCGGCGATACCCGGCGCCACCATCTGCAGCGTGGCTTGCTTCACCGCGCCCAGCGCGATAAAGGCGTGCATGATCCCCCACACGGTGCCGAACAGGCCGATATACGGACTGATCGAACCGACGGTGCCGAGGAACGGAATATGGGTTTCCAGCGTTTCCAGCTCGCGGTTCATCGAGATGCGCATCGCGCGCGACGCCCCTTCGATCACCGACTCCGGCGCATGGTTGTTGGCGCGGTGCAGGCGGGCGAACTCTTTGAACCCGGAATGGAAGATCTGCTCGGAACCGGTCAGGCTATCGCGACGCGCCTGACTTTCCTGGTACAGACGGGAAAGCTCGATACCGGACCAGAATTTGTCTTCAAAGGCTTCGGCGTCGCGCGTCGCCGCATTGAGGATGCGGGTACGCTGAATGATGATCGCCCAAGAGGCCACCGAGAAGCATATCAAAATCAACATGATAAGCTTAACCAGCAGGCTCGCCTTCAAGAATAAATCTAGGATGTTCATGTCAGTCACTGCTTAAACTCCGCGACAATAGACTTAGGAAGCGCTCTTGGCTTCATTTGGTGTGGATCAATACAGGCAATCAGGACATCTGCCTGGCTCAGTAGGGCCCCGTCAGAATTGACAATGCGTTGAGCAAACGTGAGAGAAGCCCCGCGCAGACAGGTGATTTCGCTCTGAACCTCCAGTTGCTCGTCAAGACGAGCCGGAGCCAGATAATCCACCGTCATGCGCCGGACGACAAAAGCGACTTGTTCACTGAGCAGCTGCTGTTGATGAAAGTTGTGCTGACGCAGCATCTCTGTGCGCGCTCTTTCAAAAAAGGCGACGTAGCGGGCGTGATAGACCACACCACTGGCATCGGTATCCTCGTAGTAAACGCGAACCGGCCATCGAAACAACGTATTACTCACTCTACTTCCCAGCAATGCAATTTAACGCTGCTACTATACGCAAGACGGATCGGGTTGGGAATGGGTTACAAGATGGGAATGAAAATAATTATGGGCCGTGAGGGCCCATAACGTGGGGACATCAGGGAGATTATAAAGAAACGTAAAGTAATCCTGCGCACAAGATCACAATTGCGGGAAGCGGCGCAAAAAAGGCACGCCAGACGCTGCGCTGCGGGCGGAATCCGAAACCGTGGATCACCCCGGCGCACACTGCCCAAATCAGCAGCAGCCCTTCCCAAATCTCCAGCGAGCTGGTTTTGGCGGCGAAACGCGTCGGATCCCAGAACACGCACCCCGCCAAAATCAACGCCAGCACCAGGGAAAGGGCCCTGATCGGGCCCTTGTCGGTGACAGCGTACAGCTTGTCAATCACGGACGAGCTCATCACTTACCGTCTTGCTGAGCTTTGGTCGCTTCGCTCTGCTCAAGCGCCAGCGCCGTGATGATGCCGAAGGCGCAGGCAAGAAGCGTTCCGAGAATCCAGGCAAAATACCACATGGTTTAGCTCCTTATCCTTAGTACAGCGAATGCTTGTTGTTTTCGATGTAGTTCTTGTCGAGGCGACCGAACATTTTGTAGTACGACCAGCTGGTGTACGCCAAAACGATAGGCACGAAGATCGCCGCCACGACGGTCATCACTTTCAGCGTCAACAGGCTCGAGGTCGCGTCCCACATGGTCAGGCTGACGTTCGGCACGGTGCTGGAAGGCATCACGAACGGGAACATGGTGACCCCGGCGGTGAGGATGACGCAGGCGATGGTCAGCGACGAGGTGACGAACGCCAGCGCGCCTTTCTCCAGACGCGAGAACAGGATGGTGAACAACGGCAGCACCACGCCCAGTGCAGGCAGCGCCCACAGCAGCGGATACTTGTTGAAGTTGATCAACCATGCGCCGGCCTGATGCGCCACTTCTTTACGCATCGGGTTGGATTCCGCCAGGGTGTCCAGAGCCGACGTCACGACGAAGCCATCAATGCCCTTCACCAGCCATACGCCCGCCAGCAGGAAGCACACTGCCATGATCAGCGTCGCGATCTGTGCCGCGGCGCGTGAACGCAGGTGGATCTCGCCGGTGGTGCGCATTTGCAGGTAGGTCGCGCCCTGAGTGACCAGCATGGTCAGGCTGACCACGCCTGCCAACAGACCGAACGGATTCAGCAGTTGGAAGAAGTTGCCGGTGTAGAACAGGCGCATGTACTCGTCCATGTGGAACGGCACGCCCTGCAGCAGGTTGCCGAACGCCACGCCGAACACCACTGCCGGCACAAAGGAGCCGATGAAGATGCCCCAGTCCCACATGTTGCGCCAGCGGCTGCTCTCCAGCTTGGAACGGTAGTCGAAACCGACCGGGCGGAAGAACAAGGCGGCCAGCACCAGGATCATCGCGACGTAGAAGCCGGAGAAGGCCGCTGCGTACACCATCGGCCAGGCGGCGAACAGCGCGCCGCCGGCGGTGATCAGCCATACCTGGTTACCGTCCCAGTGCGGGGCGATGGAGTTGATCATCACCCGGCGCTCGGTATCGGTTTTCCCGATGATGCGCACCAGAATGCCGACGCCCATGTCGAAACCGTCGGTGACGGCGAAGCCGATCAGCAGTACGCCAACCAGGACCCACCAAATAAATCGCAGTACTTCATAGTCAAACATACGTGGACTCCTGTTTAGCGCGCTTCCTGCACGGCGGCAGTCGGTTGTTCAAAGTGATAGCGGCCGGTTTTCAGGCTGCTTGGACCCAGACGTGCAAACTTGAACATCAGGTACAATTCAGCCACCAGGAACAGGGTGTACAAGCCGCAGATCAGCCCCATCGAGAACAGAATGTCGCCCGCGGTCAGCGAAGAGTTGGCGACCGCCGTCGGCAGCACCTCACCAATCGCCCACGGTTGACGGCCGTATTCCGCCACGAACCAACCGGACTCGATCGCGATCCAAGGCAGCGGCAAACCGTACAGCGCCGCGCGGTGCAGCCATTTTTTCTGGCCGATGCGGCCGCGGATCACGTTCCAGAACGACAGGCCGATGATCAACAGCATGATTACGCCACAGGCCACCATGATGCGGAAGGCGAAGTACAGCGGCGCCACGCGCGGAATGGAGTCCTTAGTCGCCAGCTGGATCTGCGCTTCCGTCGCGTCGGTGACGTTCGGGGTATAGCGCTTCAGCAGCATGCCGTAGCCCAGGTCTTGCTTGGTTTTGTTGAATTCGGCGCGCACTGCAGGATCGGTGTTGCCGCCACGCAGCTCTTCCAGCAGCTGGTAGGCTTTCATGCCGTTGCGGATACGCACTTCATGCTGCGCCATCAGATCTTTCAGGCCGGTGACCTGAGTGTCCGTGGAGCGGGTGGCGATCAGGCCAAGCGCATACGGGATCTGAATAGAGAAGGAGTTTTCCATCTTGTCCTGATCGGGAATGCCGAACAGGGTGAAGGACGCCGGCGCCGGCTGAGTGTCCCACTCCGCTTCGATGGCGGCCAGTTTGGTTTTCTGCACGTCGCCCATTTCGTAACCGGATTCATCACCCAGAACGATAACGGACAGAATGGCAGCCATACCGAAGCTGGCGGCGATGGCGAAGGAGCGCTTGGCGAAGGCGATGTCGCGGCCTTTCAGCAGATAGTAGGAGCTGATGCCCAGAACGAACATCGCGCCACAGGTGTAGCCGGAAGCCACGGTGTGAACGAATTTCACCTGCGCAACCGGGTTAAGCACCAGCTCGGAGAAGCTGACCATCTCCATGCGCATGGTTTCGAAGTTGAAATCCGACGCGATCGGGTTCTGCATCCAGCCGTTGGCGACCAGGATCCACAGCGCGGACAGGTTGGAGCCGAGGGCCACGAACCAGGTTACCGCCATGTGCTGCACCTTGCTCAGACGATCCCAGCCGAAGAAGAACAGGCCGACCAGCGTCGATTCAAGGAAGAACGCCATCAGACCTTCGATAGCCAATGGGGCCCCGAAGATATCGCCGACGTAGTGAGAGAAATACGACCAGTTAGTCCCGAACTGGAACTCCATGGTCAAACCGGTGGCCACACCCAGAGCAAAGTTAATCGCAAATAACTTGCCCCAGAATTTGGTCATGTCTTTATAGATTTGTTTGCCAGACAGGACATATACCGTTTCCATAATTGCCAGCAAGAACGCCATACCGAGCGTTAATGGGACAAATAAGAAATGGTACATCGCCGTTAAAGCAAACTGTAAGCGCGACAGTTCGACAATATCAAACATCTTGACTCCTTGCTCCTCGCAGGAAGACTCCGACACGCGGTTATCGGCACGCTTCTTTCAAAGCCGCCAGTAACGCCCCGCAGTGAATGCCCTTAAACACAACAAATTTGATCCAGCTTCTCCGCTTTCAACCGCACACTCGGCCAATAGCCTCTCGGGCCGTCGACAAGCGCGCCACTGAAAACCGACAACGGGTAACAAATGCAACAAGATCAACCATCCATAATCACAACATGGATGATACTCGCCCAATCCCACACAATAAATAGGTTTTTACGTGACGTGGGTTGGACTTTTGGTTACAGGTCAAATCTTAGCCGAAAGAGGTACTTCGGCCTAATTTGATCTGAGACAATTTAAGCCTATCCGCATATTATTTCCATATTCATCAGCACATTTCGCATAATTTTCTTAGGGTCATGTTGCGCAATGGTTTAATTGTTTTTTAATGATATTTTTGTGTTAAATAAATGTAATTTAAAAGAGCCGCCATTGTATTATTACGCGCTTATTCTGCGACATAATTAACCTTTTATTTCCATTAAGTCATGACAGTGATTGCAGTCACAAAACAACAAATCTCCCTCCTATATTAGTCTATTTCTCGCTATTGGATCGTAAAGGTTGCGATTTTGTAGCAAAATGACCACTTATGTTAAAATTGCATTGAGCGACAATAAGTTATGAAAAAAATCATCTTTGCCTCTGTCTTGGGACTCTCGGGAAACGTCATGGCCGCCGACACGGTAAACATCACCCTATTGGGCACCTCCGATCTGCACGGCACCTTCGTGCCCTGGGACTACGCCAGCGATACGGAAAACCTGGCGGGCAGCCTGAGCCAGATAGCCACCCAGGTCAAAAAGGTGCGCGCCGAACAGCCCAACCTGATTCTGGTGGACGCCGGCGACACTATCCAGGGCAACTTCGTCGAAACCTTCAAGCATGAAGCCGTCAGCCCGATGATGCTGGGCCTCAACGCGCTCAATTACGATGTTTGGGTGATGGGCAACCACGAATTCGACTTCGGTCTGCCGGTGCTGGCTACGCCGCTCAAACAGTTCAAGGGGGCGGCGCTGGCAGGCAATATCGTCTGGGACAGCGGCAAACCCTACCTGCCCGCTTACACCATCGTTGAACGCCAGGGCGTGAAGATCGGCATTATCGGCATGGACACGCCGATGACCGCCGAATTCGCCAAAGGCACCGACCGCATCAAAGGGCTGAACTTCACCGATCCGGTGCAGGCGGTGAAACAGGTCATCAGGCAAATTGATGGCCAGGTCGACGCCATCGTGCTGGTGGCGCACATGGGCATCGACAACGAGAACCAGCGCCCGGGCACCGGCGTGGCCGACATCGCTAACGCCAACCCGGAGCTGGCGGCGATCGTCGCCGGCCACATGCATGTGAAGATCGACAAAGCGGTGGTCAACGGCGTCATCATCACCGAACCGGATAAATACGGCCGCGCGCTGTCGCGCATCGATCTGCAATTTGAACGCCGCGACGGCAAATTCACGCTGATCGACAAAAACAGCTACACCTACCCCATCAAAGGGCTGACGCCGGACAGCGCCATGCAGGCGCTCTACCAGCCGTATCACGACATTTTGCGCGCCAACGCCAATCGGGTGGTGGCGAAGCTGAGCGGCAGCGATCTGGTACCTGCCGACGAGTTCCGCGGCATTCCTCAGGTGCACGTGCAGGATACCGGCATCAGCGCGCTGTTCCAGCAGGCCGCCCGGCACTATGCGCCGCTGGCGCAGGTGATCGCCCTGCAGATCGACAACGATCGCGCCAAGCTGGACGTCGGCGATATCAAGGCCAAAGATATCGCCTTTAACTACCAATACGCCGGCGGCGAGATCACCGTTTATCAGCTCAACGGCAAAGCGCTTAAACGCTACATGGAATGGTCCGCAGACTACTTCAATCAGCTGCAGCCGGGCGACGTCACCTACAGCTTTAATCCGGCGCGACGTTCGTCCAAATATTCCACCAACGATTTCTTCGACGGCGTCACTTACACCATCGATCTGCGCCAACCCGCCGGTTCACGCATCGTCGATCTGCGCCTGGCGGACGGCACGCCGGTCACCGACGACATGCCGATCCGCCTGGGCATGAACAGTTACCGCATGGGCCATCTGACGCAAAAAGGCGGCGCGCTGGAGGGACAATCCTTCCCGGTGCTGTTCGACAGCAAAGCGCATTACGGGGAAGAAGAAGGCACCATTCGCCACCTGACACTGCGCTACCTGACGGAGGTGAAACACGGCCACTATCAGGGCGTGACGCCGCAGCGCTGGAAATTGATCGGCATGGAGGGATACGAACCGCAGCGGGCGATCGTCAAACGGCTGCTCAATGAGGGCGTTATCCAGGTGCCGACCACCGACGACGGCCGCTACACCAACGTTGCGTCGATCAACGTCAAAGAGGCGCTGTTCAGCAACGCCGACGATTGCCGCGCCGCCCTCACCTCGCTGGATCAGCAGCGGCAGACCGCGGCGGATCCGGTGCAACAGCGCCGCCTCCAGGATCGGATCGCGCTGATCAAGGCGCTCAACGAGTTCTGATCTTCGCCCATAAAAAAGGCCACCCAATGGGTGGCCAAACATGTCGAGATAGTGTTATTTCGTACTAAACTCTTAGCGCTTCAGCACCGCTTTTACCGCGTCGCCGATGTCCGCCAGGCTGCGAACGGTTTTCACGCCCGCTGCTTCCAGCGCAGCAAACTTCTCGTCCGCCGTGCCTTTGCCGCCGGCGATGATGGCGCCCGCGTGGCCCATACGCTTGCCTTTCGGCGCGGTGACGCCGGCGATGTAGCCGACAACCGGTTTGGTGACGTGTTCTTTGATGTAAGCCGCCGCTTCTTCTTCAGCGCTGCCGCCGATCTCACCGATCATCACGATCGCTTCGGTCTGCGGATCCTGTTGGAACATCTTCAGGATATCGATGAAGTTGGAACCCGGGATCGGGTCGCCGCCGATACCCACGCAGGTGGACTGGCCCAGACCGGCATCGGTGGTTTGTTTCACCGCTTCATAGGTCAGGGTGCCGGAGCGGGAAACGATGCCCACTTTGCCTGGCAGGTGAATGTGGCCAGGCATGATGCCGATTTTGCACTCGCCCGGAGTGATAACGCCTGGGCAGTTCGGCCCGATCATGCGCACGCCGGCTTCGTCCAGCTTCACTTTCACGGTCAGCATGTCCAGAGTCGGGATGCCTTCGGTGATAGTGATGATCAGTTTAATGCCGGCATCGATCGCTTCCAGGATGGAGTCTTTGCAGAACGGTGCTGGAACGTAGATGACCGAGGCGGTCGCGCCGGTCGCTTCAACCGCTTCGCGCACGGTGTTGAACACCGGCAGGCCCAGGTGCTGAGTGCCGCCTTTGCCCGGAGTTACGCCGCCAACCATTTTGGTGCCGTAAGCGATAGCTTGTTCGGAGTGGAAAGTCCCCTGGCTACCGGTGAAGCCCTGGCAAATTACTTTGGTGTTCTTATCGATTAAAATGGACATTATTTACCCTCCACTGCTGCAACAACTTGCTGAGCCGCATCAGTCAGGCTGGTCGCAGCAATGATATTCAGGCCGCTGTCCGCCAGTTTCTTGGCGCCCAGTTCGGCATTGTTCCCTTCCAGGCGCACAACGACTGGGACGTTAACGCCCACTTCAGCCACTGCGCCGATGATGCCGTCGGCGATCAGATCGCAACGTACGATACCACCGAAGATGTTAACCAGAACCGCTTTCACCTTGTCGTCGGACAGGATGATTTTGAACGCTTCGGTCACGCGCTCTTTGGTCGCACCGCCGCCCACGTCCAGGAAGTTGGCCGGTTCGCCGCCGTGCAGTTTAACGATGTCCATGGTGCCCATCGCCAGACCGGCGCCGTTAACCATGCAGCCGATGTTGCCGTCGAGGGCAACGTAGTTCAGCTCCCACTGAGCCGCACGGGATTCACGCTCGTCTTCCTGAGAAGGGTCACGCATTTCACGCAGTTCAGGCTGACGGAACAGGGCGTTGCCGTCGGCGCCCAGTTTGCCGTCCAGGCACACCAGATCGCCCTGCTTGGTGATCACCAGCGGGTTGATCTCAACCATCGCCAGGTCACGCTCCAGGAACAGCGTCGCCAGACCCATAAAGATCTTGGCGAACTGGCTGACTTGCTTACCGGTCAGGCCCAGTTTGAAGGCCAGCTCACGGCCCTGATAAGGCTGTGGACCCGCCAGCGGATCGATGGTCATTTTGTGGATCAGTTCAGGGGTTTCTTCCGCCACTTTCTCGATTTCCACGCCGCCTTCGGTAGACGCCATGAATACGATGCGACGGGTCGCGCGGTCTACGACGGCGCCCAGGTACAGTTCTTTATCGATGTCGGTCGCCGCTTCAACCAGGATCTGGTTAACCGGCTGGCCCAGCGCGTCAGTCTGGTAAGTCACCAGACGCTTGCCCAACCAGGCTTCCGCGAAAGCACGGATATCTTCTTTGCTGTTGACGACTTTAACGCCGCCCGCTTTACCGCGGCCGCCAGCATGAACCTGACATTTCACCACCCACGGGCCGGAGCCGATTTTGGATGCGGCTTCTTCTGCTTCACGCGGAGTGGTACAGGCGTAACCGGTTGGTGCCGGCATGCCATACCGAGCAAACAGCTGTTTTGCCTGATATTCGTGTAAATTCATGATGTTCTATCCATTCAGTTCTGAAGGTTTTTAGCCGGACCATTATTCCGCGGCAAACCGCATGGTTTTCCGGCCACATAGCACAGAGTGCGGGCGCGGCACGCCGCGCCCGGCAAGGGTTACTAGACGTCCAGCAGCAGACGAGCCGGATCTTCCAGCATCTCTTTGACCGTCACCAGATAACCGACGGATTCTTTACCGTCGATCAGGCGGTGGTCATAAGACAGCGCCAGATACATCATCGGCTGGATCACCACCTGGCCATTGACCGCCATTGGGCGATCTTTGATGGCGTGCATGCCCAGGATGGCGCTCTGCGGCGGGTTGATGATCGGGGTGGACATCAGCGAGCCGAATACGCCGCCGTTGGTAATGGTGAAGTTACCGCCGGTCAGCTCTTCCACGGTCAGTTTGCCGTCGCGGCCCTTAACGGCCAGCTCTTTGATTTTCTTCTCGATGTCAGCCATGCTCATGGCGTCCACATCACGCAGTACCGGCGTCACCAGGCCGCGCGGGGTAGAAACCGCGATGCTGATGTCGAAGTAGTTGTGGTAAACCACGTCGGAACCGTCGATCGACGCGTTCACTTCCGGGAAGCGCTTCAGCGCTTCAACCACCGCCTTGATGTAGAAGGACATGAAGCCCAGACGCACGCCGTGGCGTTTCTCGAAGGCTTCGCCGTACTGCTTGCGCAGGTCCATGATCGGCTGCATGTTGATTTCGTTGAAGGTGGTCAGCATCGCGGTGCTGTTCTTCGCTTCCAGCAGACGCTCGGCGACGCGTTTGCGCAGGCGGGTCATCGGCACGCGTTTTTCGCTGCGGCCGGCCAGAGCAGGCTGCGGTGCGGCTTCAGCGGCGGCGGCCGGTTTGGCAGCGGCGCCGCCTTTGGCCAGGTGCGCTTCCACGTCTTCACGGGTGATGCGGCCACCTACGCCGGTGCCTTTAATGGCGCCGGCATCGAGGTCGTGTTCGGCGATCAGGCGGCGAATCGCCGGGCTGAGCGCGTCATTGCTTTCTTCTTCCAGGCTCGCGGTAGCGCGCTGTGCAGGAGTGGATTCTTTCTCCTGGTTCTTCTCGGCGGTCGGCTTGCCGGAGCTGTCGCCTGGGCGGATGCGGCCGAGCAGTTGGCGAGACAGTACGGTCGCGCCCTCTTCTTCCACGATAGCATCGAGAATACCCGCTTCACTGGCCGGCACTTCCAACACCACTTTGTCGGTTTCGATTTCAACCAGGACTTCATCACGCTGCACGCTGTCGCCCGGTTTTTTGTGCCAGGTGGCTACGGTCGCATCGGCAACCGATTCAGGAAGGTCAGGAACCAGAATATCTACGCTACTCATTTAGCTTTCCCTTAAGTTTTTTATCATCTGCTTGCCGGCCCCTCGGCCGGCAAGCGAGCGAACATTAGTCAATATTCAGCGCGTCGTTCACCAGAGCCTGCTGCTGCTTCTGGTGTACGGACATATAGCCCACCGCCGGAGAAGCGGAGGCCGGACGTCCTGCGTAACGTAAAGAAGCCCCGAACGGCACCACTTCACGGAAGTTGTGTTGGCTGCAGTACCAGGCGCCCTGGTTCAGCGGCTCTTCCTGACACCAGACGAAATCATGCACGTGCGAGTATTGCTCCAGCACGGCCTGAACGGCCTGATGCGGGAACGGATACAGCTGCTCGATACGCACGATGGCCACGTCTTTCTGCTCGTTCTTGCGACGCTGTTCCAGCAGGTCGTAGTAGACCTTGCCGGAGCACAGCACGACGCGCTTGACCGCTTTCGGATCCAAGTCGTCGATCTCGCCGATCGCCGGCAGGAAGGTGCCGTTGGCCAGCTCGTCCAGCGAAGAAATCGCCAGCGGGTGACGCAGCAGCGACTTCGGCGACATCACCACCAACGGACGACGCATACCGCGCAGCGCCTGGCGACGCAGCATATGGTAAACCTGCGCCGGCGTGGACGGGACGCACACCTGCATGTTCTGCTCTGCGCACAGCTGCAGATAGCGTTCCAGACGCGCGGAAGAGTGCTCAGGGCCCTGGCCTTCATAGCCGTGCGGCAGCAGCATCACCAGGCCGCACATACGGCCCCATTTTTGCTCGCCGGAGCTGATGAACTGGTCGATAACGACCTGTGCGCCGTTGGCGAAGTCGCCGAACTGCGCTTCCCAGATGGTCAGCGTGCGCGGTTCCGCCGTCGCGTAGCCGTATTCGAACGCCAGCACCGCTTCTTCAGACAGCACGGAGTCCCAAACTTTGAATTCGCCCTGGCCGCTGTGGATGTTCGCCAGCGGAACGTAGACCGAACCGTTTTTCTGGTTGTGCACCACCGCGTGACGGTGGAAGAAGGTGCCGCGGCCGGCGTCTTCGCCGGAGATGCGGATTGGAATGCCTTCATCCGCCATGGTGGCGTAGGCCAGCGTTTCGGCGGCGCCCCAGTCGAACGGCTTGTTGCCTGCGGCCATCTCGGCGCGGTCAGCGTAGATTTTCGCCACGCGCGACTGCATTTCGATCGCTTCCGGCACGGTGCTGATGCGGCGGCCCAGTTCCTGCAGACGCTTCATCTCAACCTTGCTCGGGTACTCTTCGTCCCACTCATGGTTCAGGTACGGTGACCAGGTGAAGGAGTGCAGGTTCATCGGACGCCACTCTTCAACCACGCAATCGCCGCGGTCGAGCGCGTCGCGGTACAGGTTGACCATTTCCGTGGCATCTTCCAGGCTGGCCACTTTCTGCTCGGTCAGAACGTCAGCGTAGATTTTGCGCGGCGTAGGGTGTTTCTTGATCTTCTGATACATCACCGGCTGGGTGGCGCTCGGCTCGTCGGCCTCGTTGTGCCCATGGCGACGGTAGCAGACCAGATCGATCATCACGTCACGCTTAAAGGTGTTACGGAAATCCAACGCCAGACGGGTGACGAAGGCCACGGCTTCCGGATCGTCCGCGTTAACGTGGAAGATCGGCGACTGAACCATTTTGGCGATGTCGGTGCAGTATTCGGTAGAGCGCGCATCCAGCGGGTTGGAGGTGGTGAAACCAACCTGGTTGTTGATGACGATGCGCACGGTGCCGCCCACTTCGTAGCCGCGAGCCTGAGACATGTTCAGGGTTTCCTGAACCACGCCCTGGCCGGTGATGGCGGCGTCGCCGTGGATGGTGATCGGCAGCACCATGTTGCTGCGCGCTTCGTCCAGACGATCGCGACGGGCGCGTACCGATCCCATGACCACCGGGCTGACGATCTCCAGGTGCGACGGGTTGAACGCCAGCGCCAGGTGAACCATGCCGCCTTCGGTTTCCACGTCGGAGGAGAAGCCCTGGTGATATTTCACGTCACCGGTGCCGAGGTGTTCTTTATGCTTGCCGGCGAATTCGTCGAACAGATCGGCCGGCTTTTTGCCCAGCACGTTGATCAGCACGTTCAGACGGCCGCGGTGGGCCATGCCCAACACCACTTCGCGCGTGCCGTTCTTACCGGCGTGGCGCACCATCTCTTTGAGCATCGGCACCAGCGCGTCGCCGCCTTCCAGCGAGAAGCGTTTGGCACCGGGGAATTTGGCGCCCAGGTAACGTTCCAGGCCTTCCGCCGCGGTCAGCTCGTTCAGGAAACGGCGTTTTTCGTCGGCGGTAAAGCTGGCGCGCCCCACCACCGATTCGATGCGCTGCTGGATCCAGCGTTTCTCTTCGGTGTTGGTGATGTGCATGTATTCCGCACCGATCGAACCGCAGTAGGTCTGCTTCAGCGCGGCGTACAGATCGCCCAGTTTCATGGTTTCTTTGCCGATGGCGAAAGAGCCCACGTTGAAGGTTTCCTGGAAATCGGCTTCGGTCAGGTTGTGGTAAGCGGGATCAAGGTCAGGAACTTGCTCGCGCTGCCACAGGCCAAGCGGATCGAGGTTGGCATGCTGATGCCCGCGGAAGCGGAAGGCGTTGATCAGCTGCAGTACCTTGACCTGTTTGGCGTCGGTTTCCGGATCGGTGATGGTGGTGTTGTAACGCGCGGAGTCTTTCGCCAGGCGGCGGAAGTAATCGCGCGTTTGAGAGTGAAGCTGATCGGGTTTGACACCCGCGGTTGGTAGCTGTTGAAAAATGGAACGCCAGCTATCTTCAACGGAACCCGGATCGGTTAAGAAGTCTTCATAGAGCTGCTCTATGTAAGACTGGTTCGCGCCCGCCAGATAGGAGGAATCCAGCCAGGCCTTCATTGCGCCGTTCTGCATCATGATCCCTTAAGCTTTGAAGCTTTAGTTTTCGCCGTGGTTAACATAATTACCGTGATGAATACGGTTTGCCGTAAAACGGTTCACTCGACGTACTTGCGGCCATGACGGCCCGATACGTTCTGTTATGGACCTTGCGGTCCCTTACAAGGAACCTCTAAAAACCGGCGGAAGAACCAGGCTGCATAGCGCCGCAGCCGCGGGTCAGTTTTTAGAGGTTCCCTCCCCTATGGGACGTGCGCCGGAAAAGAGCCCGGCGCAGCATCTCATTCCGTTTATGCGCCGCGTTGCAGCAGCATGGACTTGATATGCCCGATAGCACGCGTCGGGTTCAAGCCTTTAGGACATACACTGACACAATTCATAATGCTATGGCAGCGGAAAACACTAAAAGCGTCGTCCAGATCATCTAAACGTTCTTGCGTTTCCGTGTCACGGCTGTCGATCAGGAAGCGATACGCCGCCAGCAGACCGGCCGGGCCGATGAACTTGTCCGGGTTCCACCAGAACGATGGGCAAGAGGTCGAGCAGCAGGCGCACAGAATGCACTCGTACAGACCGTCCAGCTTGGCGCGCTGCTCCGGCGACTGCAGGTGCTCGCGCGCCGGCGGGTTCTTGCCGTCGTTCAGCAGGTAAGGCTTGATCTTTTCATACTGGGTATAGAACTGGCCCATATCCACCACCAGATCGCGCACCACCGGCAGGCCCGGCAGCGGACGGATCACGATCTTGCCGTTGCCTTTGCGCAGCGACGAAACCGGGGTGATGCACGCCAGGCCGTTTTTACCGTTCATGTTCAGGCCGTCGGAACCGCACACGCCTTCGCGGCATGAGCGACGGAACGACAGGGTCGGGTCTTTTTCTTTCAGCTGGATCAACGCATCCAGCAGCATCATGTCACGGCCTTCTTCCGCTTCCAGGGTGTAGTCCTGCATGTGCGGGGCGTCGTCGACATCCGGATTGTAGCGATAAATGGAAAATTCGAGTTTCATCTGTCGATCTCCGCAATTAGTAAGAACGCACTTTCGGCGGGAATGCCGGGCGCAGCTTCGGTTGCATGTTCACTTCGCGGCGCGTCATGCTTTCCGATTGCGGCAGATACAGCGAATGGCACAGCCAGTTGGCGTCATCGCGTTCCGGGTAGTCGAAGCGGCTGTGTGCGCCACGGCTCTCGGTACGGAAATTGGCCGACACGGCGGTGGAATACGCAGTCTCCATCAGGTTATCCAACTCCAGACACTCGATGCGCTGGGTGTTGAACTCGCTGGAGGTATCGTCCAGGCGTGCGTTCTTCAGACGTTCACGGATCACTTTCAGTTCTTCCAGGCCCTTGGCCATCGCATCGCCTTCGCGGAATACCGAGAAGTTGTGCTGCATGCAAGACTGCAGCGCTTTGCGAATTTCAACCGGGTCTTCGCCGGAACGGGTGTTGTTCCAACGGTTCAGACGGTCCAGCGAGGCTTCCACGTCGGAGTCGCTGGCGTCACGGCTCACGCCCTGCTCTTCCAGCGATTCCTGCAGGTGCATACCGGCGGAACGGCCGAACACCACCAGGTCGAGCAGCGAGTTGCCGCCCAGACGGTTGGCGCCGTGCACCGATACGCAGGCGATTTCGCCCACGGCGAACAGCCCCGGGATCACCACGTCTTCGCCTTTCTCGTTCACGGTCAGCGCCTGACCGGTCACCTTGGTCGGAATGCCGCCCATCATATAGTGACAGGTTGGGATAACCGGGATCGGCTCTTTCACCGGATCGACGTGCGCGAAGGTGCGGGACAGTTCCAGAATGCCCGGCAGACGGGATTCCAGCACCTCTTTACCCAGGTGATCCAGCTTCAGCTTGGCGTGCGGGCCCCAAGGACCGTCGCAGCCGCGGCCTTCGCGGATTTCGATCATGATCGAACGGGCAACCACGTCGCGGCCCGCCAGATCTTTGGCATTCGGCGCATAACGCTCCATGAAGCGCTCGCCGTGTTTGTTCAGCAGGTAACCGCCTTCGCCGCGGCAACCCTCGGTCACCAGCACGCCCGCGCCGGCGATGCCGGTCGGGTGGAACTGCCACATTTCCATGTCCTGCACCGGCACGCCGGCGCGCAGCGCCATGCCGACACCGTCGCCGGTGTTGATGTGGGCGTTGGTGGTGGACTGGTAAATACGGCCTGCGCCGCCGGTCGCCAGCACGGTGGCCTTGGCTTTGAAGTAAACCACTTCACCGGTTTCGATGCAGATAGCCGTGGTGCCGACCACCGCGCCGTCCTGGTTTTTCACCAGATCAAGCGCATACCACTCGGAGAAGATGGTGGTGTGGTTTTTCAGGTTCTGTTGGTACAGGGTGTGCAGCAGCGCATGGCCGGTACGGTCGGCTGCGGCTGCGGTACGCGCCGCCTGCTCGCCGCCGAAGTTCAGCGACTGGCCGCCGAACGGACGCTGATAGATGCGACCGTCGTCCAGACGAGAGAACGGCAGCCCCATGTGTTCCAGTTCCAGAATCGCTTCCGGGCCGGTTTTACACATATATTCGATGGCGTCCTGGTCACCGATATAGTCGGAACCTTTCACCGTGTCGTACATATGCCATTCCCAGTTGTCCTCGTGGCTGTTGCCCAGCGCGACGGTGATGCCGCCCTGTGCGGACACGGTATGGGAACGGGTCGGGAAAACTTTGGACAGCAGGGCACAGGTCGAGCCCGCTTGGGAAATTTGCAGCGCGGCACGCATGCCCGCACCGCCGGCGCCGATTACGACGGCATCAAACTCTCTGACTGGCAGTTTCATTTAAGCACCCCACACTACGATTGTTCCGTACAGTAAATAGACCAGCAACGCGACCACGACAGCCAGCTGCAACACCAGGCGAACCGCCAGCGGCTTGACGTAGTCCGTCAGCACCTGCCACAGCCCGATCCAGGCGTGCACCAGAATCGACAGCAAGGTCAGCAGAGTGAACACTTTCGTAATGGAAGTGGCGAAGAAACCGCGCCAGATGTCATAAGTGAGTTCCGGAGCCGTGACGAAAAAGCCCAGGATATACAGGACGTACAGGGTAATGATGATAGCGGAAGCGCGCAGCAGCAGCCAATCGTGCACGCCGTTGCGCCCTAATGCAGAAACGTTGTTTACCATACGAGGACTCCAGCCAGAACTGACAGCACGACGGTCAGACCGATCGCCACCTGGGCGGAACGGGTGCCGGCGGCCAAACTCTCTTCGATATAGCCAAAATCCATTAACAAGTGACGGATGCCACCGCAAATGTGATAGGCCAGCGCCGTGAGGATGCCCCAGAATATGAATTTGACGATGAAGCTATTCATGATGGCGGCCGCCTGCAGGAACCCCTCTTGGGAAGAGAGTGACAGGCCCAGCAGCCAGAGGAGGATACCCACGGCAACGAAGGTAATTACGCCAGAGACTCGGTGTAAGATAGACGCTATCGCAGTTACGGGGAACCGGATCGTTTGCAGATCCAAGTTGACAGGTCGTTGTTTTTTCACGTATTTGCCCACACAGCTCTTATTATTTTCCTTCCTCCGGGCCTGGGCGGGGATCAGACAGCGTTAAGAGCCTAAAACCCTTACACGTCACGCGCTCAAACATCAACATCCTCTGTGCTCAAACGGCGCGCATTTATAACGCTGGGTGCTCCTACTTCAGGGTAATCCGGAGACCTGGCGGCAGTATAGGAGGATCACATTCTGATTACAATTCTCATACAACCGCTTTGATAACATTTCCCCCGAACAGTGATTCAGATCACGGATTTCACAATTAGTGCAAAATTAATTATCTGATTTGACAAGAGATCAACATTTCCATTACATATAGGGGCACAAACGGTCCTATGATGCGCTATGGGTCAGCAGATACACTTCCTCCCGGGTTCGAGTTATGCAACAGTGTATTTGGCGAACCTATCCCAATAGCCGTTGTTTCCCGCTCGAGTTTGCCGGCGTCAAAAGCAAATAAAGCACATAAAAACAGATTATTGGGATAGGTTCACATCTCTTCGAACAGCTCATAGGTAAGATTAACAGACTATAACGAATTACTATGAATCGTTAACAACTGGTCACCCGTCTCGTTCGCCTGGTCAGCACTCTGTACCCTACCCGCGCACAGTTGCGCAGTCGCTCACAGAGTTAGCGTCCGCACCATTTTTTTGCGGGCAACCTGCAGAGATTTAAGGTATTTCAGTTGTTAGTGGTTTTTAAAATAAGGCGCTAAGGAGACAGTAAATGACTGATAAGAAAGCGACGCTAACCATTAATGACAGCGAAGCTCCGATCGAACTGGGCGTATTGACACCGACACTGGGCCCCGATGTCCTCGATGTCCGCGCTCTGGGTTCCAAAGGTTATTTCACATTTGATCCCGGCTTTACCTCCACCGCTTCTTGCGAATCCAAGATTACCTTCATCGACGGCGACAAAGGCGTGCTGCTGCACCGCGGCTTCCCTATCGAGCAGCTGGCGAAAGAATCTTCCTACCTGGAAGTGTGCTACATCCTGCTGTACGGCGAGACCCCAACGCCGGAAGAATTCGAAACCTTCAAGACCACCGTGACCCGCCACACCATGATCCACGACCAGATCACCCATCTGTTCCGTGGCTTCCGTCGCGACTCGCACCCGATGGCGGTGCTGTGCGGCGTGACCGGCGCGCTGGCGGCGTTCTACCACGATGCGCTGGACGTTAACAACGAGCGTCACCGTGAAATCACCGCGTTCCGTCTGCTGTCCAAAATGCCGACCGTGGCGGCGATGTGCTACAAATACTCCCTGGGCCAGCCGTTCGTTTATCCGCGCAACGATCTGTCCTATGCCGGCAACTTCCTGCATATGATGTTCGCCACCCCGTGCGAAGAGTACGTGGTGAACCCGGTGCTGGAGCGCGCCATGGATCGCATCCTGATCCTGCACGCCGACCATGAGCAGAACGCCTCCACCTCGACCGTGCGCACCGCCGGCTCTTCCGGCGCCAACCCGTTCGCCTGCATCGCGGCCGGCATCGCCTCCCTGTGGGGACCGGCGCACGGCGGCGCCAACGAAGCGGCGCTGAAAATGCTGGAAGAGATCAAGACCGTCGAGCACATTCCAGAGTTCATCAAACGCGCCAAGGACAAGAACGACTCCTTCCGCCTGATGGGCTTCGGCCACCGCGTGTACAAGAATTACGATCCGCGCGCCACCGTGATGCGCGAAACCTGTCACGAAGTGCTGAAAGAGCTGAACAAGAAGGACGACAACCTGCTGCAGGTGGCGATGGAGCTGGAACACATCGCGCTGAACGACCCGTACTTCATCGAGAAGAAACTGTACCCGAACGTCGACTTCTACTCCGGCATCATCCTGAAGGCGATGGGCATTCCTTCTTCCATGTTCACCGTCATCTTCGCCATCGCGCGCACCATCGGCTGGATCGCCCACTGGAACGAAATGCACGACGAAGGCATCAAAATTGCCCGTCCGCGTCAGCTGTACACCGGCTATGCCGAGCGTGATTTCAAATCCCAGCTGAAAAACAAGTAAGCCGCCTTCCCGGCTGAAACGTACAGCGCCGCCCTTTCGGGCGGCGTTTTTTTTGGCTATTTCTGGCAGCCCGGGCACCAATAGAACGGCCGCGACGACAACTCGGTGCGCACGATCATCCCACCGCAGCGTTCGCACGGCTCGCCGCTGCGATGAAACACCTTGAAGCGAAACAGCGCGCCGTGATGACGGTTGTCATCCGCCTGCCCGCGCGTCTGGTAGGAAAGGCGCGGCACCGCCAGCAATGCCTCCGCCAGGTGGCGCAGCGCCTCTGGCGTCAGATCCTGCGGTTTGTGCTGCGGCGCCAGTTCGGCCTGCCACAGGATTTCGGCGCGCAGATAGTTGCCCAATCCGGCAAGAAACGCCTGATCGAGCAGCATGCCGCTCAGTTGCCGGCGGCGAAAACGCGGCGTCAGCAACCGCTCCGCCACATCGTCTACCGTCAGCGACATGTCCAACACATCGGGGCCGATGCGTTGCAAAAACGGGTGTTGCTCTATTTCCTCGCGCGGCCCGACGGTAATATCGGAAGCGCTGTAGAGCAATATCGCGCGGTGGGCGGTTTCCAGCCGCACCCGCAGATCGCGCTTGGTCTCCGGCGTCTCCCCCGCCGCCGCCACTTTCCACACGCCGTACAGCTGGTTATGGCTGTACATCGTCAGCCCGTTGGAAAAGTGGGTCAACAGCGCCTTGCCGCGCGGCTCGATGGCGACGATGCGCTCGCCGAGCAAACGCTGGCGATAATGTTTCAGCTGAGGAAAAGCGAAATCGACGGCGGTCAGCGGCTGATCGATCACCGCTGCCGCCAGTTTGTCCGCCGCCCGGCGAATCTCCGGTCCTTCCGGCATAGACCACTCCTTACGTAGACCCGGCGCAGCCCGATGCGCCGGGGATTATCAGGCTTAATGCGTTGCACCGCCCGCCACTTTCAGATCGTGCTCCACCTGCAAAGCGATGGAAACGGCCAGCTCCAGCGCAAACAGCACCGTCGAGGCCGCCATGCTCGGCGCGCCGGGGTGCGCCGCCGCCTGTTCCGGCAGGTACGGGATATGAATAAACCCACCCTTCACCTCGCGCTGGCCGCTCAGCCGGTGCAACAAGCCATACATGACATGGTTGCACACGTAGGTGCCGGCGGTCTGCGAAACGGAGGCCGGAATGCCGGCCTCGCGCATCGAACTGACCATCGCCTTGATCGGCAAGGTGCTGAAATAGGCCGCCGGGCCGCCGGCGACGATCGGCTCGTCCACCGGCTGCTGCCCCTGATTGTCGGGAATGCGCGCATCGTCGACGTTGATCGCCACCCGCTCAATCGTGATATCGGTGCGGCCGCCGGCCTGGCCGACAGCCAACACCATCAGCGGCTGCACCTCATCGATCGCCGCGTTGAGCGCCTCCAGCGCCGCACCGAACACGCACGGCAGCTGGCGCGCCACAATGCGCGTACCGACCAGTTCCAGATCGTTGAGCTGCTTCACCACTTCCCAGGAAGGGTTGAGGCGCTCACCGCCAAACGGCTCGAAGCCGGTAATCAATACTTTTTGCATCCTTACTCCTACAGGAACATCAGGAAATACAGCAGGAACACGTTAACCAACAGCAGCAGCACGCCGGTCGGCACCTGCGCCTTGATCACCGCATTCTTGTCCGGCAGCTCCAGCAGCGCCGCCGGCACAATGTTGAAGTTCGCCGCCATCGGCGTCATCAGGGTGCCGCAATAGCCGGAGAACATGCCGATCGCCGCCATCACCGCCGGGTTGCCGCCGTGTTGCAGCACCAGGATCGGAATGCCGATGCCGGCGGTGACGATCGGGAACGCGGCGAAGGCGTTGCCCATCACCATGGTCAGCACCGCCATACCGATAGCGTAGACCGCCACGGCGATAAAGCGGTTATCCACCGCCAGATACTCCTGGGTTAAATGCGAGATCGCGGTGCCGACGCCGGCGACGGTAAACAGCAGGCCCAGCGTGGCGAGGATCTGCGGCAGAATGAACGCCCAGCCGATCGAATCCAGCAGGCGCCGCGCTTCCTGCACCGGCTGCAACGCCTTCTCATGGGTCATTTTCACCGCGATCGCCAGGCCAATCAGGCAGCCGACGGTCATCGAGAACAGCGTGATCAGCGTCGCGTGGTTACCGCTGCCGAACACTGCGCTTTGCAACGCCGGCACGTTGTTGAACAGCAGCACGCCGATCACCGTCACCACCGGGATCGCCAGGGCGGGGATAAACAGCCTGTTGCCCAACCGCTTGGCGCTGGCCTCGCGCTCCTGCGGCGTTCGCTGATGATAGCTGCCGAGGCGCACGCCGCCGAAGCCGGCGATCAGGGCCATCACCACCACCACCACGCCAACGATGATGTGCAGCATGCGTTTCTCGTTGCTGCCTTCGCCGAGCACATCGCCCAGCAGGCGGTAAGTCCAGTCGCCGACCAGGAACACCAGGCCGTACAGCCCCCAAAACAGCCCGGTGGTGATGCGGCGCGGGTTGGCGCGATCGCGAAAGGACATCACCGCCACAATCAGCAGCACCGCGCCGGCCAGCCAGTAGAGATATTGTTGCTGGAAGTTCATCGTGCTTCCCCCTTCGCCTGCAGCGCCGCCTGATTCAGCTGCGCCAGCTCGGCGCTCAGCTGTTTATCCATCCGATACAGCCGGAAAGCGTGGATCAGGAAAGCGAAAATGGCGGTCGGAATGCCCCACAGCGCGATATGCAATGGCTCGGTCTGAATGCCGCCGGACTCCAGCATAAAGTTGTGCATGAAGATGATCGCGCCGAAGGCCACGAAGATATCTTCGCCGAAGAACAGCCCGACGTTGTCGGTGGCGGCCGACATGGCGCGCAGGCGGTGGCGGGTGCGCTCCGGCAGCTCGCCGTAGCGGTTTTCCGTCGCCCCTTCTGCCATCGGCGCCAGCAGCGGCCGCACCATCTGCGGGTGCCCGCCCAGGCTGGTCAAGCCCATCGCCGCAGTAATCTCGCGCACGAACAGGTACACGATCAGCAGCCGGCCGGCGGTGGCGCTTTTGATCTTGGCGATCCACGCCTGCGCCCGCTCTTTCAACCCGTGGCGCTCCAGCAGACCGATCACCGCCAGCGGCAGCAGCAGGATCAGCGGCAGGTTACGGGTGTTGAGAAAGCCTTCGCCGAGCTTTTCCAGAATGACGTCCAGCGGCATCAGCGCCGCCAGACCGGTGATGATGCCGGCGGCGATGACCACCAGCACCGGGTTGAAACGCAATACAAACCCGACCACGATAGCGGCGATGCCGATCAGTGGCCAGAGATTCACGGCCTGTTCCATAGTCTTCCCTCGATATTTTCTAATAGTTTTTTGCTTGTGATGTTGTGTCTTGCTTTACTGCTCCGCGCTGACGCGGATCCCCTGCTGGACAAAACTGTCCCGCAGCTTGCGCGCATACGCCAGCGCATGCTCGCCGTCCCCATGCAGGCAGACGGTTTCCGCCTGAACCGCGGTCCAGACGCCATCCACGCTGCGCACCCGGTGATGGCGCACCATCTCCAGCGTTTGCGCCAGCGCCTGCTCGTCGTCCTCGATAAGCGCCCCCGGCAAGCCGCGCGGCACCAGTGTGCCATCGGCCTGGTAGCCGCGATCGGCGAACACCTCCTGCCGGGTGGTCAGACCGAGCTTTTCCCCGGCGCGGATCAGCTCGCTGCCGGCCAGCCCCACCAACCGCAGCGCCGGATCGACCGCCTGCACCGCCCGGGCGATCGCTTCCGCCAGCGCCGGCTCAACCGCCGCCTGGTTGTACAGCATGCCGTGCGGCTTGACGTGCACCATCACTCCGCCCTCGGCGCGGGCGATAGCCGCCAGCGCCCCGAGCTGGTACACCACCTGCGCGTACACCGTTTCCGGCGGCAGCTGCATGCGGGTGCGGCCGAAGTTCTCCCGATCGGGAAAACTCGGGTGGGCGCCGATCGCCACGCCGTACTCCAATGCCCAGCGCACCGACTGACGCATGGTCTGCGCATCGCCGGCGTGGAAGCCGCAGGCGATGTTGGCCGAGCTCACCAATTGCAGCAGCGCCTGGTCGTTGGCGCAGCCTTCGCCGAGATCGGCGTTCAAATCAACGATCATGTAACCCCCAGGCAATCTGTCGAAGAAAGAGATCCTGCTCGGCCTTGGCGCGCTGCGCCTCCGCCAGTGAGCAGAGAACGAAGTGGATCGGTTCGCCGAGTCGGATCTGCGCCAAATGGTAGAGATCGGCTTCGATCACGCAGGCAATACGCGGGTAACCGCCGGTGGTTTGCGCATCGGCCATCAGCACGATCGGCTGGCCGTTGTGCGGCACCTGCACCACGCCGGGCAACAGGCCGTGCGACAGCATCTCGCGGTCGGTGGTGCGCTCCAGCGGCGTGCCGCCGTGCAGACGGTAACCCATGCGGTTGCTCTGCGGGCTGAGCTGCCAAGCGGCGCGCCAGAACGTCTCCTGTGCCTCTTCGCTGAATTCAGCGTACTCCGGCCCCGGCAACGCGCGGATGCGATTGGTGAACAGCAGTTGCTTCACGCCGCAGGAATGCTGCGGTTGAGCGGCAGATTTGCCGAGCGGCAACCGGTCGCCGTCCTTCAGATTACGCCCCTCGCATCCGCCAAAGGCGGCTTTCATATCGGTGCTGCGCGAGCCCAGCATTTCCGGCACGGCGATGCCGCCGGAGATCGCCAGGTAGCTGCGCATGCCGCGTTTCGGCGTGCCCAGCGCCAGCCGCTGCCCCTTTCTCACCGGATAGCGCCAGCCGGTCCACAGCGGTTTGCCGTCCAGCTGCGCGTCGCAGCCGGCGCCGGTCAGGGCGATCCAGCCAGAGCGGGTAAACTCGGCGCTGAACTGGCCGAGGGTGATCTCCAGCCCGGCGGCCTCCGGCGTATTGCCCACCAGCAGGTTGGCTATCTTCAGCGCCGGTTGATCCAGCGCTCCGCCGGTGCTGATGCCCAGACGGCGGAATCCCTCGCGGCCCAAATCCTGCACCGTGGTATAGATGCCGGCACGCAGAATAATCAGCATACGCCCTCCTTCTGTGGCACGAAGCGTACGTTATCGCCCGGGCGCAGCAACGTCGGCGGCATTTCATGCGGATTGAACAGCGCCAGCGGCGTGCGGCCAATCAGCTGCCAGCCACCGGGCGTCACCAGCGGATAGATGCCGGTCTGGCCACCGCCGATGCCGACGGAGCCGGCCGCCACCGCCAGACGCGGTTCAGCACGGCGCGGCGTCGCCAGTTGTTCCGGCATGCCACCCAAATAGGAGAAGCCCGGCTGAAAGCCGAGGAAATAGACCACATAGGCCGCCGCCGCGTGGCATTCCACCACCTGTTGCGGCGTCATGCCGGTATGACGCGCCACCTCATCCAGGTCGGGGCCCTGTTCCCCGCCGTAGATAACCGGAATATCCACCTGACGCGATTCCGGCGTCAGGCTCTCTTTGCTCTCCCACCCCTGCTGCAGCAATGCCAGCATCGCTTCGGCGTCGGCCTGCGGCGTATGCAGCAACAGCGTCAGGTTATTCATCCCCGGCACCACTTCCCGCACGTCGGGATGGTGATTCAGCTTTTCCGCCAGCGCCCAAATGCGCCGCTGGCTGGGCAGCGTCACCGGCGGCGACAGTTCAAGCACCACCGCTCTTTCACCCAACAGGTAACATCGTGCTTGTTGCACCCTTATTCTCCTTATTATTATCGCGATGAAAAACACACCAGTTATGCGTGACGCGGCCCCGGCTGTCAATAGAACGCAACCATAGGGAAAATAAGGAAATAGCACGGTAAAAGGATTCAGCCGGCGCACAGGCCGGGCTGGATCCGGGGAAGAAGAAATCAGGCGGGATTCGGGATATCGATAAAGGTCACATCAAAGCCGTGGTGCTGAGCCAGCCACTCTCCCAACGCTTTCACGCCGCCGCGCTCGGTGGCGTGGTGACCGGCGGCGAAGAAGTGAACGCCCATTTCGCGCGCGCTGTGGATGGTCTGCTCAGAGACTTCACCGCTGATAAAAGCATCGACGCCAAAGCGCGCCGCGCTGTCGATAAAGCCCTGGCCGCCGCCGGTGCACCAGGCCACCCGGCGAATGTGCTCAGGCGCGTTATCGCCGCAGTGCAACACCGCGCGCCCCAGCCGGCTTTCGATACGCTGCTGCAGCGCTTCGCCGGTCAGCGGCTGTTCAAATTCGCCGTGCGGCACCAGCGGCTCGACCTCGCCAATCACCCGAATGCCCAGCGCCTGCGCCAGCTGCGCGTTGTTGCCCAGCACCGGATGCGCGTCCAGCGGCAAATGATAGCCGTACAGGTTGATGTCGTGGGTCAGCAACGTTTTCAGGCGATTGCGTTTCATGCCGCGTACCGCCGGCGCCTCGTTTTTCCAGAAATAGCCGTGGTGTACGATAATCGCGTCGGCCTGATGCGCCACCGCGGCGTCCAGCAGCGCCTGACAGGCGGTGACGCCGGTCACGATACGCTGTACATGCGCACGCCCCTCTACCTGCAAACCGTTGGGGGCGTAGTCCTGAAACGCCGCAGCGTTCAGTTCCGTGTTGATCAGTTGTTCCAGATCGAGGTTACGCATTCTCTTCTCTCTTCATAGTCAAAATGTCTGTCGGTCGCCCTGCGCCATCAGGATGAATTTCACCCCCAGATCGTTGCCCTGCGCCAGCTGCTGCGCAATGGCGGCGCGCGCGTCTTCGCCCTGCTTCAGGCTGGGCTTGATGTGGCTGATGACCACCGGCAGACCGTTCAGCGAGCCTTCGCCGCCGCTGTACTGCGTCAGGTTCTTCAGCTCCTTCAGCAGCCAGGCCGGCGTCAAATGGCCGTACAGATGTTTGTCCTCCACCCCGTTGGGATAAGAGGTTTCGATAATCATGCCTTTGAGCTTTTTCTGCTCGACAAGCGGCCCCAGCGTGCGCCAGACGGTATCGAGATCGCGCGACTGCTCCACCTTATCCGGCCCGGTATCGCCGAAATAGGCGAAGAACTCGTTGCCGTTGGAAATCAGCAGCATCGACGACGGGTAGCGATCGTGGCTGAGCGGGTACATCACGCCGGTCAACCCGGTCAGGCCGAGGGTAAACCGCTGCTGCGGCCGCACCGTTTGCAGCCGGTAGGTGCCCAGCCGCGCACCGTTGCCGGCGTCGGTAAAGTTCGGCCAGGCCTTCCAGTTAAAGTAGTGATTACGCAAGGTCAGCACGGTGTCCGCCTGGGCGTAAACGGTTTTTTTATTGTCTTCCGGCGAGCCGACGATCAGCCCCGCCACGTGGTCCAGATGGCCGTGGCTGATAAAGTAGCTGCCAATCAACTGCCGGAACACATAGCCCTGCGGCGTATAAGGCGCGGCCAGCTCGGGCGACACCTGCGGGAAGCTGCCCTTCTCCAGTCCTTTGGCGATGCCCGGCAGCAGCGAACCGGCGTCCAGCGCCACATACTGCGGCTGATTGTCGCTGCGGATCAGGTAGGAAGTCAGGTTGCCGTCGCTGACGCCGCCATCGACGCCCAGCGCCACCACGTCAAAGCCGGCGATCGCCAGCGCGGAATAGCCGCTCAGGCACAGGGCCAACACCTTTTTCATCATTGCGTCGCTCCTTGCAGTTGCCTCAAGACTCTCCCCGTTTCGCCGCCTCGAACGCCGCCAGCGTCTCCAGACGGGCTTGCTTATGATCGACGATCGGCAGCGGGTAATTCAGCACGCATGGCTGCTTTTCCGCCCAACGGTGAGGATGATGGATGTCATTGTCGGGCACATCCGCCAGTTCCGGCAACCATTTACGGATAAAAGTGCCTTGTGGATCAAAACGTTCACCCTGCGTTGTCGGGTTGAAGATGCGGAAATACGGCGCGGCGTCGGTGCCGGTGGAAGCCGCCCACTGCCAGCCGCCGTTGTTGGCCGCCAGATCGCCGTCCAGCAATTGCGACATGAAATAACGCTCACCGGCCCGCCAGTCAATCAGCAGGTCCTTCACCAGGAAACTGGCGCTGATCATGCGCAGCCGGTTGTGCATCCAGCCGGTGGCGTTCAGCTGGCGCATGGCGGCATCGACGATCGGGTAACCGGTCTCGCCCCGCTGCCAGGCCTGCAGCTTCGCCGCGTCATCGCACCAGCGCACCTTGTCCGTCCAGGCGATAAACGGCCGATGGCGGCACAGCTCGGGATAGGCCACCAGCAGATGGCGGTAGAACTCGCGCCAAATCAGCTCGTTGAGCCAGGCGAAGGCACCGCTCTCGCGATCTTCCAGCAACTGCGGGCATTCGGCACGCAGGCGGTTGAAGCACTGGCGCGGCGACAGCGCGCCGATCGTCAGATAGGGCGACAGGCTGCTGGTACCGGCGAGAGCCGGCAGATCGCGCTGGCGAAGGTAATCCTGCACCTGCTCGCGGCAAAAGGCGCGCAGCCGCTGCAGCGCGGCCTCCTCGCCGGCGGGATAGCCATCCCCGATGTCTGCCGTAGGGTAATCGAACGCCGCCGGCGCCTCAGGCGCAGGCAACGCGCCACCGGCACGGGTTTTCGGTGCCGGCAGGCAGTTGAGCTCGGACTCGGTCAGGCGATGAATGAAGGCGTTGCGAAACGGCGTATAGACCTTGTACATCTCCCCGCCGCCGGTTTGCACGCTGCCCGGCGGCAACAGCAGGCTGTCATCAAAACCGTGGCACGTTACCCGTCCATTCAACTGCAGCTCCAGCCGCGCATCGCGTCGCCGTTCATTCAGTTCGTACTGGCGATTGTAAAACAGCGCATCCACCTGCTCCCGCCGGCAATAGTCCGCCAGCCAGTCGATCGAAGCGGCAAAATCCGTGCCGGCATGGCAATGCAACGCAATGCCTTTTTGCGCCAGCGCCTGCTGCACCGCCCGCAGACTGGCGTGGATCAGCGCCGCCTGCCGCGGCGCCATCTCATGTTGCCGCCACTGCTGCGGGGTGGCGATAAACACAGCCAGCACCCGGGCTTCGGGATCGCTGCAGGCAGCGTGCAGCGCTTTGTTGTCGGTGATACGCAGATCGTTACGCAACCAGACCAGATGAGTGGTCATAAAACTCCTTGTCAATCAATGGCCGTAACGCAAACGCAGCGCCTCCGGGTAAGGTTCGAAATAGCGTTGTTCCGCCAGATAGCGGTCGGGGTATTCCGCCATGTAATGTTTAAGCAGCGCGATCGGCGCCAACAGCGGCTGCATGCCCTGCCGATAACGGTCGATCAGGTGCGCCAGCTCCTGGCGTTGCGCCGCGCTGAGCTGACGGCGGAAATAGCCCTGCACGTGCATCAACACGTTGGTGTGGTTGCGGCGCGTCGCCTTGTGCGCCAACAGCGCCATCAGGCGGCTGCGGTATTCCACAGCGAAGGCTTCCAACGAGTCCCAGCGGTGAATATCGGCGACGAAGCGCCCCAGCTCGCGATACGCCGGCTGCGAATGCGCCAGCAGTGAAAGCTTGTAGCGGCTGTGAAACGCGATCAGCCCGCCGCGGGTCAGCCCCTGACGCCACAGCATATTCAGCTCGTACAGCGCGTACACCCGTTCAATGAAGTTTTCCCGCAGTGCCGCATCCTGCAATCGTCCGTCTTCTTCCACCGGCAGCCACGGCATCTGACGCAGCAGTTCAGCGGTAAACAGCCCGACGCCGTTTTTACGCGAGTCCTTGCCGTTTTCGCTGTAGACCCGCACTCGCTCCAGGCCGCAGCTCGGCGACTTGGCGCAGACGATATAGCCGCACAGATGCTGCAGCGCCGCCACGCGCTGTGCGGAGAAGCGGCGCATCTCCTCGGTCAGATCCACGCTCGCGTCATTGCTGTAACGCATCGCCGGCCAGGGCTGCGTCTGCTTCACCAGGCGCAGCGCCGGGCGCGGCGTCGGCAGGCCGATCGCCATTTCCGGGCAAACAGGCTCAAAGCGCACATAGGGCGCCAACTGTTCCACCGCAAAGGCCAGCCGCTTGTGGCCACCGTCGAAACGCACCGTCTCGCCCAGTAAACAGGCGCTGATGCCGATAGGGATCTTGTCGCTCATACCGCTCTCCCGTGTTGTTGGCCGATGAGGAAAGTGTAGAAGAACGGCTTGCCGAATACGACCTTACGTTGGGTAGGGGCGGCCAGAGGCATAAAAAAACCCCCGCCGCAGGGCGAGGGTTTTTCGTGAATCGGCAGTGACTCAGTAGAAATCGCAGGACGCCAATTCCGCCTGCTGCAGCCAGACCGGCTTGTCGCTGGTTTTTGACCAGACGCGGTGCAGGTAGCTGTAAAAACGCCCGCGATCACTGCGGAACAGCATCACCGGCAGGGCCAAAATGCCCGCGATCACCACTGCGCTGCGGCGCAGGAGAATCCGATGCAGTGAATAAGCGTGATAGGTAGTAGACATGCGAACCTCCTTAAAAACGCCTGCCGTTGATTTGTCAGGGAAAACGGCGTCGGCGCATCAAATGAACAATCGGTAATTTGGTAACTGGACAAAATTTTAGCGCACTTGATGAAAGTTTACTACTCATCCGACCACTAAATCGCACAAAAAATCGCTAATCACCTCAGCGATTCGTAATTTTGTTACAGACAAGTTAATTTTTAACTAAACATGGGTTACATTGTGGTTATTTCCTGGTTCGTTATCTCCCGCCTCTGCCCGTTCTCATTCAGGCATCAGGCGCAATCTCACCGCGAGCCTGATGCCTGAAACGCCCAATTTCCGCTGAAATTTCAGCCATTTTTATACTTTTTTTACACCCGCCTGCCCGATTTTTTCATCTTCTTTCTACCCCTCTCCCTACACTGCCTCTATCAAAAACAACACCTCTGGAGGTGTCCCGTGAGTTTCAGCGTTATTGGTGGTGCGCTGTTGGTTCTGCTGCTGTTGGCCTATCTGGTCTACGCCCTGTTTAACGCGGAGGATTTCTGATGGCGGCTTCAGCCTTTTTACTGATCGCCAGCTTCCTGCTGGTGCTTCTTCTGCTGGCCCGGCCGCTGGGCGGCTTTATGGCGCGCCTGATCGAAGGTGAGCCGCTGCCTGCGCTACGCGGGGTGGAAGCCGGCGTCTGGCGTGCCTGCGGCATTCGCGCCACCGAGATGAACTGGTGGCAGTACGCGCTGGCGATCCTGGCGTTCAACCTGCTCGGCCTGGCGCTGCTGTTCGCCTTGCTGATGACGCAGGGCTCGCTGCCGCTCAACCCGCAAGGCTTCCCGGGCCTCTCCTGGGATCTGGCGCTCAACACCGCCGTCAGCTTCGTCACCAACACCAACTGGCAGGCCTACAGCGGCGAAAGCGCCCTCAGCTATTTCAGCCAAATGGCCGGGCTGGCGGTGCAGAACTTCGTCTCCGCCACCACCGGCATCGCCGTGGCCTTTGCGCTGATCCGCGCCTTTACCCGCCGCGCCGGCAAGACCGTCGGCAACGCCTGGGCCGATCTGTTCCGCATCACGCTGTACGTGCTGCTGCCGATCGCGCTGCTGATCGCCCTGTTCTTCGTCAGCCAGGGCACGCTGCAAAACTTCCTGCCTTACCTGCACGTCACCACGCTGGAAGGCGCGCAGCAGACGCTGCCAATGGGGCCGGTGGCCTCGCAGGAAGCGATCAAGATGCTCGGCACCAACGGCGGCGGCTTCTTCGGCGCCAACTCGGCGCATCCGTTCGAAAACCCGACCGTGTTGACCAACTTCGTGCAGATGCTGGCCATCTTCCTGATCCCCTGCGCGCTGTGCTTCTCCTTCGGCCAACTGGCCGGTGAAAACCGCCAGGGCCATGCGCTGATCTGGGCGATGGCGCTGATCTTCGTGGTGGCGGTGGTGGTGGTGATGTATGCCGAGCTGGCGGGCAACCCGCACCTGAGCGCACTGGGCGCCGACAGCAACATCAATATGGAAGGCAAAGAGTCGCGCTTCGGCATTCTCGCCACCAGCCTGTTCTCGGTGGTGACCACCGCCGCGTCCTGCGGGGCGGTCAACGCCATGCACGACTCCTTCACCGCGCTGGGCGGTATGGTGCCGATGTGGCTGATGCAGATCGGTGAAGTGGTGTTCGGCGGCGTCGGCTCCGGTCTGTACGGCATGCTGCTGTTCGTGATGCTGACGGTGTTTATCGCCGGTCTGATGATCGGCCGCACCCCGGAATACCTGGGCAAGAAAATCGACGTCTATGACATGAAGATGACCGCGTTGGCGATCCTGGTCACGCCGACGCTGGTATTGCTGGGCAGTGCGCTGGCCATCGGCACCGACGCGGGCCGCGCCGGCATCCTCAACCCGGGCGCTCACGGCTTCAGCGAAGTGCTGTACGCCCTGTCTTCCGCCGCCAACAACAACGGCAGCGCCTTCGCCGGGTTGAGCGTCAATACGCCGTTCTACAACCAGCTGCTGGCCTTCGCCATGTTCGTCGGCCGCTTCGGGGTGATCCTGCCGGTGCTGGCGATCGCCGGTTCACTGAGCGCCAAGCAACGCCAGCCGGCGGGCAACGGCACCCTGCCGACCTATGGGCCGCTGTTCATCGGCCTGCTGATCGGCACCGTGCTGCTGGTGGGGGCGCTGACCTTCGTGCCGGCGCTGGCGCTGGGCCCGGTGGCCGAGCATTTGCAACTTTGGTTGGCAAACTAACCGACGTCACAGAGAGAGAATAAGAGATGACTCGCAAACAACGCGCGCTGTTTGAACCGGCTCTGGTGCGCACCGCGCTGATCGATGCGCTGAAAAAACTGGACCCTCGCGTTCAATGGCGCAATCCGGTGATGTTCGTGGTGTATATCGGCAGCATTCTGACCACCGCCATCTGGCTGGCGATCCTCACCGGCCAGACCGACGGCGCCGCCGCCTTTACCGGCAGCGTCTCCCTGTGGCTGTGGTTCACCGTGCTGTTCGCCAACTTCGCCGAAGCGCTGGCCGAAGGCCGCAGCAAGGCCCAGGCGGAAAGCCTGAAGGGCACCAAGAAAACCAGCTGGGCGAAAAAGCTGGCCGGCCCGCGCCGCGACGGCGCCACGGAGAAAGTGGCCGCCGAGAGCCTGCGCAAAGGCGATATCGTGCTGGTGGAAGCCGGTGACACCATCCCATGCGACGGCGAGGTGCTGGAAGGCGGCGCTTCGGTGGATGAAAGCGCCATCACCGGCGAATCCGCGCCGGTGATCCGCGAGTCCGGCGGCGACTTCTCCTCGGTCACCGGCGGCACCCGCGTGCTGTCCGACTGGCTGGTGGTGCAGTGCAGCGTCAATCCGGGGGAAACCTTCCTCGATCGCATGATCGCCATGGTGGAGGGCGCCAAGCGCCGCAAAACGCCGAACGAGATCGCGCTGACCATTCTGCTGGTGGCGTTGACCATCGTGTTCGTGCTGGCCACCGCCACCCTGTTCCCGTTCTCGCAGTACAGCGTCGAAGCGGCCGGCAGCGGCAGCGTGGTCACCATCACCGTGCTGGTCGCGCTGCTGGTCTGCCTGATCCCCACCACCATCGGCGGCCTGCTGTCCGCCATTGGCGTGGCCGGGATGAGCCGCATGCTCGGCGCCAACGTGATCGCCACCAGCGGGCGCGCGGTGGAAGCCGCCGGCGACGTGGACGTGCTGCTGCTGGATAAAACCGGCACCATCACGCTGGGCAACCGTCAGGCCTCAGAGTTTTTGCCGGCGCCGGGCGTGAAAGAACAGGAACTGGCGGACGCCGCGCAACTGGCCTCGCTGGCGGACGAAACGCCGGAAGGCCGCAGCATCGTGGTGCTGGCCAAACAGCGTTTTAACCTGCGCGAACGCGATCTGCAGGCGCTGAATGCCACCTTCGTGCCCTTCTCCGCCCAGACCCGCATGAGCGGCGTCAACGTGCAGGAGCGCATGATCCGCAAAGGCGCAGTGGACGCCATTCGCCGCCACGTCGAATCCAATCAGGGGCACTTCCCGCGGGCGGTGGACGATCTGGTGGAAAGCGTGGCCCGCACCGGCGGCACGCCGCTGGTGGTGGCGGAAGGCGCACGGGTGCTGGGCGTGGTGGCGTTGAAGGATATCGTCAAGGGCGGCATCAAGGAGCGCTTCAATGAGCTGCGCAAGATGGGCATCAAAACGGTGATGATCACCGGCGATAACCCGCTGACCGCAGCGGCGATCGCCGCCGAAGCCGGGGTGGATGACTTCCTGTCGGAAGCCACGCCGGAAGCCAAGCTGGCGCTGATCCGCCAGTATCAGGCGGAGGGCCGCCTGGTGGCGATGACCGGCGACGGCACCAACGACGCCCCGGCGCTGGCGCAGGCCGATGTGGCGGTGGCGATGAACTCCGGCACCCAGGCCGCCAAAGAGGCGGGCAACATGGTCGATCTGGATTCCAACCCGACCAAGCTGATCGAAGTGGTACACATCGGCAAGCAAATGCTGATGACACGCGGCTCGCTGACCACCTTCAGCATCGCCAACGACGTGGCCAAATACTTCGCCATCATTCCGGCGGCGTTCGCGGCCACCTATCCGCAGCTGAACGCGCTGAACGTGATGCACCTGCACTCTCCCGCCTCCGCCATCATGTCGGCGGTGATCTTCAACGCTCTGGTGATCGTGTTCCTGATCCCGCTGGCGCTGAAAGGGGTGAGCTACAAACCGATGAGCGCCGCGGCCCTGCTGCGCCGCAACCTGTGGTTGTATGGGGTCGGCGGTCTGCTGGTGCCGTTCATCGGCATCAAACTGATCGACCTGATCCTGGTCGCGCTGCACGTCGCCGGTTAACCATTGAGGGAAATGAACATGATGTATTTACGACCTGCGCTGGTGATGCTGATCCTGCTGACGCTGATCACCGGCATCGCCTATCCGCTGCTGACCACCGGGCTGGCGCAGCTGCTGTTTCCGGGCGCGGCCAACGGTTCGCTGCTGTACCGGGATGACAAGGCGGTCGGCTCCGCGCTGATCGGCCAGAACTTCACGCGCGCCGACTATTTCTGGGGCCGTCCTTCGGCCACCGGTGATTCGGCCTATAATCCACTGGCCTCTGCCGGCAGCAACCTGGCGGCCACCAACCCGGCGCTGGATAAGGCTATCGCCGAACGCGCGGCGCAGCTGCGCCAGGCCAATCCGGCGATGAGCGGCCCGATCCCAGTGGATCTGCTGACCGCCTCCGGCAGCGGGTTGGATCCGCAGATTTCGATCGCCGCCGCACAGTATCAGCTGGCGCGGGTCGCGGCGGCGCGCCATCTGCCGCCGGAGCAGGTCGCCAAACTGATCGACGACAACGTCGATCGGGCCACGCCCAACTTCATGGGAGAATCGGTGGTCAACGTACTGAAGCTGAACCTGGCGCTGGATGCGTTGAAGTAACGCGTCGGATTCAGCATAGTGATAGGGTTCGGCGTGCCGAACCCCTTTTTGCTTGGTAACACAAGGAATTGTCATGGTCGAAGAAGAACAGCAGCGTCCCGATCCCGACAGCCTGCTGGCGCTGGCCAATGAAAAACCGCGCGGACGGTTGAAGGTATTCTTCGGCGCCTGCGCCGGCGTGGGTAAAACCTACGCCATGCTGCAGGAGGCCCAGCGCTTACGCGCTCAGGGGCTGGACGTGCTGGTCGGCGTGGTGGAAACCCACGGCCGCAGCGAGACCGCCGCCCTGCTCGACGGCCTGGCGCTGCTGCCGCAAAAACGCATTCAGCATCGCGGCCGACTGGTGCATGAATTCGATCTCGACGCCGCGCTGGCGCGCCACCCGGCGCTGATCCTGATGGACGAACTGGCGCACAGCAACGCCCACGGCTCGCGTCACCCCAAACGCTGGCAGGATGTGGAAGAGCTGCTGGACGCCGGCATCGACGTGCTGACGACCGTCAACGTACAACATCTGGAAAGCCTTAACGACGTGGTGGGCGGCGTGACCGGCGTGCGGGTGCGCGAAACGGTGCCTGACCACGTGTTTGACGAGGCCAGCGAAGTGGTGCTGGTCGATCTGCCGCCGGACGATCTGCGCCGGCGGCTGCACGAAGGCAAAGTGTACATTCCCGGCCAGGCCGAGCGCGCCATCGAGCATTTCTTCCGTAAAGGCAACCTGATCGCCCTGCGCGAGCTGGCACTGCGTCGCACCGCCGATCGGGTCGATGACCAGATGCGCGAGTTTCGCGATACGCAAGGGCGCGAGAAAGTGTGGCACACCCGCGACAGCATTCTGCTGTGCGTCGGCCACAACAGCGGCAACGAAAAGCTGGTACGCATCGCCGCCCGGCTGGCTGCGCGGCTAGGCTGCCACTGGCATGCAGTCTATGTGGAAACCCCCAAGCTGCACCGGCTGCCGGAAAACCAGCGCCGCGCCATTCTGCGCGCGCTGCGGTTGGCGCAGGAGCTGGGCGCTGAAACCGCCACCCTGGCCGATCCGTCCGAAGAGCGGGCAGTGCTGCGCTACGCCCGCGAGCATAACCTCGGCAAAATCATCATCGGCCGCCGCAGCGAGCAACGCTGGAAGCTGCGCGGCAGCTTCGCCGATCGCCTCGGCCGGCTGGGCCCGGATCTCGATCTGGTGATCGTCGCGCTGGAAAGCGACAACGCGCAGCCGCCGCCGGGCAAAGAGCACGACGGCCGCGGCTTCAACGAGAAATGGCGCATGCAGCTGCGCGGTTGCGCGGTCGCCGTGGCGCTGTGCGCGCTGATTACCCTGCTCTCCCAGTGGCTGCTGCCGGGCTTCGATCAGGCCAACCTGGTGATGGTCTATTTGCTCGGCGTGGCGATCGTCGCGCTGTTCTTCGGCCGTTGGCCATCGGTGCTGGCGGCGGTGATCAACGTCGCCAGTTTCGATCTGTTCTTCGTCCAGCCCGAATGGTCGTTCGCCGTTAGCGATATGCAATACCTATTGACCTTCGGCGTGATGCTCGCCGTCGGCATCATCATCGGCAACCTGACCGCCGGGGTGCGTTATCAGGCCCGGGTAGCGCGCTACCGCGAGCAGCGGGCGCGCCACCTGTACGAAATGTCGCGCGGGCTGAGCCGCGCGCTGACCGTGGCCGACATCGCCAATACCAGCCGCCACTTCCTCTCCAGCAGCTTCCAGGCGAAAACCGTACTGCTGCTGCCGCAGGAGGACGGCCGGCTGCAGCAAATGGTCGGCGAAGAAGGCGGCCTGCTGTCGGTAGACGAGGCCATCGCGCGCTGGAGCTTCGACAAGGGGTTGCCGGCCGGCGCCGGCACCGACACCCTGCCCGGCGTGCCTTATCAGCTGCTGCCGCTCAATACCCCCAAGCAGACCTTCGGCCTGCTGGCGATCGAGCCCAACAACCTGCGCCAGCTGATGGTGCCGGAACAGCAGCGGCTGCTGCAGACTTTCGCGGTGCTGATCGCCAGCGCGCTGGAGCGGCTGCACCTGGCGCGCAGCGCCGAAGAAGCCAAGCTGGACGCCGAACGCGAACAGCTGCGCAACTCGCTGCTGGCGGCGCTGTCGCACGATCTGCGCACGCCGCTGACCGTGCTGTTCGGCCAGGCGGAAATTCTCACGCTGGACCTGGCGGCCGAAGGTTCCAATCACGCCACCCAGGCCAGTCAGATCCGCCAGCAGGTGCTGAGTACCACCCGGCTGGTGAACAACCTGCTGGATATGGCGCGCATCCAATCCGGCGGTTTCAGCCTGCGTAAAGAGTGGCAGTCGCTGGAAGAGATCGTCGGCGCCTCGCTGCACATGCTGGAGCCGCTGCTCAGCCAGCATCCGATCGTGGTCGAGCTGCCGCCGGAACAGATCCTGGTCAACTGCGACGGCAGCCTGCTGGAACGGGTGTTCACCAACCTGTTGGAAAACGCCAATAAATACGCCGGCGCCGAGGCCACCATCGGCATTCGCGCCCGCACGCTGCCCGAGTGGCTGGAAGTCGAGGTCTGGGATAACGGCCCCGGCATCCCCGCCGATCAGCTGCAGCTGATTTTCGACAAGTTTTCACGCGGCAATAAAGAGTCGGCGATCCCCGGCGTCGGCTTGGGGTTAGCCATTTGCCGTGCCATTATTGAAGTACATGATGGCCGCATCTGGGCGGAAAACGGCGCCAACGGCGGCGCCAGCTTCCGCTTCGTGCTGCCGCTGGAAAAACCGCCCGAGATCGACGGCGATGCCTTCGATCTGTAATCAACGCAGGGGAAACGTGAGCATAACGCCAACCAACATTCTGATTGTTGAAGATGAAAAAGAGATCCGCCGCTTCGTGCGCACCGCGCTGGAGAGCGAAGGCCTGCGGGTGTTTGAAAGTGAAACCCTGCAACGCGGGCTGATTGAGGCCGGTACGCGCAAACCGGATCTGATCATCCTTGATTTGGGCTTACCGGATGGCGACGGGCTGAGCTACATCCGCGATCTGCGGCAGTGGAGCGCCATTCCGGTGATCGTGCTGTCGGCGCGCAACGCCGAAGAGGACAAAATCGCCGCGCTGGACGCCGGCGCCGACGACTATCTCAGCAAACCGTTCGGCATCGGCGAACTGTTGGCGCGGGTGCGGGTCGCGCTGCGCCGCCACTCCGCCAGCCAGCAGGAAAGCCCGCTGGTGAGCTTTTCGGAAATCACCGTCGATCTGGTCAACCGCCGGGTGCTACGCAACGACGAAGATCTGCACCTGACGCCGATAGAGTTTCGCCTGTTGGCGGAACTGCTGGCCAACGCTGGCAAGGTGATTACCCAACGCCAGCTGTTGAGCCATGTCTGGGGGCCGAACTACGTGGAACACAGCCACTACCTGCGCATCTACATGGGCCATCTGCGGCAGAAGCTGGAAGCCGATCCGGCCCGGCCCAAACATCTGCTGACCGAAACCGGCGTCGGCTATCGTTTCATGCCTTAACCCCGACGGGCGCGGTTTGCCGCGCCTTTACGCCGCCGGGCCCTTCTTCAAGCCAACCATAAATTCTTTAAACGCCTCGCGCAGCGGAGCGAACACCGGATGTTTGCGGTTTTCAATCATCACTTCGGAGAACAGTTTCAACCCTACCGCGAAGGCCGCGCTCTGTTCAGGGCCGAAGTTCAGATCGTCACGCGCCCGGATGCGCTCGACGATCTCGAGAATATCGTCGTGGTTAGTCACCTCAAAACTCAGCGGTGTTTTCTCGACGGGGTTGCCCTGGCGATCGCTCAGGGCTTCAACGGTAATGTTAAAACGGTGGCCGGGCATCAGTTCTTCTCCTGCTGCGTGGGTTGAATTTGCATTTCGCTTTCGATCGCCGCCACGGCGGTCAACAGCGCGGCGTTGATGCGCTCCACCTGCTGCGGCGTAAGATCGGCGCGCATCACGTTGCCGCGCAGCAGACTGCGCAGACGGTTCATGGCGTCGTAAATGCCTTCCGCCAGGTTGCCGTGCCGATGATGCTCGCGGCCGGCGCCCGCCAGACGCGCCAGAATGACTTCAACTACCTGTTGATGCTTTTGCAGCTCGCCCTCGCCCGCCGTGGTGATGCGGTAGCTTTTGCGGCCGTTGCCGGTGGTGAGCGGTTCGAGAAAATCCTGCTCTTCCAGCAGCGTCAGCGTGGGGTAAATCACCCCCGGGCTCGGCACGTACAGGCCGGAAGAGGCTTCTTCGATCGCTTTGATCAATTCGTACCCGTGGCTGGGCTTGCGCGCCACCAGCGCCAGCAGTACCAGGCGCAGATCGCCGTGTTCGAACAGGCGATGACGCCCGCCGCGGCCACCGCGCCCGCCTCGGCCATGCTCTTCGCCGTCGCCGCCGAAGTGATGGCGCCCGCCGCGATGATGGCGGCCATCGCCTGCTTCGCATTCATGGTGGTGGTGGTGATGCCGGTGCAAACCTAATCGATGAAACATGGTGTGATACCTCGCTTTAACAGTGAACATCAATACGAGGTTGTTTAGATATATCTAAACAGCGTCGATAACGCTAATCTAGATCGATATATCTAAATGCGCAAGCCTGCGCCGAGAAAAAGATATATCTAAATTACAGGCATAAAAAAAGCGCTGTAAAAACAGCGCTTTTTATCAGACAAGAACAGCGATTATTTGGCGGAAGCCAGCACTTCGCTGACGATTTCGACCGCTTCGTGCTCGATTTTCTCGCGGTGTTCCGCCCCGAGGAAGCTCTCGCAGTAGATCTTGTATGCCTCTTCGGTACCGGAAGGACGGGCCGCGAACCAGCCGTTGTCGGTCATCACTTTCAGGCCGCCGATCGAAGCGCCGTTGCCCGGCGCAGCAGTCAGACGCGCGGTGATCGGGTCGCCCGCCAGGGTATTGGCCTTGACCATCTCCGGCGACAGCTTGGACAGCGCCGCTTTTTGCGCCGCCGTCGCCGGCGCCTGGATGCGGTTGTAGCTTGGCGCACCGAAGCGCTTGGCCAGATCGTCATAGTGATGCTGTGGATTTTCACCGGTTACCGCGGTGATTTCAGCCGCCAGCAGACACATGATAATGCCGTCTTTGTCGGTCGACCAAGGTTGGCCGTTGAAGCGCAGGAACGAGGCCCCGGCGCTCTCTTCGCCGCCGAAGCCCAGGCTGCCGTCGAACAGGCCGTCCACGAACCACTTGAAGCCGACCGGCACTTCCACCAGCTTGCGGCCCAGATCGGCCACCACGCGGTCGATCATCGCGCTGGACACCAGCGTTTTACCTACCGCGACATCGGCGCCCCACTGCGGGCGGTGCTGGAACAGGTAGTTGATGGCCACCGCCAGATAGTGGTTCGGGTTCATCAGGCCTTTCGGCGTGACGATGCCGTGGCGGTCGTAATCCGGATCGTTGGCGAACGCCAGATCGAATTTGTCGCGCAGCGCCAGCAGGCCGGCCATCGCCGACTCGGACGAACAGTCCATGCGGATGATGCCGTCGTGGTCCAGGTGCATAAAGCGGAACGTCTGATCGATGGAATCGTTCACCAGCGTCAGATCCAGCTTGTAGTGCTCCGCCACGCGTTGCCAATAGGCGATGCCGGAACCGCCGAGCGGATCCACGCCCAGCTTCAGACCGGCGCGTTGGATGGCCGGCATGTCGACCACCTCAACCAGCCCTTCGACATAAGGCTGCACCAGATCTTTGGCGTGCAGATGGCCGCTGTTCCAGGCCTTGTCCAGCGACTGGCGCTGAACGCCCTTCAACTGCTGCGCCAGCAGGTCGTTGGCGCGCTTTTCGATCACCGACGTCAGGTTGGTGTCGGCCGGGCCGCCGTTCGGCGGGTTATACTTGATGCCGCCGTCTTCCGGTGGGTTATGGGACGGCGTAATGACGATGCCGTCGGCCTGCGCGCCGCCACGGCGGTTGTGGCACAGAATGGCGTGCGATACCGCCGGCGTTGGCGTGAAGCCGTTGTTTTCCTGCACGATCACATCGACGCCGTTGGCGGTCAGCACTTCCAGCACGGAAATGAAGGCCGGTTCGGACAGCGCATGGGTGTCCTTGCCCACATAGCATGGGCCGGTGGTGCCCTGCTGATGACGAACTTCAGCGATCGCCTGGGCGATGGCGAGGATGTGCGCTTCGTTGAAGCTGTGGCGCTGCGCGCTGCCGCGGTGGCCGGAGGTGCCAAATTTCACCGCATGTGCGGGATTGCCGGCTTCCGGTTGCAGCACATAGTACTGCGACGTCAGCTGGGCTACGTTGATCAGATCGCTTTGGCGGGCGGGCTGCCCGGCACGTGGATTATTCGCCATCGACATATCTCCCTCATCCCTGTCGGTGACCGGGCAATATGTCGCGCACGGCCATCATGACGGGCTGTTCGCTAAATTAGACGGTACCGCAAACTTTCTCGATCAGTTCCGCCGGGAACTGCATGGCCTGCATGATGTGTTCGATCATGCTGCGTTTGCGGCCGGTATTGGTATTGGTGATCACCCAGTAAGGGGTGCCCGGTACATGCTTCGGCTTGGTGTGCGTGCCGTTGGCCAGCAGGGTCTGCTGATCGCCGGCGAAATAGGTGCGGGTACGGCCGGTCAACGCCTCGGTGGCAGCGGCGAAACCGGCGGCATCGAGGGTGTACAGCGTGGACAGCACCAGCATGAAACGGTTGACCGCTTTGTTCTGCTCGGCGTATTCATCCGACAGCAGCAGTTCGCGCATGGCGCGCACGCGATCGCGCGGACGCTGCGCCGGGGCCGCCTTTTCCAGCTCGACGGACTGCGACGCACTGGCGGCAGGCAACGCGCGCACCGGCTGACCGGCGGTGAATTTCAACATGCGGCGTAAAATATCGGACGCGCTTTCACCGATGTGTTGCGTGTGGCTGGCAATATAACGGTAAAGCTCTTCGTCGACTTCAATAGTTTTCATCTTTATCCAATACTGTTTTTTCTACTTAGAACCTGAAGCCAGATCCTGCATTCAAGCCATGGGATTATAAGGTTAAAAGCGCTGGAGCGAACACAACAATGTGCCTCCGGACGGCAAATGCAGACTAATACCTATAGCCGGCACTGCCAAGCCCGCGCCGCGAAAATTCCGCATGATTCATCGTGCGATTCAATCATGATACCCTAATCTGAATCTCTCTCAGTATGAACTTCGCCATGAAATTACATTATCAACTGCTGGCCGCCGAGTCAGATGCGCTGCCGGTGCTGCTGATCCACGGGCTGTTCGGCAATCTGGACAACCTGGGCGTGCTGGCACGCGATCTGCACCAGCAGCACAGCGTGATCAAGGTCGATCTGCGCAACCACGGCCTCTCCCCGCGCGCCGACGACATGAACTACCCCGCCATGGCGCAGGATCTGCTGGCGCTGCTCGACGAACTGCAGCTGGATAAAGCGATCGTCATCGGCCATTCGATGGGCGGTAAAGCGGCGATGGCGCTGACCGCCATCGCGCCGGAGCGCATCGCTAAGCTGATCGTCATCGACGTGGCGCCGGTGGATTACCAGACTCGCCGCCACGATGAGATCTTCGCCGCGCTGAAGGCCGTCAGCGCCGCCGGCATCACCCAACGCCAGGCGGCCGCCCAGCTGATGCGCGACTATCTGCAGGAAGAAGGCGTGATCCAGTTCCTGCTGAAGTCCTTCCACAATGGCGAATGGCGCTTCAACCTGCCGGTGCTGATCGAACG
Organism: Serratia sp. LTN-2; assembly: GCF_059740205.1. Lineage (NCBI taxonomy): Bacteria > Pseudomonadati > Pseudomonadota > Gammaproteobacteria > Enterobacterales > Yersiniaceae > Serratia > Serratia sp. LTN-2. The sequence continues at coordinate 358,225 of NZ_JCAXDO010000004.1, read as the reverse complement.
CTACGAAGACATCACCGGCTGGCAGGACGTGCCGGCCTGGCCGCACCCGACGCTGTTCATTCGCGGCGGCCTGTCGCCGTACGTGCAGGACAGCTATCGTGCGGACATCGCCCGCCAGTTCCCGCAGGCTCGCGCCCATGTCGTCGCCGGCACCGGCCATTGGGTGCACGCCGAAAAACCGGACGCGGTGCTGCGCGCCATCCACCGTTTCCTCGACGAAGCCTGAAAAATACGCTCATCTGGCGAAAAAACGCGCTAAAGATAACGGCTTAGCGCGTTTAGCCCGCAGTTAGGCATTGTCGCCGCTCCATCTGCTGGGGTAATATGGCGCGCTATAATTTTGCCGCCGCGCCAGCGCGTTCGCGAACGCCGGTTCGGGGGTGAATTTGGGTTAGGGTTTATTGGCCCGAAGTGTGTTAACCGATGCCTCCGGAAGCGTGCGAGCGCTTTTTGATGCAAACTCCCTTGCAGTACCGCTACCTATGGCAAAAGAACAAACGGATCGCACGACGCTGGATCTGTTCGCAGATGAACGCCGTCCGGGGCGCCCGAAAACCAACCCGCTTTCCCGCGATGAACAGCTTAGAATCAATAAGCGCAATCAGTTACGGCGCGATAAAGTGCGTGGATTGCGGCGCGTAGAGCTGAAAATCAACGCGGATGCGGTGGACGCCCTGAACAAACTGGCGGAACAGCGCAACATTAGCCGCAGCGAACTCATCGAGCAGATGCTGTTGGCGCAACTGGCGGAAGAACAGCCGGAACATTGATCTCTTCGGCCGCACGCGCGGCGCGGCGTTAAGGACAACGCCGGATCGACCACGCTTTTCTTCATTCTCCGGCATCGCATAAATGCGATAAAACCCCGGCGCCACTTTCTGGCATGATACGCATTTACCGGCAAGAGACTGCGCCTGTCGGCGCCCGCCCCCGTGGCGAAAGGCTCTTGTCATGGCATCATTTTAATCGGCGTCAGCGGCGGCAGTGCTGGCATCGAGTAATGCAATTACTTGAATTTAAAGGTTATACGCGATATGGCTACTGTAGGCATTTTCTTTGGCAGCGACACTGGCAATACCGAAAACATTGCCAAAATGATCCAGAAAATTCTCCAGAAACAGTTTGGCGACGACGTCTCTGAAGTACACGACATCGCTAAAAGCAGCAAAGAAGACCTGGAAGGGTTCGATATCCTGCTGCTGGGTATCCCGACCTGGTACTACGGTGAAGCGCAGTGTGACTGGGATGATTTCTTCCCGACGCTGGAAGAAGTCGATTTCAACGGCAAACTGGTGGCGCTGTTCGGCTGCGGCGACCAGGAAGACTACGCGGAATACTTCTGTGACGCGATGGGCACCATCCGCGACATCATTGAACCGCGCGGCGCGGCCATCGTGGGCCACTGGCCGACCAAAGGCTACCACTTCGAGGCCTCCAAAGGCCTGGCGGACGACAACCACTTCATTGGTCTCGCGATCGACGAAGACCGCCAGCCGGAGCTGACCAACGAGCGCGTCGATGCCTGGGTCAAACAGATCGTCGAAGAGCTGAGCCTGGCCGATATCGTCGGCTAAACGCCGCAACTGGCGAAAGGTTGAACAAAGGCCCTGTAAAGTGCATAGTGTGCGCACAGGGCCATCATCGGCAGCAGGGATTGCTGCGATAGAAGCTACAGATTTGTAACTTCCCACCCCGTCAAGGTAGACTGAGTTATCGGTTTATCCCACCCATCAAGGCGTTGCATGCAAAACATGCAATAGTGCAATTATATCTTTGTTAACAACCGGCGGTTTCCATTTAGTACAACCGGTTCTATAATGAGACGCATTAACTCTTTGTGCCGACCGATGCCACAGGCGAGTACGCCTCAACTTGATTAGCATAGTAACAGGACTGAATTCGCATGACCGACAACAACATCGCATTGAAGAAGGCCGGCTTAAAAGTCACGCTTCCGCGACTCAAAATCCTGGAAGTACTGCAAAATCCGGAATGCCATCACGTCAGTGCGGAAGATTTGTACAAAAAACTGATTGATATGGGCGAAGAGATCGGCCTGGCAACGGTTTATCGCGTACTGAACCAGTTTGACGATGCGGGCATTGTGACACGTCACAATTTCGAAGGCGGCAAGTCCGTGTTCGAACTGACCCAACAGCATCACCACGATCACCTGATTTGCCTGGACTGCGGCAAAGTGATCGAATTCAGTGACGAATCCATCGAAGTGCGCCAGCGTGATATCGCCAAGCAGCACGGCATCAAGCTCACCAACCACAGCCTGTACCTGTACGGCCACTGTGAAACCGGTGACTGCCGCGAAGACGAAACGCTGCACGACAAGAAATAAGCCTGACTGGCTATGAAAAACCGCCTCACCCTGAGGCGGTTTTTTTATGCTTGCTGAACGGTGAGCAAAAAAATCCCCGGACCAGCCGGGGAAAGATCATGTCATGAAATACTACAATTGCAGCGGCACTGCGACTCCACGTACTGCTCTCACTTTCACGTCCGCTTCACGCCGACACGCGCAGAGGCGGACGCATTCCCCCTTCGTTAAGCAGCCCGCCGCCATGACGACAGGCCGATGCGCCGGGCTTAGACCTTCTCGGCGCGGCTGTAACGTTTACCGTCCGGACTGACCGAACGCACCTGCACCTCACCCGATACCGCCGGCTTGGCCTTGGCGTCATAACGCTGCCACTGCTTGCCGCCGTCGGTGGAGTACTCGATGCCCAATCCCGGCAGCGCGATATTCGCCTCCAGCTTGCCGCCCGCTACGCGTGCGCCGGGCACCGGCAGACGATAAGCGACGCCGCCTTTGTCCAGCTTGGCCAGTTCACGCTGGCCCAGGATATTGGCGAAGCGCAGCCAGTCTTTCTCCAGCGCCTTGGTGTCGACAAAGTGGGTCTCCCCGCCTTTGTATTCGCGGCCGGCGCGATAGTCCTGCTCCCAACCGGCGCGGTGCCAGGCGCGTTCGGCCACCGACAGCGCGCGCGGGAAGATCATGTATTCCATCTGCGGATCGGTGCGCTGGGTTTCGCTCCACAGCTGAGCGGACAACCCGTAGGCTCCCGGCCACGGCTTGTCGCTCTTGGCGTTGAAGTGGTTGCCGTCGCGATCGACCGAGGTTTCCGCGTTCTGCGGCATGTTGTCCGGCGCGAAGCTGAACACCTTGCGCTCGTCGCTGAAGCGGGTGCCCCAGTAGTAACCGCGCTCGTCCGGGTTCACCTCGTAAGGGAAGTCCATGTAGACGTAGTCCGGGTTGGAGACCACCACTTCATACCCTTTATTGGCCCAATCGTTGACGCTGTCGAAACCGCCCCAGTACAAGGTATCCCAGAAGTTGACGCCCACGCGCGAGGTGGCGAACGACTTCGCGCTCTCGGCGTCTTTCAGGCCGTCCTGCCAGGCCTGCATTCTGTCGATGCCGTGCGCCTTCACCAGCTTGCTGACCTCCTGGCCGAAGTAGCTCGGCAAGTGCTCCATGTCGGCCACCTTGCCTTCTTTGATCATCGTCTGGCAAACCTGCGACTTGGCCCACGGCTTGTCTTCGTTGCTCTGGTCGATGACGCCTTTACCCGGCTCCGGTTTCGCCTTGTCGGTATAGCCGGCGCCCAGGCGGATGTTTTTCGCCTCGTCGCCGCCGAAGTGCCAGGTTTTGATCGGCTGCCCGGCTTCTTTATGCATCTGGGCGATCTCGCCGATCACCTTGTCGACAAAGCGCTGGGAAGAATCCAGGCACGGGTTCAGGTAGCTCTGGCGGTTAAAGAACTGCACGGAGGTGGTATTGGAGGTATCGGTCGGATCCACCAGGCGGAATTCGTTGGCCTCCTGCTCTTTTCCGGCGGCATGCAGCTTTTTATAGCGCGCCTCCATCGACACCACCGCGGCGCGGGCGTGCGCCGGCATGTCGATCTCAGGGATCACTTCAATCTGGCGCGCCTGGGCGTATTTGATGATGTCGATATAGTCCTGACGGCTGAAGAAACCGCCGTAGACGTCCGGCCCCTGGCCGTACTGCGGCAGCAGGCAGGTGGTTTCGCTCAGATCGTGGCAGCGCTGGCCGCCGACTTCCGTCAGCTCAGGCAAACCGGGGATCTCGATACGCCAACCTTCATCATCGCTTAGGTGGAAGTGGAATTTGTTGAGTTTGTAGGCCGCCATCTGATCCAGCAGACGCAACACCGCATCCTTCTTATGGAAGTTGCGCGCCACGTCGAGGAAAATGCCGCGATACTGGAAGCGCGGCGCGTCGCTGGCGTCCAATGTAGCGATCTTGCCGCTGCCGTCGGTCGGCACTAACGACAGGATCGACTGCAACCCATAGAACACCCCGGCCTGATCGAAGCCGATCACCCGCGCCTCTTTTTTGCCGATCTTCAGCTCATAGGCGCCCGGCACCGCCATCGCGCCTTTAAACTTGCCCGGCTGGATATCGGTCTTGATCGGATAGCCGTTGGCCTGAACCGGCACGCCCAGCAGCGCAAAGCGCTGGTTGACGACATCTGCCGCCGGCTTGACCAGCGTGCTCAGATCCGGCGAGACCCCTTTGCGCAGATCGGCGTCCTGCGCGTGGACCTTCACCTGCATCGGCGTCGGCACGATCTGGCCGCGCAGCGCGCCGGCGGGCAGCGTCTGCAGCTCGGCATTGCTGACAAAGCGCGAAGCCGGCGTCATCAAAATGTTTTTGTCGTCTTTGGTGCGCTTCCACTGATCGCCGGTGAACGGCGCCACGAACTGGTCCAGGTTTTCGGTGTCGGTATTCGCCAGCATTTTCGGTTTGGCGTCGCCGGACGTGGCATACCAGCGCGGCAGGAAGTCATTTCTAAACAGCTGCCAATATTCGGCGACCACCGGGATTTCCACCGCCTTGCCGGCAGGGAAACCGCTGAATTTGGCGGTCGGCTCCAGCTTGTACAGATCGCCGGTGAGGTGGGCTATCTTGAACTGATCGTTATCCACCCGCAGGGTCTGGCGCGGGCTGTGGAAATAGATGACCCAGTCCTTGCCGTCGATCGCCTGGCCATCGTTGCTGAGGGTGAACAACACCCGGTTGCAAGAGGCCCAGTCGGCGCCCAGCGCCGCGCAATCCACGCCGTTTTCGCCGGCGCGGTTATCCAGCATTTTTACGTTCAGCTTCAGCTGGCTCAGTTGATCCACCAGCTGTTGATCGGCCATGGCGTTTCCCATGCCGCCCAGGAATCCCATCGTTGCCGTCAAGGCGGCAAGCGCGCTCAGTTTGAATGCGTTCATGATCTCGTCCTTCTTAATTATTGTTATCGCGAATTTCTTGCCACAGCTTGCCGCACTTGGCGTCGTAAGCCTGACCGTTACCGCTGTGCACCGCCATAATGCAGTTCTGATAATCCATCACCCGCACCGTTTCCTGCGCGGCGAACTGCTGGTGCTGCTTCTCTTGTTTCAACACGTTCAGCACCGCCTTGCAGGGCTGCAGACGCTCCGGCGAACCTTCGGCGGTGTTGATGCAGGCGCTGTAAGCCTGCTTCAATTTGGCGTCTTCCGGCGGCGCGGCGGGTTGCGCGCAGGCGCTCAAGGCCGCGGCGGCCGCCAACATCAGCATGATTTTTTTCATCGTTGAATTCCCTTAACTGCCCCCGGCCGCGAGGCCGGGGAACGCATCAGAAGATGGTGAATGGCGCGATGACCATGAACTTGACGTCTTTCTCGTCCTGGAAGATGTTGCCGTAACCGCCGCCCCAGCTCGGGATGTTGGTGTGGTTGTCATACTGGGTGTAGTGCAGCTTGATCAGCGTGCCCTTGGCGCGTCCTTCCTGGATGGTGTACATCGCGTCCAGGCTCCAGGCGCTCTCTTTCAGGCGCTGGCTCTGATCGTAGCTCGGGTTGGTGCTCGGCTTGGCGTCCCAGGCGTAGACATAAGAGCCGCCGACCGCCATGCCCGGCAGGTTCCAGTTGCTGAGGTCATACATCACGCCGGCGTACACCGCTTTCTCGCCGTTGGCGTTAAAGTCGGAGCGGTTGTCCCACCACACGTCCAGCCGACCGTTAGACGAGGCGTAGGTCGGGGTCATGCGCTGCAGGAAGAAGCCCTGATTGCCTTCCGCCTTGACCATGGTGCCTTCCAGACGCCAGTTGAACTGACCGGTGGTGTAACCGAAGGTCAGGGCCTGCAGCCAGGCCAGGCCGTCGTAGATGCTGTTCGGATCGTTCTTGTTGCTGATGCGGTCTTCCGCACCGTAGAACTGGTAACTGGTAGTCAGCGGGTTGCCCAGCACATCGAATTTGTAAGACGCCTTGGTGAAGTACTGATTCACGTAACCCTGGGCCTGGCCGAAAGCGGCTTCCAGCACCAGATCGTTTTTGAAATCGTACTTGGCGCCCAGCGAGTGCAGGTAGGAGACGCGGGTTTTCTTATCGTTCTGACGGAAATCGTCCATCTCGATATGCCACGGCGCTTTGTATTTGTCGGTCCACATGTAGGAGAAGCTCAACGCGCCGGCATCGCCGTAGTCGAACTTGGCGCCGGCCTCGGCGCCCTGATAGGTGCCCGGCATAAAGCTCCAGTGCGGCGCCAGCAGGGTTTGGCCGCTCGGCTGAATGTAGCCGGCGCGCGCCCAGACCGGGCCGTATTTGAACTTGGCGGCGGCTTTGTACAGGCTGACGCCGCCTTTGTCGCCGGAGTAGTCTTCGTCGTAGGTACGGTTCTTCGAGGAGAACGCGATCTCGTTCGGGTGGCCGCTGGCGCTGGATTCAGCCAGTTCGATGGCGGTGAAGGCGCCGACATCCAGGCCGAACATGTCCCAGGCGTAGCCCGAGGCGAAATCCAGGCTCAGGTTGGCGGTAGAGTGCGACAGGTTGGTGGTGTATTGGTTGTAATCCTTGCTGTCCGGATTGAGATCTTTACGGTCGCGCTCACGTTGCCAGTAATAGATGCCGCCGGTCAGCGTGGAATCATCGATAAACCCTGCGGCTTTCGCCTCAGGCGCCATGGCAAACCCTGTTCCCAACAGCGCGCCCGCGACTGCGAGCGCCAGCGTTTTACGCTGAGCACCGTGCGTACCCATATTGAAATTCCTCTTTGACTTAACTTAAAAGTTGCAGCCGCCTGTGTTCACCACTGCCCTGCACGACTGCCAATAAAAAACCCGAACGGGTAAAAAATATTGCCGACGAGATGTTATTCCCACAGCACTAATTGCTACAGACAGACTATTTTTCGCGACGCGAATTATCAAATGAAAAATGAGGAAGATTTGTCAAAGTATGACAAGGAGCACATATCAGTGATAATTTGTTACGCCAGCGATCATGGAGGGTGTCGAATAAAAAATTCAATTAAATCAGAATAAACACAGATATAAGGTCAACCAGAGACGATTAATGGTTTCAGCCTGAGCTAATTCGTCAGTCAGAAGATAAAATCTGAGAGCGCTCTCTAAATGAAATTAATTCGCATCACAAATATATAAGAAAAAGTTAATACTATTAAGGCCAATATCAAGAAGCTTATTGGTTAACGCGCCGTAATTAATTTAGCGCCCGCTAGAAAATGGGAGAGGAATGGGTTGTTTGCTCAATCGCAGGCATAAAAAAGCGCGGCCTAAGCCGCGCTGATACATTAATTTTCGAGGCGATTAAGATTAGCCTTCGATTTTCGCCCAGGTGTCACGCAGGCCGACAGTGCGGTTAAACACCAAATGTTCGGCCGAAGAGTAACGGCTGTCGGCGCAGAAGTAGCCTTCACGTTCGAACTGATAGGCCTTCTCCGGCTGTGCGGCCGCCAGGCTCGGCTCGACGAAGCCGTGCTTGATCACCAGCGATTCCGGGTTGATGGTGGAGAGGAAATCCTCCGCCGCGCCCGGGTTAGGCACGCTGAACAGGCGATCGTACAGGCGAATTTCCGCCGGCAGCGCGTGCGCCGCAGACACCCAGTGGATCACGCCCTTCACCTTGCGGCCGTCGGCAGGATCCTTGCTCAGCGTTTCCGCATCGTAGCTGCAGAAGATGGTGGTGATCTCGCCCGCTTCGTCTTTCTCGACGCGCTCGGCCTTGATCACGTACGCATTGCGCAGACGCACTTCCTTGCCCAACACCAGACGCTTGTACTGCTTGTTGGCTTCTTCGCGGAAGTCGGCGCGATCGATATAGATCTCGCGGCTGAACGGCACATCACGGCTGCCCATTTCCGGCTTGTTCGGATGGTTTGGCATGGTGACCATTTCCACCGCGTCGCCCATGTTCTCGATAACGATTTTCACCGGATCCAGCACCGCCATGGCGCGCGGCGCGTTTTCGTTCAGATCGTCGCGAATGCAGGATTCCAGCGCCATCATTTCAACGTTGTTGTCTTGCTTGGTCACGCCGATGCGCAGGCAGAACTCGCGAATCGAAGCGGCGGTATAACCGCGACGACGCAGCCCGGAAACGGTCGGCATGCGCGGGTCATCCCAGCCTTCGACGATCTTCTCGGCCACCAGCTGGTGCAGCTTGCGCTTCGACATGATGGCGTATTCGAGGTTCAGACGCGAAAACTCGTACTGACGCGGGTGGCAAGGAATGGTGATGTTATCCAGCACCCAGTCATACAGACGGCGGTTATCCTGGAATTCCAGGGTGCACAGCGAATGGGTGATCCCTTCCAGCGCATCGGAAATGCAGTGGGTGAAATCGTACATCGGGTAGATGCACCATTTGTTGCCGGTCTGGTGGTGTTCGGCGAACTTGATGCGGTACAGCACCGGATCGCGCATCACGATAAACGGCGAAGCCATATCGATCTTGGCGCGCAGGCAGGCGGCGCCCTCGGCGAACTCGCCGTTGCGCATCTTCTCGAACAGCGCCAGGTTCTCTTCCACGCTGCGGCCGCGGTACGGGCTGTCTTTGCCCGGCGCGGTCAGGGTGCCGCGATATTCACGGATCTGCTCCGGCGACAGTTCGTCGACGTAAGCCAGACCCTTGGTGATCAGCTCAACCGCATATTGATGCAGCTGATCGAAATAGTCTGAGGAGTAACGAACGTTGCCGCTCCACTCAAAGCCCAGCCACTCCACGTCATGCTTGATTGACTCCACGAACTCGATGTCTTCTTTCACCGGGTTGGTGTCATCGAAGCGAAGATTGCACTGGCCCTGATAGTCCTTGGCGATGCCGAAGTTCAGGCAGATGGACTTGGCGTGGCCGATATGCAGGTAGCCGTTAGGCTCCGGCGGGAAGCGGGTATGAACCGACGTGTGTTTCCCCGACGCCAGATCTTCATCGACGATCTGACGGATAAAATTGGTTGGGCGGGCTTCAGCCTCACTCATTTCACTGTTCCTCAATGCAAAGCGCTACACATAACCGCCTATGATCCAACAAGCCACGTCTGGAAACAACCGTTTGTTTCACGAAAAATGCGGCGCATTGCACCATCGACGCGCAGCGCACCGCCGTGGGGCGAAACGGGATAAAAAAAGCGGGAAGAGATCGCTCTCTTCCCGCCAAGTCGGGGCAAACTCCGCCATGATGCGTGACCGGCCCCAGGTACTACTCAGGTAAAAACAGCCTTATTTCTGGATCTCGTACAGCTTGGTCTGGCCGGCGACCACCGAGCCGCTGGCCAGTGCCGCCAGGCCGGCGTAGTCGTCAGAGTTGCTGACCACCACCGGGCTTATCATCGAACGTGCGTTGGCGTTCAGATAATCCAGATCCAGTTCCAGAATCGGTTGACCGGCTTTCACTTCCGCGCCCTCTTCCACCAGGCGTTTGAAGCCCTGGCCTTCCAGCGCGACGGTGTCGATCCCCATGTGCACCACGATCTCGGCGCCCTTGTCGGTTTCCAGGCAGAATGCGTGGTTGGTGTTGAAGATTTTCACCACGGTGCCGTCAGCCGGCGCCACGACGATGCTATCGGTCGGGCGAATTGCCAGGCCGTCGCCCACCGCCTTGCTGGCGAAGGCTTCGTCCGGCACCTGATCGAGCGCCACCACTTCACCGGTTACCGGTGCCACCAGCGTTTCAAACGCGGCTTTCGGCGCGTTCGGCACCGCCTGCGGTTTGGCTTCCGCTGCAGGCGCAGCCGCCGGAGCCGCCGCTGCCGCTACCGGGCCGGCCGCGATCACGTTGCGCATCGCGCTGGCGATAAGTTCGGCACGAGTGCCGACGATCACTTGCACGCTTTGCTTGTTCAGGCGGATAACGCCGGATGCGCCGAGGCGTTTCGCCAATGCGTCATTCACCAGAGCGGAGTCTTTCACGTTCAGGCGCAGACGGGTGATGCAGGCATCGATGCCGGTCAGGTTGTCGGAACCGCCGATCGCGCCGACGTAACGGCGGGCCAGCGTGGTGGTTTCGTTCTCGTCTTTACCGGCGTTGCTGTCGACGTTGACGTCGTAGCCGTCGGTTTCGTCACCGGCAACCGCCAGTTCGCGGCCCGGGGTCATCAGGTTGAACTTATTGATGGTGAAGCGGAACACCACATAGTAGATAACGAAGAACACCAGGCCTTGCGGGATCAGCATGTACCAGTGGGTCGCCAGCGGGTTGCGGGACGACAACACCATATCCACCAGCCCGGCGCTGAAGCCAAAACCGGCGATCCAGTGCATGCTGGCGGCGATGAACACCGAGATACCGGTCAGCACGGCGTGGATTACGTACAGCACCGGCGCCACGAACATGAAGGAGAATTCCAGCGGTTCGGTGATACCGGTAAAGAAGGCGGCGAAAGCGGCCGCCAGCATGATGCCCGCCACTTTGGCTTTGTTCTCAGGACGCGCGCAGTGATAAATGGCCAGCGCCGCACCCGGCAGACCAAACATCATGATTGGGAAGAAGCCCGCCTGATAACGGCCGGTGATGCCGACAACCGCTTTACCGGCTTCGATCGACTGCTGGCCGCCGAGGAAGTTAGGGATATCGTTGATGCCGGCCACGTCGAACCAGAACACCGAGTTCAGCGCGTGGTGCAGGCCAACCGGAATCAGCAGGCGGTTGAAGAAGGCATAGATGCCCGCGCCGACCGAGCCCATTTTCTGGATGTGTTCACCGAAGTTCACCAGACCGTTGAAGATCACCGGCCAGATGTACATCAGAATGAAAGCGACCAGGATCATCAGGAAGGAGATGAGGATCGGCACCAGGCGGCGGCCGCTGAAGAACGACAGCGCCTTAGGCAGCTCGACGCCGCTGAAGCGGTTGTACACTTCGGCGGAGATGATACCCACCAGAATACCGACGAACTGGTTCTGGATTTTGCCGAACGCGGCAGGCACCTGATCCAGCGGGATCTTCTGAATCATCGACACGGCGGCCGGTGAACAGAGGGTGGTCAGCACCAGGAAGCCGACGAAGCCGGTCAACGCGGCGGCGCCGTCCTTGTCTTTGGACATGCCGTAGGCCACGCCGATAGCGAACAGCACCGACATGTTGTCGATGATAGCGGAGCCGGATTTAATGAAGAAAGCGGCGAGCGCGTTGTCGCCGCCCCAACCAACAGGGTCAATCCAGTACCCGACGCCCATCAAGATGGCGGCGGCGGGCAGCGTGGCGACCGGCACCATCAGCGCCCGTCCCACCTTTTGCAAATAACTAAGAATGTTCACCTTTTCCCCCTATGTTGTCCGCGGACGGACCCTATTAGTAGTTTATTTGGAGCTCTCACTACCTTTTTAGAAACAACGCATGGCACGTATCACTCATGCCGAGTGTAAAAAATTTATTTTGTATCGCAAATTAAAACCTCCCTTTTTGTGATAAATATCACCAAAAAGTAGTCTTTACCTCCCAGATTGCTGGCCATCACACAAAACTTATTTTATCATTCAAAAAATCAACCGGACGGACGATTCACGCGAGAATCATAAAGCTGGGTTACGCTTACGACTCCCGCAGGCCCGTACAGTATAGCTTTAGTTTACTTATCCCAAGAGGTGTTAGATGAGACTTATCCCACTGAAAGATACCGCACAAGTCGGCAAATGGGCCGCGCGTCATATCGTTCAACGCATCAACGCATTCAAGCCAACCGCAGAGCGCCCGTTTGTGCTCGGCCTGCCTACCGGCGGCACGCCGCTGGAAGCCTACAAACATCTGATTGCGATGCACAAAGCAGGTGAAGTAAGCTTTAAGCATGTTGTGACTTTCAACATGGACGAGTACGTTGGCCTGCCGCAGGAACACCCGGAAAGCTACCACACCTTCATGTACCGCAACTTCTTTGATCACGTTGATATTCCTCGTGAAAACATCAACCTGCTGAACGGCAACGCCGCGGATGTCGACGCCGAGTGCCGCCAGTACGAAGAGAAGATCAAGTCTTACGGCAAAATTAACCTGTTCATGGGCGGCGTGGGCATCGACGGCCACATCGCGTTCAACGAACCGGCTTCGTCCCTGGCTTCGCGCACCCGCATCAAAACGCTGACCGAAGACACCCGCATCGCCAACTCGCGCTTCTTCGGCGGCGACGTCAGCCTGGTGCCGAAATATGCGCTGACCGTCGGCGTGGGCACACTGCTGGACGCGGAAGAAGTGATGATCCTGGTGACCGGCCACGCCAAGGCGCAGGCACTAGAAGCCGCAGTGGAAGGCAACATCAACCACATGTGGACCATCAGCTGCCTGCAGCTGCACGCCAAAGCAGTGGTGGTGTGCGACGAACCGGCCACCATGGAGCTGAAAGTCAAAACCGTCAAATACTTCCGCGAGTTAGAAGCGGAAAGCGTTAAAAGTCTTTAATCTTTGCAGGGGGCTACGATGTTCGCTTTAACCCACGGCCGAATCTATACCGGCCACGACGTACTTGATGACCATGCAGTCATTATCGCTGATGGGCTGATCGAGAGAGTCTGCCCGGCGGCTGAATTGCCCGCCGGCATCGAAACGCGCGACCTGGGTGGCGCCATCCTGGCCCCCGGGCTTATCGACGTGCAGCTGAACGGCTGCGGCGGCGTACAGTTCAACGATTCGCTGGAAGCGATTTCGGAGGAAACGCTGGAGATCATGCAGCGCGCCAACGAGAAATCCGGCTGCACCAGCTATCTGCCGACGCTGATCACCAGCAGCGACGAATTCATGAAGCACAGCGTCGACGTGATGCGCGCTTATCTGAAAAAGCACCAAAACCAGGCGCTGGGCCTGCACCTGGAAGGGCCGTATCTCAGCCCGGTGAAAAAAGGCACTCATAACCCGGCGTTCATTCGCAAGCCAACTCAGGAAATGATCGATTACCTGTGTGCCAACGCCGACGTGATCACCAAGGTGACACTGGCGCCGGAAATGGTTGAGCCGCACTTTATCAAGCAACTGACCGAGGCCGGCATCGTGGTCTCCGCCGGCCACTCGAACGCCACCTACGATCAGGCGCGCACCGGCTTCGCCGCCGGCATCAGCTTCGCCACCCACCTGTACAACGCCATGCCGTATATCACCGGCCGCGAACCGGGGCTGATGGGCGCGATCTTCGATACGCCGGAGGTCTATACCGGCATCATCGCCGACGGCCATCACGTGGCTTGGGCGAGTATCCGTAACGCCAAACGCCTGAAAGGTGATAAATTGGTGCTGGTCACCGACGCGACCGCGCCGGCGGGTGCAGATATTGACCAATTTATTTTCGCCGGTAAAACAATATACTATCGGGACGGGCTGTGCGTGGATGAGAACGGTACCCTGAGCGGTTCCGCACTGACCATGATCGAAGCGGTGCAAAACAGCGTCGAACATATCGGCATCGCGCTGGACGAAGCGCTGCGCATGGCGACGCTGTACCCGGCGCGCGCCATCGGCGTCGAGCACCGTCTGGGCACCATCGAAGCCGGCAAGGTGGCTAACTTGACCGCCTTCACCCGTGATTTCAAGATCACCAAAACGCTCGTTAACGGTAACGAGGTTTAATTCAATGAACAGCGAGTAACATTATTGATGAGCACTGGCGGACAAGCACAAATAGGGAACGTTGACTTAGTCAAACAACTTAACGGCGCGGCAGTTTACCGCCTGATCGACCAGCAGGGCCCGATCTCGCGCATTCAAATTGCCGAACTCAGCCAGCTTGCCCCCGCCAGCGTCACCAAAATTACTCGCCAGCTGCTGGAGCGCGGGCTGATCAAAGAAGTCGATCAGCAAGCCTCCACCGGCGGCCGCCGCGCGATCTCCATCGTGTCGGAAACCCGTCATTTCCATACCGTCGCGGTGCGTCTCGGCCGTCACGATGCCACCATCACCCTGTATGACATGAGCGGTAAATCGCTCAGCGAAGAACACTATCCGCTGCCGGAACGCACCCAGGAAACGCTGGAGAATGCGCTGTTCACCGCCATCGCCCAATTCATCGACGCTAACCAGCGCCGCCTGCGCGAGCTGATCGCCATCGCGGTGATCCTGCCTGGCCTGGTGGATCCGGCGCTGGGCGTGGTGCGCTACATGCCGCACATCAGCGTCAGCAACTGGGCACTGGTGGATAATCTGCAGCAGCGCTTCAACGTCACCAGCTTCGTCGGCCACGACATCCGCAGCCTGGCGCTGGCGGAGCACTACTTCGGTGCCACCCGCGACTGCGAAGACTCGATTCTGGTGCGCCTGCACCGCGGCACCGGCGCCGGCATCATCGTCAACGGGCAGATTTTTCTCGGCAACAACGGCAACGTCGGCGAGATCGGCCATATCCAAATCGATCCGCTGGGTGAACGCTGCCACTGCGGCAACTTCGGCTGCCTGGAAACGGTGGCCGCCAACGCGGCGATCGAACAGCGCGTGCGCCAGCTGTTGAGCCAGGGCTACCCGAGCAAACTGACGCTGGAAGACTGCGGCATCAACGCCATCTGCAAGGCCGCCAACCGCGGCGATCTGCTGGCCAGCGAAGTGATCGAACACGTCGGCCGCTATCTGGGCAAGGCAGTGGCCATCGCCATCAACCTGTTCAATCCGCAGAAGGTGGTGATCGCCGGTGAGATCACCGAAGCGGACAAGGTGCTGCTGCCGGCCATCCAGAGCTGCATCAATACCCAGGTGCTGAAGGACTTCCGCAAAAACTTGCCGGTCGTGACCTCCGAACTCAATCATCGCTCGGCGATCGGCGCTTTCGCCCTGGCCAAACGCGCGATGCTCAACGGCGTGCTCTTGCAGCGATTGCTGGAAAGCTGATCCGCCGCTTCTGGCAGGTGTGTTATCGTCACCCCTTGCCTGCCGTAATCATGAGAAACAGCGACAAATGAAAATCAAAAACGTTATATGCGATATCGACGGCGTGCTGCTGCATGACAATACGCCGGTACCCGGCGCCGACCTGTTCCTGGCGCGCATCCAGGAACAAGGCATGCCGCTGGTGGTGCTGACCAACTATCCGTCGCAAACCGCGCAGGATCTGGCGAACCGCTTCGCCTCCGCCGGGCTGGAAGTGCCGGAGAGCGCGTTCTACACCTCGGCGATGGCCACCGCCGATTTCCTGCGCCGTCAGGAAGGCAAAAAGGCCTACGTAGTCGGCGAAGGCGCCCTGATCCATGAGCTGTACAAAGCCGGCTTCACCATCACCGATATCAACCCGGACTTCGTGATCGTCGGGGAAACCCGCTCTTACAACTGGGAAATGATGCACAAAGCCGCCTACTTCGTCAGCAACGGCGCGCGCTTTATCGCCACCAACCCGGATAGCCACGGCCACGGCTTCTCGCCGGCCTGCGGCGCGCTGTGCGCCCCCATCGAGAAGATCACCGGCCGCAAACCGTTTTACGTCGGCAAGCCCAGCCCGTGGATCATTCGCGCCGCATTGAACAAAATGCAGGCGCACTCGGAAGAGACGGTGATCGTCGGCGACAACCTGCGCACCGATATTCTGGCAGGCTTCCAGGCCGGCCTGGAAACCGTGCTGGTGTTGTCCGGCGTCTCCACGCTGAGCGACATCGAAACCATGCCGTTCCGCCCGAGCTACGTCTACCCTTCCGTCGCCGATATCACCCTTTTCTGATACGGCCATGGCGGCTGCCCGGCCGCCATTATTTCCCTCTCTTTATCGCCAGCGTGAATTTAATTCGCGCATGCCCGTAAAAGGTTTCAGCCTGCCTGCGTTAAAAATCCTCATTATAACTTTACGCCCCGCCAATAAAGGATATTGCCGGCGAGCGGAAAACCCTTACCCCTGATTAATGAGGCCACCATGAGCACAAATAACAGTATTAATGCCCTCGCCGCCGATGACGCGGCCACTATGCCGACGATCGCCAATAAAAAAATCCTGATGGGTTTCTGGCACAACTGGGCCGCCGGCGCCAGTGACGGCTATCAGCAGGGCCAGTTCGCCAATATGAACCTGACCGACATTCCCGCCGAGTACAACGTGGTGGCCGTCGCCTTTATGAAAGGCCAGGGCATCCCGACCTTCAAGCCTTACAACCTGTCCGACGCCGAGTTTCGCCGCCAGGTGGGCGTGCTGAACAGCCAGGGCCGCGCGGTGCTGATCTCCCTCGGCGGCGCAGACGCGCACATCGAGCTGAAGGCCGGCGACGAAGACAAGCTGAAAGACGAGATTATTCGCCTGGTGGAAGTCTATGGCTTCGACGGTCTGGATATCGATCTGGAACAGGCGGCGATCGGCGCCGCCAATAATAAAACCGTCTTGCCTGCGGCATTGAAAAAAGTAAAAGACTATTACGCCGCGCAGGGAAAAAACTTTATTATCAGCATGGCGCCGGAATTCCCGTATTTACGCACCAACGGCACCTATCTGGATTATATCAACGCCCTTGAAGGCTATTACGACTTTATCGCGCCGCAATATTACAACCAGGGCGGCGACGGTATTTGGGTCGATGAACTCAACGCCTGGATCACGCAGAATAACGACGCCATGAAAGAGGACTTCCTCTACTATCTGACGGAAAGCCTGGTCACCGGCACCCGCGGCTATGCGAAGATCCCGGCGGCGAAATTCGTCATCGGCCTGCCGAGCAACAACGACGCCGCCGCCACCGGCTACGTGGTCAACAAACAGGCGGTGTATAACGCCTTCTCGCGTCTCGACGCCAAAAACCTGTCGATCAAGGGTCTGATGACCTGGTCAATCAACTGGGACAACGGCAAGAGCAAAGCCGGCGTAGCCTACAATTGGGAGTTCAAAACCCGCTATGCGCCGCTGATTCAGGGTGGCGTTACCCCGCCGCCGGGAAAGCCTAATGCGCCGACGGCGCTGACGGTCTCCGAACTGGGTGCCACTTCGCTGAAACTGAGCTGGGCCGCCGCCACCGGCGCTTTCCCGATCGCCAGCTACACCGTCTACCGCAACGGCAACCCGATCGGCCAGACCGCCGGCCTGTCGCTGGCCGACAGCGGCCTGACCCCGGCCACCCAATACAGCTACTTCGTTACCGCCACCGATACCCAGGGCAATACCTCGCTGCCCAGCAGCGCGTTGGCGGTCAAAACCGCCAACGACGGAACGCCGCCCGATCCGGGCGCGCCCGAGTGGCAGAACAGCCACAGCTATAAAGCCGGCGATGTGGTGAGCTATAAAGGCAAGAAATACACCTGCATTCAGGCGCACACCTCAAACGTCGCCTGGACGCCGGACGTCGCCTTCACCCTGTGGCAACTCATCGCCTAATCGCTAATCGATTGCCGGTCGCACTGGCCGGCAATCCTGCTATCGCGTTAAAAATTGCATAATCGATAATTTTTAACGCCGATAACTGAAAATCCGTCAAAAACCATCACCACACAAACAACTATTTCTCAGCGTAGGGCTAAAACGCTTGCATCTCCTGCAGCTTTAGGCGCATTTTCATAACCACAGCGCAGCAAAACCGCGTTATCGCTGATGAATCGGCAATGCTGCCCATAACAGTAAAAAACAACATCACAGTCATAAAAGCCCGTTAGGAGAGTTGTATGTGTTCTATTTTCGGTGTGCTCGATCTGAAGTCCGATCCCGTTGAACTGCGCAAGAAAGCGCTGGAACTGTCGCGCCTGATGCGCCATCGCGGCCCGGATTGGTCCGGCGTTTACGCCAGCGATAAAGCCATTCTGGCTCACGAACGCCTGTCGATCGTCGACGTCAACAACGGCGCTCAACCGCTGTACAACGCTACGCACACCCACGTTTTGGCGGTCAACGGCGAAATTTACAACCATCAGGCGCTGCGCCAGCAGCTGAGCGAGCGCTATGCTTTCCAGACCGGCTCCGACTGTGAAGTGATCCTGGCGCTGTATCAGGAGAAGGGCCCGGACTTCCTCGACGATCTGCAAGGCATGTTCGCCTTCGCCCTGTATGACACCGAGAAAGACGCCTACCTGATCGGCCGCGATCATCTGGGCATCATCCCGCTGTATATGGGCCACGACGAGCACGGCAACCTGTACGTCGCCTCGGAAATGAAAGCGCTGGTGCCGGTATGCCGCACCATCAAGGAATTCCCGGCCGGCAGCTACCTGTGGAGCCAGGACGGGGAGATTCGTGAATACTATCGCCGCGACTGGTTCGATTACGACAGCGTCAAGGACAATGTGACCGACGCCGCCGCCCTGCGCACCGCGCTGGAAGAGTCGGTGAAAAGCCACCTGATGTCCGACGTGCCTTACGGCGTGCTGCTGTCGGGCGGGCTGGATTCCTCGGTCATCTCGGCGATCACCAAGAAGTACGCCGCGCGCCGCGTGGAAGATCAGGAACGCAGCGAGGCCTGGTGGCCGCAGCTGCACTCCTTCGCCGTCGGCCTGGAGGGCTCGCCGGATCTGCGCGCCGCGCAGGAGGTGGCCAACCATCTGGGCACCGTGCACCATGAAATCCACTTCACCGTGCAGGAAGGCCTGGATGCCATCCGCGACGTGATTTATCACATCGAAACCTACGACGTCACCACCATTCGCGCATCGACGCCAATGTACCTGATGTCGCGCAAAATCAAGGCGATGGGCATCAAGATGGTGCTGTCCGGCGAAGGCGCGGACGAAGTGTTCGGCGGCTACCTTTACTTCCATAAGGCGCCGGACGCCCGCGAATTCCACGAAGAAACCGTGCGCAAACTGCTGGCGCTGCATATGTTCGACTGTGCGCGTGCCAACAAGGCGATGTCCGCCTGGGGCGTTGAAGCCCGCGTGCCATTCCTGGACAAGAAATTCCTCGACGTGGCGATGCGCATTAACCCGAAAGATAAAATGTGCGGCAACGGCAAAATGGAAAAGCACATCGTCCGCGAATGTTTCGAGTCCTATTTGCCGGCCAGCGTGGCCTGGCGCCAGAAAGAGCAGTTCTCCGACGGCGTCGGCTACAGCTGGATCGACACGCTAAAAGAGGTCGCTGCGCAGCAAATTAGCGATCAACAGCTCGAAACCGCGCGTTTCCGCTTCCCGTACAACACGCCGACCTCGAAAGAAGGCTACCTGTACCGCGAAATCTTCGAGGAGCTGTTCCCGCTGCCGAGCGCCGCCGAATGCGTGCCGGGTGGCCCATCCGTCGCCTGCTCGTCCGCCAAGGCCATCGAGTGGGATGAATCGTTCAAGAAGATGGACGATCCTTCCGGCCGCGCCGTCGGCGTGCACCAGGCCGCCTATAAATAATCGCGCGGCATTCTCCCCGGGGCGGGCCTTTTGGCCCGCCTTTTTGTTGCCTTTTCCGCCCGCCAACTGCCTGAATTGCCGATTTTATCGCCATAATGTTCACAACCCAGACAAACGGCGCTTCCGGGCGCTTTTTCGGGAAAAAACTTGTTGACGCAAATCGGTCATATACGCATAATGCGCCCCGCAACGCCGATGAAGGCAAAGCAAAAAAAGAGGGCTACGTAGCTCAGCTGGTTAGAGCACATCACTCATAATGATGGGGTCACAGGTTCGAATCCCGTCGTAGCCACCATCTCTTTTTTGCATTTGCGGGAGTGGCGAAATTGGTAGACGCACCAGATTTAGGTTCTGGCGCCGCAAGGTGTGCGAGTTCAAGTCTCGCCTCCCGCACCATTTCTCTTCATCGTCGGCGCAGTATGTTGATGGGGTATCGCCAAGCGGTAAGGCACCGGTTTTTGATACCGGCATTCCCTGGTTCGAATCCAGGTACCCCAGCCATATTCTTTCGGGAATGGGGTTTCAACATAAGATTTGTTTGCAGGTGGGGTATCGCCAAGCGGTAAGGCACCGGTTTTTGATACCGGCATTCCCTGGTTCGAATCCAGGTACCCCAGCCATAACAAACTGCTTGCAAATCAAAGAAGTAAAAAGTAACATCGGCTACGTAGCTCAGCTGGTTAGAGCACATCACTCATAATGATGGGGTCACAGGTTCAAATCCCGTCGTAGCCACCATAATTGGGGTGTCGCCAAGCGGTAAGGCTCTGGTTTCTGATACCAGCATACCCAGGTTCGAATCCTGGCACCCCAGCCATATTTAGA
>NZ_JCAXDO010000004.1:583-337870 GCF_059740205.1 Serratia sp. LTN-2 | reverse complement strand
GCTGTCTGGCGTTCAGCCAAGCCTAACGGGCTCAGCCGCCGCTGAGCCCTGCCGGTTACAATCCCAAGGCGTATTTCAACGCATGCTCTTTCAGCTTGCCCGCCCGCTGCGCGGCCATCAGCGCCAAATTGCGCGCCACGTTCAGCGGCGCCAGGTTATTGCTGAACGCGGTATAAAACAGATCCATGCCGCTCTGCATCAGCAGATTGTCGGTACGGCGGCGGCGCTGATAGCGCAGCAGTACCGCCTCGCTGCTCCAGTCCTCTCCCTGCTCCCGCGCCTCGCTCAATACGTTCAGCAAGGCATCCACGTCGCGATACCCCAGATTGACGCCCTGCCCCGCCAGCGGATTGATGGTATGCGCCGCATCCCCCAACAACGCCAGCCCCGGCAGCACGTAACGCTGCGCATGGCGGCGCGTCAGCGGGAACGATCCGGCGGCGTGCACCTTGACCGGCCCCAGCCGCGGCGGGAAGGCGGTGGCGATCTCACGCTCCAGCTGCGCCGGCGGCATCGCCTGCAGTTGGCGAATGCGCTGCGGGCTGTCATACCACACCAGCGACGCCCAGCTGTCGTACAGCGGCAGGAAGGCGCGCGGCCCGGACGGGAAGAAGCGCTGCCAGGTCACATCCTGCTGCGGCGCGCCGGTATCGACGGTGATCAACATGCACGCCTGGCGATACTGCCAGCCGTTGGTGCCGATCGCCGCCAGCTTGCGCACCTGCGAGTTGGCGCCGTCGGCGCCGACAACCAGGCGCGCCTGCAGCGTTTCACCGCTATCCAGCGTCAGCTGCCACGCCTTGTCCGCCCGCTGCAACGATTGCAGCCTGGCGGGGCACAGCAGCGTCAAATTGGCGCACTGCGCGAACTGCTGCCACAGCGCCAGCTGCAGAATGCGGTTTTCCACCATGAAGCCCAGCTCCGGCAGCCCCAGTGACAGCGCATCGAACGCCACCCGCGACGATTCCCATTCCCAGGTCTCCAGCCGGCGATACGGCGCCGTGCGCATCGCCGTCACTGCGGGCCAGGCGCCAAGCTGTTTCAGCAGCCCCACCGAGGTGCAGCCGATAGCGGAAATGCGCAGGTCCGGCGGGCTTTGCGCCTCGAACGCCTGCGGCGCCTGATGTTCCAGCAACGCCACCGACCAGCCCGCCTGCGCCAGCCCGAGAGCCGCCGCCGCGCCGACCATACCGCCGCCCACCACCACCGCGTCATACCGATTTTGAGATGTCTTCATATTGGCTATGTTTTCTGTGTGAATGCTCACCATCCCACCCGGCATGGCGTTTTGCGCAGTGTACCGGATTTTCGCTTCGGCTTCAGGTTGCGTGCCATTTTCCCCCGCGCTGGTCACAACGGCGGCAAATGATTACAATACGCGCCCTGCATGTCGCGTAACGCAACTTTCGCTCCGCACTGAGTAATGGCAAGTCAATGACGAAAAAACTACATATCAAAACCTGGGGCTGCCAGATGAATGAGTACGATTCATCGAAAATGGCCGACCTGTTGAACAGCACGCACGGCTTCGAGTGGACCGAAAACGCCGAAGAAGCGGACGTGCTGTTGCTGAACACCTGCTCGATCCGCGAAAAAGCGCAGGAGAAAGTTTTCGCCATGCTGGGGCGCTGGCGCTTGCTGAAAGAGAAGAACCCGTCGGTGATCATCGGCGTCGGCGGTTGCGTGGCCTCGCAAGAAGGCGAACTTATCCGCAGCCGCGCGCCTTGCGTCGACGTGGTATTCGGCCCGCAGACCCTGCACCGCCTGCCGGAAATGATCAACCACGTCCAGGGCACCCGCAGCCCGGTGGTCGACATCAGCTTCCCGGAGATCGAAAAATTCGACCGTCTGCCGGAACCGCGCGCCGAAGGCCCGACCGCCTTCGTGTCTATCATGGAAGGCTGCAACAAATACTGTACCTTCTGCGTGGTGCCTTACACCCGCGGGGAGGAAGTGAGCCGCCCGAGCGACGACGTGCTGTTCGAAATCGCCCAGCTGGCGGCGCAGGGCGTGCGCGAAGTCAACCTGCTCGGCCAAAACGTCAACGCTTACCGCGGCGCCACGCATGACGGCGAGATCTGCTCGTTCGCCGAACTGCTGCGCCTGGTGGCGGCCATCGACGGCATCGATCGCATTCGCTTCACCACCAGCCACCCGATCGAGTTCACCGACGACATCATCGCGGTGTACGAAGACACGCCGGAGCTGGTCAGCTTCCTGCACCTGCCGGTGCAGAGCGGTTCGGATCGCATCCTGACCATGATGAAACGCGCCCACACCGCGCTGGAGTACAAGGCGATTATCCGCAAGCTGCGCAAGGCGCGGCCGGCCATTCAGCTCAGCTCCGATTTCATCGTCGGTTTCCCGGGCGAGAGCCAGGCCGACTTCGAACAGACCATGAATCTGATCGCCGACGTCAACTTCGACGTCAGCTTCAGCTTCATCTATTCGTCGCGCCCGGGCACCCCGGCGGCGGACATGGTCGACGACGTCAGCGAAGAAGAGAAAAAACAGCGGCTGTACATTCTGCAGGATCGCATCAACCAGCAGGCGCTGCAGTTCAGCCGCCGCATGCTCGGCACCGTGCAGCGCATTCTGGTGGAAGGCACCTCGCGCAAAAGCGTGATGGAGCTGGCCGGGCGCACCGAATGCAACCGTGTGGTAAACTTCGAAGGCACGCCCGACATGATCGGCCAGTTTGTCGACGTGGAAATTACCGAGGTGCTGACCAACACCCTGCGTGGCGCAGTGGTGCGCACCGAGCAGCAGATGGATCTGCGCGTACATGAATCCCCGCAGTCGGTGATCGCCCGTACCCGCAAAGAAAACGCGCTGGGCGTCGGCATTTACCAGCCCTGACGCCGCGGCGGCTCGCCTTATCGCCGCCCATTCGCGCTACTCCTTACCGTTTCTCCGCCGGGCGCCCGCGCCCGGTGATTTTCTTTTTTTATTTTTTTATTGTTGAAGAGGCGACATAACATGCAACTCCCACACTGCCCGAAGTGCAACTCCGAATACACCTACCAGGACAATGCCCTGTTCATCTGCCCTGAGTGCGCCCACGAGTGGAGCGACAGCGCCCCGGCGGAAGACCAGGACGCGCTGATCGTCAAAGACGCCAACGGCAACCTGCTGGCGGATGGCGACGCGGTCACCGTGATCAAGGACCTGAAGGTTAAAGGCAGCTCCTCGATGCTGAAGATCGGCACCAAGGTGAAAAACATTCGCCTGGTGGAAGGCGATCACAACATCGACTGCAAAATCGACGGCTTCGGCCCGATGAAGCTGAAATCCGAGTTCGTGAAAAAGAACTGATTTCCGCCGGCCTTGTTCTGTGATGACGCGGCGGGCTTTGCGCCCCGCCGCGTTTTTTCCTTATCTTCCCTTGAATTCCGCCGGCGGCGCACAGATAGATCAGCGGTAAACTTGCGCCGTTGCGGCGCACCATGAATAATTCAAGAAAGAGAGTATTCAGGCTCGTCCTGAACGCGCGCGTCCCGGACGCGCTATGTGACATCAACCAGGCCCGATGTGACCTAGAGGAATAGTTTGAACGTCGCAACACAAGAAATTTTGTTAGAGCCCGCAGACAACCAGCGTTTGCTCAGCCTGTGCGGCCCGTTTGATGACAACATCAAGCAGCTCGAGCGCCGATTGGGCATCGAAATCAATCGCCGCGACAACCGTTTCAAGCTGGTCGGCAAGAACCTGTGCGTGGTCGCCGCCGCCGATATCCTGCGCCATCTGTACGTGGATACCGCGCCGATTCGCGGCGTGATCCCGGATATCGATCCGGAGCAAATCCATCTGGCTATCAAAGAGAGCCGGGTGCTGGAACAGGTCGCCGACAGCGTGCCGGATTACGGCAAGGCGGTCACCATCAAAACCAAGCGCGGCATGGTGAAACCGCGCACGCCTAACCAGGCGCAATACATCGCCAACATTCTCGATCACGACATCACCTTCGGCATCGGCCCGGCGGGTACCGGCAAAACCTACCTGGCGGTCGCCGCTGCGGTGGATGCGCTGGAGCGTCAGGAAATTCGCCGCATTCTGCTGACCCGCCCTGCGGTCGAAGCCGGCGAAAAACTGGGCTTCCTACCGGGCGATCTGAGCCAGAAGGTCGATCCTTACCTGCGCCCGCTGTACGATGCCCTGTTCGAAATGCTGGGCTTCGAGCGCGTGGAGAAGCTCATCGAGCGCAACGTGATCGAAGTCGCGCCGCTGGCCTACATGCGCGGCCGCACGCTGAACGACGCCTTTATCATTCTGGATGAGAGCCAGAACACCACCATCGAACAGATGAAGATGTTCCTGACGCGCATCGGCTTCAACTCGAAGGCGGTCATCACCGGCGACGTCACCCAGATCGACCTGCCGCGCAACCAGAAATCCGGCCTGCGCCACGCGGTGGAAGTGCTGTCGGACGTGGAAGAGCTGAGCTTCAACTTCTTCCACAGCGAAGACGTGGTGCGCCACCCGGTGGTGGCCCGCGTGGTCATCGCCTACGAGGCCTGGGAAGCGGCCGAACAGAAACGCAAAGACGCGATTGCCGAACAACGTAAGCGCGAGGCGCTCGCCGCCTCCGAGCAGGAGACACCATGAGTCAGGTGATTTTGGATCTGCAGATTGCCTGTGAAAGCAGCGACGGCCTGCCGGATGAAGCCACTTTCCAGCGCTGGCTGGAAGGCGTGCTGCCGCAATTTCAGGAAGAAGCCGAGGTGACCGTACGTCTGGTGGACGAAGCGGAAAGCCACGAGCTGAACCTGACCTACCGCGGCAAAGACAAGCCGACCAACGTGCTCTCTTTCCCGTTCGAGGCCCCGCCGGGCATCGAGCTGCCGCTGCTCGGCGATCTGATCATCTGCCGCCAGGTGGTTGAACAGGAAGCGATTGAGCAAGGCAAAGCGCTGGAGGCCCACTGGGCGCATATGGTTGTCCACGGCAGCCTTCATCTGCTAGGGTATGACCACATCGAAGACGATGAAGCCGAAGAAATGGAGTCTTTGGAAACCGAAATCATGCACGGACTGGGCTATCCTGATCCGTACCTGGCGGAAAAAGACCCCGTCTGACGTCAGCCGTGTATCCCACAGCCCCCTGCGGGGCTGTCGCTGACGCCCCTTAACTCTGACATGAGTGACAGTAACGAAAACGCCATGAGCGACGACCATTCACAAAGCAATGACAGCCCCAGTCCCAAGAAGGGGTTCTTTACTCTTATCCTTAACCAGCTGTTCCACGGCGAGCCCAAAAACCGTGGCGATCTGGTCGAGCTGATCCGTGATTCCGAACAAAACGACCTGATCGATCCCGATACCCGCGACATGCTGGAAGGCGTGATGGATATCGCCGAGCAGCGCGTGCGCGACATCATGATCCCCCGCTCCCAGATGGTGACGCTCAAGCGTAACCAAACGCTGGAAGAGTGCCTGGACGTGATTATCGACTCCGCCCACTCGCGCTTCCCGGTGATCAGCGAAGACAAAGATCACATCGAAGGCATCCTGATGGCCAAGGATCTGCTGCCATTCATGCGCGCAGACTCCGAGCCGTTCAGCATCGACAAGGTGCTGCGCACCGCGGTGGTGGTGCCGGAAAGCAAGCGCGTCGACCGCATGCTGAAAGAGTTCCGCTCCCAGCGCTACCACATGGCGATTGTCATTGACGAATTCGGCGGCGTGTCCGGCCTGGTCACCATCGAAGATATTCTGGAACTGATCGTCGGCGAGATCGAAGACGAATACGACGACGAAGACGATCTGGATATCCGCCAGCTCAGCCGCCACATGTATACCGTGCGGGCGTTGGCGCCGATCGAAGACTTCAACGAAGCCTTCGGCACCCATTTCAGCGACGACGAGGTCGATACCATCGGCGGTTTGGTGATGCAGGCCTTCGGTCACCTGCCGGCGCGCGGGGAAACCATTGAAATCGAAGGTTACCTATTTAAAGTTGCCATGGCCGACAGTCGACGTATCATCCAGGTTCATGTAAAAATTCCGGACGATTCTCCACCACCGAAACTGGAAGATTAAATCCAACATGGCTAAAGCCTCATTGCTTGAACGCCAGCGGGTTCGCGCCCTGCTGGCGCTGTTGTCAGGCGCCGGCGGGACGCTGGCGTTCTCCCCCTACGATTTCTGGCCTGCGGCCATCGTCTCCCTGTTCGGCCTGCTGGCCGTTACCCTCAATCGCACCACCAAACAGTCCGCCCTGCTCGGCTTTATCTGGGGCTTCGGGCTGTTCGGCAGCGGCATCAACTGGGTGTATGTCAGCATCGCCGATTTCGGCGGCATGCCGTTCGCCGTCAACGTCTTCCTGGTGGTGCTGCTCGCCGCTTACCTGTCGCTGTATACCGGGCTGTTCGCCGGGCTGCTGACGCGCCTGTGGCCGGCTACCCGCTGGTGGCGGCTGGCCCTCGCCGCACCGGCGCTGTGGCAGGTAACCGAATTCCTGCGCGGCTGGGTGCTGACCGGCTTCCCCTGGCTGCAGTTCGGCTACAGCCAGATCAACGGCCCGCTGAAGGGCATCGCGCCGCTGCTGGGCGTCGACGCCATCACCTTTATGCTGATGTCCATCGCCGGCCTGCTGGTGTACGCCGTCAATCAGCGCCGCCTCTCGGCTGCGGTGATCGCCGCCGCGCTGCTGCTGTTGCCGTGGCCGCTGCGCCAGCTGCATTGGTTTACTCCGCAGCCGGATAAAGCGGTGAACGTCGCCATGGTGCAGGGCAACATTCCCCAGTCGATGAAGTGGGATCCGAGCATTCTGCTCAGCACGCTGCAAACCTATCTGGATGAAACGCGCCCTTATATGGGCAAAGCGCCGATCATCATCTGGCCGGAATCCGCCATCCCTGACTTCGAGCCGCGTCAGAACGGCTTCCTGACCATGATGGATGACCTGATGCGGGCGAAGAACAGCAGCCTGATCACGGGGATTGTCGATGCGCGCGCCACCCCGCAGGGCGTGCAGGAATACAACAGCGCCATCGTGCTCGGCGAACCGACGCCGTACAGCTACCCGGCCAAAGATCGCTACAACAAACACCACCTGGTGCCGTTTGGCGAATTCGTGCCGCTGGGTGAGCTGCTGCGCCCTATCGCACCGTTCTTCAATCTGCCGATGTCCGGTTTCAGCCGCGGCGACTATGTGCAGCCGCAGCTCAGCGTGCGCGGTTACAACCTGACGGCGGCGATCTGCTACGAGATCGTGCTGGGCCAGCAGGTGCGCGATAACTTCCGCCCGGACACCAACTTCCTGCTGACCATCTCCAACGACGCCTGGTTCGGCCACTCCATCGGTCCGTGGCAACACTTCCAGATGGCGCGCATGCGCGCGTTGGAGCTCGGCCGGCCGCTGCTGCGCAGCACCAATAACGGCGTTACCGCCGCGGTGGACGCCAACGGCGAGGTGATCGCCGAAATCCCGCAGTTCACCCGCAAGGTGCTCGAAGTGAAGGTCACGCCGACCACCGGCGTCACGCCTTACGCGCGTTTCGGCGGCACGCCGCTGTGGGTGATCACCCTGCTGCTGGGCGGTTGGGCGTTGATGCTGGGCCTGCGCCGCAAATAGTCCTCTTCGCCGGGGCGCGCCCGCCGCGCCCCGCGTTCCCGTCAATATTCCTCCCCGGTTAGAAAACGCCGTTAAATCAACGCGGCTGGCACACTCCTTGCTTTATCTATGGCGACTTCGCGCGCCGGTTTACTTTTGCTGACGTTTTGTCGCACTCGTGCACATTTTGGGTGCATCTGACGCACCGCACGGGTGCTTCAGGGTTTTGTTGCATTGATTTGGTGCGCGCGGCGTCTCAAAAAATGAAACATTTTAGTTTCAAGGTATTCACAATCGGTTATTTTTTAACGGCTATCTGTTCTAAGACTATCTTTATAATTTGAGCAATAAATAGTCGATTTAACCTGACGCTCTTTAGTCAGAGCCACCACAACAGCAAAGGAGTTGGACTATGCAAATGCGTAAATTGGCGTTATCGTTACTGCTGCTCGGTGCGGCAGGTAGCGTGGCGCACGCGGAAGACCTGACCGGTACGCTGAAGAAAATCAAAGACAATGGCGTGATCGTTGTCGGCCACCGCGAATCGTCAGTGCCCTTTTCCTACTACGACAACCAACAAAAAGTTGTGGGCTACTCTCAGGACTACTCCAACCAAATCGTTGAAGCTGTTAAGAAAAAGCTTAATGCACCGAATCTGCAGGTGAAAATGCTGCCGATTACCTCGCAGAACCGCATTCCGCTGCTGCAAAACGGCACCTATGACTTCGAGTGCGGCTCCACCACCAATAACCTCGAGCGCCAGAAACAGGCCGCCTTCTCCGACACCATTTTCGTGGTCGGCACCCGCTTGCTGGTGAAGAAAGGCTCCGACATCAAAGACTTTAAAGACCTGGCCGGCAAACCGGTGGTCGTTACCTCCGGCACCACCTCCGAAGTGCTGCTGAACAAGCTGAACGACAGCGACAAAATGAACATGCGCATCATCAGCGCCAAAGACCATGGCGACTCCTTCCGCACCCTGGAAAGCGGCCGCGCGGTGGCCTTTATGATGGATGACGCCCTGCTGGCGGGTGAGCGCGCCAAGGCCAAGAAGCCGGATCAGTGGGAAATCATCGGCACGCCGCAGTCGAAAGAAGCTTACGGCTGCATGCTGCGTAAAGACGATCCTGCGTTCAAGAAACTGGTCGATGACACCATCGTCCAGGCGCAAACCTCCGGCGAAGCGGCCAAGTGGTTTGATAAATGGTTCAAGCAGCCTATTCCACCGAAAAACCTCAACATGAACTTCGAACTGTCGGACGACATGAAGCAGCTGTTCAAAGAACCTAACGACAAGGCATTGAACTAAATAGAATGACAGCCGGAGCGGCCGCCAGGCCAAACCGGCCCAGTTGATGACTGGGACAGACAGGTATGAGGGGGGCCGTTCCCCTCCCTCATTTTCCCCAAGGCGCATCACCGACCTCCGCACACAATAAGCCAGCCAGACTGGCCGCGCGGTGATCGGCGCTCATCAAGTCATCAATCTTCGGCGCTCTGCGCCCGTTTACCGGAGTTTGTTATGTCAATAGATTGGAACTGGGGTATCTTCCTGCAGCAGGCCCCGTTTGGGAACACCACATACCTCGGCTGGATCTGGTCCGGCTTTCAGGTCACGGTGGCCCTCTCCGTCTGTGCATGGATTATCGCTTTCTTCGTCGGTTCGCTGTTCGGTATCTTGCGTACCGTACCCAACCGCTTTCTTTCCGCCCTCGGCACCTGTTACGTCGAACTGTTCCGCAACGTGCCGCTGATCGTGCAATTCTTTACCTGGTATCTGGTGATCCCCGAACTGTTGCCGGCCAATATCGGCACCTGGTTTAAAAGCGAGCTGGATCCCAACGTGCAGTTCTTCGTCTCCTCCATGCTCTGCCTGGGGCTGTTTACCGCCGCCCGCGTTTGCGAGCAGGTGCGCGCCGCCATTCAATCCCTGCCGCGCGGCCAGAAAGCGGCCGGGCTGGCGATGGGCCTGACGCTGCCGCAAACCTACCGCTACGTGCTGCTGCCGAACGCCTACCGGGTGATCGTGCCGCCGATGACCTCGGAGATGCTCAACCTGGTCAAAAACTCTGCCATCGCCTCAACCATCGGGCTGGTGGACATGGCCGCACAGGCCGGCAAGCTGTTGGATTACTCCGCACACGCCTATGAATCCTTTACCGCCATCACGCTGGCTTATATCGGCATCAACGCCGTTATCATGCTGTTTATGCGTCTGGTCGAAAAGAAAGTGCAGTTGCCTGGCAACCTGGGGAGTAAATAATGTACGAATTTGACTGGGCGTCGATCGTCCCAAGCTTCCCTTTCCTGCTGCAGGGCATGGCGATCACGCTGAAGATCACCGTGACCGCCATCGTGGTCGGCATCCTGTGGGGCACCGTGCTGGCGGTGATGCGTCTGTCGCCGTTCAAGCCGATCAGCTGGTTCGCCACCCTGTACGTCAACCTGTTCCGCTCGGTGCCGCTGGTGATGGTGCTGCTGTGGTTCTATCTGGTGGTTCCAAGCTTATTACAACAGGTTCTAGGGTTGTCGCCGAAAACCGATATTCGCCTGATCTCGGCTATGGTAGCCTTTTCGCTGTTTGAAGCGGCCTATTACTCAGAAATCATCCGCGCCGGCATTATCAGCATCTCGCGCGGCCAATCCTCCGCCGCGCTGGCGCTGGGCATGACCCACTGGCAATCCATGCGGCTGGTGATCCTGCCGCAGGCGTTTCGTGCCATGGTGCCGCTGCTGCTGACTCAGGGCATCGTGCTGTTCCAGGATACGTCGCTGGTTTACGTTCTGAGCCTGGCCGACTTCTTCCGCACCGCATCGACCATCGGCGAACGCGACGGCACCCAGGTTGAAATGATCCTGTTCGCCGGCTTTGTCTATTTTGTTATCAGCCTCGCCGCCTCGGCGCTGGTAAGCTATTTGAAGAAAAGGACTGTTTGATGATATCCCTGAAAAATGTTTCTAAGTGGTACGGTCACTTTCAGGTGTTGACCGATTGCACCACCGAAGTGAAAAAAGGCGAAGTGGTCGTCGTCTGCGGTCCTTCAGGTTCCGGCAAGTCCACCCTGATCAAAACCGTCAACGGCCTTGAGCCGATCCAGCAGGGCGATATCCTGGTGAACGGCACGCCGGTCAACGACAAGAAAACCAATCTGGCGCAGCTGCGCGCCAAGGTCGGCATGGTGTTCCAACACTTTGAGCTGTTCCCGCATCTGTCGATCATCGACAACCTGACGCTGGCGCAGGTGAAAGTGCTCAAGCGCGACAAAACCGCCTCACGCGAGAAGGGGCTGAAGCTGCTGGAACGCGTCGGCCTTTCCGCCCACGCCAACAAGTTCCCCGGTCAGCTGTCCGGCGGCCAGCAGCAGCGCGTCGCCATCGCCCGCGCGCTGTGCATGGATCCGATCGCCATGCTGTTCGATGAACCGACCTCGGCGCTCGATCCGGAAATGATCAATGAAGTGCTGGACGTAATGGTCGAGCTGGCGAACGAAGGCATGACCATGATGGTGGTGACCCACGAAATGGGCTTCGCCCGCAAAGTGGCGAACCGGGTGATCTTTATGGACGAAGGCAAAATCGTCGAAGACCGCAACAAAGACGATTTCTTCAACAACCCCGAATCCGAGCGCGCCAAGGACTTCCTGGCCAAGATCCTGCACTAAGTTCTCTCTATGCGCCCCGCCAGGGGCGCATCTTTTCTCCCGGCACTAAAAGCGCTTGTTTCTCCCCGGTTTTGATCCGATGCTCGCAGGATAACAAACAGAGGAGAAAGAACATGCCCCGCCCTATTATCATCGATTGCGATCCCGGCCTCGACGACGCCATCGCGCTGGCCATGGCGCTGCGTTCGCCGGAGCTGGACGTCAAAGCCATTACCACCTCCGCCGGCAACCAGACGCCGGAGAAAACCCTGCATAACGCGCTGGGTCTGTTGACCCTGATGCAGCGCGAAGACATTCCGGTCGCCGCCGGCGCCAGCGGCCCGCTGATGCGCGAACTGGTGATCGCCGACTATGTCCACGGCAAAACCGGCATGGGCAACACCCACCTGCCGACACCGACCCTCAAGCCCGATCCCCGCGGCGCCGTTGAGCTGATCGCCGACCTGCTGCGCGCCAGCCCGCAGCCGATCACCCTGGTGGTGACCGGCCCGATGACCAACATCGCCCTGCTGTTGGCCCAGCATGCCGAGCTGAAAAGCCGCATCGAACGCATCGTATTTATGGGCGGCGGCATGAACGCCGGCAATACCACGCCGGTGGCGGAATTCAATATCTTCGTCGATCCCGAAGCCGCCGAAATGGTGCTGAAATCCGGCGTGCCGCTGACCATGGCTGGGCTGAACGTCACCCATCAGGCGCTGGTGCTGCCGCAGGATATCGAGCGCATTCGTCAGATAGACAATCCGGTCGCCCAGGCGGTGGCGGAGATGCTCGATTTTTATCTGCCGCTGTACCTCAGCCATCCGCGCGGCCTGCCCGGCGCGGCGATGCACGATCCCTGCACCATCGCCTGGCTGCTGGCGCCGCAGCTGTTTACCGGCGTAGAACGCTGGGTGGGGGTGGAAACCAAAGGGGAATACACCGTCGGCATGACGATGGTGGACTATTTCCAGCAAACCGGCAAAGCGGCCAACGTGGAAGTGCTGACCGGCATCAACCGCGAAGGCTTTATCGATCTGCTGGCCGAGCGCTTAGCGCGTTATTGATCCCATCGGGGCGCGCTCGCGCCCCTCATTCAACTTTTTTGATTTAACTCAGCGAATTTTTGCGCTATCACTGTTCATGGCTTGCCTCTACCATGCGTTTACACCGACTGACATCGTTACCGATTAGACTTCGCCTGGAGATAAGCCAATGAGCCGCGTACTGGTCCTGAAATCAAGTATTCTGGGTGAATATTCCCAGTCTGGAAAATTAGTCGATTTTTTTGTTGAACAATGGCGTGAAACTCACCCTGAAGACACCTTTACCGTGCGCGATCTGGCCAACCCGACGCTGCCGGAGCTGGATGGCGAAGTGATGGCCGGTTTTACCGCCGGCGACAAACCGCTGACGCCGCACCAGCAAAGCACCCTGGCGCTGTCCGACGAGCTGATTGCCGAACTGAAATCACACGACACGCTGATCATCAGCGCGCCGATGTACAACTTCAATATCCCGACGCAGCTGAAGATCTACTTCGATCTGATCGCCCGCGCCGGTCAGACGTTCCGCTATACCTCCGCCGGCGCCGAAGGGCTGGTAACGGGCAAGAAAGCGATCGTCATCTCCAGCCGCGGCGGCATCCACGCCGACACGCCGACGGATCTGATCACGCCGTACGTGAAGCTGTTCCTGGGCTTTATCGGCATCACCGACGTTGAATTCGTGCTGGCAGAAGGCTTTGCCTACGGCCCGGAAGCGGCGGAAAAAGCCGCTCAGGACAGCCGCATCGCGGTCGCGCAGAAAATCCCGGCCGGCGTCGCCGTAGCGGCCAGCGCGCCGGCGCAAGCGGAAGCTGCCCCGACAACCGTCAGCGGCGGTTTCCTGAGCAACCTGCTGAAGAAACTGTTCCGTTAAACGCCGGCCTTAGCGTTCCCCGCCCTGACGGGGAACGTCATCAAGGTTCAAACGGCCGGCGCTGGAACTGGTCGTGGCCGCATTTCGGGCACAGCGGCAGCACTTCCGGGGTGTAAAAAGCCAGGTGATAGTGGCATTGCTCGCACACCAGATTGCCCAGCCCCACCACTTCACCGCTGTGGTAAACGCCGTGGTGGCTGACGTCCTTGAACACCTCGCGCCACTCCAGCTGGGTTTTGTCGGTGATATCCGCCAACTCCTGCCACAGACTCTCTTTGATCACCCGCATAAATACGCTGTCGGTAAATTCGTCCCGGCTCTCCTGGTAGCTGCGGGCAAACTCTTCCAGATCGCGCCGCACCGCCTGCGTCACCTGCCGCACCTCGTCGCGGGTCAGACCTTCGGCCTCGTTCAACCGCCGCTCCGCGCTGGCCACCAGGGCGTCGATATCTCGTTCACCGTTTTTCAGGCGTTCGGTCAGCGATGCCACCAATTCGCGGTAATACTGAGCAACCTTGTTCATAGACTCTCCTCGATAAACGCTGCGCCGGACTTGGCTGTAGGGATACCCCTAAGCTACTTGTTCTTATTTTAGCCGTAAATGACTGATGTCACTTGGCAAGACGCGGGATCCGCAGGTTGTGAGCCGCGTCATGGCGGCGTTTTTTTTAAATGCGCCGAGTCAGGCGCTTGGAGTTGTTGCCGGGAGGTCTTATCAGCTATGCTATGCGGATCTACGAATACTAAATGTTCATTGCGTTGCCTCTGACCGGGGCAACGGTTTACACCTACAGGACCACCGGCCGCCATGCAAGAGCAATACCGTCCAGAAGACATAGAATCGAACGTACAGCTTCACTGGCAAGAGAAGCAGACTTTCAAAGTTACCGAAGACGACAGCAAGGAAAAGTACTACTGCCTATCCATGCTGCCTTACCCGTCCGGCCGACTGCACATGGGCCACGTTCGTAACTACACTATCGGCGACGTGATCTCGCGCTATCAGCGCATGCTGGGCAAAAACGTACTGCAGCCGATCGGCTGGGATGCGTTCGGCCTGCCGGCGGAAGGCGCAGCGGTGAAAAACAACACCGCGCCTGCCCCGTGGACCTACGACAACATCGAATACATGAAGAATCAGCTGAAACTGCTGGGCTTCGGCTATGACTGGGATCGCGAAATCGCCACCTGCCAGCCGGAATACTACCGCTGGGAACAGTGGTTCTTCACCAAGCTGTATGAAAAAGGCCTGGTCTACAAGAAGACCTCGGCGGTGAACTGGTGCCCGCACGATCTGACCGTGCTGGCCAACGAACAGGTTATCGACGGCTGCTGCTGGCGCTGCGACACCAAGGTCGAGCGTAAAGAGATCCCGCAGTGGTTCATCAAAATCACCGCCTACGCCGATCAGCTGCTGAACGATCTGGACACGCTGGAAAGCTGGCCGGAGCAGGTGAAAACCATGCAGCGCAACTGGATTGGCCGCTCCGAAGGCGTGGAAATCACCTTCGACGTGGCGGACAGCGAAGAGAAGCTGACGGTTTACACCACCCGCCCGGACACCTTCATGGGCGCCACCTACGTGGCGGTCGCCGCGGGCCACCCGCTGGCGCAACAGGGCGCGCGCAACAACCCGGCGCTGACCGAGTTCATCGACGAATGCCGCAACACCAAAGTCGCCGAAGCCGAAATGGCGACGATGGAGAAGAAAGGCATGCCAACCGGCCTGTTCGTTGTCCATCCGCTGAGCGGCGAGAAGCTGCCGGTGTGGGTCGCCAACTTCGTGCTGATGGAATACGGCACCGGCGCCGTGATGGCGGTACCGGCGCACGACCAGCGCGACTGGGAATTCGCCACCAAATACGATCTGCCGATCAAGCCGGTGATCCTGAACCTCGACGGCAGCCAGCCTGACGTGAGCGCCGAAGCGATGACCGACAAAGGCGCGCTGTTCAATTCCGGCGAGTTCGACGGCCTCGATAATGAAGCGGGCTTCAACGCCATCGCCGACAAACTGGTCGCCAAGGGCGTGGGCCAGCGTAAGGTCAACTACCGTCTGCGCGACTGGGGCGTTTCCCGTCAGCGTTACTGGGGTGCGCCAATCCCGATGGTGACGCTGGAAGACGGCACCGTAATGCCGACGCCGGAAGACCAGCTGCCGGTGATCCTGCCGGAAGACGTGGTCATGGACGGCATCACCAGCCCGATCAAGGCCGACCCTGAGTGGGCGAAAACCACCGTCAACGGCCAGCCGGCGCTGCGCGAAACCGACACCTTCGACACCTTTATGGAGTCCTCCTGGTACTACGCACGCTACACCTGCCCGCAGTATGACCAGGGCATGCTGGATCCGGCCGCCGCCAACTACTGGCTGCCGGTCGATCAATATATCGGCGGCATCGAACACGCCATCATGCACCTGATGTACTTCCGCTTCTTCCACAAGCTGATGCGCGATGCGGGCCTGGTGGATTCGGACGAGCCGGCCAAACGTCTGCTGTGTCAGGGCATGGTGCTGGCCGACGCCTTCTACTACACCGGCAACAGCGGCGAGCGCGTCTGGGTATCCCCGGTTGACGCCACCGTCGAGCGCGACGACAAGGGCCGCATCACCAAGGCCACCGATCCGCAAGGCCGTGAACTGGTCTATGCTGGCATGAGCAAAATGTCGAAGTCGAAGAACAACGGCATCGACCCGCAGGAGATGGTGGAAAAATACGGCGCGGACACCGTGCGTCTGTTCATGATGTTCGCTTCACCGGCAGAAATGACGCTGGAGTGGCAGGAATCCGGCGTGGAAGGGGCGAACCGCTTCCTGAAACGCGTGTGGAAACTGGCCTACGATCACGTGGAAAAAGGCGCGGTACAGCCGCTGGACGTGACGGCGCTGAACGAAGATCAGAAAGCGCTGCGCCGCGATCTGCACAAAACCATCGCCAAGGTGACCGATGATATCGGCCGCCGTCAGACCTTCAACACCGCGATCGCCGCCGTGATGGAGCTGATGAACAAACTGGCCCGCGCGCCGCAGGAGAGCGAGCAGGATCGCGCGCTGCTGCAGGAAGCGCTGCTGGCCGTAGTTCGCATGCTCTATCCGTTCACCCCGCACGTGTGCTTCACCCTGTGGCAGGCGCTGGGCGGCGAAGGCGACGTGGACACCGCGCCATGGCCGGTTGCCGACGAGCAGGCGATGGTCGAAGACTCCAAGCTGGTGGTGGTGCAGGTGAACGGCAAGGTTCGCGCTAAAATCACCGTATCTGCCGATGCGACCGAAGAGCAGGTGCGCGCGCGCGCTGCCGAAGAGCATCTGGTGGCTAAATATCTGGACGGCGTCACGATTCGCAAAGTGATCTACGTTCCGGGCAAACTGCTTAACCTGGTTGTGGGTTAACACAAGGAGGAGTTGTGCGACAACGTATTCTGACGCTGTTGCTGGGGTTGGCGGTGCTGGTCACCGCCGGCTGCGGTTTTCACCTGCGTGGCACCACGCAGGTGCCTGATGAAATGAAAACGCTGATCCTGGACAGTTCGGATCCTTATGGTCCGTTGACGCGCGCGGTGCGTGAGCAGCTGCGCCTGAACGACGTGACTATCGTCAGCAATCCGAAGCGTAAAGACGTGCCTTCGCTGCGCATCATCGGCGCGACGGAAAGCCAGGATACCGCCTCGATCTTCCAGGACGGTAAAACCGCCGAGTACCAGCTGGTGCTGACCG
The DNA here is from genome assembly GCF_059740205.1 of Serratia sp. LTN-2. NCBI lineage: Bacteria > Pseudomonadati > Pseudomonadota > Gammaproteobacteria > Enterobacterales > Yersiniaceae > Serratia > Serratia sp. LTN-2. Next base: position 321,040 of record NZ_JCAXDO010000004.1, on the reverse strand, counting down.
TACAGGCGCAGGTGCTGATCCCGGGTCATGACCTGTATCCGCTGTCGGTGAAAGTGTTCCGTTCGTTCTTCGACAACCCGCTGAGCGCGCTGGCCAAGGACTCCGAACAGGAGATCATTCGCCAGGAAATGCGTGAGCAGGCGGCGCAACAACTGGTGCGCAAACTGCTGGCCGTGCATGCGGCGGAAGAAGAGAACCGGCAGAAAGCCGCTGCCGCCGGCGAACGAGCGGCAAGCCAAACCGCACAATGATCCGCATTTACCCGGAACAACTTGCCGCGCAGCTCCGAGAGGGGCTGCGCGCTTGTTATTTATTGAGCGGCAATGAACCGCTGCTGCTGCAGGAAAGCCAGGATTTACTCCGGCAGGCCGCGCAACAGCAGCAGTTCAGCGAGCACTACAGCATTTCCCTCGACGCCCATACCGACTGGGACGCCATCTTCGGCATCTGCCAGGCGATGAGCCTGTTCGCCAGCCGCCAGACGCTGCTGCTGATCTTCCCGGAAAACGGCCCGACGGCGCCGATCGGCGAGCAGTTGAGCAAACTCGCCACGCTGCTGCACGACGATATTCTGCTGATCCTGCGCGGCCCGCGCCTCACCAAAGCGCAGGAAAACAGCGCCTGGTTCAAGGCGCTCAGCCCGCACGGTGCCCTCGTCAGTTGCCAGACGCCGGAACAGGCGCAGCTGCCGCGCTGGGTCGCCGCACGCGCCAAAGCGATGAAGCTGGAGTTGGACGACGCCGCCAATCAGCTGCTGTGCTACTGCTACGAAGGTAACCTGCTGGCGCTGTCGCAGGCGTTGGAGCGGCTGTCGCTGCTGCACCCGGACGGCAAGCTCACGCTGCCGCGCGTCGAACAGGCGGTGAACGACGCCGCCCACTTCACGCCGTTCCACTGGCTGGACGCCCTGCTGGCCGGCAAGAGCAAGCGCGCCTGGCATATTCTGCAGCAGCTGCAGCAAGAGGACGTGGAGCCGGTGATCCTGCTACGCACTCTGCAGCGCGAACTGCTGCTGTTGCTGACGCTGCAGCGCCGCATGGCGTCTGCGCCGCTGCGCACGCTGTTCGATCAGCACAAGGTCTGGCAGAACCGCCGCCCGCTGGTGACCCAGGCGTTGCAACGTCTGTCCGGCCCCCAGTTGCAGCAGGCGGTACAGCTGCTGACGCAAATCGAGCTGACGCTCAAGCAGGACTATGGCCAGTCGGTCTGGCCGGAACTGGAAACCCTGTCGATGCTGCTGTGCGGCAAACCCCTGGCCACGAGTTTTACCGATGCCCACTAATCCGGAACACCCCACCGTATTGCACGCGCTGTTCGGCGGCACCTTTGACCCGATCCACTATGGCCATCTGCGGCCGGTTGAGGCGCTGGCCGCCGAAGTGGGCCTGAATCGCGTCACGCTGCTGCCTAACCACGTGCCGCCGCACCGCCCGCAGCCGGAGGCCAATGCGCAGCAGCGCCTGAAGATGGTCGAGTTGGCGATCGCCGGCAACCCGCTGTTTGCGGTCAACGATCGCGAACTGCACCGCACCACCCCCTCCTACACCATCGAGACGTTGGAAACGATTCGTAAAGAGCGTGGCGCCGCCCAGCCGCTGGCGTTTATTATTGGCCAGGACTCGCTGCTGACGCTGCATAAATGGCACCGCTGGCAGGCGCTGCTGGACGTCTGTCATTTGCTGGTGCTGGCGCGCCCAGGCTATAACGATCGCATGGACACGCCGGAGCTGCAGCAGTGGCTGGAACGCCACCGCACCGCCGACCCGGCGCTGCTCAGCCGCCGCCCGCACGGCCATATCTACCTGGCCGATACGCCGGAGCTGGAAATTTCCGCCACCGAGATCCGCCAGCGCCGCCATCAGGGCCTCAACTGCGACGACCTGCTGCCCCGCTCGGTGCAGCGCTATATCGAGTTGCAGGGTTTATATCGCTAGCGAAAGGTGCGTGATATACTGCGCCGCTATTTTTCAGGTATCCGCTGAAAACCCCGGAAACCTTAGCTGGCCGGGCAGTCACCAGTTAGCTGGCTTTCAGCGGCAGCCTGCCGAAACCATTATCCGGTTACGCCGCAGCGCGCGCATTTTGCCCGCCGCAGCCGACTGAACAGAACACACCCGAGGGGGAACCTTTGCAAGGTAAAGCGCTCCAAGATTTCGTCATCGATAAAATCGATGACCTGAAAGGCCAAGACATTATCGCTCTGGACGTACAGGGCAAATCCAGCATCACCGATTGCATGATCATCTGCACCGGCACCTCGACGCGTCACGTTATGTCGATCGCCAGCCACGTGGTGCAGGAATCCCGTGCCGCAGGCATGGAACTGTACGGCATGAAAGGCCAGGAAGCCTCCGACTGGATCGTGGTCGATCTGGGCGAAGTGATCGTGCACGTGATGCAAGAAGAGAGCCGTCGCCTGTACGAGCTGGAAAAACTCTGGAGCTAAGCGGTGAAACTGCAATTGGTGGCGGTCGGCACCAAAATGCCAGACTGGGTGCAAACCGGCTTTATGGATTACCTGCACCGCTTTCCCAAAGATATGCCGTTTGAGCTGACCGAGATCCCGGCGGGCAAACGCGGCAAAAACGCCGACATCAAACGCATTCTGGACAAGGAAGGCGAACAGATGCTGGCGGCGGTGGGCAAAGGCAACCGCATCGTTACGCTGGATATCCCAGGCACACCGTGGGAAACGCCGCAGCTGGCGCAGCAGCTTGAACGCTGGAAGCAGGATGGCCGCAACGTCAGCTTGCTGATCGGTGGCCCGGAAGGGCTGGCGCCCGCCTGCAAAGCCGCTGCCGAGCAGAGCTGGTCACTTTCTCCGTTGACACTGCCGCATCCTTTGGTGCGCGTTCTGGTGGCCGAAAGCCTCTACCGCGCCTGGAGTATTACTACAAATCATCCTTACCACCGGGAATAGCCGGTGGTGACCGTGACAGAGTGAAATAAAGCAGCGGGATGAAAATAGAACGTAACCCTTTTCGCGACTATACGGCTGAATCCGCCCTGTTTGTACGCCGCGCCCTGGTGGCGTTCTTGGTCATCCTGGTGCTGTCCGGCATCCTGATCGCCAACCTGTATAATCTGCAAGTGGTCCGCGTCGAGGATTACCGCACCCGCTCCAACGAAAACCGCATCAAGCTGGTGCCCATCGCGCCCAGCCGCGGCATTATCTACGATCGCAACGGCACCCCGCTGGCGCTCAACCGCACCATTTACCAGCTGGAGCTGATGCCTGAAAAAGTCGACGATCTCAAAGCCACGCTGCAGGCGCTGCGCCCGGTGGTCGATCTGACCGACGACGACATCACCAATTTCGAAAAAGAGCGCAAGCGCTCGCGCCGTTTCGTCTCGATTCCGGTGAAAACCGCGCTGACCGAAGTACAGGTCGCCCGCTTTGCGGTCAATCAATTCCGCTTTCCCGGCGTGGAAGTGAAAGGCTACCAGCGCCGCTACTACCCTTACGGTTCCGCCCTCACCCACGTTACCGGCTACGTGTCGAAGATCAACGACCGTGACGTCGAGCGCCTGGACAAAGACGGCAAGCTGGCCAACTACGCCGCCACCCACGATATCGGCAAGCTGGGCATCGAACGCTACTACGAAGACACGCTGCACGGCAAAACCGGCTATGAAGAGGTCGAGGTCAACAACCGCGGCCGGGTGATCCGCCAGCTGCACGAGCAGCCGCCTTCCGCCGGTCAGGACGTTTACCTGACGCTCGATCTCAACCTGCAGCGCTATATCGAACAGCTGCTGGTCGGCAGCCGCGCCGCCGTGGTGGTGAGCGATCCGCGCACCGGCGCCATCCTGGCGATGGTGTCTAACCCGAGCTACGATCCGAACCTGTTCGTCGACGGCATTTCCAGCAAGGACTATCAGGGGCTGCTGAACGATCCGAATCGCCCGCTGATCAACCGCGCTACGCAAGGGGTCTACCCACCCGCCTCGACGGTGAAACCTTACATCGCGGTGTCGGCGCTGAGCGCCGGAGTGATCACCAAGAATACCGTGGTGTTCGATCCCGGCTGGTGGCAACTGCCCGGCTCGGAAAAACGCTTCCGCGACTGGAAAAAATGGGGCCACGGCCGCCTGAACGTCACCAAGGCGCTGGAAGAATCCGCAGATACCTACTTCTATCAGGTCGCCTATGACATGGGGATCGATCGGCTGTCGAGCTGGCTGACCAAATTCGGTTACGGCCAGTACACCGGCATCGATCTGGCCGAAGAGCGCTCCGGCCTGATGCCGACGCGCGAATGGAAGCTGAAACGCTATAAGAAACCGTGGTATCAGGGCGACACCATTCCGGTGGGCATCGGCCAGGGTTACTGGACCGCCACGCCGATCCAGATGGCCAAGGCGCTGAACACCCTGATCAACGATGGCACGGTCAAAACGCCGCACCTGCTGCAGAGTACCCGCGTCAACGGCGCGCTGGTGCCGTTCAAACAGGAAGAAGACACGCAGATCGGCGATATTCACTCCGGCTTCTGGGAAATCGCCAAAGACGGCATGTACGGTGTGGCCAACCGTCCGAACGGGACGGCGCGCAAATACTTTGCGGACGCACCTTATAAAGCCGCGGCGAAATCGGGCACCGCACAGGTCTTCGGTTACGAAACCTACAACGCCCACAAACTGGCGGAACACCTGCGCGATCACAAGCTGATGACCGCCTTCGCGCCGTTCAACAACCCGACGGTGTCGGTCGCCATCATCCTGGAAAACGGCGGCTCCGGTCCGGCGGTGGGCACCATCACCCGCCAGATCCTCGACCACATCATGCTGGGCGACAACAATACGCAATTGCCAAGCGAGGCTCCGCTGCCGCCTGGCGTAGAAGGTGACTAAGGTAGAACATGACTGAAAGCCAACAAAAAGGCTCGATCTGGACCAAAATCCACATCGACCCGACGTTCCTGCTGCTGATCCTGGCCCTGCTGGTCTACAGCGCCTTCGTGATGTGGAGCGCCAGCGGCCAGGACATCGGCATGATGGAGCGCAAGATCGGGCAGATCGTCATGGGGCTGATCGTGATGGCCGTCATGGCGCAGATCCCGCCGCGCGTCTACGAAAGCTGGGCGCCCTATCTGTATATCTTCTGCGTGATTTTGCTGATCCTGGTGGACGCCTTCGGGCAGATCAGTAAAGGCGCCCAACGCTGGCTGGATCTCGGCGTGGTGCGCTTCCAGCCGTCGGAAATCGCCAAGATCGCCGTGCCGCTGATGGTGGCGCGCTTTATGAACCGCGACGTCTGCCCGCCTTCACTGAAAAACACCGCCATCGCGCTGGTGCTGATCTTCCTGCCGACGCTGCTGGTGGCCGCGCAGCCAGATCTGGGCACGTCTATCCTGATCGCCGCCTCCGGCCTGTTCGTGTTGTTCCTGTCCGGCATGAGCTGGAAGCTGATCGCCGTCGCCGCCGTCGCGCTGGCGGCCTTTATCCCGGTGCTGTGGTTCTTCCTGATGCACGGCTATCAACGCGACCGCGTAATGATGCTGCTCGATCCGGAGAGCGACCCGCTCGGCGCCGGATACCACATTATTCAATCGAAGATCGCCATCGGCTCCGGCGGCCTGTCCGGCAAGGGTTGGCTGCACGGCACCCAGTCGCAGCTGGAGTTCCTGCCGGAGCGCCATACCGACTTTATCTTCGCCGTTCTGGCCGAAGAGCTGGGGTTGATCGGGGTGTTGGTGCTGCTGGCGCTCTACCTGCTGGTGATCATTCGCGGGCTGATGATCGCCGCCAAGGCGCAAACCACCTTCGGCCGCGTGATGGTCGGCGGCTTGATGCTGATTTTATTCGTTTATGTCTTTGTTAACATCGGTATGGTCAGTGGCATTTTGCCGGTAGTTGGCGTACCTTTGCCTCTGGTCAGTTACGGGGGTTCGGCGCTGATAGTGTTGATGGCCGGTTTCGGCATCATCATGTCGATCCACACGCATCGGAAAATGCTGTCTAAAAGTTTATAAGAGGTGAGTAATGCGTAAGGAATGGCTTTGGATCGGCGTCGCGGCGGTGTTGCTCTCCGCCTGTACCGCCCCGACCACGGAACAGCAGGCGCCACAGCAGCCGTACAACGGCCCGGTGGTGGAAATCGGTGGCGTCGAGCCTCAATATGAACCCTATAACCCTAATAACATGCAGGATTATAAGGTTAATGGCGATACTTACCGCATCGTAAAAGATCCGCAGAACTTCTCGCAGACCGGCCTGGCGGCCTGGTACGGCGAAGAAGCCAACGGCAACACCACGGCGCTGGGCGAGCAGTTCGATCCTAACGGCCTGACCGCGGCGCACCCGACCCTGCCGATCCCTAGCTATGTGCGCGTCACCAACCTGGCCAACGGCCGTCAGCTGGTGGTACGCGTCAACGATCGCGGGCCTTATACCAAAGGCCGCATCATCGATCTGTCGAAAGCCGCCGCCGACCGCCTCAACCTGTCCAACAACACCAAGGTCAAGGTAGATTTCATCAACGTGGCGCCGGATGGCACGCTGAGCGGCCCTGGCACCATCGGCACCATCGTGGCGAAACAGAGCTACGCCCTGCCGGCGCGCCCGGATCTCGGCTCCAGCGGCATGGGCACCCCGATCCAGCAGGACGTGCCGGTCGCCAGCGGCGCGGCGGTGCGCCCGATCGATAACAGCACTCTGCGCACCGACGACAATGCCCCAGCCGCCGGCGGCAACGCCGCAAACGGCCGCGGTGGTTTCCTCGGCGCGCCAAGCGCAGTACCGGCCGGCGTGCTGGAAGGCTCCGAGCCTGAAGCCGCTTCGGTGGCCGCACCGGTTGCGGCCGGCGCCACCGCCGCTGCCGGCATGGCTGCAGCCTCTTCCTCAGGCGGTTACGTGGTGCAGGTCGGCGCGCTGAGCAGCGCCGAGCGCGCCCAAAGCTGGCAGCAAAGCCTGAGCCAGCAGTTTGGCGTCCCAGGCAAAGTGGCGGCCAACGGCAACGTTTATCGCGTTCAGCTCGGTCCGTTCAGCAGCCGTCAGCAGGCCGCCCAGCTGCAACAACGCCTGGCCAGCGAAGCGCAACAACAGTCTTTCGTTACTGCTGCACCCTGAGCATTAAGCCCGGCGGGCATTCACGGCCGATAAGCGGTTATTTAGCTGAAACATTTTCTTGCAGCTAAAAGTGCACTAACCGCAATTAGGCAGATGAATGGGTAATGCCTGCCGGGATCGCATCTGCTATAGTGTGGCTCGTTTTTTAACTTTACTTTCACGGATGTTGTAGTCCCGATCATGAAACAAGTAACTTCTTTTCGCTTAATCAAGAGCATCGCATTCGGCACCGTTATCGCAATGGGCGCAGCCTCCGTCGCGCATGCCGATGACGTTAACCTCAAAACCATGATCCCAGGTGTCCCGCAGATCGATGCGGAAGCGTACATCCTGATTGATTACAACTCCGGCAAAGTGCTGGCCGAGATGAACGCCGACGCACGTCGCGATCCGGCCAGCCTGACCAAAATGATGACCAGCTACGTCATCGGCCAGGCGCTGAAAGCCGGCAAAATCGGCCAGGACGACATGGTGACCGTCGGCCAGGACGCCTGGGCGACCGGCAACCCGGTGTTCAAAGGCTCCTCGCTGATGTTCCTGAAGCCAGGCGATCGCGTGCCGGTCTCCAAACTGACCCGCGGCATCAACCTGCAGTCCGGTAACGACGCCTGCGTGGCGATGGCCGACTACGTTGCCGGCAGCCAGGACGCGTTCGTCAACCTGATGAACACCTACGTCAACAAGCTGGGCCTGCAGAACACCCACTTCCAGACGGTGCACGGCCTGGATGCCCAAGGGCAATACAGCTCGGCGCGCGACATGGCGTTGATCGGCCAGGCGCTGATCCGTGACGTACCGGACGAATACGCGATTTATAAAGAAAAAGAGTTCACCTTCAACAATATCCGCCAGATGAACCGCAACGGTCTGCTGTGGGACACCAGCCTGAACGTCGACGGCATCAAAACCGGCCACACCGACGCGGCGGGTTACAACCTGGTGGCTTCGGCGACCGAAGGCCAGATGCGTCTGATCTCCGCCGTGCTGGGTGGCCGCACCTACAAAGGACGTGAAACCGAGAGCAAGAAACTGCTGACCTGGGGCTTCCGCTTCTTTGAAACCGTGGCGCCACTGAAAGTCGGTAAAGAGTTCGCCTCCGAGCCGGTCTGGTTCGGCGACGCCGATCGCGTTGAGCTGGGCGTGGACAAAGACGTCTACCTGACCATCCCGCGTGGCCGCATGAAAGATCTGAAGGCCAGCTATGTGCTGAACACGCCGGAAATTCACGCGCCGCTGGCGAAAAATCAGGTGGTCGGCACCATCAACTTCCAACTGGACGGCAAAACCATCGATCAGCGTCCGCTGGTGGTGATGAACGAAGTGAAAGAAGGTGGTTTCTTCAGCCGCATCGTGGACTATATCAAACTGATGTTCCACCACTGGTTCGGTTAACGGTTGAAACGGGCAAAATTGCCCCCATATACTGAATAACATTAACTCCCGCCCCGGCGGGAGTTATAATTTATAGATTAGCTAGCACTCTGGAGCGCACGCACATGCAAAAAACTAAACTGAACGAACTGCTCGAATTCCCTTGCTCGTTTACCTACAAGGTGATGGGCCTGGCGCAGCCTGAGCTGGTTGACCAGGTAGTTGAAGTGGTGCAGCGCCATGCACCGGGCGATTACAACCCGCAGGTTAAGCCAAGCAGCAAAGGCAACTACCACTCCGTCTCCATCACCATCAACGCCACTCACATCGAGCAGGTCGAAACCCTGTACGAAGAGTTGGGCAACATTGAAATTGTTCGCATGGTGCTGTAATTCCAGCATAAACCCCTGCTTATCAACCCGGGATGGCGCAGCGTCTTCCCGGGTTGCGCATTTTTGGTCAGCGAAAGGCTGGTCGCAGGCCGGAGCGCCCGGTATAATGGCTTTACCACTTCTGTAACCTGACGATGACTCTTTTGCAACCAGACAAGATCATTTTGCGTCAGCTGGGGTTGCAGCCCTACGCGCCTGTATCCCAAGCCATGCATAACTTCACCGACGGTCGTACCGAGAGCACGCCGGACGAACTGTGGCTGGTGCAGCATCACCCGGTGTTCACCCAGGGCCAGGCCGGCAAAGCCGAGCACGTACTGATGCCCGGCGATATCCCGGTTGTCCAGAGCGATCGCGGCGGCCAGGTGACCTATCACGGGCCGGGCCAGCAGGTGATGTACGTGATGGTCGATCTGAAACGCAGCAAGGTCGGCGTACGCCAATTGGTCACGGCGATAGAAGATACGGTTATCAACACCCTCGCCCACTTCCGTCTCGAATCGCGCGCCCGCCCGGATGCGCCGGGCGTGTACGTGGGGGAGCAGAAAATCTGTTCGTTGGGTTTGCGGATCCGCAAAGGCAGCTCATTCCACGGCCTTGCCCTGAATGTGGCGATGGATCTCAGCCCTTTCCAACGCATCAACCCTTGCGGTTACGCCGGCATGCAGATGACGCAGGTCAGCGCGCTGGCGCCCGGCGTTGGCATTGAAGACATACACCCAATCCTGGTACAGGAATTTGTTCATTTACTCGGCTACCAGACGGTCGAGCTTCGTAACTGGAACCTGCACGATTATGAGTAAACCAATTCAGATGGAACGCGGCGTCAAATACCGCGATGCTGACAAAATGGCGCTGATCCCGGTCAAAACGGTGGTCACCGAACGGCAGGAGCTGTTGCGTAAACCCGAGTGGATGAAGATCAAACTGCCTGCCGACTCAACGCGCATTCAGGGCATCAAAGCCGCGATGCGCAAGAACGGCCTGCACTCCGTCTGTGAGGAAGCCTCGTGCCCTAACCTGTCCGAGTGCTTCAACCACGGCACCGCCACCTTTATGATCCTCGGCGCCATCTGTACCCGCCGCTGCCCGTTCTGCGACGTGGCCCACGGCCGCCCGATCGCGCCGGACGCCAACGAGCCGGAAAAGTTGGCGCAAACCATCGCCGACATGGCGCTGCGTTACGTGGTGATCACCTCGGTCGACCGCGACGATCTGCGCGACGGCGGTGCTCAGCACTTTGCCGACTGCATCTCGGCCATCCGCGCCAAGAGCCCGAACATCAAAATCGAAACGCTGGTGCCGGACTTCCGCGGCCGTATGGACCGCGCGCTGGAAATCCTCACCGCCACGCCGCCGGACGTGTTCAACCACAACCTGGAAAACGTGCCGCGCGTATACCGCCAGGTGCGCCCGGGCGCCAACTACGAGTGGTCGCTGAAGCTGCTCGAACGCTTTAAAGAAGCGCACCCGGATATCCCGACCAAGTCCGGCCTGATGGTCGGCCTTGGGGAAACCAATGCGGAAATCGTCGAAGTGATGCGCGATCTGCGTCGCCACGGCGTGACCATGCTGACGCTGGGTCAATACCTGCAGCCAAGCCGTCACCACCTGCCGGTGCAACGCTACGTCAGCCCGGCCGAGTTTGACGAGATGAAAGAAGAAGCGATGGCGATGGGCTTCACCCACGCCGCCTGCGGTCCGTTCGTGCGTTCGTCTTACCACGCCGATCTGCAGGCCAAAGGGATGGAAGTGAAATAACGCGTAATAGTTTGTTACGCTAAAGACGGCGGAAACGCCAAAAAACGGATGTCCGCAAGGCATCCGTTTTTTTATTGCGCGCCATCAGACGGGATTAAACGTCTTTCTTTTCGACACTCTGCTGAGCGGATTGGCTCTCGGCGGCGTTGTTGCCGGCGGCCGGCGGTGGCGTGCTGTCGTCGCCCACGGCTTTTTTAAAGCCTTTCAGCGCCGCGCCAAGATCGGCGCCGAGCGTGCGCAGTTTGCTGGTGCCGAACAGTAAAATCACCAACACCGCAATCACCAGAAGTTTGGTAATGCTGATACCTTCCATACTCACCTTCTTATCATAGAGCGCTGCGTGAACAGCGAGAAAAACTGACCTTGCCTGCGAATATTTAGCGACTTTCCCCCGGCTCGCACAACCGCAACATGTAACAGAGTGAGATCCGTCGCAGGAATGCCACACGGTTTCACGGCGTGAATACCAGACTATTCTTAGTTTATCACCCGCATGATACGCTGCCGTGAGACTCATCAGGGAGATGCCGGATGTATATTGCCCCACCCATTTTCGATGCCCGAAAATCCGGCCTCAGCTTCGCCAAGCGCTCCTATCTGCCCCGCGTGGCCGGTTTGGGACTTGGCTTTATCTGCGTCTGCGCCGCGCTCTACCCGCTGGCTCCGCCAACGGCAGTCTGGCTGTTGCTGGCCTTTCACGGCTTTCTCTGGCCGCATCTCGCCTACCGCCTGGCCTGCCGCGCCAAAGATCCGTTCAAAGCCGAAATTCGCAACCTGTTGATCGACTCCGCTTTCGGCGGCGTCTGGGCGGCGATGATGGCGTTCAATGCGCTGCCTGCGATTGTCATCCTGTCGATGATGAGCATGAACAACATCGCCTCGGCCGGCAAAACGCTGTTTGTGAAAGGATTGATGATTCAGCTGGCCGCCGCGGCGATCGCCGGCGCGCTGCTCGGTTTCCCGTTTCACCCGCAAAGCACCCCGCTGCAAATCTATCTGTGCCTGCCGATGATCTATCTGTATCCAACGCTGCTTGGTTTGGTGACCTACCGCACCGCCAAGCGGCTGGCGGAAAAGAAACAGGAGCTGCAGCGCATCAGCACCCGCGATGGGCTGACCGGTTTGTACAATCGCCGCCACTGGGAGCATCTGCTGCATCGCCAGTTTGACAGCTGCCGCCGCTATCAGGACAGCGCCACGCTGATTCTGATGGACATCGATCGCTTCAAAACCATCAACGACACCTTCGGCCATGCGCTGGGGGACGAAGCCCTGGCGGCGCTGGCGGAAGAGCTGCTGATCGGCTTGCGCAACGTGGATATCGTCGGGCGTTACGGCGGGGACGAATTTGGCGCGGTACTACCGAACACCAACGCCGAACAGGCGGCAACCGTCCTGCAGCGCATTCAGCAACGGCTGGACGCCGTCAGCTTCAAAGAGGCGCCGCAGCTACGGCTGCAGATCAGCGCCGGCATCGCCAACTACCACCCCGAGTTGGGCGGTTATCTGGACTGGCTGAAAGCCGCCGACGGCGCGCTCTACCGGGCGAAGCAAAACGGCCGCAACCGGCTGGAAACGGCGACGCCGACGGGTGGCTAGCTTACTGACTTAATAGCTTGGCAAAATACTTTGGCGCTTCGACAAAGCCTTCGCGCCGATAAAACGCATGGGCCCGCTCGCGGCGGCTGTGGCAATGAACTTCCAACCGATCGCAGCCGCGACGGTGCGCCAACGCCTCGCCCTCCGCCAACAGCAACCGCCCTACGCCCGCGCCGCGCGCCCGATCGTCGACGCAAAAATAGCTGATGCGGGCAATATCGCCGGCCAACGCCAGCTGAGGCAAAAAATGCAGCGACAACACGCCCAGCACTTGCTCCTCCTCCACCGCCACCAGCAGCGCCTCATCCGGATGCGCCAACAGTTGCTGCATTCGCTGCGTCAGAAACGCCTCGGTGCCGGGATAATCCAGCGCCGTCATTAATTCGGCGATAGCGTGCCGGTCGCTCAGACGCGCCGTTCTGATTTCCATCCGTTTTACCTCGCAGAGTGTCGATACTACAAAATAGGCGGCTTTAGGTGTAACATCCAACGGGTACGGCGAAAAAGGCCGTGCGGCACGCTGGAGATGACATTCCTCCCTAACCGCCTTCACAGGCTGATGATGTCTACGTAACCTCTCGGAGAGAGGCGCGTAGCGTTACGCCTGTCCCTTTCCGAGTCCCGTGAATTTCTCTGATTGAAAGGTAGTTGCCCCATGTTGAGTTCTTTACTGGCCGTATTTATCGGCGGCGGCGTCGGCAGCGTACTGCGCTGGGCGGTAAGCATGAAAATGAATCCGTTGAACGCCCACATTCCGCTCGGTACGCTGATGGTCAATCTGGTCGGCGGTTTTATCATCGGCCTGGCGATGGCGATTTTCACCCGCATGACGTACCTGGATCCCACCTGGAAATTGCTGATCACCACCGGGTTTTGCGGCGGCTTGACCACCTTCTCTACCTTTTCGCTGGAGGTGGTGTACCTGATGCAGGATGGCCGCTTCGGCTGGGCATTGGCCAATATGCTGCTCAACCTGGCCGGTTCGCTGGCGATGACGCTGCTGGCTTTCATGCTGGTCATGTGGGTCAACGGGCGCTAAGTCCTTAATGTTTCCTTAATCTTGCATGCGCATAATCTCATCCAGTACCCCTGACTGGATGAGAAACCGCTATGTTTAGCCTGCCGAAAACCGCCGCCGAAGCGATCGCCGTTGCGCTGTGCGTGCTGATCGTCGCCGCCTTTATCAAATCTTACCTGTTCGCTTAAACGCCTTTTCCCGCAGCACGCGTTCATCTTGCACCCTTCCCGTCGGTTGCACTACAATTGAGAATGAACGTTCACACCCAAAAATGTGAACCCGGCTCACGCGTAGCAAAGGATCGGGCAGATGCTCTCCCCCAACGACACTAAACAGGCCAAGGTGCAGGCGCGCCGCGATCAGATCGTCGAAGCGGCGAAAATCAGCTTCCGTCGCCACGGTTTCCACGCCGCCAGCATGGCGGAAATCGCCCAGGGCTCACAGCTCAGCGTCGGCCAAATCTATCGCTATTTCGCCAATAAAGACGCGATTATCGAGGAGATCGTCAACCGCATCATCGCCAACAAGATGCAGCGCCTGGAAAACCTTGGCGATCACATCAATCTGATCGCCGGCGTGCTGGCGGCGCGCACGCTGTTCCAGCAGCCGGGCGAGAGCGAAACCGACCACATGCTGATGCTGGAAGTGACCGCCGAGGCCACGCGCAATCCGGTGGTGGCCAAAATGCTCAGCGACGCTGAAGCGCGGCTGTTTCGCCACGTGTGCCACAACCTGCAGCGGCTGTATCCCCATTTCAGCGCGGAAGAGATCGCCGCGCGGGTGGAGTTTATCGCCGTCATGAGCGAAGGCACCGGTTACCGGATCCTTACCACGCAAAAAGCCGATGCGTCCCTGCTGCGCGATCTGTATCAGCAGGCCATTTCTCATCTGTTCAGGAAATCCTAATCTCTCATGACCAAACACTTAGCCAGACAACGTCTGGTGTACGCCGTCGTGCTTGGCCTGTTGGCCGCGCTGGGGCCGCTGTGCACCGATCTCTACCTGCCCGCCCTGCCGGAGATGGCAGGCGAGCTGAATACCTCCACCGCCGCCGCGCAGCTCAGTCTGACCACCGGGCTGCTCGGTCTGGGCGTCGGCCAGCTGATTTTCGGCCCTTACAGCGACAAACTGGGCCGCATGCGCCCGCTGCTGCTGTCGCTGATCCTGCTGCTGGGCGCTTCGCTGTGGTGTGCGCTGGCGCCCACCATCGACCAGTTGCTGATCGCCCGTCTGCTGCAGGGCATCGCCGGCGCCGGTGGGGCGGTGATTTCCCGCGCCATCGCCCGCGATCTGTATGCCGGGCATGAGCTGACCCGCTTCTTCGCCTTGCTGATGCTGGTCAACGGCCTGGCGCCGATCGTCGCGCCGGTGCTGGGCGGCGTCATGCTGCAGGTGATGAACTGGCGCGGCATCTTCGGCGTGCTGGCGGCCATCGCGGTGCTGCTGTTCAGCCTGTCGGCGCTGAAGCTACGCGAATCCCTGCCGGTCGAGCGCCGCAGCCAGGGCGGCATCCTGGCGATGCTGATGTCGCTGGGCAGTCTGTTGACCCAGCGCTATTTCATGGGGCTGTGCCTGACGCAGGGCTTCGTGATGGCCGGCATGTTCGCCTATATCGGCGCCTCGCCTTTCGTCTTGCAGCAGATCTACGGCCTCAGCCCGCAGATGTTCAGCCTGTGCTTCGCCATTAACGGCGTCGGGCTGATCATTGCAGCGCAGCTGGCCAGCCGCCTCAGTTCTCGTTGGGGTGAGCGCCGGGTGTTGAAGAGCGGGCTGACGCTGGCAGCCGTCGCGTCGCTGTTGCTGCTGTTGGCCGCCGCGCTGCACGCGCCGCTGGTATTGCTGCTGGTGCCGCTGTTCTTCTCGGTGGCGGTGATCGGCATCGTCGGCCCGACCGCCTCTTCGCTGGCGATGCAAAGCCAGGGTGACAAAGCGGGCAGCGCCTCAGCCTTGATCGGCGTGTGCATGTTCGCGCTCGGCGCCTGCGCCGTGCCGCTCACCGGGCTGGGCGGCACCTCGAGCCTGTCGATGGCGCTGACCATCGTCGGCTGCTACGCCGTCGCCATCCTGCTGTTCAGCCTGTTGGCCCGCCGCAGCGAAGCATAATGCGCCCAATAAAAAACCCGCTCAATGAGCGGGTTTTAAGAAATTCAGCTACACAGCTTAGATAGCAGTAACGTTAGCGGCAGATGGGCCTTTGGCACCGTTCGTGATTTCAAATTCTACACGCTGGCCTTCAGCAAGCGTTTTGAAACCGTTGCTAACGATGGCAGAGAAGTGAACGAAAACGTCCTTGCTACCATCTTCCGGAGTAATGAAACCGAAGCCTTTGGATTCATTAAACCACTTAACGCTACCTTTAATCTTAGACATCAAACTTACCTTTAACGTGAATGAAAGACACAAAACCTGTGTCGATCACAGTACAGCAAGCAGGCAGGATTTTGTCCACCACCGCGATCACAGAAATCCGATAAAGAGTGAAAAAATCCGTGTTGCCCGGTGTAAATTGATTGCACCGGTTGCGATAAGTTACCGTTTCAGGTCAATCCTCTTCAGGCGCCGGCAAACAACGAGCGAACGCCCAAACTTGCCCATTTCTCCATCGTTGACGCCCCCGTGCAGACGCAATCGCTATGAAATATAACCAGATGGTCTTTTTGCTTCGGCACCCGCTGCACTAGGGTTAGGGTTTATTTCCCACTGTGAGCCAAGCCTATGACCAGCCAGTTGGCAGACAAAATTATCGCCTATCGGCGTGAGCTTCACCAAAACCCCGAGCTTTCCAATCACGAATTCGCCACCACCGCCCGGCTGACTCGCTGGCTGCAAGAGGCGGGCATTCGCCTGCTGCCGTTGGCGCTGAAAACCGGCGTCGTGGCGGAGATCGGCAGCGGCAAAGGGCCGATCATCGCGCTGCGCGGCGACATTGACGCGCTGCCGATCGACGAGATCGCCGATGTGCCCTTCAGTTCGCAAAACCGCGGCGTGATGCACGCCTGCGGCCACGACTTTCACACTTCGGTGATGCTCGGCGCCGCACACCTGCTGAAAGCGCGCGAGGCCGAGCTACCCGGCACGGTGCGCATCTTCTTCCAGCCGGCGGAAGAGACCTTCAACGGCGCCCGGCACCTGATCGACGCCGGCGTGCTGGATAACGTCGCGGCGGTGTTTGGCCTGCACAATGCGCCGGAACTGCCCACCGGCACCTTCGCCACCCGCGCCGGGCCGTTTTACGCCAACGTCGATCGTTTCCAGATCCAGATCACCGGCAAAGGCGCCCACGCCGCCAAACCGGAACAGGGCGTCGACACCATCGTCACCGCCAGCCAGATCGTCGGCGCGCTGCAGACGCTGCCCAGCCGCAGCTTCAGCTCGCTGGAATCGCTGGTGGTGAGCGTGACGCGCATCGAAGGCGGCAATACCTGGAACGTACTGCCGCAAACCGTGGAGCTGGAAGGCACGGTGCGCACCCACAGCGACGCGGTGCGCCGCCAGGTGCCGGACAAGATTCGTCAGGTGATCGACGGCGTCGCCGCCGCGCTGGGTGCCCAGGCTGAACTGCACTGGCAGCCGGGGCCGCCGGCGGTGATCAACGACGCGCATTGGGCGGCATTCAGCAAAACCGTCGCCGCCGAGGCCGGTTACCGGGTTGAAGAGGCGGAACTGCAGATGGGCGGCGAAGATTTCGCGCTTTATCTGCACCATGTTCCAGGCGTGTTTGTCAGCATCGGATCCGCCAGCGAGTTCGGCTTGCATCATCCGCGTTTCAATCCCGATGAACGCGCTCTGTTCCCGGCGGCGCAATATTTCACGCTGCTGGCGGAACGCACGCTGCAACAATTAACCACCGCGCCGGAAAAAGCCCTCAGCAACGCCTGAATAACAACAAATATTATTTCCCCGACGCTGCTGATGCCGCGCCGGGGATTATTATTTTCGCCTACCGTGATATTTGCCGTTTTCAACATTTGAATATGCTGTTTTGTTGTTTTACATCCCGCCGCCGCTCATCAATAGTGGACTCATCAGACACTGCGCGCCTCTGCGGCGCATGATGGGATAATCACGATGAGCAACAGCGCGAATAATCAACGTCAATTACGGCTGGGCGCCATTCTGCATGGCGCGTCGGGAAATATGTCCGCCTGGCGCCACCCGGACGCTACTGCCGACGCCAGCATCAACCTCGAATTTAATATCGCCACGGCGAAAAAAGCCGAGCAGGGAAAATTCGATTTCGTGTTTGTCGCCGATGGCTTATATATCAACGAAAAATCCATTCCGCATTTTCTTAATCGCTTCGAACCATTGACCCTATTGGCCGCGCTGTCTGCCGCCACCGACAAAATTGGCCTGGTGGGCACCCTCTCCACCTCCTACAGCGATCCGTTCACCGTCGCCCGTCAGTTCGCCAGCCTCGATCACCTGAGCAACGGCCGCGCCGGCTGGAACGTGGTGACCTCGCCGCTGGAAGGCTCAGCCAAAAACTTCTCGCGCGCCGAACACCCGGAACACAGCCTGCGTTACCGCATCGCCGATGAGTTTCTCGATGTCGCCAAAGGACTGTGGGACTCCTGGGAAGAGGACGCCTTCGTGCGCAACAAAGCCAGCGGCGAATTCTTCCGTGCCGGGAAACTGCACACCCTCAACCACCAGGGTGAGTTCTTCTCGGTACAAGGGCCGCTGAACATCGGCCGCACGCCGCAAGGCCGCCCGATTCTGTTCCAGGCCGGCGCTTCTGAAGACGGCAAACGCCTGGCGGCCAGGCACGCCGATGCGATTTTCACCCATCACGACACGCTGGAACAGGCGCAGGATTTCTATCAGGACGTGAAACGGCAACTGGTGGAACAAGGGCGCGAACCTGACGATCTGCGTATCTTCCAGGGCGTCAGCGTGATCGTCGGCGACGACGACGCGGACGTCGAGCGCCAGTATCAGGAGACCGCTCGCCTGGTCAGCATCGAAAACGCCCTCAACTATCTTGGCCGCTACTTCGAACATTACGACTTCGCTCGCCATCCGCTGGATGCCCCGTTCCCGGACATCGGCGATTTGGGGCAAAACAGCTTCCGCAGCACCACCGACGCGATCAAGCGCAACGCCCGTGAGCGTAACCTCACGCTGCGCCAGGTGGCGCTGGAAGCCGCCTCGCCGCGCCCGGTGTTCAGCGGCACGCCGGAAGCGGTGGCCGACGGCCTGCAGCGCTGGTTCGACAGCGAAGCCGCCGATGGCTTCATCATCAGCGGCGGTACGCCCAACGCTTTCGGTCACTTCGTCGAGCGGGTGGTGCCCGTCCTGCAGCGGCGCGGCCTGTTCCGCCAAGCGTACCGCGGCGACACGCTGCGCGAACACCTGGGCCTGAAACGCCCATTGAACAGATTCACCCAATAATAAGATCGCTTTCAGGGATACCCGCTATGCAGAAAACCGTTACCGCCGCCCTCGTGGCGGCCTTGTTGAGCCTGACCGGCGCCGCGCAGGCGGGCACCGGCATCGATTTGCAGGCCAATGAAACCCCAATCCACGCGCCGAAAAACCCGCAGGCGATCGCCAAACTGCCGGCCGATTTCCACTTCGTAAACCCGGGGCAGTTCACCGTCGCGATCGCCGCGCTCAACACGCCGCCTCTGGCGCTGTTCGCCGCCGACAACCGGCGGCTTATCGGCAGCGAAGTGGATATCGCGCAGCTGGTGGCCGACAGCCTGGGCCTAACGCTTAACGTGGTGCAAACCTCGTGGGAAGACTGGCCGCTGGGGGTGGTCTCCGGCAAGTATGACGCGGCCATCACCAACGTTACCGTCACTAAAGAGCGCAAAACCCGCTTCGATTTCGCCACCTACCGCATCGATTCGCTCGGCTTTTACGTCAAAACCGGCGGCAAGATCGCGACGATCAAACAGCCTGCCGATATCGCCGGATTAAAGATCATCGTCGGCTCCGGCACCAATCAGGAAGCGATCCTGCTGGCGTGGGATAAACAGAACCGGCAGCAGGGGCTCAAACCCTTCCAACCGATCTACGTGACCGATGATGCGGCCGCCACGCTGGCGATCCAGTCCGGCCGGGCCGACGCCTACTTTGGGCCGAACGTGCTCGGCGCCTATAAAGCGGCGCTGAATGGCCGTACTCGGCTGGCGGGCACGGTGGAAGGCGGCTGGCCGAAGGCGGCGCACATCGCCGTCACCACCCGCAAAGGCAACGGCCTGGTACAGGCGGTGAACGAAGCGCTGAACGGCGCGATCCGCGGCGGGCAATACGATCGGGTGCTCAACCGCTGGGGCGAGAGCGTCGAACGCCTTGCACAGTCGGAAATCAACCCGCCCGGCCTGGGCGACTAGGAGCGTGCGATGACAGCAGACACCTTCATTCAGACGCTGCCGACCGACCCGCTGATCGCCCCGGTGATCGAGGGACTGTTCGGTGAATATCGCCAGCGTTACGGCGATTATTTTGGTGACCAGGAACCGGAACCGCTGGATCTGTACGCGCCGCCGCAGGGCGCCTTTATCGTGCTGCTGCGCGCCGGTGCACCGATCGCCATGGGCGCCTTCAAGCGCTACGACGCGCAAACCGCCGAACTGAAACGAATCTGGACGCGGAGCGATCTGCGCCGTCAAGGCCTGGCGCAGCGGGTGTTGCAGCAATTGGAAGCGCTGGCGCTGGCGCAGGGATATCGCCGGCTCTATCTGACCACCGGCTTTCGCCAGCCTGAAGCGGTGGGCCTGTATCTGAACAACGGCTATCAGCCGCAGTTCGATCCGGCCGTCGACAGCGAGGTTTACAGCCGCCCTCCCTACGACGGCCGCCTGCCGTTCCGCAAGAGCCTGATTGCAGAGGACGCGTGTTGTTGCGCGTCGGAAAGGAAAATCGCCTAACCCTTTTTTATCTGTAGCAGGAGACATGACATGTCCAAACAAGAAGTCTTGAAAGTGGTGCCCGCCCGCTATCCGCTGCGGCTGATCGGCGCGCTGTTTTCGCTGTTCATTCTGGCCGCCATCGTGCAATCGGTGGCGGGCAACGCACGCTGGGAATGGGGCGTATTCGCCGAGTGGTTCTTCGCGCCGGCGGTGCTGGCCGGGCTGGGGCAAACTCTGCTGCTGACGCTGCTCGGTACCCTGTTCAGCATTCTGTTCGGCACCTTGCTGGCACTGGCGCGGCTGTCGCGCTCTTACCTGCTGGCGTCGCTGGCCTGGGGCTATATCTGGCTGTTTCGCTCGCTGCCGCTGATCCTGGTACTGATCATCCTGTACAACTTTTCCTACCTGTACGACGCCATTTCGCTGGGCATCCCCTTCACCTCCGTGGTGTTCGCCAGCTTCCCCACCATCGACATTCTCGGCCAGTTCGCCGTGGCGGTGCTGGGCCTGACGCTGGTGCAGTCCGCCTACACCGCCGAGATCATCCGCGGCGGCATTTTGGGCGTGGATTACGGCCAGCACGAAGCGGCGGCAGCGCTGGGCCTGCCGGGTTACCGCCGCACCTTCCGCATCATTCTGCCGCAGGCGCTGCGCTCCATTATTCCGACCGGCTTCAACGAGATCATCAGCCTGGCGAAAGGTACTTCTATCGTTTATGTGCTGGCGCTGCCGGAGCTGTTTTACACCATTCAGGTGATCTATAACCGCACCCAGCAGGTGATACCGCTGCTGATGGTCGCCACCGTCTGGTATCTGTTCATCACCACCGCGCTGTCGGTGATCCAATACTACATCGAGCGCTATTTCGCCCGCGGCGCGGTGCGCGAACTGCCGCCGACACCCTGGCAGAAACTGGCCGGCTGGTTAAAACGTTAGGAGCCCCGCATGTCTGAAGCTATTGATTATTACGCCTTGTCCGAGCAGCCGACACGTAACCTCACCCCGGTGCCGGCACGCGGCCTGATCGAAATCAGCAACGTCAGCAAGTTCTTCGGCAAGCACAAGGCGCTGGACGACGTCAGCCTGACGCTGCAACCGGGCACCGTGACCGTGATCCTCGGCCCTTCCGGCTCCGGCAAATCGACGCTGCTGCGGGCAATCAACCACCTGGAGCGCGTCGATGAGGGCTTTATCCGCATCGACGGCGACTACGTCGGCTACCGCCGCAAGGGCAACCGGCTGTACGAGCTGAAGGAAAAGGCCATTCTGCGGCAACGCATCAACGTCGGCTATGTGTTCCAAAACTTCAATCTGTTCCCGCATCTGACGGTGCTGGAAAACATCATCGAAGCGCCGGTGGTGCACAAGATCCATTCCCGCGAGCGGGCGAAGACGGTGGCCTATGAGCTTTTGGACACCGTCGGGCTGCGTCACAAGGCGGACGCCTACCCGCGCCACCTCTCCGGCGGCCAACAGCAGCGCATCGCCATCGCCCGCGCGCTGGCGCTGAACCCGAAGGTGATCCTGTTCGATGAGCCGACCTCCGCGCTCGATCCCGAATTGGTCGGCGAAGTGCTGGATGTGATTAAGGGGTTGGCCGATCTGGGGGTCACGCTGGTGGTGGTGACGCATGAAATCGGCTTTGCGCGCGAAGCGGCGGATCGGGTGGTGTTTATGGTCGACGGCCAGATCGTCGAGCAAGGCGACGCCAGGCAGGTGCTAGCCCAGCCGCAGCATCCGCGCACCGTCAATTTCCTCAACAAGGTATTGTGATGGTCGGGGCGCCGCAGCGCCCCGCATGGCCGCTTACCGGCCGGCGAAACGTCGCTTCTCGGCGGCGAAATCCAGCGGACGAATATCCTGCTGGTTTTTGTCCTCTTCGGTCAGCAACGCCGGGGGAATAAACCAGGTCACCTCGAACAGCAGCCCGTCCGGATCGTGGCCGTAAATGCTTTTGTGCACGCCGTGATCCTCTTCCAACCCGAGAATACCGCGTTCGGCCAACTGGTGACGAATACGCTCCAGTTCTTCCAGGCTGTCCACTTCCCAAGCCAGATGGTACAGCCCGGCCGCTGGCTCATGCTCCGCCGGCGGCTCGCCGTTGGCGCGAAACACCCCAGCGCGCTGCTGGCCCAGGTTCTTGCTGAACAGCGCCAAATCGTGATCGTTGTCCGAATCGGCGGCCTGGGTGAATACCGCCCTATCGGGGCTGTCGGACGGCTTGAGCTTGAAGCCCAACACCTGATGATAAAAGTCGGCGCTCTGCCGCACGTCGCTCACATACAGCACGGCGTGATTGAGACGTTTGATGCCCATCGATATTCCTTTTCGCAGTAAATGAAGTCAGCATGAACATAGCATGTGGGCGGAAAGCCGCTAAATGCCGTTATCGCATGACTAAATGCCGCGCGCGCAATCTGTCGCTGCCAGGCATTCCGCGCTATCATAAGCGCTGTATTGAACTTTTTTGTGAGAATAGCGATGAACGGCAAGATAACGACTTTTTTTGAAGACAAAGGCTTCGGCTTTATTACCGACGAGAACGGAGAAAATCGTTATTTTCACGTGATTAAAGTGCAGAACCCGGAGCTGATTAAGAAAAATGCGGCGGTGACCTTCGAGCCGACCAACAACACCAAAGGTCCGTCGGCTTATGCGGTCAAAGTGTTGGCACCCAGCAAATACATCATCATCGCCAATGAAAGAATCAAGATCACCAGCATCAAGTCTTTCAACACCTTCACCAAGGACGTACCGGTCAAAGCCGACGTGGATAAGGAGAACACCGTGCTGTCGGTCGGTTTGTTGATGAACCGCATTCGCCCGCAGTCGGAAGATCAAGCGCAGGCCATGCAAACGCTGCGCATGTTGACCATCACCACCTTCCAGAACACCACCCATACCTTCTCCGAGCACGAGATCGATATGGATGAGACCATCAAGGCGCTGAAAAGCCTGTAAACGCCGCTCACCCAGCGTCGAGCTTAACGGAACAGAATATGCTCGACGCTGTTGCCGTTCACCACGTTGAACGACTCCACCCGATTCCGCCCCTGCGATTTGGCGCGATACAGCGCGATATCCGCCATATTCATCAGCTGCTCCAGCGATTTCACCTCGTTCATCGCCAGGCTGGCGACGCCGACGCTGATGGTGATTTTCAAGGTCTGCTTGCCATCCGCCTGCAGCTCCGTCTGCTCCACCAGCCGACGAAGATGTTCCCCCAGCGCCACACCCTGCGCCGCCAGCGCGCGCGGCAGCATGATGGCGAACTCTTCCCCGCCCAAACGGCCGAACAGCTGATCGTGCCGCAGCTCGCGCCGCACGATGTGCGCGAACGACGCCAACACCTGATCGCCGGCGCTGTGGCCATGCGTATCGTTGATCTGTTTGAAATGGTCGATGTCGATCAGCAGTAACGACACCGCCTCCTTGGAACGGTGCTTATGTTCCAGCAGCTCGCCCGCTTTGCGCGTCATCGCGCTGCGCGCCAGCACCCCGGTCAGGAAATCGTGGTTGGCACTGTGCTCTAGACGCCGCATCAGTTTACGGTTGGCGGCGATAGAGCTGGCGAGGATCAGCGGTCCCATCACCAGCATGGCGATGCCCAAGCGGGCGGACATCAGGGTATCGAGGAAGGCATTGTGATTGTTCGGCGTTTCATACAGCACCAGGTTGGCTGAAATGTTGCTGATCTCGGTCATGCCGGTCAACAACGTCAGCAGCGTCACGGGGAACAACTGGTAGCGCACGGCGCACCACAGCAGGGCCGGGATCGGGAAAGCGATAGCGCCCGGCCCGCCGATATAGACGCTGAACGCCAGCGACAGCAGCAGCGCCAATAGCGGCAGGCAGCCTTTCAGGCGCCAACGCACCTGCATGCGAAACAGCTGTTTCAACCGCGGCGCCGCCATCAGCACCGGCAACAGCAGCAACGTCGTCGAGAACTGCTCACTGAACCAGGCCAACCAGGCGACGACCACCGTATTGTTGTACAGGCTGTCGTTGCGCAGCACCGACAGCGTCGACGCCACTGCCGATCCGGCCAGACTGGCGCTGAACATATAGAGTATCGCCTGGGGTTTGCCCATACGCCGTTGAGATTGCGGCAGCATCAGCATGATGCCGTAACCGACGGCGATCAGCGACATGTTGCAGGCGTTCAGCCACAGCGCCAGGGACCAGCCCTCACCGGTACTGAGATCGGCGGCGACCATGCCCAGATAAGTGATGAGCCAGCCGAGCGGCGTAGCGTAAACGGGTTTACGCAGCAGCAGCCCGAGCAGAATCGCGTTGACCGGCCAAAATAAAGAAAGCGAGCCAATCGGCCGGCTAAGAATACCCACCAGGGAAAGTAAAAAGGCCAGCATGAAAAGATTGATCAGCTGAACCGTAAGCGGCAGGCCATGCCTGGCGTTTATTCTGGCGTTCATCGCCTCGCCCGTATATTGCTAATAACCAGAATAATAATGTGCATACGCTCTCGCCCGGCCAGTGAGGGATTGTCAACCCGGATTTCAACCAAAAAAGCCAGACAAATCAACAATGAAAAACATTAACATTTAATTAACAGACTTTTCTTAACCTAATGCGGCATCGGTTGCAGCCACGGTAAACCGCCGGGAAATTATACCCATCCCAACTGTCAGCATAGCGCAAAACCGCAATATACCCGTGAAGGCGTTAATGACATTAATAAGTTTGTGGTTATTGGTCGTTGAATAATATTGGAATAACTGCGCGGTTATTTTCCTGCAACTGAGCCGCCCGTGCAATAACAAGCCAAAAAAAGCCCGCGTGAAGCGGGCTTGCTTGAACAACAGCAAATCGACAGTTACGACACAGCCATGCATTGCCTGCCTGTGCCGTCGCGCAGTATAGCGGTGAAAGCTTAAGCCGACCTTAGCAACAAAAAACCCGGCCTAGGAACCGGGAATATTTGTACGAAATGCAGTGTTAGCCCAAGCAGGCTAATAACATTTCGCAGCTTACGCGCCAATTGTGCAGAGAAAATGAACGCGACGCGGATTTCGCCTCGCCCCAATCCCTTCTGAACGAGGTCAGGCCTTACGCCAGTTTGGCGGCAAAACCCGCCACGCGCTGACCGTAGAGCTTGGCGGTCGCCAGATCGCCCGACAGCATCTCATCCACGCTGGCATCCGCCGGCGTTTGCACCAGCAGCCCCACCGAACCGCCCAGGTTGTTGACGTCGGTGCGCTGCGCCGATTTGGTGTTGGCCGGCAGCAGCCCCAGGCTGACCCACAGGCCGCCATGTTGCGAAGCCAGCGTCTGCAGCGCGATCAGCGTCACCTGCTTATCGCCGTTCAGGCTGGCGCTGTTGGTAAAGCCACCGAACACTTTGTCCTGCCACTTGCGGCCGAACCAGGCCTTGGAGCTGGCGTCGGCGAATTTTTTGAACTGCCAGGACGGGCCGCCCATATAGGTCGGCGAACCAAAGATGATGGCGTCCGCCTCATCCAGCGCCTGCCAGGCCTCATCGCTGATATCGCCTTCCTGATCGATGGCGATCAGTTCCGCCCCGGCCCCTTCCGCCACCACTTTCGCCAAACGCTCGGTATGGCCGTAGCCGGAATGAAACACCACTACTGTCTTCGCCATAGAAATTCTCCACTCATTGCTCAGAGGCGCCGGCGGCGCCCCTCTCGCGTTCAATCTAATCAAGCGCGCCACGGCTGAATACTGAATAAAACTGACGGTGTTATTCAAAAAAATCGCGCTACGCGCCTTGTTCCGCCCATTGGCGGGCAAAATCGATAAAAGCGCGCAGCGGGCGCGGCGTTTGGCGGTTCGCCGGATAGTACAGATAAAAACCGGGAAACGGCGGCGTCCAGGCATCGAGCAACGGCAATAGCCTGCCGTCGGCCAAGCCGGTGGCGATCTGCTGCTCGAACAGATAGGCGATGCCGGCGCCATCCAACGCCGCCCGCACCAACACTTCCGGTTCATCGACGATCACCGGCCCTTCCACGGCGATGTCCCGCTTCACTCCGTCACGTTCAAACTCCCAGCGATACAGATTGCCGTTGGTCGGCCAGCGGTAGTTCAAGCAGCGATGCTGCCGCAGATCGTCCGGGGTTAGCGGTCGGCCGTAGCGAGCCAAATACGCCGGCGAGGCGACCACGCGCATCCGCACCTCCCCGCCCAGCTTGACCGCCACCATATCTTTCGCCAGCTTCTCATGCAGCCGCACACCGGCATCGAAGCCGCCGGCGACAATATCCACCAGCCTCTCTTCAATGCTGAGATCGAGAACGATATCCGGGTATTGCCGATGAAACGGTGCGATCAATGGCGCCAAATAATGCAGCGCCGCCACGCGCGTAACGTTTAATCGCAACCGACCTGACGGATTTTGTCGCCGCGCGACCGCCTGCGCCACCGCCGCGTCGATCTCCTCCATGGCCGGTAACAAACGCGCCAGCATCTGCGCGCCGGCTTCGGTGGGCGCCACGCTGCGCGTCGTGCGATTCAATAAACGCACGCCCAGCCGCGTCTCCAGGTTGCGCAGCGTTTGGCTGAGCGCCGAAGCGGACATGCCCAAATGCGCGGCGGCGCGCGCGAAACCGCCGTGTTCGACGATGGCGGCAAAGGCGCGCAACTCGGCAAAATCACTGCCTCTCATTATGCTCATCCTCCTTAATAATTCATGAAGATTATAGTGCATTCTTTAAACAGCCTGCGGGCGCTATCGTAAACGCCATCTACACGGGAGAATGCCTATGAACACATCGCTGTCGCTGGATCACTATCGCCTGCTGGGCCGCTCCGGCCTGCGCGTTTCACCGCTGGCGCTCGGCACCATGACCTTCGGCGCCGACTGGGGTTGGGGAGCCGAGCTGGCTGAAGCCCGCCGGCTGTTCGACGTCTACGTCGAACGCGGCGGCAATTTTATCGATACCGCCAACCGCTATACCGAAGGCAGCGCCGAACGTTTCGTCGGGGAATTCGCCGCCGGACGCCGCGATCGGCTGGTGATCGCCACCAAGTACACCCTGCCGATGCAGCCGGACGACCCCAATTCCGGCGGCAATCATCGCAAAAGCATGCTGCGATCGGTTGAAGCCAGCCTGCAACGGCTCAATACCGATTACATCGACCTGCTCTATTTACACGCCTGGGATTTCACCACGCCGGTGGAAGAGATCATGCGCGCCATGGACGACCTGGTGCGCGCCGGGAAAGTGCTGTATGTGGCGGTATCGGACCTCCCCGCCTGGCAGGCGTCGAGAATGCAAATGCTGGCGGAATTGCGCGGCTGGTCGCCGCTGATCGCGCTGCAAATCGAATACAGCCTGCTGGAACGCACCGTCGAGCGCGAACTGATGCCGATGGCGCAAGAATTGGGGCTGGGCGTGACCCCATGGTCGCCGCTGGCCGGCGGCGTACTCAGCGGCAAATATCGGCGGCAGGATCTGCAGCCGTCGCCCGATGAAGCGGGCACTCGGCGTGAAACCGTGCGCGCCAAGGGGATGCTGAACACGCGCAATCTCGATATCGCCGACGCCGTCAACCAGATAGCTCAAGGAACGGGATATACCCCAGCGCAAATCGCGCTGGCCTGGACGCTGCGCCACCCGACGGTCACCGCGCCGATCGTCGGCGCCCGCACTCTGGCGCAACTGGAAGATAACCTCGGTGCATTGAACGTGACGTTGGCGCAAGAACATTGGCGGCGTTTGGACGATCTCAGCGCCATCGAGCTCGGATTCCCGCACGATTTTCTCGCCCTGCCGACCACCCGCAGCATCATGAGCGGCGGCCTGCATCTCGCCCGGCGCAGGTAAAAAAAATCCCGCGCAAGGCGGGATAAACTTAACAGGGATGGGGTAATACACTACAGGGAATGGATAACACACAACATCATCGGGTAGAGCTACAGTACCAATCCCAATGTATAGAACTGTCATCCCCGCGTAAGTTTGCTCGGCCAGATGTAACGCCGAATGGGAAATATGACATTTCGCTCAATGCACCACGAACAGGCGCGATTCGAAACCGCCGCTCTTGAAGGTGCCGGTATTGACCCACCCCGGCGGCGAACGGCCGAAGTCCTGATTGAAATCCCCGCCGCTGACCAGCCAGACTCGGCGGTGGGTTTTCGATAAAACGCTGAGCTTATCGACGTAGGTCTGCGCCGCCCGATCGTGGAAAAAGGTGCCGAAGCCATAGGCGTTGGGCTTGCCCGAAATGCCGTTGGGCCTGGCGGGGGTATACAGCAAGGCGCGATAGCCCTGTTTGTTGTAATACACATAGCTCAGGTAGTTGAACATGTTGCTGACCACCACCGCATCGTTAGGCTGATAGTGGCTGTTGATATAGTGCACCATCACCTTGAACTCATCTTTCTCGACCGGGTAATCATTGCGCACGCCGCAGCCGAACAGCAGGCTGAAGAACAGCAGCAAAGAGATCCCGCGCACCCGGTTTTTCGTTCCGGCGATCAGCACACCCAACACCAGCGGAATGCCGAGCGCGGCGGAATAGAGATAGCGATCGACAAACAGCGGCGAGCGCCAGGAAATGGCGAATACCAACATTACCGGAATCAGCATGCCGCCGAGCAGCAGCAGAGCGTATTTTCTCGGCATCTGGCGCCGCCACAGCAACAGTGAACATAAAGCGACAAACATCGCCGGCAACAGCCAGAGAATGATCGTGGGATAGTTGCTGCCATCA
This sequence comes from Serratia sp. LTN-2, assembly GCF_059740205.1. Lineage (NCBI taxonomy): Bacteria > Pseudomonadati > Pseudomonadota > Gammaproteobacteria > Enterobacterales > Yersiniaceae > Serratia > Serratia sp. LTN-2. Next base: position 292,271 of record NZ_JCAXDO010000004.1, on the reverse strand, counting down.
TGGCCCGTGAGAAAACGCCAGAACATCGCCGGCAGATCGCTCCAGGAAACCTGAGGGATCCAACCGACGTCGCCGCCGACCCGCAGCTCGGCGATATGCGCCAGCAGATTGAACAGCACCAGCAGCCAGGGAATGTAGGCCACCCCGATCGCCGCATTGGCCAGCCACCACGCCGGTTGCTTGATATAACACTCGCCTTCGCGGCGGCACGACAGCGCCAACACCACCAGCCAATGCGCGATGAGGGTAAAAATCGTGAAGTAATGGGTATAAAAGCTCAGCGTCATCAACAGCGCATACAGCGCCAGATAGCGGCGGTTATCCGGCGTTTTCAGCCACTTCGCCAACGCCATGGCGGCGGCGATCGCCAGCAGCCCCATCAGCGCATACATGCGCGCCTCCTGGCTGTAACGCACCGCCATCGGCATGATCGCCATCAGCCAGCCCGCTATCAGCGCCGCCCGCTCGTTGGCCAGCCAACGCGTAAAGCGCATCGCCAGCGCCACTGTCGCCACGCCGAGCACCAGGCTCAGCGAACGGGCCGCCATGATGCTGTCGCCAAACAGCACCATCCAGCCATGCAGCAACAGGTAATACAGCGGCGGGTGAACATCGAAGGAAGCGTGGTACAGCAAAGCGCCCACGTCATAGCGGCTGGTCAGCACGCTGGAGGCCTCATCGCACCAAAAATACCTGTCCGTTAAGGAAATAAACCGCACGACCGCCGCAAACGCCACGATCGCCAACGCGTAATGTTTATAGCCGATGCCCTTTAAGCCGTTGTTGCTCAACGAGACATTCGAAACCTGTTGCAGTGACATAACCGCATTCCGCCCAAGAGAACCACACAATGTGGAGACGCTGCGTCATCATTGCCGACGGCGGGTAAATGGCGGGTAAATCAGTGCAAAAAAGTCGGCGCGATCACCACCGCGCCGACCGGCCCTCAGCGAATTTCAACGCTGATATCCGGGTAGGCCTTCTCGCCGTCGCTGAGGTAATGCCCCAGCGCCCGGTATGCCATGACGTACAGCACGGCGGCGGCACACAGACACAGCAAGGTCACGAGAAAGAATCTGGATTTGCGCACGATAGGCTCCATGGGGAAATTTTCGCCTATTGTAGCGCGGCAAAATAAACGAAAGTTCAATGCCACTTGCCGTTTTCTGTGACAACATTCATTGTCAGGTGAAAACCCATCACGTCAAACCCGCTAAGCTCTGGAGTAACCAGTAACCTGCCGGCCTTCCCCTTTATGAACAAAAAGAGAAAAGTGAATTGCCCGTCGGTCCCTTTTTCCATCTGTGCGCCTCTTTTATTATTGGGCATATCCAGCGGCTTAATGCCCCCCTAAGCTAGCTAGCCTGTCACCGCTTTACGTATGAGTGATTAGAGATAGCAATGTATCTAACCATCGCCCCTCAGATATGAGATATTAAAGGAACTACATCAATCACTGTAAAGCTTTCTTATACCGATAAATGTGTGATAACCAAGATATACAATATTCTCGAAGTTAAAAACGCCTACCATGTCAGTGAGAGCATCATTAACGTTAAATTTCCAAACAAACAACCTCGCAGAACCATTATTAATGAGTCTGTCTAGTGACTTTCATTGGCTGACGGCTATTCATGTCTTCCTAGCAAGAGCCAGATAAAAACATCGTTATTCATTGCAATAATCTCGAAAACACTTTTCTTATGCTTACCACGCAACGATGAGTGGGGGAGCGTGATTCAATTGGAAATATTTCAATCTATTTTACCAACTTTAACTCTTTCGAGAATCAATAGCCAATCAATCAAACAACCCATCACTTAGCATGACCGTTTTTATGCTATTTCTCATATCACCACTCTATTACATGCTAAGCAGGCGGCTAAAAACACTTATTCCCTGCCAATTAATATTATTATTACCTTCGTTACAGAGAGAAAAATTCACCGTTTCTCTGAAGCATCAAAACCTAAGGTGCAAAATTTCCACATCGCCCCTCTTCGGGTTGTAACCCAACAGAAACAAACACCATCTTCATAGGTGGTGGTTTAAGGATAACAGTAAAAGATCACTTCCTGAGGAAGTAGTCTAAGACTTGCAACAAAAAACGGCCGCAGCCGTTTTTTATCAAATTATCAGAATGAAACCTCAGAGCGTAGGCATTTCTTCGGCATGTAGATAAACGAATTGACGGTTTCACCACCAGCGCTGGCTACGCTGACAGCCTCCCACTCATAGCCGTTGCCCTCGAACACATCGAGATGTAGACCACTGCATATACCAAAAGCCTTCACCCTTTCCCATTTCGGAGAACTCGCACTATTATTGCTTACCCCCTCTCGTCAGAAGATGCTGCTTCTTTCATAAACGATGAAAGTACGATATTAGTATTCTGCATCGCTACTCGCCCCTTTTTTCAATTTGTAATTATCGACAGTAATAAATATCTCAGAGAAAAGGTCATCATCTCCCTTAGCCCAAAATATTTCTGGATTATCCCCTCCCCACATATCATGAGTATGGCATACAAACTCAAGTAGACCTGTATCAAAGGCAGTGAAATCGATACGTTTGGCCTCACTACTCATTATTATATTTTGATAAAAAAGTACAATATAACAAGTACAACCATTAACATTATAAAACGATAAAAAATCGTTTAAATTCCTTCTCAAAAGAGAAAGATCGCTTTTTTCAGTAACTCTATGATGATAAAAGAAAACAAAATCCTTCTTACCTCGATACTGCAATTGGCGAGATATTCTTCGCTTGAAAGCCCGGCCATCCTCCTTAACTTTGAGAGGATCATGATGAGTGAACTCAAACCCAACCATATGCCTTTCGCTATACTCTCCCTCACAATCTTTATAAAAAATAGAACGTACGACAGAACCATCTCCATCAGGAAAATAATTCAAGCACTCTTCTTTTAATAAATTATTGTATCCATCCTTCTCCATCTGAATAACATACTCAATATTTGAGCGGCCAGAAGAAAATACGGAGCTAAAAGACTTCCTGTTGTGCCGTCGAAGAACATCATCTGGAAGGCAATTTTCCCCTAGTGAAACCCAAAGAACCTCAGAATTAGAACTATTGCGATACTTCCATTTTTTATGAACATTAACAACAGTCCGCTTTAGTGATTTAAGATTATTCTTTATGTATATTTTAATAGATTCACCACTCATCAATACACCTCATTTTCACTGCATCATCAATATAGTCAACGCACCAATCACCCAATTTTTTAATAGACTTACCAATTAATTAACCGATATACTATACGAACAGATTCTATCGATATCGATTTCATTAAAATTCACGCACAACACCTGATAAATATCGGCCATTTAGAGCGTGCAACTTCCCCCTCACATTTTTTAACTAGTACTTTTAAACAACTTCATCAACATATTAAAAACCCAAATTAAAACCAGGATATAAAAAATTATAATATACATCCACACATCAAATACACTTAATCAACCATCTTAAAATTTAACTTAAAAAATTCTTTAATTTGTATAGCCTTTTTAACTTGAAAACGCAACTTACCTACGACAATTACATCCGCCATGCGGCCAATTTTTATCCAAACTATTACTTAGACAAGTATGATACATAGGAAGCAACCTGATAGTGATATCAGATGAGAATGTTAAGGCCATCAGTAGGAGACAAACTGATGAAGAATCTGTCTGCGCCACCAGGAAACGTTCAAAGTCACCTTAGAGCGCATTATCATGAACTGAAGTAGCCAGCAAAAGATGGGGTTAATGGCACGCCCTATAGGATTCGAACCTATGACCTACGGCTTAGAAGGCCGTTGCTCTATCCAACTGAGCTAAGGGCGCATTGAGATGCGGCAACCTGCGGCTGCGGGTTGGGATTATACGGTCAGAGGTTAGCGAGTCAATGCCTTTTCATGACGTTACGGCGGCGGCCGTGCTTTATGGCGTTTTTTCCGCCAGCACCCGCACAGCGGCCCTGGCAACGCTGCGTTGAACCAGGCCAACAGCGGTGTCGCCCGGCGAGCGTTCAGAATGCTGCCGCGCGGTGTCTCGCTGCAGGCAAACGCGTGCGGACTGAACGACCGCCGTGATATCGCTCCAGTCGGCATGCTCAACCGCCTGCGTGTTGCAGGTCGCCGCCAGTCTCGCCGCCAGCGCGGCGTCGGGGGGCGTGCTGTTCAAAGAGGCCTGACTCCACGGCGCCCAGCCAAGCAGCAAGACGCAGATCATCAACGTATTGCCGTTCATGCGCACAGCTTCCGCCACAGCGCGCTCAGGCGCGCCCGCCACGACGGCGCCAGCGGGTGTTGGCCAAGCTGATGCAGCGCAATCAGCTGCGCGCTGTCCGCCGGATGCAGCGAAGAATCGAACACCGTTTCCCCTACGTGTTTAAGCTCCGCCGGTTGCTGGTCAGGCTGGTGATGCAACGGATAAAGCCGGGTTATCGCTCTCATGATCCTGCCCTCTTTCGCCCTGTGAACGGCCTCAGCGTATCCAAATGCAGGTAAAAATGGCGTAGAGGTTCCTGAAGCCGGCATAAAAAAAGCGTAAATCGGCCTCGGCAACGGCGGCGAGGGTGATTCTGCGCCTGACAGCGCGCTCAGCTTCTGCCAGAATAGCGGCATCCCCCGCTTTTCTTAATTGATGGATTTCCACACTGATGTCAGCAAAGATTATTGATGGTAAAACGATTGCGCAGCAGGTTAGAAACGAAGTGGCTGAGCAAGTGAAACAACGTCTGGCGGCCGGCAAACGCGCCCCAGGGCTGGCGGTTGTGCTGGTCGGCGAGAACCCGGCTTCGCAAATTTACGTCGCCAGCAAGCGCCGCGCCTGCGATGAAGTCGGCTTCCTTTCCCGCTCCTACGATCTGCCCGCTGCCACCAGTGAGGCCGAACTGCTGGCGCTGATCGACCAGTTGAACGCCGATGAGGAAATCGACGGCATTCTGGTGCAGCTGCCGCTGCCGGCCGGCATTGATAACGTCAAGGTGCTGGAACGCATTCATCCGGACAAAGACGTCGACGGCTTCCATCCGTACAACGTCGGCCGCCTGTGCCAGCGCGCGCCTAAGCTGCGCCCGTGCACCCCGCGCGGCATCGTTACCCTGCTGGAGCGTTATAACATCGATACCTACGGCCTGAACGCCGTGGTGGTCGGCGCCTCCAACATCGTCGGCCGCCCGATGAGCATGGAACTGCTGCTGGCCGGCTGCACCACTACGGTCACCCACCGCTTCACCAAAAATCTGCGTCATCACGTCGAGAACGCCGATCTGCTGGTGGTGGCGGTCGGCAAGCCGGGCTTCATTCCGGGCGACTGGATTAAACCGGGCGCCATCGTGGTGGACGTCGGCATCAACCGCCTGGAAAGCGGTAAAGTGGTGGGCGATGTCGACTTCGACGCCGCCAGCGAGCGCGCCGCCTACATCACCCCGGTGCCGGGTGGCGTTGGCCCGATGACCGTTGCTACACTGATCCAAAATACCTTGCAGGCCTGCGAGGAATATCACGACGTTCAACCTAAATAAGTAAGGCAGTATGGAAATTTTCAATCTGGACAATCATCCCCACGTCGAACTGTGCGATCTGCTGAAGTTCCAGGGCTGGTGTGAAAGCGGCGGCGCCGCCAAAGAAGTCATCGCCGAAGGGCGGGTGAAAGTCGACGGCAAGGTCGAAACCCGCAAACGCTGCAAGATCGTCGCCGATCAGGTGGTGGAGTTCGACGGCGGCAAGGTCGTGGTCAAGCCATAACCCTCGGTTGTCGCAATAGAAAAAGGCGCTGAATTCAGCGCCTTTTTTGTTTTTCCTGCGGCCGGATTACTTGCGACGCCAGGTGGTGCCCTGTGGGCCGTCTTCCAGCACAATGTTCATCTCGTTCAAGCGATCGCGAGCGGCATCCGCCAACGCCCAGTCCTTGGCGGCACGCGCTTCGTTACGCTGCTTGATCAGCGCTTCGATCTCCGCCACTTCGCCGTCGTCAACCTGAGCGCCCCCTTGCAGGAATTGCTCTGGCTCCTGCTGCAGCAGGCCGAGTACGTTCGCCAGCTTGCGCAATTCCGCCGCCATGCCGTTGGCCGCCGCCATGTCTTCCCCTTTCAGGCGGTTCACTTCGCGCGCCAGATCGAACAGCGCCGAGTAGGCTTCCGGGGTGTTGAAGTCGTCGTCCATCGCTTCGCGGAAGCGGGCTTCCAACGCTTCGCCGCCGGCCGGCGCGGCATTGGCGTCGGTGCCGCGCAGCGCGGTATAGAGACGCTCCAGCGCGGTACGCGCCTGCTTGAGGTTCTCTTCGCTGTAGTTCAGCTGGCTGCGATAGTGGCCGGACATCAGGAAGTAACGCACCGTCTCCGCATCGTAATGCCCGAGCACGTCGCGGATGGTGAAGAAGTTATCCAGCGATTTGGACATCTTCTCTTTGTCGATCATCACCATGCCGGAGTGCATCCAGTAATTGACGTACGGGCCATCGTGGGCGCAGCTCGACTGCGCGATCTCGTTCTCGTGGTGCGGGAACATCAGATCGGAACCACCGCCGTGGATATCGAAGTGGGTGCCCAGCTGCTTGCAGTTCATGGCGGAGCATTCGATATGCCAGCCTGGGCGGCCCGGCCCCCACGGCGACTGCCAGCTCGGCTCGCCCGGCTTGGACATCTTCCACAGCACGAAGTCCATCGGGTTGCGCTTCACGTCGTCGATCTCCACACGCGCGCCGGCCTGCAGTTGATCCAGATCCTGGCGCGACAGCAGCCCGTATTGCGGATCGCTGTCGATGGAGAACATCACGTCGCCGTTGCTGGCCACGTAGGCGTGTTCGCGATCGATCAGGCGCTGGGTGATCTCGATGATCTCGGCGATATGCTGGGTCGCGCGCGGTTCACTGTCCGGGCGATCGATCAGCAGCGCGTCGAAGTCGGCGTGCATTTCCGCCAGCATGCGTTCGGTCAGCTGATCGCAGGTCTCATGATTTTCCGCCGCGCGGCGAATGATTTTGTCGTCCACGTCGGTGACGTTGCGCACGTAGTTCAGCGAATAGCCGAGATAGCGCAGGTAACGCGCCACCACGTCGAAAGCGACAAAGGTACGACCGTGGCCGATGTGACACAGGTCATAGATGGTTACCCCGCACACGTACATGCCCACTTTCCCGGCATGAATGGGTTTGAATTCCTCTTTTTGACGACTCAGGGTATTAAAAATCTTTAGCATCGGGAGATTCCGTGGTGTGCGTGATAACAAAAAAGATAACCGGGCCTCAGGTTTTCCGCCCGGTAGCGTATTGAAACCTGAAGCCTGATCTATTGCAAGGTTAAGGCCATGCTTTGCTGGCTTCACGCGAATAAAATGCGCAAAATTCGGCGGTTGGCATAATTGTTATAATATAACACAAATGCAATTACCACAGACAGTGCGCGGTTGAGCCGCTGCTGACTCGCTGGGGTGGATATGTTATAAGGGCGGTCTGAATGTTCACTCGCTTTACGTGACGTCTCACTTCACCTTGTTAGGATTAAAACTATGGTTACTTTCCACACCAATCACGGCGATATCGTTATCAAGACCTTTGCTGACAAAGCGCCGGTTACCGTTGAAAACTTCCTGAACTACTGCCGCGCCGGTTTCTACGACAACACCATCTTCCACCGTGTGATCAACGGCTTTATGATCCAGGGCGGCGGCTTTGAACCCGGCATGAACCAGAAAGCGACCAACGCGACCATCAAGAACGAAGCCAACAACGGTCTGAAAAACACCATCGGCACCCTGGCAATGGCGCGCACCAACGATCCGCACTCCGCCACCGCACAGTTCTTCATCAACGTAGCCGACAACGACTTCCTGAACTTCCGCGGCGAAAACGTGCAGGGCTGGGGCTACTGCGTGTTTGCTGAAGTGGTTGAAGGCATGGACGTGGTCAACAAGATCAAAGGCGTGAAAACCGGCCGCAGCGGCATGCACCAAGACGTACCGGTAGAAGACGTTGTGATCAACAGCGTGACCGTCAGCGAGTAATCGCGGCTGCATGAGTACGCTGTTCATCGCAGATCTGCACTTGTGCGCACAGGAACCGGCAATCACTGCCGGTTTTCTGCGTTTTTTACGGCGCGAAGCGATTCACGCCGACGCGCTGTACATCCTCGGCGACCTGTTTGAAGCCTGGATCGGCGACGACGATCCCGAGCCGCTGCACGCGGAGATCGCCGCGGCGCTGAAGGCGCTGCAACAGGCCGGCGTGCCCTGCTATTTCATCCACGGCAACCGTGATTTTCTGCTCGGCAAACGCTTTGCCCGCGCCAGCGGCATGCAGCTGCTGCCGGAAGAAAAAGTGCTGGAACTGTACGGCCGCAGGATCCTGATCCTGCACGGCGACACGCTGTGCACCGACGATCAGGCCTATCAGCAATTCCGCCGCAAGGTGCACAACCCGCTGATTCAAAAACTGTTCCTGGCGCTGCCGCTGCGCTGGAGACTGAAGATCGCCGCTAAAATGCGCGCCCGCAGCCAACAATCCAACCAGTACAAGTCGGAAGCCATCATGGACGTCAACCCGCAGGCGGTCGAGCAAACGATGCTGCGCCACGACGTGCACTGGATGATCCACGGCCATACCCATCGCCCGGCGGTGCACCGGCTGGCGTTGAGCAACGGCGAAGCCCATCGCGCGGTGCTGGGCGCCTGGCACGTCGAAGGATCGATGATCAAAGTCAGCGCCGACGCCGTCGAGCTGATTCAATTCCCATTCTGAGTTCCGGACTGGCGCGCGAGTGAAAATTCGCGCTTTCGCCGGTGAAAACCGGCGACGCAACCGTTTTCCTCGCCGTGCGCTCATGGTATGCTCTACGCCCTCATTCGGTCCTCAGCCGACGCCAGACAAACCACAGGAGCCTTACACCCATGGGAGCCAACGCCGCTTCAGCCGCCAATGCCGGGGCTAAAATCGCAATTGTAATGGGATCGAAAAGTGACTGGGCCACCATGCAGTTCGCCGCAGAAGTCCTGACCCAGCTCGATGTCCCCTTCCATGTCGAAGTCGTTTCCGCTCACCGCACGCCGGACAAGCTGTTCAGCTTCGCCGAGCAGGCTACCGCCAACGGCTTTGACGTGATCATCGCCGGCGCCGGCGGTGCGGCGCACCTGCCGGGCATGCTGGCGGCGAAAACCCTGGTGCCGGTGCTGGGCGTGCCGGTGCAAAGCGCCGCGCTGAGCGGCGTGGACAGCCTCTACTCCATCGTGCAAATGCCGCGCGGCATCCCGGTCGGCACGTTGGCGATCGGCAAAGCCGGCGCCGCCAACGCCGGGCTGCTGGCGATGCAGATCCTGGCGTTGCACGACGCCGCGCTGGCGCAGCGTTTGGCGAACTGGCGTCAGGCGCAGACCGACGACGTCTTGAACCACCCCGATCCGCGGGAGGACGCATGAAGCCGGTTTGCGTACTGGGCAACGGCCAGTTGGGGCGCATGCTGCGCCAGGCCGGCGAACCGCTGGGCATCGCCGTTTACCCCGTCGGCATCGATGCCGAGCCCGAGGCGGTGCCGTATCAGAACAGCGTCATTACCGCCGAGATCGAACGCTGGCCGGAAACCGCGCTGACGCGCGAACTGGCGACCCACAGCGCCTTCGTCAACCGCGACATCTTCCCGCGTCTGGCGGATCGCCTGACGCAAAAACAGCTGCTCGACCAGCTCGGCCTGGCGACCGCGCCGTGGCAGCTGCTGGCGAGCGCCGCCGAATGGCCGCAGGTGTTCGCTTCGCTGGGCGAGCTGGCGATCGTCAAACGCCGAGTCGGTGGCTATGACGGCCGCGGCCAATGGCGCTTGCGTCCGGGCCAGGAAGCCGAACTGCCGGCCGACGCCTATGGCGAGTGCATCGTCGAGCAAGGCATCAATTTCTCCGGCGAAGTGTCGCTGGTAGGCGCGCGCGGCCACGACGGGCGTTCGGTATTCTACCCGCTGACCCATAACCTGCATGAAGACGGCATCCTGCGCACCAGCGTGGCGCTGCCGCAGCCCAACCCGGCGCTGCAGCAACAGGCCGAGCGGATGCTGGCGGCGATCCTGAACGAGCTGAACTACGTCGGCGTGATGGCGATGGAGTGCTTTATCGTCGGCGATCGGCTGCTGATCAACGAACTGGCACCGCGCGTGCACAACAGCGGCCACTGGACGCAAAACGGCGCGTCCATCAGCCAGTTCGAGCTGCACCTGCGCGCCATCCTCGGCCTGCCGCTGCCGCAGCCGGTGGTGAGCACGCCGTCGGTGATGGTCAACCTGATCGGCACCGCCGTCAACGAACAGTGGCTGTCGCTGCCGCTGGTGCACCTGCACTGGTATGAGAAAGAGGTGCGCCCTGGCCGCAAGGTCGGCCACCTCAATCTGAACGACCCGAGCGCCGCCGATCTGCGCCAGGCGCTGCAGGCGCTGGCGCCGCTGCTGCCGGGCGAATACCAAAGCGGGCTGGCCTGGGCACAGCAGAAGCTGGCCTAAGGCACCGCCGCCGAAAGTAAAAGGGGTTAGCCTTAGGCTAACCCCTTTTTTTCATCCCGCTAAGTCAACATTACCCCTCATAACTGCGGAACAGCGCCCGGCCGCGCAGCAGGCGCACACCCAGCCAGCCGCCGCACAGCGACAACAGCAGCGCGCTGGCCAGCGGCAGCGCCCACCACAGCACCGGCGTCGGCGTCCACGGGAAGTCGAACACCCGGCTCTGCAACAGCCACAGCGCCGCCTCGGCGCCCACCGCCGCCGCGATGCCCGCCACCAGCCCCAGCAGGGCGAACTCGCACCACAGCGTGCGGCGCAGCAGCCGTTTGCCGGCCCCCAGCGTACGGTACACCACCAGCTCCTGGCGGCGTTGACGCATGCCGACCTGCACCTGCGCCAGCAGCAATAGGCCGCCACACAGCACCACCAGCACCACCATCACCTCCAGCGCGCGGCTGACCTGCTGCAGCACGCCGCCGACCTGTTTCAGGATCGCGCCGATGTCCAGCAGACTGAGCGTCGGGAACTGACGGTTGAGTTGGGTCAGCATCTGGCCGTCGCCGTCGTAGCGGAAGCTGGTGAGCCAGGTCTGCGGCTGGCCGTCCAGCGCGCCCGGCGGGAAGATAAAGTAAAAGTTCGGCTTCAGGCTCTCCCAATCCACCTGACGCAGGCTGGTGACCTTGGCGCTGAACGCCTGGGTATCGCCGCTGAAGGTCAGCGTGTCGCCCAGCTTGATCTTCAGCCGCCCGGCGATGCCTTCATCCATCGAAACCTCGCCGGTTTTCGGCGGCCAGCTGCCCGCCACCAGCGGATTGTGATCCGGCAGCGCTGCCAGCCAGGTCAGGTTCAGTTCGCGGTTCACCGCCTCGCCGCCCGGATCGTCTTCATGCACCCGTTCTGTCGCCACCTGCTGGTTTATCTCGGTCAGACGCACCCGAACGATCGGGTAATAGGTTTCCGGCTTGATCTGGTGCTGCTGCAGGAAGGTTTTCACCTGCGGCACCTGCGCCTCGGTCATATTGAGCAGGAAAAAGTTCGGGCTGTCCGGCGGCAGCTGTTGCTGCCAGCGTTCGAGCAGATCGCCGCGCAGCACCAGCAACAGCGCCAACAGCATGAACGACAGCGAGAACGCCGCCAGCTGGCTGATGGTCACCCACGGCTGATGCAGCAGGCGATTGACCGCCAGCCGCAGCGCCAGGCTCTTGAGCGTGATGCGGCGCAGCAGCAGCAGGCTGCCCCAACCCATGCCGCCCAACAGCAACGCCAGCACCGCCATACCGGCCAAAATCGCCCACAGCAGCGTACTGGCCCCCATCAGCGCCACCAACAGCGCCACCACGATCGCCGCCGTCACCGGCAGGAAGTAGCGCAGTGGCCAGACGTTGGCCGTCACGTCGCGGCGCAGCACCCGCAGCGGCTGGGTCGCCAGCAGCTGGCGATACGGCCGCAGCCCGACCAGCAGCGAAATCAGCACCAGCGCGCCGAACGCCCACAGCCACGGCCAGGCGCCGGCGGCGGGCAACGCGGCCGGCAACACCGGCTTCAGCAGGCGGATCAGCAGCGCTTCGAACGCCAGCCCGATCGCCCCGCCACATACCGCCGCCAGCGCCATCACTGCCAGCCACTGGCCGACGATCAGCTTACGCAGCGCGCCGCGCCCGGCGCCGAGGGTTTTCAGCACCGCGATCAGATCGTAACGGCTGCGGCAATAGTGGCTCATCGCCACCGCCACGGCGGCGATCGACAACAGCAGCGTCAACAGGGCCGACAGCAGCAGGAACTGTTGAGATCGCTGCAACGACTTGCCGAGCGCGCTGCCGGATTCCTGCAGCCCGAACCAGCGCTGGTCCGGCGTCAACTGCGGCGTCAGCCGCGCTTCGTAACGCTGAATATCCGGCTCCGCGCCGGCGAACATATAACGGTAGGTCAGGCGACTGCCCGGCTGCACCGCGCCGGTCTTATCGACGTCGGCCAGGTTGATCATGATGCGCGGCGCGGTCTGGAACGGATTGAAGCCGGCGTCCGGCTCCTGAATGATTTCACCGGCGATGCGCAGCGTGGTGTCGCCCACCTCGAGCGAATCCCCGACTTTCACGTTCAGCAGCGCCAGCAAGCGCGGCGCCACCAGCACGCTGCCCGGTTCAGGCTTGATGTTGGCCGGGCGCGTTTCCAGCTTGCCGTACAGCGGATAGACCAGATCGGTGGCTTTCACGTCCGCCAGCTGCGGCCGATCGCCGGCATAGGTCATGGTGGTGAACGACAGCTGGCGGCTCACCTTCAGCCCCTGCTGCTGCGCGTCCAGCAACCAGCCTTCCGGCACCGGATGCGCGCTGCGCAGCACCCGATCGCCGGCGATAAAGTCGCGGCTCTGCTGGCTGAGCCCTTTGTCCATGCGATCGCTGATGCTGCCCAGCGCCAGCACGCAGGCCACGGAGAGCGTCAACGCCAGCCAAACGATCAGCAGCGACGGCGAGCGCCATTCGCGCCAGAACCAGCGCCAGATCATGCTTCCTCCCACAGCTTGCCTTCGCGCAGCCGCAGCCGCCGCTGGCAGCGCGCCGCCAGGGTTTCGTCGTGGGTCACCAGGATCAGGGTGGTGTCGAAATCGCGGTTGAGCGAGAACAGCAAATCGGCGATGCGATCGCCGGTTTGACGATCGAGGTTACCGGTCGGCTCATCGGCGAACAGCACCCGCGGCCGGCCGCTGAAGGCGCGCGCCAGCGCCACACGCTGCTGCTCGCCACCGGACAGCTGCGCCGGCAGGTGATCGAGCCGCTTGCCCAGCCCCAACTGCTCGAGCAGCTGCACCGCCTGCTCGCGGCTCTGCCTGTCGCTCTCGCCGCGCAGCAGCGCCGGCAGCTGCACGTTCTCCAGCGCGTTCAGCGTCGGCACCAGCATGAACGACTGAAACACGAAGCCGACATTTCTGGCGCGCAACGCGGCACGCCCCTCTTCGTCCAGCGCGGTCAGCGACTCGCCCAGCAAACGCACTTCGCCTTCGCTGCCGTCATCCAGCCCGGCCAATATGCCCAGTAAGGTCGACTTGCCCGAGCCGGATTCCCCGATCAGGGCGATCGTCTGCGCGGGTTTGACAAGCAGCTCGACTCCGGTAAGGATGGTGAGCTGATGCTCACCCTGACCAACGTGTTTACTAAGATGATGAACTTCAAGAACGTTTTCCGCTGGCATCTTCCCTTCCTTTTGCTGTTGGGATTATTCAGTTTACGCGCTGCCGCCGCCGATACCTTGTTGATTTTGGGCGACAGTTTAAGCGCCGGCTACCGCCTGCCGATCGAGCGGGCCTGGCCGACGCTGTTGGCCGAACAGTGGCAAAAAAAGCCGGGCGCGCCACAGCTGGTCAACGCCAGCATCAGCGGTGACACCGCCGCGCAGGGGCTGGCACGCCTGCCCGCGCTGCTGAAACAACATCGGCCGCGCTGGGTGCTGATCGAGCTGGGCGCCAACGACGGCCTGCGCGGGTTCCCGGCGCAGGACGTACAGCGCGATCTCGGCCAAATCATCACGCGGGTGCAGCAGGCCGGCGCACAGCCGCTGCTGATGCAGATCCGCATCCCGCCGAACTACGGCCGCCGCTATACTGAGGCGTTCAGCGCCGTCTATCCGGCGTTGGCCAAACAGTTCAACATTCCGCTGCTGCCGTTCTATATGGAACAGGTGGTGGTGAAGCCGGAATGGATGCAGGATGACGGATTGCACCCCAATGGGGACGCCCAGCCGTTTATCGCCACCTGGATGGCGGAGCGCCTGGAACCGCTAGTAAAACATGAGTCTAACTAAATTAGGGTCGTACACTAGGTAAAGTTATGCAAAAAGCGGTATTGATAACCGGCTGTTCCAGCGGGATTGGATTGATTGCGGCGCAGGATCTGCGCAACCGCGGCTATCGGGTGCTGGCCGCCTGCCGCAAGCCGCAGGACGTGGAAAACATGCGCCAGCTCGGGCTGGAAGGCATCGAGCTGGATCTGGACGACAGCGCCAGCGTCGAGCGCGCCGCCGCCGAAGTGATCGCGCTGACCGGCGGCCGCCTGTACGGCTTGTTCAACAATGGCGGGTTCGGCGTTTACGGCCCGCTCAGCCGCATTTCGCGCAGCCAGCTGGAGCGTCAGTTCTCCACCAACCTGTTCGGCACCCACCAACTGACCCAGCTGCTGTTGCCGGCGATGTTGCCGCACGGTGAAGGGCGCATCATTCAGACCAGTTCGGTGATGGGCCTGGTCTCCAGCGCCGGACGCGGCGCCTATGCCGCCAGCAAGTTCGCGCTGGAAGCCTGGTCGGACGCGCTGCGCATGGAGCTGCACGGCAGCGGCATTCAGGTCAGCCTGATCGAGCCGGGGCCGATCTCCACCCACTTTAGCCAGAACGTCAACCAGGCGCAGAGCGACAAGCCGGTGCACAACCCCGGCATCGCCAAACGCCTGACGCTGACGCCGGAGGCCATTCTGCCCAAATTGCGCCACGCGCTGGAAAGCCCGCGCGCCAAATTGCGCTACCCGGTGACCCTGCTGGCGCACGCGATGAGCGTGCTGCGCCGCATTTTGCCGGGCCGCTGCCTGGATTGGCTGCTGCGCAGCAACGCTTAATTCGCCCGTCGGGGTTGAAGAATGGCGGCGCGCCCCCATCTACACCCCATGGCTCCGCACGATCAGAGAGAAAAAGAGATGCTAGCTCAAGCTGTTGTTGATATTAACGAAACTAACCTGCACCAGACGCTGGAACAATCGATGTCCATTCCGGTGCTGTTCTACTTCTGGTCCGAGCGCAGCCAACACTGCCTGCAGCTCACGCCGGTGCTGGACAAGCTGGCGGCGGAATACGCCGGTCAGTTCATTCTGGCCAAGGTGGACTGCGACGCCGAGCAGATGATCGCCTCCCAGTTCGGGCTGCGTTCTATCCCGACGGTTTATCTGTTCAAAGACGGCCAGCCGGTCGACGGCTTCCAGGGCCCGCAGCCGGAAGAAGCGATCCGCGACCTGCTGCAGCGTTTCCTGCCGAAGGAAGAAGATCTGAAACTGGCGCAGGCGCAGGAACTGCTGGCCGCCGGCAACGCCGCCGAAGCGCTGCCGCTGCTGAAAGACGCCTGGCAGAGCAGCCAACAGCGCAGCGACATCGGCCTGACGCTGGCTGAAACCCAGATCGCGCTCAGTCGCAGTGAAGACGCCGAAGCGGTGCTGGCGACCATCCCGCTGCAGGATCGCGATACTCGCTATCAAGGCCTGGTGGCGCAGATTGAATTGTTGAAGCAGGCAGCGGACACGCCGGAGATCCAACAGCTGCAACAGCAGGTGCAGCAGCAGCCGGACAACGTCGAGCTGGCGGTGCAGCTGGCGCTGCAGCTGCATCAGGTCGGGCGTAACGAAGAAGCGCTGGAACTGCTGATGGGGCATCTGAAGAAAGATCTGGCCGCCGCCAACGGCAACGCGCGCAAGACTCTGATGGATATTCTGGCCGCGCTCGGCACCGGCGACGCGCTGGCCGCTAAATATCGCCGCCAGCTGTACTCCCTGCTGTACTGATATCCGTCATCCCTTAAGCTGCATCCAGGTGGCAAACGTGAAGCCCTGGGAGCTTAGATAACTAAGCGACCAGGGCTCGAACGTGCAGTCAGCTTGAAATATGACGGGGATTAGCGATAGACCCGCACCCCGCCCTCTACGCCCGCCGGGCTGAACAACACCTGCCACAGCTGAATGTTGCGCGAACGAAACGCGCCGGCGCAGGCGTTCAGGTAATAAGTGAACATCCGTTCGAAGCGCTCGGAATAACCGCCCGCCAATTCCGGCCACGCCCGTTTGAAATTCTCCAGCCAGGCCATCAGCGTGCGATCGTAATCGGCACCGAAGTTGTGCCAATCCTCCATCACGAAACGCCCTTCGCTGGCCTCGGCGATATGCCGCACCGAAGGCAGGCAGCCGTTGGGGAAGATGTATTTGTCTATCCAGGCGTCGACGTTAAGGTCGGTTTGATTGGAACCGATAGTGTGCAGCAAAAACAGGCCGTCCGGCTTCAGGTTGCGCGCCGCGACGCTGAAATAGGTAACGTAGTTCTTCGGCCCGACGTGCTCGAACATGCCGACCGACACGATGCGGTCGAACTGGCGGTCCAGATCGCGATAGTCCTGCAGTAAAATCTCGACGTCCAGCCCGGCGCAACGTTCCTGCGCCAGCTTCTGCTGCTCGGCAGAAATGGTCACGCCGTGCACCGAGACGCCGTAGTTTTGCGCCGCAAACTGCGCCAACCCGCCCCAGCCGCAGCCGATATCCAGCAACGTCATGCCCGGTTTCAGCTGCAGCTTTTCGCAGATCATCCTGAGCTTGGCCTGCTGCGCCTGTTCCAGCGTCTGCGCCTCTTTCCAGTAGCCGCAGGAGTATTGCATGTAAGGATCGAGCATCGCCCGGAACAGATCGTTGCCGATGTCGTAGTGCTCTTTGCCCACCTGCCAGGCGCGCTTGCGCGATTGGCGGTTGAACAGCCGGGCATAGGCGATGCGCGCGATGTCGCTCAGGCTTTTCGGCAGCCGCTCGTCGACGCCGGCCTGCAGAATGCGGGTAAACAACACGTCCAGCCGTTCGCACTCCCACCAACCGTCCATATAACCTTCGCCGAAGCCGAGCGAACCTTCCTGCAAAATGCGTTTGAACAGCGCCGGGTTGTGCACCCGAATATCCCAGGCGCGCGGGCCATTGATGGCGACGCCGGCTTCGGCCAGCATCTCCTCTACAATGCGATACCAGCGGTCGTTCTTCTGGGCGAGTTCATCAACACTGAGCGAATCCATAACAATCCTTGGCCGAAATGTCATTTCAAAAAGCATAGTCGCAAATAAAAATGACAAATTTTTGACGTTAAACACGGGGGGTGTTTTTACTCTAGCCAAGGTGAGCAACATCATGAAATGAATAAAAATTATTGAAATCATGCCGTTTTGGCATACTTATCCGCGCCAACGCGGGCGCGGATAAACCGACGGCAACTAAGGCAAAATGGCGGTGCCGGCCTGGCCCGCCAGCACCGCGTCGATATCCTGCAGGCCACCGATATGCGCCGTCCGCCCGGTGCGATCGACGAAGCGGCTGACCGCCATGATCTTCGGCCCCATGGCGCCGTCCGCCACCGCCATCGGCGCCAGCTCCTGCGTGGTGGCGCGACGAATGGCGCGCTGGCGTGGCGTGCCCCACTCCTGGTACACCGCGTCGGCGTCGGTGAGGATCACCAGATGATCGGCGCCCACCTGTTCCGCCAACAGCGCCGCCGCCAGATCTTTGTCGATCACCGCTTCGCTGCCCGTCAGCCCATCCTCGCCGGCAATCATCGGGATGCCGCCGCCGCCGTTGCAGATCACGATATGCCGCTGCGACAGCAGCAAGGTGATCGCCTCGATGTCGAGGATCTTCTGCGGCGCCGGCGAAGGCACCACCCGGCGAATGTAGTTACCGTCCGCCTTCAGCGTCCAGCCGAACCTGGCCTCCAGCGCCTGCCGCTGTTCCGGCGCATACACCGGCCCGATGAACTTGCTCGGCGCCTGGTAATCCGCATCCTGCGCATCCACCAGCACCCGCGTCAGCAGCGTGGACACCGGCTGCTGCGGATGGCTGGCATTCAGCTGTTGCGTCAGCATATAACCGATCATGCCCTGGCTTTCCGCCACAAGAATATCCAGCGGATAGGGAGGCACATCGCGGTACGCCAGGTTTTGCAACGCCAGCAGCCCCACCTGCGGGCCGTTGCCGTGCACGATGGCGATGCGGTACTTCTGCGCCAGCTTGCCGATGGCGTCGGCGATGAGGGCGATGCTCTTATACTGATTTTCCGCAGAGAGCACGGCTCCGCGCTGCAACAGGGCGTTGCCGCCCAACGCAATGACCAAGGTTTTCATGGTTTGCACCCGTAGTTGAAATCATACCGTCCCGGCCGAATCCGCGATCCGGCCCTCGTGTTCACACCGCGCGCCGCACAGTGCGTTAATCGTCGTCACCCCCAGCCACACGCCCAGCAGCGTGTCCGCCCCCGAGAAATGCCCCAGGCTCAGCACCGCCGCCACCGCCGCCGATACGCCGTTAGGCACCTGCAGCCCCTGTGCCAGCGTATGCAGCGGCGTGGCGAACACGCCCTGCTCGGCGTAATGCAGGTAGTGCGCGCTCACCAGCGTGGTCAGCGTGTCCAGCGGTGGCGTCTGGGCGAAAAACGGCGTCAGCCTGGCGACCTGGATGCGGCTGTCGAGGTGCGCGCTCAACAACAGACCGAGTAAGGTGTCGTCGTTGCTGGGCGTCAGCCCCGGCCCTTTGCCCAGCGTATGGCGCCAGTCGACCGCGCCGCCCCGCAGCCAACGAGAGAAATCCCGCGCCAGCCCGGCCGGCTCCGGCGTTAATGGCCGCTTCACCAGCCGACCGATTTCACCGTGTAATCCGCACAGTGCGGTGCTGTGCTGCAACACCGCCGTCAGCGGCCAATCGGCAATGGCCGCCCGCTGCGCCAGCGCCAGATCCCGCGCCATCGCGGCGGGCCGGACAAGAAGCGCATCCAGCAAGATGCCAGTGGTGGAGAAAGCGCAGTGCCGTACGGACGGCATCGCATGACGCACGCGGTCGAAATCCCGCGCGCCAAGCTGCCACCCCATCGGGCTCAGGCCGCTGCCGGCGCGGTGCAGCGTCAGCAACCGCGCATTTTCCGTCAGGAAATTGATCGCGTTGTTGAAGCTGCCGACGCAGCGCAGCGCGCCATAGTCCTGCGTCACATGGCGGCTGCCGGCCAGCGCGAGAATGTCCATGCGCCCCTCCGTTCGCTTACGCCGTGATGCCGAGCTTATCGGCCAGCGCTTCGATCGCCTTCTCGAAACAACCGAGCGGCGCGCGCACCGTGCCGGCGCCGATCTGCCCGACCCCGGCTTCGCGGTGGGCTATGCCGGTGTTGATCAGCGGCGTGATGCCGGTTTCCACTACCCGGCGTGCATCCAGCCCCAGGCAGGCGCCCTGGAAGTCCCAGGTCGGGATCTGCAGCATCATGTTGCGCTCAAGATAGATCTCCGCCATTTCCTCGGAGATGTCGGTGGCGGCGCTCATGCCGCCGGAAGCCCCGACGAATCGCGTCACGCCCGGGGCCGCCACCATCGCCGCCCCGCCGATGCCGAAGGTTTCGGTGATCGCGCTGTCGCCGATGTCCGGGTTGGCGTCCGCCTGGCTGAAGCCGGAGAAGAACAGCCCCTCCGGCGTGTTCACCGGCGCGGTGAACCAACGATCGCCCATGCCACTGATCTTGATGCCGAAGTTCTTGCCGTTGCGGGTCATCACCGTGACGATGGTGCCCTGCTCAATCTCCGCTCCCGCATCCATCGCCGCCTTGCAGTAAGCCATCGCCAGATTGAGGAAGAACTGATCGGTGATGCTGAGGAACTGCATCACCTGCGCCAGCTCCGCCTTATCGCGAGGCAGCAGGCTAATCTCCGGCGCCAACCTGCGCATCAATAGCGCCGAGGCCGCGATATTGCGCTGGTGGAACTCATCCCCCATGCTGATCGCCTGCGCCATCAGCGCGGTCAGATCGATCCCCTCCTCCAGCGTCGCCAGCACCGCTTTCAGCACCGGGG
The DNA here is from genome assembly GCF_059740205.1 of Serratia sp. LTN-2. Lineage (NCBI taxonomy): Bacteria > Pseudomonadati > Pseudomonadota > Gammaproteobacteria > Enterobacterales > Yersiniaceae > Serratia > Serratia sp. LTN-2. The sequence continues at coordinate 272,182 of NZ_JCAXDO010000004.1, read as the reverse complement.
CCAAAGAGTCGCGCATCCAGCGCAGGCGCTGCTGCACATCCTCGCCATAGGCGCCGAAGCGCATCACCTTACCGATGCCTTCGTTCATGTTGCAGTAGGCGTAGTTGCCGTGGACAGTGTTCCTCACCACCACCATCGGCATGTGGGCCGAGGTGATGCCGCCCATCGGCCCCACCGCGCTCACGCTGTGGCATGGGATAAACTCGATTTCCCCTTGCTCCAGCAGCGCCAGTGCCTGCTGCTCATCCTGCGCCCAGCCTTCGAACAGGCAGGCACCGATGCAGGCACCGCGCACCGGACCGCTCATCTCTTGCCAGGTGACCGGCGGCCCGGCGTGCAACAGCTTGCGTCCTTCAGCCAGCTGCGGGATCAACCGATGCGCCAGATCCACATCCTGCCAGTGCGGGCGCGCCTCGCGGATACGGGCGATAACGGCGGCGTTTGCTTGCTCAATCGTTGCGTACATAGCGGTTCCTTACTTTAATTTTTTCAAGATGTTGGCTAATCGTTGATCGCCACCGGCCACCGGCGCCCACTGGTAATGCACCACCGGAATATCGCTGGTTTGCAGGTCATCGGCGAAGCTGCGCAGCCCGGCGTTGATCACCGCGACGCCGTCCAGCAAGGCCGGCCGTTCGCGTTCAGGTGCGGGTAAGACGGGGGTAATCAGCTGATGCGCCAGCGCGACCGCCGCCGGCAGCGACGGCATCACCGCGATGCCGGCCTCCTGCAGGGTGGCGATTTGCCGCGAGCGCTGCTGCGGATCCTGTTCGGTGCCGGTGACGGTAGCGATCGCCGCCAGCGGCTGGGCCGTGCCGCGCGCCGCGCGCACCTTGGCCACCTCGTCCGCCAGCGACGCCGCCGGATCGTCTTGGGCGCCGAAGCCGATCACCACGTCCAGCAGCAACACGCCGGTCTGCGGCTGCTGCGCCAGGCGGGCGATTTCTTGATTGCGGGCGGTCGGGTCAATCATCGGGTGCGGGCGTCCCTGGGTATAAAAGTCATCGCCCATGTCGATGATGCGATGGCCATCGGCCACCAGCATGGCGCCGCGCGGGTGCTCGCTATCCACCGGCAAGCGCAGTTTTTCCGCCAGCAACATCGCGCATTCGGCCGCCAGCGTGCCGCCGGCGTACAGTCCGGCGATTTTGCCGCCGGACACCGCGGGCTGTTGCGCCGCCTGTTGCTGCACGCAGCCCAGCATCGCCGCCAGGCGCGCCGCTTCATCCAGCGTGGCGGCGAACGTGATGTTGCCATCCTGACGCACGGCGGACTGCGCGCCGAGGAACAGCGCCACCACCGGCTTGCCGAGCGCTTTCATTTCGTCGATCACCCGCTGACGCACCTCGGGTGCCGGCGGTTTGGACACAAACGCCAGCACCTGGCTCTGCGGGTCCGCCGCCAGCATGCGCAGCGCGCTGATGGCGCTGATGCCGCCGATCTCCGCCGTCAGATCCCGCCCGCCCAGGCCGATAGCGTGCGAGATGCCCTGTCCCGCCAGGGTAATTTGCGAGATCAGCTCCTGAATGCCGGTGCCGGAGGCGCCGACCACGCCGATGGATCCGGCGGGCGCCACGTTGGCAAACGCCAGCGGCGCGCCGGCGATGCAGGCGGTGCCGCAGTCCGGCCCCATCACGATCAGCCCACGCTCGCGCGCCTTGGTTTTCAGCGCCACTTCCTGCGCCGGGCTGACGTTGTCGGAGAACATCATCACGTTGCAGCCGTCTTCCAGCGCCCGATCCGCCAACTCCGCCGCGTATTCGCCGGCGATCGAGATCAGCGCCAGATTGGCGGCCGGCAGCTTCTGCCGGGCGGTGCGCCAGCTGCGTGCCCGCAGCAGCTTTTTGCCGCCCTGGCTGCCCTGCGCAATCGCCTTGAGCGCCGCCTCCAGCGCCGCGCCGATCTCCTCGGCGATCGTCTCGTCGGCGGACTCCGCTTTGATCGCTACGCAAATATCGTTCGGCGTCGCTTCGCTAAACTGCGGGTGCCAGAAACCGGTCACCTCCAATAAGGATTTATTGGCCGGTGTCCCCATCATGACGGATATTTCCTCGACCTTGGGAGACTCACTGAGTTTGCGGGAGATCAACATCAGGCTGACGGAATCCTGAAAGCTCCCCTTTTTAATAAAAGCATGGATCATGGTGATATCCTTAAGACAGCATTTAATAATATCGGCAATATTTCCCGTACCGGCAGCACGGCGATGCATTGAATCCAGCGAAAAGGTTAATTATCAAGCTACAAATTAAAATCACGCCCAGAGGTGAGTGCGGTCACACTTTATTCATTGTTAGAAAAAATAACTTAATCCCTTGAATATTAGTTAATCCAGACGCGAGGAATTCATTTATAAAAAACTTCTAACAATGACGATTTAATTCAACGAATTTTTAATCCAATCGAATAAAACGCATCTGGATCACATTATTCCCCCCCGGTATTTATACATTACAACGCAGAGGCGAATTAAATAAACCGTAGTGATAAAAGGACTGTATATGAAGGTCTCTAAACAACAATTACACCAGCTTATCCAGCAAAAAATTCACGCCGCCGGCCTGAGCCAGGAGCACGCCGGCATCGTCGCCGACGTGCTGGTTCATGCCGATGCGCGCGGCATCCACTCCCACGGCGCGGTCAGGGTCGAATACTATTCCGAACGTATCAGTAAAGGCGGCACCAACAATCACCCGCATTTCACCTTTGAAAAAACCGGCCCCTGCAGTGCCATTTTCGACGGCGACAACGGCGCCGGGCACGTGGCGGCCAAGCTGAGCATGGATCGCGCCATCGAGATGGCGAAAGAGAGCGGCGTTGCGGTGGTGGGCGTTCGCCGCATCGGCCACAGCGGCGCGCTGTCGTACTTCGTGCAGCAGGCGGCGCGCGCCGGCATGGTCGGCATCTCGCTGTGCCAATCCGATCCGATGGTGGTGCCGTACGGCGGCGCCGAAGTCTATTACGGCACCAACCCTATCGCCTTCTCCGCGCCGGGTGAAGGCGACGAGCTGATTACCTTCGACATGGCCACCACCGTGCAGGCCTGGGGCAAAGTGCTGGACGCCCGCTCACGCAACGCCGTCATTCCCGACACCTGGGCGGTGGACGCCGAGGGCAAGCACACCACCGATCCGTTCGCCGTCAGCGGCCTGCTGCCGATCGCCGGGCCGAAAGGCTACGGCCTGATGATGATGGTCGACGTGCTGTCGGGCATTTTGCTCGGCCTGCCGTTCGGCAAACACGTCAGCTCGATGTATCACGATCTCAGCGCCGGCCGGGAATTGGGCCAATTGCATATCGTGCTGAATCCAGGTTATTTCACCAACGAATCGGCGTTCCGTAAAAATATCAGCCAGGTCATGAAAGAGTTGAACGCCGTTAAACCGGCGCCGGGTGTCAGTAAAGTGCTTTACCCGGGACAGAACAGCCATGCGCGTGAAATGGAAAGCGAGAAAAACGGTATCGAAATCGTCGACGATATTTATCAATACTTAATTTCAAATGAGATTTACCAGCGTTCTTACGACCACAAAGACCCCTTCGCCAGTTAACGCAATCTTATTATCGTGGGCTTTTTCCGCCGCGGCTCGCGGTTGATATTGCAGAGCCGGGGAGAAAAAAGAAAACCTTCATCAGCGCGCTCAGCGCAATAGGTCGGCCGGCGGCGAATATCATCCGCCCTGGCCGCATCGCCGCTGAGACACAACATGCGGGCAGGTAAACATGAAAGACTTCCAACAAGAAATCCGTGATATTTCCGGCTGGTTATCGAAAATCGGCGCCGACCCCAGCGGCGGCATGACGCGTCTGCTTTATACCCCGGAATGGGCTGAGGCGCAGCACGCGTTGAAAAACGCCTTCGACGCCGCCGGGCTGAGCACCCATTTTGATGCGGTCGGCAACCTGTTCGGGCGGCTGGAGGGCAGCAAATACCCCGACCAGGTGATTCTCTCCGGTTCGCACATCGACACGGTGGTCAACGGCGGCAACCTCGACGGCCAGTTCGGTATCGAAGCCGCCTTTATGGCGATCAAATACCTCAAGGATACCTACGGCCCGCCGCTGCGCAGCCTGGAAGTCATCGCGCTGGCGGAAGAAGAAGGCAGCCGCTTCCCCTATGTGTTCTGGGGCAGCAAGAACATCGTCGGCCTGGCCCGGCGGGAAGATGTGCAGCACATTACGGACGCCAAGGGCGTCGGCTTCGTCAACGCCATGCGCGACGCCGGTTTCGATTTCCCGCCGCCGCATCAGCCGCTGCGCAGCGATATCGCGGCCTTCGTCGAGATCCATATCGAGCAGGGTAAAGTGCTGGAAACCGAAGGCAAAACCCTCGGCGTGGTGACCAGCATCGTCGGCCAACGGCGCTATGACGTGCGGCTGCAGGGCGAAGCCAACCACGCCGGCACCACCCCGATGAGCTACCGCCGGGATACCGTGCACGCCTTCAGCCGCATCTGCTGCGAATCGATCGCCAAGGCGCGCGCCGAGGGCGATCCGCTGGTGCTGACCTTCGGCAAGGTGGAGCCGAAGCCGAACACCGTCAACGTGGTGCCGGGCTTCACCCACTTCACCCTCGACTGCCGCCACACCGATCAGGCCGCGCTGCTGCGCTTCACGCAGGAGATCGAGCAGGATATCCAGCGCATCTGCGCCGAGATGGGCATCGAGGCCGAGATCGATCTGTGGATGGACGAAGCACCGATCCCGATGAACGAACAGCTGGTGGCCTGCGTCAGCCGCCTGTGTGAAACGCAGCGGCTGAATTACCGCATGATGCACAGCGGCGCCGGGCACGACTCGCAAATTTTCGCCCCGCGCGTGCCGACGGTGATGATGTTCGTGCCGAGCATCGCCGGCATCAGCCATAACCCGGCGGAAAAAACCGCCGTCGCCGATCTGAACGAAGGGGTGAAAATCCTGGCGCAGACGCTGTATCAGCTGGCCTACACCGAACAGGGGGCCGAGGCATGAGCAACGACATCGACCCGCGCTACTGGAAAAAGATCGTCGTCGTGCTCTGTCTGGGCTGGGCGGTGATCTGGATCTATCGCACCGTTCTGACGCCGATCTTCCCCGAGATCCAACAAACCATCGGCGCGCACTCCAATGCGGAAATGGGACTGATCGCCAGCTTCTACTTCTTCGCCTATACCGGCATGCAGATCCCGGCAGGCATCCTGGTGGACAAATTCGGCAAGAAGGTGGTGTTGATCCCGGGCTTCTGCCTGTTCATCATCGCCACCTTGCTGATCGGCAACGCCACCAGCCTGACCATGGTCTATGCCGGCAGCCTGCTGGCGGGCATGGGCTGCGGCTCTTATTACGGCTCGGCTTACTCCCTGTCGTCGGAGAATATCCCGCTGGAGCGCCGTGGCCTGGCGACCGCGGTGATCAACAGCGGCTCGGCGCTCGGCATGGCCATCGGCCTGATCGCCTCCAGCCTGCTGGTGAAAAGCTTCAACATGAACTGGCAGATCATGCTGTTCATCATCACCGGCCTGCTGGTAGTGATGACGCTGGTGTTCGCCGTGGTCATCAAAAGCTCGCAGCCTCAAGCGCCGGCAGCCGTCAGCCAGACTGTTGCGCCGGCGGCGCTCGAGCCCGAAGAGGACGGTCAGGCCAGCGGCCTGTTCAGCCTGCGCATGATCTCCGCCTACGCGATGTACTTCGCCACCTGCTACGGCTACTACATGATAGTCACCTGGCTGCCCTCGTTCCTGCAGCAAGAGCGCGGCTTTGAAGGGGTGGCCATCGGCTTCTCCTCCGCCCTGGTGGCCTTCGCGTCGGTGCCGGGTGCGCTGTTCTTCAGCCGCATGTCCGACCGTTTCCGCAACAAGAAGGTGCAGTTGATCATCTTCCTCGAGCTGTGCGCGGCGGTAATGCTGGTCTGCACCGTCATTTCGCCGGACTCCACCATGCTGCTGATAAGCCTGATCCTGTACGGGCTGCTGGGTAAGCTGGCGGTCGATCCGATCATGATCTCCTTCGTCGCCGACAACGCGCCGAAAAAAGGCTATGGCACCAGCTTCGGCGTGTTCAACTTCTTTGGTATGTCCTCGTCGGTGATCGCCCCCTTCCTGACCGGCGTGATCTCCGACAGCACCGGCTCCAAAGTGATGGGCTTTTACATCTCCGCCGCCATCCTGCTGGTGGGCACCGCCATCTTCTTTACCGTCAACGTCTTGATGAAACGCACTACGCCAACCCGAACGGCCACCGAGGCCTGACGGCGCTTTTTTACCGGGCGCCGCCGCGGCGCCCTTTCAACGATCAGGAGAATCAACGTGGGTTACTTCAACAATCAAACCGGTTATCCAACCGACATTCTGTCAACGCGCGCCATCATCAAACGCGGCAACTATGCGCTGATCCCGCCGAACGGCCTGGTGCGCAACGTCATTCCCGGTTTTGAAAACTGCGACGTCACCATCTTGTCGACGCCGAAACTGGGCGCCACCTTCGTCGACTATCTGGTGACGCTGCACGACTGCGGCCGCAACACCAAAGGCTTTGGCGGCGAAGAGATCGAAACCTTCGTGTACGTCATCGACGGCGCCATCACCGCTTCCGCCGACGCCACCGACTACCCGCTGACCGCCGGCGGCTATCTTTACTGCCCGGCGGGCGTCACCATGCGGCTGGAAAACGCCAACGGCGGCCAATCCAGCCGCCTGTTCCTCTACAAGCGCCGCTACCAGCGCATCAAGGGCTACGAGGCGCACGTGGTCAGCAACAACGTCGCCAACCTGGAGCAGATCCACTACGAGGGCATGAGCGAGGTGATCCTGCAGGATCTGCTGCCGAAAGATCTGGGCTTCGACATGAATATGCACATCCTCTCCTTCGCCCCCGGCGCCAGCCACGGCTATATCGAGACCCACGTGCAGGAGCATGGCGCCTACATTCTCAGCGGCGCAGGCGTGTACAACCTGGACAATGAATGGATGCCGGTGAAACAAGGCGACTACATCTTCATGGGCGCCTATGTGCAGCAGGCAGGCTATGCGGTTGGCCAGGAAACCTTCAGCTACATCTACTCCAAGGACTGCAACCGCGACGTCGAGCCGTAAGCGCGTCGCCGCCAAAACCCAGGCCACCTGCTCGCGCAGCGTGGCCTTCTTTTTTATCTCAATTGCCGGCCGATACGCATCGCGCGGGCGACGTTGGTGGCGCTGCGCTGCAGGTTGAGTTCCCCTTGCGACAACGCGACCGCCAGCGTGCTCAGGCGCGGCAGAATGCTGAACATCGCGTCGATTCCCTGCGCGTGCAACGCTTCCGCCCCGTCCTCCACCACGCCGGCCAACGCGATGACCGGCAGGCCGCGCGCCCGCGCCAGACGAGCGACGCCGGACAGCGCCTTGCCGCCCAGCGTTTGGCTGTCGATGCGCCCTTCACCGGTGATCAGCAAATCGGCCTCCTCCAGCGCCTGCTCCAGGCCCAGCGCCGCCATCACGATCTCGATACCCGGCTTCAGCGTTGCGCCGAGAAACACCTGGCAGGCGATCCCCATGCCGCCCGCCGCCCCGCCGCCGGCGACCTGTCGCACGTCGCGGCCGGTGCTCTGGCGGATCACCTCGGCATACTGCGTCAGGCCCTGTTCCAACTGCGCCACCATCGCTGCCGTCGCGCCCTTCTGCGGCCCGAACACCGCCGCCGCGCCGCGCGGCCCCACCAGCGGATTGTCTACGTCGCAGGCGACCTCTATCCGGCACTGCCGCAGGCGCGCATCCAGCGCGCCGAGATCGATTCCGCTCAGCGTCGCCAGCTCGCCGCCGCCCCACGGCAGTGCCCTGCCGTCCGGACGATAAAAGCGGCCGCCCAGCGCCTGCACCATGCCGACGCCGCCATCCACCGTGGCGCTGCCGCCGATGCCGAGGATCAGGTGGCGAATGCCCTGATCCAGCGCATGCAGGATCAGTTCGCCGGTGCCGTAGCTGGTGGCCAGCAGCGGGTTACGGCGTTCCGCCGGCGTCAGCATCAATCCGCTGGCCGCCGCCATCTCGATCACCGCCGTCTTGCCGTCGCCGCTGACGCCGTAAAACGCCGCCACCCGTTCCCCCAGCGGGCCCGTGGCGGTCACGCTCACCTTGCGCCCGCCGGTGGCGGCCACCAGCGCGTCCACCGTGCCTTCGCCGCCGTCGGCAATCGGCAGGCAAACGCACTCGGCATCGGGATAAACCTCGTGAAAGCCGCGCGCGATCGCCCGCGCCGCCAATTCCGCGCTGACGCTTTCTTTAAATGAATCCGGTGCAATAACAATTTTCATGACGCATCCTTTATTCGAACGGAAATAAAAACGGCCATGCCTTCCCCCGCTGAATTAATCAGAGAAGAAACGCATGGCGAAATAAAATAAAACTGTTGCCGACTATTTAATTAAGATGAAGGAAAGTGTTATTTGTTGACCCATTTCGCCGGCACGCTGTAGGTTAATAATGCACCCACGATCATCATCGCCGACAAAACGCACATCGCCGCCAAATTGCTGTGGGTCAGCTGTTTGAAATAGCCGATGATGTAAGGCGAAATAAATCCGCCGATATTGGCGATGGAATTGATGAGCGCAATGCCCGCTGCGGCGCAGGTGCCGGTAAAGATGGCATTCGGCAAGCTCCAGAACAGCGGCGACGGCACCAGGCTCGAGGCCACCGCCACGCACAACGCCGCCATCACCACATGCTTGTTGTCCGGGAACAGGCCGATAAAGATCAGCGACACCGCCGCGATGCAGAACGGCACGATAATGTGCCAGCGCCGCTCGCGATGCTTGTCCGAACTGCGCGCGGCCACCAGCATCGCCACCACCGCCAGCATGTACGGCAGCATGGTCAGCAGCCCGATATCCATCACCGAGGTCACGCCGGTGTCGCGAATGATGGTGGGCACCCAAAACGCCAGCCCGCCTTGCCCCATCACCGTACAGAAGCAAATCAGCCACATTTTGGTGAACGCGGACGACCTCAGCATGCTTTTCATCGTCCACTCCTGCCCGCCGGCGGCGCCCTGACGCGGCGCGCTCTGCGCCATATCCTCCTTGATCAGCGCCTTCTCCTGCGGGCTGAGCCACTTGGCGCTCTGATAGGTATTATCCAGGAAGCAAAAAATGACGATGGCGATCAACAGCGCGCGCGGGCCGCTGATAAAGAACAGCCACTGCCAGCCGGAGAGGTTCATCAGGCCGTTCATGTGTTCGATGATCCAGCCGCACAGCGGGCCGCCGATGATGTTGCTGACCGGGATGCCGCACACGAACAGCGCCGTCATCTTGGCCCGCTGGCTGGAGGGGAACCACAGCGTCAGGTAGAGGATCACGCCGGGGTAAAAGCCGGCTTCCGCCAGCCCCAGCAGAAAACGCGCCAGGTAGAATTGCCAGGGGTTGGTGATGAAGATGCTCAGCATCGAAATCGCTCCCCACACCACCATCAGCAGCGCGATAATCTTTCTGGCGCCGTAGCGGCTCAGCAGAATATTGCTGGGCACCCCGGCGATGATGTAGCCGATGAAAAATACCCCGGCCCCCAGTCCGTAAACGGCTTCGGCCATCGAGACGTTGCCGTTCAGAATATCGGGCATCATTTGGAATTTCGAAAACGAAATCCCCACCCGATCGAGATAACCGACGATATAGCTCACTAATAGAATGGGCATAATGCGCCAGGCGATTTTTCGATATAAACGACTTTTGTCAGGGGCGGTAAGAATATCTTTATCAATAACAGCATTATCGGTTGCCATATTCAGTGTCTCCTTGGGTTGGCATCCTGCTTTTTACTTTTTATTGTGCTGAATCATTTTTATTGGATTGGCGGGGACCCTCTTTATTTATCATAAAGAGGGCGTTATTAATGTCGAACATCTCTGATTCTAATGATAAGCCGGCAAATTAAATGCCGGCGGGCGCCTTAGCCGGCTACCCGGTGGTTGCCCATGATTTCCAGCGCCCGCACCAGCGCGGAGTGATCCAGTTCGCCGTCGCCATTGGCGGCGCAGACGTTGAACAGCTCCTGGCAGGTGGCGGTGTTCGGCAGGCTGAGCGCCAGCGCCTTCGCGCCCTGCAGCGCCAGGTTGAGATCCTTCTGGTGCAGCGAGATGCGGAACCCCGGCGCGAACGCCCGCTTGATCATCCGCTCGCCGTGCACCTCGAGGATACGCGACGAGGCGAAGCCGCCCATCAGGGCTTCACGTACCCGGGCCGGATCGGCGCCGGCGCGCGAGGCGAACACCAACGCTTCACTGACCGCTTCAATGGTCAGCGCCACGATGATCTGGTTGGCGACCTTACAGGTTTGCCCGTCGCCGTTGCCGCCGATCAGCGTGATGTTCTTGCCCATCAGCGCCAGCAGCGGCTTCACCCGTTCGAAGGTCGCTTCCTCGCCGCCCACCATGATGGTCAGCGTGCCCTGTTTGGCGCCCACTTCGCCGCCGGAAACCGGCGCGTCCAGGTACTGGGCACCCAGCTGGTTGATGCGCTGCGCGAATACTTTGGTCTCCAGCGGTGAAATGGAGCTCATGTCCACCACCACTTTGCCGTTCAGCTTGCCGGCGGCGCAGCCGCGTTCACCGAACAGCACCTCCTCCACCTGCGGCGTATCCGGCACCATGATGAAGATCACGTCCGTCTCATCTGCCACCTGCTGCGGATCGCGGCAGGCGATGGCCCCCTGTTGCAGTAACGTTGCCGGCACCTCGTGCCGGGTGTGGGCGTAAAGCGTGTGCCCGCCCGCCAGCAGTTTTTCCGCCATCGGCGCGCCCATGATGCCCAGACCGATAAATCCCACTTTCATTTTCATCTCCTCAAGACAGGTATTTTTTAATCCATGACAGGCCGCTTTCCGTGGTGGTAAGCGGTTTGTATTCGCAGCCGATCCAGCCGCGATACCCCATACGATCCAGCTGCGCGAAGATAAACTCGCAGTTGATTTCACCGGTGCCCGGCTCATGCCGCCCCGGGTTGTCGGCGACCTGGATGTGGTCGATCTTCGCCAGCAGGCGCTCGAGGGTCTGCGTCAGCTCTCCTTCCATGCGCTGCATGTGGTAGAGGTCGTACTGCAGATACAGGTTGGGGCTGCCGATCGCCTCGATCAGTTCGATCGCCTGCCGGGAGGTTTGCAGGTAGAACTGCGGCATGTCGTAGTGGTTGATCGGTTCGATCAGCAGGCGAATATTTTGCCGCGCCAGGGTGTCGGCGGCGTAGCTCAGATTCTCCTTCACCCGTTCGTCAGTGGTGTGGCGGCTGACGGCAGGATCCGGATTGCCGATCAGGCAGTTGATGCGATCGCAGCCCAGTGCCTGCGCATACTCGATCGCGCGCCCGACGCCGTCGCGGAACTCCGCTTCGCGCCCCGGCAAGCAGGCGATGCCCCGTTCGCCGGCCGCCCAGTCGCCGGCCGGCAGGTTGAACAGCACCTGGCTCAGACGGTGCGCCTCCAGTTCGCTGCGCAGCGCCGCGATCGGATAGTCGTAAGGGAACATGTATTCCACCGCGCTGAAGCCCTGCTCCTTCGCCCGGCGGAAACGCTGCATAAAATCGACTTCAGTGAACAGCATCGACAGGTTGGCTGAAAATTTCGGCATGGTAAGGTTCCTCAGCGGTAATCAAAGAAGTTGACCGAGGTCGGGGCGTCTTCCGGCGTTGCCGCCACCGGTTCGAACTCGTTGACGTTATCCAGCTCGGTGCCCATGGAAATATTGGTGACGCGCTCCAGGATGATTTCCACCACCACCGGCACCCGGTGCTGCTGCATCAGTTCCTGGGCCTGACGGAACGCCGGCGCGATCTCTTCCGGTTTGAACACCCGCAGCGCCTTGCAACCCAGGCCTTCCGCCACCTTGACGTGATCGACGCCGTACTCGCCAATCTCCGCGTTGTTGATGTTTTCAAACGACAGCTGCACGCAGTAATCCATATCGAACCCGCGCTGCGCCTGACGGATCAGCCCCAGATAGGCGTTGTTCACCAGCACATGGATATACGGCAGCTTGAACTGCGCGCCGACCGCCAGCTCTTCGATCATGAACTGGAAATCATAGTCGCCCGACAGCGCGACCACCTTGCGCTGCGGATCGGCGGCGCATACGCCCAGCGCCGCAGGCAGCGTCCAACCCAGCGGGCCAGCCTGACCGGCATTGATCCAGTGACGCGGTTCGAAAACGTGCAGCATTTGCGCGGCGGCGATCTGCGACAGCCCGATGGTGGTGACATAGCAGGCGTCGCGGCCGAAGGCGCGGTTCATCTCTTCATACACCCGCTGCGGCTTGACCGGCACGTTGTCGAAGTGGGTCTTGCGCAGCAGCGTTTGCTTGCGCTGCAGGCAGGCGGCGCACCAGGCGTCGCGATTCGGCAACTCGCCGCGTTCGAAACGGCGCTGCGCCGTGTCCACCAGCATTTGCAGCGCGATGCGCGCGTCGGAAACGATGCCCAGATCAGGGCAGATCACCCGGCCAATCTGCGTCGGCTCGATATCGATATGCACCACCTTGCGCCCGGCGGTGTACTTGTCCACCGAGCCGGTGTGGCGGTTGGCCCAGCGGTTGCCGATGCCGAATACCAGATCCGAGTCCAGCAGGTTGGCGTTGCCGTAGCGGTGCGAGGTTTGCAGGCCCGCCATGCCCGCCATCAGCGGGTGATCGTCCGGAATGGCGCCCCAGCCCATCAGCGTCGGGATCACCGGCACATTGCAGATCTCCGCCAGCCGTTGCAGCAGATCCGCCGCATCGGCGTTGTGAATGCCGCCGCCGGCGATGATCAGCGGCTTTTTCGCCGCGCACAACAGATCCAGCGCTTTGTCGATCTGCGCCTGGGTGGCCGCCGGCTTATAGGCGGGCAGCGACGAGTAGGTATCCGGATCGAACTCGATCTCCGCCATCTGCACGTCGAAAGGCAGGTCGATCAGCACCGGGCCCGGCCGGCCGGAGCGCATCAGGTGAAACGCCTGCTGCAGCACCCGCGGCACCAGCGCCGGTTCCTGCACGGTGACCGCCATCTTGGTCACCGGCTTGGCGATCGACTCGATGTCCACCGCCTGAAAATCTTCCTTGTGCAAACGCGCGCGCGGCGCCTGGCCGGTGATGCACAGGATCGGAATCGAATCGGCGGAGGCGGAGTAAAGGCCGGTGATCATGTCAGTGCCCGCCGGGCCGGAGGTGCCGATGCATACGCCGATATTGCCGGCAGCGGCGCGGGTATAGCCTTCCGCCATGTGCGATGCCCCTTCCACGTGCCGCGCCAGATAGTGTTTGATGCCGCCGTGTCGCCGCATCGCATCGTAGAACGGGTTAATCGCCGCGCCGGGCACGCCGAACGCGGTGGTGATCCCTTCTTTTTCCAGCACGTGCATTGCCGCGTCTACCGCTCGCATAATTGCCATGTGATGCTCTCCTTAATTTATTGGAAAATTTTTCCAACTTTAAAATACCGTCAAAAAAACCCGTCTGCTCATCAAACGGGGAGTCTTGTTCCGCGCCGGCTCACCCCGGCGCGTGACGATTACGCCTTGCTGCGCGATTCACCCAGCGCGGCGCTGATATCTCTGGCCACTTCCCCCACCAGTTCACCCAGCTCTTTGAACCGCTCCTTGCCGACCCGCGAACTGGGCCCGGAAATGGAAATGGCGGCGATCACGTTGTTGTTGCGATCGAAAATCGCCGAAGCCAGGCAGTTCAGGCCCAGCGCGTGCTCTTCATCGTCGATGGTGTAGCCCTGCTCCAGCGACTGATGCAGATCCTTGCGCAGCAGGTTCACGCTGGTCAGCGTCTTCGGCGTGTAGGATTGCAGCCCCGAACGCACGATCAGATCCAGAATCTCCTCTTCCGCCAGCGGGTACAGCAACGCCTTGCCGGCGCCCGATGCGTGCAGCGGCAAGCGGCTGCCCAGCGGCGCGCACATGCGCACCATCGCCTGGCATTCGCATTGGCGAATCAGCACCGCATCGAAATTGTTGCGGATCGCCAGGTTGGCAGTCTCGCCGGACAGCAGCATCAGCCGCCGCATGAACGGCCCAGCCACCGATACCACGTCGCGATCGTTCATATAGGCGGAGCCGACGGTGAACGACTGAATGCCGATATGCCACCAGCCCAGCTGCGGATCCTGAAAGACGAATTCCGATTTCTCCAACACTTTCAACAATCTGAAGGTGGTGGACAGCGGCAACTCCAGCTTCTCGGACAGCACGGAAACCGACGAGCTTCCCCCGGCGTTGGCCAGGTACTGGAGGATCTCCAGCCCGCGATCCAACGCCTGTGCCCCTTTGGTAGCGCCGGCTTCGGTGGCGGGTCGTCCTTTCCTGCGTAATTCGGTCATTCAAGCTTCCTTTGTCAGTGACGGCATGGTTGACGCTATGATAAACGCCCTGCGCGGCGTGCGGCCAGCGCTATGCCAAAACTATGCGATACGGCTCCGGCAAGCGGCTGACCACGCAGTTGTCGGCGCCTGCACGATCGATGGTGAAAAAGTCGGTGACTTTCGCATAGGCGAACAGCGGGTGATGCCAGACGTTGCGATGATAGTTGATCCCCTGCTTGCCGTTGGTGATAAAGGCGCGCATCGTGCCGACGGGGATGGTTTCGCCCGGTTCGGCGACGATCACCACGAAGCGTTCGCCGTTCATCGGCACAAAGGCCTGTGACGAGAGCGGATGCTTTTCCAACAGGGAAAAGGTCATCGGCAGCTCGCAGGGTTCTGCCCGGTTGATGCTGGCCAGCACCCGGTTGCCGTCCGACACCTCAATCTTGGCGAGATCGTGATAACGCTCGGTTTTCCCGTCATTGATATGAAAGAAACGCGAGCCCTCTATCTGCAATACGTCGCCATAAGGCGCAAAGGCCGCCGGCGTTAATTCTTCGATGACTAAATCCATGTGATTCTCCAAAGCGCATGACCCAGACGACGATTAAACGGCGATATTTCACCCAACGCCTTCACTCTAGACAGCGCATGGCGAATTTGACAGCAATTTTTTGGAAAATTTTTCCATAACAAGATCATCCGCACATTTCACGATCGGCAGACCATATTAATTGCTTGAAATCAATGAATTAAAAAACCACCTGATCCACTATCGACAATAATAGGGCTGCGTATGTTCATCGCTATCCGGTGATTCTGTGACCGGGATCGTGGGGTTGGGCTTTGCCACTGCCTATCGCGCCGCAACATCAAGTAGATTCTTCTCACCGATAACCGAAAAGGCGGTGTCAGCCAAGGACCCCACATGCTGGATCACGAAACCATTCGTTCGTTTATCAAAGTTGCCGAGTGCCAAAGCTTCTCGCGCGCGGCAGAGTTACTGCACAAAACCACCGCCACCATCAGCTACCGCATTAAAACGCTGGAAGAGAGCATCGGCACGCAGCTGTTTATCCGCACCACCCGCACCGTCAACCTAACGCCGGCCGGGGAGTATTTGCTGGAGCGCTGCCGCCAATGGCACACCTGGCTGGACGCCATGCCGGGTGAATTGCGGCAAATTAACGACGGCGTAGAGCATCAGGTGAATATCGTGATCAACAACCTGCTGTACGACGCCGCCGCCGTGGCCAGGCTGCTGACTCACCTGCATGACAAATACCCGTTCACCCAATTCCACATTTCCCGCCAGGTATACATGGGCGTGTGGGACGCGCTGCTGAATGAGGATTGCCATCTGGCGATCGGCGCGGCGGGCAATGAATCGCTGGAAAACAGCATCAAGGTGCTGCCGCTCGGCAAGATCGATTGGGTGTTCGCCATTTCGCCGACGCATCCGCTGGCCGCTGCCGCCGATCCGCTGAGCGAAACGCAGCTGCGCCCTTACGCCGCAATCAACGTCGAAGATACCGCCCGCCATTTGGCCAAGCGCACCGCCTGGCTGCTGTCGGGCCAGCAGGAGATCAAGGTGCCGGATCTGCGCACCAAGCTGGAGTGCCATCTGCGCGGTCTCGGGATCGGTTTCCTTCCGCGTCAACTGTGCCAAACTTATCTTGATAGCGGCGAGTTGGTGGCCAAGCAGCTCAGATATCCGCGCCAGCCCTCTCCCCTGTCGCTGGCCTGGTCCGATGCTCGCTGCGGCGAAGCGGTGCGCACCCTTATCAGCCTGTTCCAGACGCGTGATCCGCTGATCGCGGGTTTTGTCGGCGCCCTGGATTAAGTCGCGGTATCAGTAGGCATTTTTCCGGCGCTGACGTAATATCTGTTTACATATGTCTGACAGGAGGTTTGCATGCTTACTTTTATTCCCATCGTGATCGTCGTCGCACTGATTGTGGTGTTCGCCGGCGTCAAAATTGTGCCGCAGGGGTTCCAATGGACGGTAGAACGCTTCGGCCGCTACACCAAAACGCTGATGCCGGGCCTGAACCTGGTGGTGCCGTTCATGGACCGCATCGGCCGCAAAATCAATATGATGGAGCAGGTGCTGGACATCCCTTCGCAGGAAGTGATTTCCCGCGATAACGCCAACGTGGCCATCGATGCGGTGTGCTTTATCCAGGTGGTCGACCCGGCGCGCGCCGCCTACGAGGTCAGCAACCTCGAACAGGCGATCGTCAACCTGACCATGACCAACTTCCGCACCGTGCTCGGCTCGATGGAACTGGACGAAATGCTGTCGCAGCGCGACAGCATCAACAGCCGTCTGCTGCACATCGTCGATGAAGCGACCAATCCGTGGGGGGTGAAAATCACCCGCATCGAGATCCGCGACGTGCGCCCACCGGCGGAACTGATCGCCTCGATGAACGCCCAGATGAAGGCTGAGCGTACCAAGCGCGCCGACATCCTGGAGGCAGAAGGGGTACGTCAGGCGGCCATTCTGCGCGCCGAAGGGGAGAAACAATCGCAGATCCTGAAGGCCGAAGGCGAGCGCCAATCGGCATTCCTGCAGGCGGAAGCGCGTGAACGCGCCGCCGAGGCCGAGGCGCGCGCTACCCAGCTGGTGTCCGACGCCATCGCCAGCGGCAACATTCAGGCGGTGAACTACTTCGTGGCGCAGAAATACACCGACGCGCTGCAGAAGATCGGTTCCTCCAACAACAGCAAGGTGGTGATGATGCCGCTGGACGCCAGCAGCCTGCTCGGCTCGATCGGCGGCATTACCGAACTGCTGAAAGAAAGCAAAGGCAAATAATCATGCTCGAACTGATCGCGGCGAATCCGCTGTGGTTTTGGCTCTCCCTCGGGGGCGTGTTGCTGGCGGCGGAAATGCTCGGCGCCGGCGGCTACCTGCTGTGGAGCGGCGTGGCGGCGCTGTTGGTCGGCGCCCTGATCTGGCTGCTGCCGGCGCTCGCCTGGGAATGGCAGGGCGTGATCTTCGCCGTCCTGACCGTCGTCGTCGCCTACCTGTGGTGGTACTGGCTGCGCCGGCGCCCGGCGGCCGCATCCGGCGGTTCGCCGGTGCTCAACCAGCGCAACCGGCAGTTGATAGGCACCCGCGCCACGCTGACGGAGGCGATGCACAACGGCATGGGGCGCATCAATATCGGCGACAGCAGCTGGCGCGCGCAGGCGGCGGAAGATCTGCCCGCCGGCACCGAGGTGGAAGTGGTGGCAGTGGAAGGCGTCACGCTGGTGATCCGCGCCATCAACCGTTAATTCGAACGGCAACACCCCGCCAGATTATTGATGATGGGGCACTCGGCCCCCTCGTCACCCGGGCATTGCTCCGCCAGCGTGAGCAGACGCTGGCGCATTTCACCCAGTTCGCTGATGTGCTTTTCGATCTCCGCCACCTTCTGCAGCGTGCGCGCCTTCACGTCAGCGCTGTGGCGAGCCGGATCGTTGAATAACGCCACCAGTTCGCGGCACTCGTCCAGGTTGAAGCCCACCTGCCGCGCCTGACGCAGCAGCGTCAGCTCTTCGACATGCCTGGCGGAATAGTGGCGGTAACCGTTGTCGCTGCGAATCGGGGCGGTAATCAGCGCTTTCTCTTCGTAAAAACGAATCGTCTTGCTGGTTAAACCGGTTTTTTTCGCGACGTCGCTAATATTCATTTTCCCTCCTTGACCTTACCCTTGCTGGAAGGTTTAAGCTCCATTCTTAGTGAAAACAGGTCAGGCGGTCAACCTTTAAACACCGCCCTTAAGCAAGGAGTCCAATCATGTCACACACCACTATGCTGGCATTACAGGGGTTGTCCTGCATGAACTGCGCGCAGCGGGTGAAAAAAGCCCTGGAAAGCCGCAGCGATGTCGAACAGGCCGAGGTTAACGTCCAATATGCCAAAGTGACCGGTGAAGCGCCGGACAGCGCGCTGATCGACAGCGTGATCGCCGCCGGTTATCAGGCCAAAGTCGCGCCGCGCGCCGATACCGAACTGCAGCTGAGCGGCTTGAGCTGCATGCACTGCGTCGGCAGCACCCGCAAGGCGCTGGAAGCGGTACCGGGCGTGTTCGCCGCCGACGTCGAGATCGACAGCGCGAAAGTGTACGGCGATGCCGATCCGCAGGCGCTGATCGCAGCAGTAGAACACGCCGGTTATCACGCCAGCGTGGCGGGCGCCGTCGTCCCAAAAACTGAGCCGTTGACTGACGCAACACCTTCGTTGCCGGACGTTCAGCCAGCGGCGCAACCTTCCCTTCCGGCAACCGACAGCGCGGACGACAGCGTACAGCTGCTGCTCAGCGGCATGACCTGCGCCAGCTGCGTCAATAAAGTGCAGCAGGCCCTGCAAAGCGTCCCCGGCGTGGAGCACGCCCGCGTCAATCTGGCGGAGCGCAGCGCGCTGGTGACCGGCGCCGCCGATGCGCAGGCGCTGGTGGCGGCGGTGGAAAAAGCCGGCTACGGCGCCGAGATGATCCAGGACGAAACCGAACGTCGCGAACGGCAACAGCAGACCGCTCGCGCCAACATGAAACGCTTTAGCTGGCAGGCGGCGCTCGGTCTGGCGCTGGGGATCCCGCTGATGGCCTGGGGGCTGTTCGGCGGCAGCATGACGCTGACGCCGGAAACCCAGCGCCCCTGGCTGCTGGTCGGCGTCATCACCCTGGCGGTGATGGTATTCGCCGGCGGGCACTTCTACCGCAACGCCTGGCGCGCGCTGATGAACGGCAGCGCCACCATGGATACTCTGGTGGCGCTCGGCACCGGCGCCGCCTGGCTCTACTCGATCGCCGTCAACATTTGGCCCGATTTCTTCCCGATGGAAGCGCGCCACCTCTATTACGAGGCCAGCGCGATGATCATCGGTTTGATCAACCTCGGCCATGCGCTGGAGCAGCGCGCTCGCCAGCGTTCTTCGCAGGCGCTGGAGCGCCTGTTGGATCTAACGCCGCCCACCGCCCGGCTGGTGACTGACGACGGCGAACGCGATATCCCGCTGGCGGAGGTGCAGCTCGGCATGACGCTGCGGCTGACTACCGGCGATCGCGTGCCGGTCGACGGCGAAATCGTACAGGGTGAAGTCTGGCTTGATGAAGCGATGCTGACCGGCGAAGCGGTGCCGCAGCAGAAAAGCACCGGCGACACGGTGCATGCCGGGACGGTGGTCGACGACGGCAGCGTGCTGTTCCGCGCCGCCGCCATCGGCAGCCAAACCACGCTGGCGCGCATCATCAAACTGGTGCGTCAGGCGCAGAGCAGCAAACCGGCGATTGGCCAGCTGGCTGACCGCGTCTCGGCGGTGTTCGTGCCGGCGGTAGTGGCGATCGCCCTGTTCAGCGCAGCGATATGGTACTTCTTTGGCCCGCAGCCGCAGCTGGTCTATACGCTGGTGATCGCCACCACGGTGCTGATCATCGCCTGTCCGTGCGCCCTGGGCCTGGCGACGCCGATGTCGATCATCTCCGGCGTCGGCCGCGCGGCGGAGTTCGGCGTGCTGGTGCGCGACGCCGACGCCCTGCAGCAGGCCAGCCAGTTGGACACCCTGGTATTCGACAAAACCGGCACCCTGACCGAAGGGAAACCGCAGGTGGTGGAGATCCTGACCTTCAATCAGGTCAGCGAACAGCAGGCGATCGGCTGGGCTGCCGCGCTGGAACAAGGCTCCAATCACCCGCTGGCGCGCGCCATCATGGAACGCGCCGCCGGGCAAACGTTGCCGCAGGTCGCGCAGTTCCGCACCCTGCGCGGCGCCGGCGTCAGCGGAGAGATCGACGGCGTGCAGGTGCTGCTGGGCAACGCCGCGCTGCTGGAGCAGCATCAGGTTGCGACCGCCGAACTGGAAGCGCCGATGCGCGCCCAGGCCGAGCGCGGCGTAACGCCGGTGCTGCTGGCCGTTAACGGGAAACCGGCCGCGCTGTTCGCCATTCGCGATCCGCTGCGCGAGGACAGCGTTGCGGCGCTGCAGCGCCTGCACCAGCAGGGGTATCAGTTGGTAATGCTGACCGGCGACAACCCGGTGACCGCCAACGCCATCGCCAAAGAGGCCGGTATCGATCGGGTGATTGCCGGGGTGCTGCCGGACGGCAAAGCGGCAGCGATCAAGCAGCTGCAGGCACAGGGCCAACGCGTGGCGATGGTCGGCGACGGCATCAACGACGCCCCGGCGCTGGCGCAGGCCGACGTGGGCATCGCGATGGGCGGCGGCAGCGATATCGCCATCGAGACCGCCGCCATCACCCTGATGCGCCACAGCCTGCACGGCGTGGCGGATGCGGTGGAGCTGTCGAAGGCCACGCTGCGCAACATGAAGCAGAACCTGTTCGGCGCCTTTATCTACAATACGCTGGGCATTCCGATCGCCGCCGGCGTGCTCTATCCGCTGACCGGCACGCTGCTCAGCCCGGTGGTGGCGGGCGCGGCGATGGCGCTGTCGTCCATTACCGTGGTCAGCAACGCCAACCGGCTGCTGCGTTTTAAACCCAGGAAGTGATCGCCGGGGCGCCGTCATGGCGCCCCGCTGTTTTCCGGGCTTTCCTGCGCGGCGGATAGCGTTTAGCATGAATGGCGATTTCCCTCGCCTTTCACGCAAAACGCGTACCCGTTATTCAGGAGCCACGCCGTATGGGTCAATTGTTACGCCGCCTCGCCGCCTTTCTCGGCCTGATCTCGCCCCAGAGTTACGCTTATCCGGCGCTGGACATCACCCTGCCGGGCGATCGTCGGCTGCATCTGGTGGGCAGCATCCATATGGGTACCGTCGATATGTCGCCGTTGCCGGCGCGGTTGGCCGCCCGGCTGCAACAGGCCGACGCGCTGATCGTCGAAGCCGATATCACCGGCGCCGCCTCGCCCTTCGACCACGCCGAACTGCAGCCGGAGCTGGAACAGCGCCTGTCCGCCGAAGAATATCAACAGTTGTTGGCGCTGTGCCATGAGCTGGGCGCCGACCCGCACACCTTCACCACTCTACCCGGCTGGCAGGTGGCGCTGATGATGCAGGCGCGCCAGGCCCAGCGTTTGGGGCTGCGCGCGGAATATGGCGTGGACTATCAGCTGCTGCAGGCCGCCCGGGCACAGGCCAAACCGGTGATCGAACTGGAAGGAGCGCAGCAGCAGCTGGCGATGCTGGAACAATTGCCGGAAGGCGGCATCGCGCTGCTGCGCGATACCCTGGAGCACTGGCATACCAACGCGCGGCTGCTGCAAACCATGGTGAGCTGGTGGCTGAACGCCAAACCGCGCGGCGCGCTGGACACCCTGCCCGCCACTTTCAGCGCCGGGCTGTACGACGTGCTGATGCATCAGCGCAATCGCGACTGGCGGCGTCAGCTGGAGGCGCTGCCGGCCGGTGACTATGTGGTGGCGGTCGGCGCGTTGCACCTGTATGGCGAGGATAACCTGCCGGCGATGCTGCAGCCGCAGGGTTAAAAAAGAGGCCAATATCGCTATTGGCCAGTCAAAGAGGAATTTCTTGTATTCTAGTTATACGCATAGCAACCGTGTTAACGGTTACAGTAAACAGGGTAGCAACCCGGTGAATATCTTGGCAACCCGCTTTATGTAACAGCCGCTCAGGTTGCCGGGCAGGTTGGATTTTTGTATTTTTAAGGCTGATTATCACCCTTTCCCCGCTGGGGACATTTTGGACAACATATCATGACGCCCGCAGTCGTTCTGCTTGAGAAACAAAAGGTCGCCTTTACCCTTCATCCGTACCACCACGACAGCGACGAAACCAACTTCGGCGACGAAGCGGTGAAAAAGCTGGGGCTGGATGCCGATCGGGTTTACAAAACGCTGCTGGTGGCGCTGAACGGCGACGCCAAACACCTGGCGGTGGCGGTCACGCCGGTCGCCACCCAGCTGGATCTGAAAAAGGTCGCCCGCGCCCTCGGCGCCAAAAAAGCCGAAATGGCCGATCCGCAGCTGGCGCAGCGCGTTACCGGTTATCTGGTCGGCGGCATCAGCCCATTAGGGCAGAAAAAACGGCTGCCGACGGTGATCGACAGCCCGGCGCAGGCGTTCGCCACCATCTACGTTTCCGGCGGCAAACGCGGGCTGGACATCGAGCTGGCCGCCGCCGATCTGTGCCGCCTGCTGGCCGGCAGCTTCGCCGACATCGCCAAACGCGACTGACGCCGCACTCCTAGCGGCACACCACCGTGGCGTCACAGGCCGCCAGCGTCTCCACCAGGCGGTCCTCCAGCGCCTTCACCTGCGCGCCGGGCACCAGATAGTTGTTGCTGATGATGGCGAACGCCAGCGGCCGCCCGGTCGCCGAGTCGACATAGCCGCTGAGCGACGATACCCCGGTCATGGAACCGCTCTTGGCGTGGGCGCGCCCCGCCGCCGGGCTTTTCACCATGCGGCTTCGCAGCGTGCCACCCACCAGCAACCCCGGCTCGCCCGCGACGGGCAAGGCGTGATACCAATCGGCGAACCACGGCTGTTTTCTGGCCGCCAGCAACAGCGTCGTCAGCTGCTGCGGCGTGATCTGGTTCATGCGCGACAGCCCGGAACCGTCCACCTGACGATACGTGTCGGCCGCGATGCCCTGGCTTTGCACAAACCGGCTTATCGCCTGCAGGCCGGCGGCCCAATCCCCTTTACCCTGCGTCTTGCGGCCCATCGCTTTGGTCAATATCTCGCCGTAGCCGTTGTTGGACACTTTCAGGAAGGTGACGACCAGACGGGAAAGCGGCGGCGAGGTTTTTTCGGCCAGCAACCGTGCCTCGGCCGGCGTCACGCCCTCTTCAGCGGCGCCGCGCAGGGTGATGCCGTGCGCGCGCAGGGCATTTTGCAACAAGGTGCCGACGACGATGGCCGGTTGATCGACGGTGATCAATCGCGAGCTGGCCTCCGCCTGCGCGGCGATGGTGCCGCTGACCACGATCCGGTTGCCGCCAGGCTGGCGATCGAACGTCAGCGCGGTATCACCGCCGGTGGTGGTGCGATTGACCAGCGTCACCGCGTCATTGGCGGGATAGAAGCTCACCTGCCCCGGCGCACCGGCGCGGGCGCCCGGCCGCACCTCCACCTGTACCACGTTGATATCGCCGCCGGGTGTAAAGGCGTAGTTCAGCGCCGAAATCGGCGCGGCGAAGGCAAAGGGTTCATCGTCCCAGCTCCAGCCGGGGCCGAATGGTGTCTGATCGAAGGCGCCGGCGTCCAGGATCAGCCGCCCCTGGATATGACGAATGCCGCGCTGCGCCAAGGTGGCGGCGAAAGTATCGAGATCGTCCGGGTGCAGCGTAGGATCACCGCTGCCCTGCAGATAGAGATCCCCGTGCAACGTATCGCCGCGCTGTTTGCCGTTGGTCAGCAGCCGGGTTTCAAAGCGGTAATCGGCGCCCAGCACGCCGAACGCCGCCAGAGAGGTGAACATCTTCATGTTGGACGCCGGCGCCAGACGCTGATCCGCGTGCGCCTGATACAGCACCTTGCCGCTATCGACGTCGCGCACCATCACGCCGCTCGACGCCCCGACCAACGCCTTGTCCTGGCCGATGGCCGCCAGCGCCTGGCCGAGGGTTTGTCCATGGCGTTCGCCGGATGACGAACACCCCGCCAGCGCCACGATGGCGGGCAGCAGCCAGCCTGCGGTTTTCAACATGTCATCTTCCCGTTTGCGTTATCAAAACCAAATTGTCGCTCAGGCTATCATTGGAAGGCGGCGGTGGCGAGAATGTCCGACGTGCTTATCGCTCAGATACGCTCGGCAACGCCAGACGCCGCTCGCTGTACGCCACCCGCCACGCCAACAGCAGCGCGCCAAGGCTGCAGAGCGACAGCACGGCGCCCAAGTGCTGCGACAACCCGGCCAGCACCAGGCCACCGCCCAGCATCAGATAATACATCAGGCCAAGGATAGCGCCGGCGGTGCCCATGCAGTCTTTATAATGGAGCAACGCGCGCGCCAGAATATTGGGAATGGCGATGCCGTACGCCATCACCACCAGCATCATCGGCAGAACGAACCACAAGGTCCCTTCCAGCAGCAGTACCAGCAAGCCGCCGGTCAGCGACAGCGCGCAGGCCAGCATCAACAGCGCGGGGAACAGCCAGTGCTTGCCGATCAAAAACTTGTTGATCGCCGCGCCGATGCCGACCCCGGCCGCCAACACCAAACCGGTATAACCGAACCACTGCGCCGGCAGTGCCAACGCCGAGAAGTGGAATGGTGCCAGCTGGTAATAGCTGAACATGCAAATATTGAACAACGCCACCAACAGCGCACTGAGCCAAATATCCCCGTCCTTGATCATCCGCCCCAGCGTGCCGAAAAATGAATTCTTCACCACCTGTTGCGGACGCGTTTCCGGCAGTTGCCAACCGGCATAGCCCAGCAACAGCGCCGCCAGCAGCGCCAAACCGCCAAACACGCCTTGATAGCCCCAATAGTGAGTCAGCACGGCGCCGCTCAACACGCCAACCGCTGGGCCGATCGCCATGGCGATCCCCATCACCGAGAACACTCGCGCCAATTCATAACCGTCGAAGCGATCGCGAATCGCCGTTTGCGTCCCGACCGAACCGACCGCCGCGCCAAAGGCGGCCAGCCCCCGCGCCGCCAGCAGCACGCTGAAACTGCCGCTGAACAGCGCGACGATCGAAGCCAGCAGATAGAGCATCAGCCCGGCCAAAATGGCGGGACGGCGTCCGATGACGTCGCACATCCGTCCCCATACCACCACGCCGAGCGCAAAGGCGAAAAAGTAACAAGAGAGCGTTTGCGCCGCCATCTCCGCACTGACCCGGAAACCGTGAGCAATGTGCGTCAATGCCGGGCTGTAGATGGTCTCCACCACCAGGGGAAACATCATCATCGACGTCGCCAAGGTCAGAGTCAGTTTACGTTGCATAACAGATCCCGCAGCCAAGAATAAGCTGCACAAGGTAGCATCTGCTCCCCGGCGACGATTACAATATAAAAGACAACAAATTTACAAAATCGGACATCCTATGGCGTGGCTTCAGGCGCAGGACAGCTTTAATCCGGATGCGCTCGACAATAGCGTGCTCGGGATCGCCGCCGAACTGGCGCAGCACGACTCGGGCACGCATTGGCATGAGAAGGGGCAGTTGCTGTTTTGCCAGCAAGGCAGCATGCGCATCACGCTCAACCAAAGCATCTGCATGCTGCCGCCGGCCAGAGTTGCCTGGATCCCGCCGCGGGTGGCGCATCGCGTTCAGGTCAATGGCGTGGTCGGTTACCGTTCGCTTTATCTCGACGCCGGTCGCTACCCCTGCCTGCCCGCACAGCTTGCCGTACTGACAGCCTCACCGCTGCTGCGCGAGGTGTTGGAACGCATCGCGTTCGCCGCCTTCGACACCGACTGGCAACATGGACCCTACGCCAATATTCTGGCGGTCTGTCTGGATGAAATCGCCGCCGCGCCGCGCGAGTTGACGTTGCTGCCGCTGCCTTGCGACCGGCGCCTGCGCCACCTCGCCGATCGGGACATGCTTCCGCCGTTGCATCAGCTGGCGCGCTATAGCGGCGCTTCAGAGAAAACCATCAGCCGGATCTTCCGCCGTGAAACCGGCCTCGGTTACCAGCAGTGGCGCCAGCAATGGCGATTGATCAAGGCTATCGAGATGCTGGCCGCAGGGCTGAGTCAATCCGACGTCGCCAGTCGGCTGGCGTTTTCCAGCGATAGCGCCTTCGCCACTTTCTTCAAGAATAGGGTGGGCTGCCCGCCGAGGGCGTATATGGAGAGAAGAAAATAAATCGGTGAGAAGGTTTGATGCGGAGCGTGGCGAACGGCGCTTCCCGTTTGCCGTGGGAAGCGCCGCGTCGATACGCCGTTATTGATACACGATCTCACCCTTTGGCTCATAGGCTGCCGCATCCAGCGGCGAGTGTTTCTCGATGTACTGCTTCAGCACCTCGGCGTCGATAAAGCCGGTGTTGACGTAGCTCGGCAGCCCATCCAGCTTCGGATAGCCGTCACCGCCCAGCGCGTTGAAGTTCAGCGTCGCCATGCGGTAGGTTTTATCCGCCTGCAGCGGCTGGCCGTTGATCTTCACCTCGCTGACGCCCTTGCCGTCCGCGACCAGGCTGACGTTGGCGAACTGGGCGTAGGCGCCGGAATCCGGCTGCATGTTGGCCACTACCGCCAGGTACTGCTCAATCTCGCTGCCTTTCATATCGACATGCACCAGGGTGTTGCCGAACGGCTGGACCTTGAGCACGTTCTTGTAGGTGATATCGCCGCTCTCAATGGAATCACGCACCCCGCCGCCGCTCATCACGGCGAAATCGGCATCGGCGCGCTCCATCTGCGCGGCCAGCATCACCCGCGCCAGGTTGGTCTGCACGAAGCGCACTTTGCTGCGATCGCCCTCCAGCTTGCCGTTAACGCTGCCGATTTTCACGCTCAGCTGTTCTTTGCCCTTCTCCTGGAACGGCGTCAGTAATTTCATCATGGTCGGATCTTCGGCGATCTGCTGGGTGTAGTACACCCGCTCGCTGGTGCCGTCCGCCTTCTCCACCTTTTTCTTCAGGTTCACCGGGATCAGCTGATAATGCACCAGCTTCAGCTCACCGTTGCGGAATTCAAAATCGGCGCGACCCACGTATTTGCCCCATTCGTGCGCCTGCACAATCCAGGTGCCGTTCTGGCGATCCGGCGCGCATGGCGTGCCCGGCACGTAATCCACCTGTTTACGGTTGTCGCTGGCCATGCACACCGGATCCTGCGAGTGGCCGCCGACGATCATATCGAGATACCCGGCCGGCAGGCTGCGCGCCATCTCCACATCGCCCGGCGCGTTGGAGCCGTGCTGACCGTTGTCGTAGTGCCCCATGTGGGTGGCGGCGATGATCACGTCCGGCTTCTCGTCCTGGCGCAATTGCTCCACCACCCGCTTCGCTTCCGGCGCCGGCACGCGGAATTCAATGTCGGTAAAGTACTCCGGGTTGCCCATTTTGGCCGTGTCGTCGGTCGTCAGGCCAATGACCGCAATCTTGATGCCCTGCTTGTCGAACAAGGCGTAAGGCTTGAACAGCCGCTGGCCGGTGCTTTTCTGGTAGATGTTGGCGGAGAGCAGCGGGAAGGTCGCCCATTTCTCCTGCTGGCGCAGCACGCTCAGCGGGTTGTCGAATTCGTGGTTGCCGATCGCCATCGCGTCGTAACCCACCAGGTTCATGCCGCGGAAGTCCGGCTCGGCGTCCTGCAGATCCGATTCCGGCACGCCGGTATTGATATCGCCGCCGGACAGCAGCAGCAGGCTGCCGCCCTGCGCCGCCACTTCCTGACGGATACCGTCCACCAGCGTTTTCTGCGCGCCCAGGCCGTATTCGCCGTGATCGTTCTGCCAGAAGTGACCGTGATGGTCGTTGGTATGCAGAATGGTGATGGCGTAGGTCTTATCCTTTTCCCAGGCACTGGCGGCCCCCGACAGCAAGGTCAGGGAAACGGCCAACGCGCATGCGGTGGTCTTCAGCGAAAAACGCATGGCGGATCTCCGTGTATTAAATGGCTTTTATGATGAGGGCGAAATTGTAGCGCGAATCAATGACAGTTGATTTCAAATTTTTGCGAGGTGAGTCTGATTATTTCAGATATGGTAAAAACTGAGCGGGCTGCCTAAGATGTCATCTCTGTGCTCAACACCTTATCAGGCTAATAATAATATGACCGACAGTAGCCAAAGCGCGATGCCGCCCGCCAAGGGCAGTACGGTAAAGGGGACCGCTTTCTCCATCCTCGGCGCCATCAGCGTGTCTCACCTGCTCAACGATATGATCCAGTCGCTGATCCTGGCGATTTACCCGATCCTGCAAGCCGATTTCCACCTCAGCTTCGTGCAGATCGGCATGATCACCCTGACCTATCAGCTGACGGCCTCCCTGCTGCAACCGCTGATTGGGTATTACACCGATAAACACCCGCAGCCTTATTCTCTGCCGATCGGCATGGGCTTTACCCTGACCGGCCTGCTGCTGTTGTCGGTGGCGAACACCTTCCCGCTGGTGCTGCTGGCGGCGGCGTTGGTGGGCACCGGTTCATCGGTGTTCCACCCGGAGTCCTCGCGCGTGGCGCGCATGGCTTCCGGCGGGCGGCACGGTCTGGCGCAGTCGCTGTTCCAGGTCGGCGGCAACTTCGGCAGCTCGCTTGGCCCGCTGCTGGCCGCGCTGATCATCGCGCCTTACGGCAAAGGCAACGTCGCCTGGTTTTCGCTGGCGGCCCTGCTGGCGATCGTGGTGTTGCTGCAGGTCAGCAAATGGTACCAACATCAGCATCGGGTGGCTAAAGGGCAACCCAAAAGCCCGTCAATGCTGAAACCGCTGCCAAAACGTACCGTCGCCTACTCGATGGGCATTCTGCTGGTGCTGATTTTCTCTAAATATTTCTATCTGGCCAGCATCAGCAGCTATTACACCTTTTATTTGATACATAAGTTCGGCGTTTCGGTGCAGAACGCGCAAATTCATCTGTTCGCCTTCTTGTTTGCGGTGGCGGCCGGCACCATTATCGGCGGGCCTCTCGGTGACAAGATAGGGCGTAAATATGTTATTTGGGGCTCCATCCTCGGTGCGGCGCCATTTACGCTTGTTTTACCCTATGCATCACTGTACTGGACCGGCATTTTGACGGTAATTATCGGGGTAATTCTCGCCTCGGCGTTCTCCGCCATTCTGGTTTACGCGCAGGAGCTGATCCCCGGAAAAGTCGGTATGGTTTCCGGGTTATTCTTCGGTTTTGCTTTCGGTATGGGCGGATTAGGCGCGGCAGTTCTTGGTTATGTCGCTGATTTGACCAGTATTGAACTAGTCTACCAAATCTGTGCTTTCCTGCCGCTAATCGGCATTATCACCGCGTTACTGCCCAATATGGAGCATAAAACGCAATAACCCCGCGAACGGCCCGGATGAAACCATTTATTCATCCGGGTTTATCCTACGGATAAATCAATGTTATTTGGTTTATCTGGCACAAAATCCCCTCATTGCCGCACCTTAAGCGAAATCCTCTGCTTTTTTACAAAAAAGGCCAAATTAGCCAAGCAAGCAGCGAACAAATGCAATAAACTAAATGTATCTTTTCGTAACTTTGTTGCGTTTCTCCCGTGCCGCGATGCATAGCCAGAAGGAGTATGGATGCATAATTCAACACCGCTCATCACCACCATCGTCGGAGGGTTAGTACTCGCCTTCCTCCTCGGTATGCTGGCGAACCGCCTGCGCATCTCCCCTCTGGTGGGATATCTGGCCGCAGGGGTGCTCGCCGGCCCGTTCACCCCCGGTTTCGTCGCCGATACCTCACTGGCGCCGGAACTGGCGGAAATCGGCGTTATCCTGTTGATGTTCGGTGTTGGCCTGCACTTCTCCCTGAAAGACCTTCTCGCAGTAAAATCTATCGCCATTCCCGGCGCCGTAGCGCAGATAGCCGTCGCCACGCTGCTCGGCATGGGGCTGTCCAAGCTGCTCGGCTGGGATTTGATCTCCGGTCTGGTGTTTGGCCTCTGCCTCTCTACCGCCAGTACCGTGGTATTGCTGCGTGCGTTGGAGGAACGGCAACTGATCGACAGCCAACGCGGGCAAATCGCCATCGGCTGGCTGATCGTCGAAGATTTGGCGATGGTGCTGACGCTGGTGTTGCTGCCGGCCTTCGGCAACATGCTGGGCAACGACAACGCCAGCAGCGGTCAGCTGCTGATGGAGCTGGCGCTGACCATCGGTAAGGTCATCGCCTTCATCGCGCTGATGATCGTGGTCGGCCGCCGCCTGGTGCCGTGGATCCTGTCGAAAACCGCCAGCACCGGCTCACGCGAGCTGTTTACCCTGGCGG
The DNA here is from genome assembly GCF_059740205.1 of Serratia sp. LTN-2. Lineage (NCBI taxonomy): Bacteria > Pseudomonadati > Pseudomonadota > Gammaproteobacteria > Enterobacterales > Yersiniaceae > Serratia > Serratia sp. LTN-2. Next base: position 242,089 of record NZ_JCAXDO010000004.1, on the reverse strand, counting down.
TATTGGCGCTGGCGCTCGGCATCGCCTATGGCGCGGTGAAGCTGTTCGACGTTTCCTTCGCGCTGGGCGCCTTCTTCGCCGGCATGGTGCTGAACGAGTCCGAACTGAGCCACCGCGCAGCGCACGACACCCTGCCGCTGCGCGACGCGTTCGCGGTACTGTTCTTCGTCTCGGTCGGCATGCTGTTCGATCCGATGATCGTGATTAACGAGCCGCTGGCGGTGCTGGCGACGCTGGCGATCATCGTGTTCGGCAAATCCGCCGCCGCGTTCCTGCTGGTGAAAATGTTCGGCCACTCCAAGCGCACCGCGCTGACCATTTCCGCCAGCCTGGCGCAGATCGGCGAGTTCGCCTTTATTCTGGCGGGCCTCGGCATCGCGCTGGGCATGATGTCGGAACACGGCCGCAACCTGGTGCTGGCCGGCGCGATCCTGTCCATCATGCTCAACCCGCTGTTGTTCACCCTGCTGGAGCGCTATCTGGCCAAGACCGAAACCATCGAAGAGCAAATCCTCGAAGAGGCGGTGGAAGAAGAGAAGCAGATCCCGGTGGACATGTGCAACCATGCGCTGGTGGTCGGCTATGGCCGCGTCGGCAGCCTGCTGGGCGGAAAACTGGCCGAGGCGGGCATCCCGCTGGTGGTGATCGAGAACTCCCGCCCGCGGGTGGAAGCGCTGCGCGAGCAGGGCATAAAGACGGTGTTGGGCAACGCCGCCAATCCGGAAGTGATGGATCTGGCGCGGCTCGACTGTGCGCGCTGGCTGCTGCTGACCATCCCGAACGGCTATGAGGCCGGCGAGATCGTCGCCTCGGCGCGCGCCAAGCGGCCGAACATCGAGATCATCGCCCGCGCCCACTACGACGACGAGGTGGCCTACATCACCGATCGCGGCGCCAATCAGGTGGTGATGGGCGAACGCGAGATCGCCAACAGCATGCTGAACATCCTGCAGCTGGATACCCTGAGCGAAGAAGAAAAAATGGGCGGCTGCCCGATCTGAAGCACCGCGCGCGTATAAAAAAGGTCCGGCATGCCGGACCTTTTTTTTCAGTGGGTTAACGTTCCCAGTAGGACTCTTCCAGGCTGTCTTCGCGCTCCGGCAGGCCGCGCGTGAGGCGCGGCGAATGCTGGTTCAGCACCTGGTAGCTGACGCGGTTGGCGTATTTGCACACCTGCGCCAATGAGGAATAGGTCAGGTAACTGCGCACATGCTTGCTGGAGTTCGGCACGTTGTGACGGTGGTAGCCGTTGGCGGCGATATCGTGCAGCAACGCCGACAGCGCGCCGTCGCCGGCGCCGTTGGTGTTCATGATCCTCTCCGGCCCGCCCATATACGGCGCGATGTGCGAATAAACGCGCAGCGGATTTTCACAGTGCTCGCGGCGCATGGCGCGGCTGAACTCGTAGCGGTTGAACTCGGCGATATGCCCCGGCAGCAGCGGGTGCTGCGTCTGGCGTTTGTTGGCTTCTTCGGTATAGCCCGCCATATACAGGCCACTCGGCCCGGCGGTGCACAACACCAGATCCACCCAGTCCAGCGCCATGTCCGAGGCGGTGAGCGGATCGCTCAGCCCGGTCAGCTCCAGCGCTTCGTCTTCGTTCATCGCCAGAATCGACACGTTTTCCTTCAGGAAGTCGCGCCACCACTGCGGGTTGTCGGCGATCACGTACTTGGTGCCCAGGGTCAGCACTACCGGCACATCGTGTTTTTTGGCGTATTCGATCGCCTGCAGGGTGGCGGCCTTCATCGGCTCGCCCTCCTTGCAGCGCACCAGATAAGAGCTCAACACCAGCGCCGACGCGCCGGCGATCACCTCTTCCGGAATGCTTTCCGGGCGCAGCTGATTCATCTGGCCGGGGTTGATGGCGAAGGTGCGCTCGCCGCTTTCACCGATCAGCGTGAAGCAACGGCCGATGGCGCCGTCTACGCCCTGCAAATAGTTAAGATCGGTGCGGCTGGAGGTATTGCACAGGTAACGGTAGGCGTAGCTGCCGATTTTCACGTTGCTGCACATCACGCCGAGCAGCACCGAACGGTCGTCCGCCAGCACCGAATAGTTGTGCATGGTATTGCCGATGGTGCCGCCGGCGAACTGATGGGTGACCAGATTATTTTCGTTCAGTTCCTGATACAGCGCCTCGGCGACGTCGTCTTCGATCACCAGAGAGTGGCCCAGACTCAGGCCGTAGCGCTGGACAAAAGCGTCGTCCACTTTCGCCTCGATATCCACCAGCGTCTGGTCGATGCCGACGATATACGAGGTGCTGATTTCACTTTCGGGCTGGGCCTGCTGCAGAAGCGGATCGCGGGCGCTCACCGGAAAATAGTGTTTGGACTTGCGTTTACCAGGAAATTTCATGTGATTGGCGGTGGTGACGGTTTAACAAGCGGAGAATGTTAACACATCCCCGCCCGATCATGATGCACCTAATATACAGATTATGAATGATTACAGACGCTGCGCCACCAACTGCTGCATCATATCGATATGCGCCGGTTCATCGTTCAGCGCAGAGATGTACTCAAACTTTTCGCCGCCGGCCTTGAGGAAGATCTCGCGGTTCTGCTCTTTGATCTCTTCCAGCGTCTCCAGGCAGTCCGCCGAAAAACCGGGGCAGATCAGCTGAATGTGCTTCACGCCCTGCGCCGGCAACCCCTTCAGGGTTTCATCGGTGTACGGCGTCAGCCACGGCTCGCGGCCGAAGCGCGACTGGTAGGTCATCATCACTCGCTCCGGCGCCAGCGGCAGCGTGGCGCTCAGCGCACGCAGCGTATCCTCGCAGCGCTGCGGGTAGTCGTCGCCCAGACGCGCATAGCGTTTGGGGATGCCATGGAATGACAGCACCAACCGATCCGGCTGGCCGTGTTCGGCGAATGAACGCTCCACGCTTTGCTGCAGCGCGGCGATATAGGCCGGGTGTTCGGCATAATCGCGAATGAAAGCCACCGACGGCAAGCGGCGATAGCCTTTCAGCACCCGCGCTACGCCATCCCATACCGCCGCACTGGTGGAGCAGGAATATTGCGGATAGAGCGGCAACACCACCAGGTTAGTCACGCCCTGCGCCAGCAGCTTGTCGATGGCTTCCGCCAGGCTCGGCGAGCCATAGCTCATGCCCAGCTCCACCGGCGTATTCGGCATGCGCGCCGCCAGCGCCCGCTGTTGGCGGCGGCTGTACACCAGCAGCGGCGAGCCTTCTGCCATCCACACCGATTGGTAGAGCTTCGCCACGCGCGGCGAACGGATCGGCAAGATCGCGCCGTTGAGGATCGGCCACCAGATCAGCGGCGCCGTGTCGACCACGCGATCGTCACTGAGGAATTCCTTCAGATAGCGTTTGACCGCCGACGAGGTCGGCGCATCTGGCGTGCCCAGGTTCACCAGCAATACGCCGTGTTTCTCTTGCTTCATCTCAGTTCCCCTCATTTCCTTTCCGGCCGGCATTCCGTTCTGGGTCGGGATGTCAGCAGCCATTAATGCCGGCTATTGTAACGGAAAAGTCCTGCGTCGAAACCGATAACAGCAACAGGCTATGCCTGTGAGCCTCTCCCTTGCGCCAGCTGCCATACCGCCGCCACGTTGCGCGCCGTCACCTGCAGATTGCGATCGGCGTCCGCCAACGCCTCTTCCAGCGTCACGATGCGATCGAGCACCGAAAACGCCGCATCGATGCCGTGCTGATGCACCACCTGATAATCCGGCGTCAGGCTACCGGCGATGGCGATCACCGGCACGCCGTGACGCTTGGCCACCCGCGCCACGCCAATCGGCGTTTTGCCGTGGATCGACTGGCTATCCAACCGCCCTTCGCCGGTGATCACCAAGTCGGCATCGCGCACCGCCTCATCCAGGCGCAGGGTTTCGGTGACGATCTCGATGCCCGGCCGCAAGCGCGCATCGAGCATGCCGAGCAGCGCCGCCCCCATGCCGCCCGCCGCCCCCGCGCCCGGCTGGGTGAGCACGGCGCGGCCGGTTTCCCGCTCCAGCAGTTCGCCATAGTGATGCAACGCCGCATCGAGCTGTGCCACCATCTCCGGCGTCGCCCCCTTCTGCGGCCCGAACACCGCCGACGCGCCCTTTTCGCCGCACAGCGGATTATCGACGTCGCAGGCGGCGGTCACGCTCACCCGTTGCCAACGCGCATCCAGCCCGGCGAGATCGAGATGCGCCAGCTGCGCCAGGGCCGCTCCGCCCACCGGCAGCGGCCGGCGATCCCGATCCAGCAGTTTGACGCCCAGCGCCTGCATCATCCCGGCGCCGCCGTCGTTGGTGGCGCTCCCGCCGATGCCGAGAATGATCGCCTTCACGCCGCGCTCCAACGCCGCCAACATCAGTTCACCGGTGCCGTAACTGGTGGTGATGCGCGGATCGCGCCGATTAGGCGGCGCCAGATGCAGCCCGGAAGCGGCGGCCATTTCAATCACCGCGGTTTCACCGTCGCCCAGCAGGCCATAAAATCCCTGCACCGACTCGCCCAGCGGCCCGGTGACCGTCACCTGGACGATTTCGCCGCCGGTGGCCGCCACCATCGACTCCACCGTCCCTTCACCGCCATCCGCCATCGGCAACTTCACGTAGCGCGCCTGCGGGTAGATTTGGCGGAATCCCCGCTCGATAGCGTCGGCGACGCCGAGCGCACTCAGGCTCTCTTTGAAAGAATCCGGGGCAATAACCACTTTTTTCAGCGTTTTCATCACTGTTCCTTATCCCGCCAGGTTAAATACGCCAAACATCAGCGCCGAGATTGCCGCGATGGTGAACCCCACCAGCGTCTCATACGGCAGCAGCTTCAGCCGCTCGTGCACCGCCATATTGACGCTGCCGCCGGTGGCGTGGAAGAAGCTGCCGTGCGGCAGGTGATCCAGCACCGTCGCGCCCGCATGGATCATCGCCGCGCCGGCCAACCCGCTCACCCCCAGTTCCAGCAGCGTGGAACTGAATACCCCGGACGCTACGGCGGTGCCGGCGGTGGTCGACGCGGTTGCCATCGACATCAGCGCGCCGGACAGCGGCGCCAGCAACCAGGCCGGCAGCCCGGTATGCGTTAAGCCGTTAATCAGGACATCCTTCAGCGCCGAGTTGGCGATGATGCCTGCCAGCGTGCCGGTGCCGAGCAGCATGATCGCCACCGGCGCCATGCGCGACAGGCCGGAGACCATAAACTGATTGCACTGGCGAATGCGCCCCATCAACAGCGCGCCCGCCAAACTGCCGGCCGGCAACGCGATCAGCGGATCGACGGCGATCCCGGCGATCGGCCGTAGCGACAGCAGCAGGATCGCCACCAGCGGCGCGCTGATCGCCGCGGCAAAGCCCGGCCGCGCCCCTTCGGCATGCTGAGTCAACTCTTCGGCCATCACCCTGCTGCCTTTATCGCTCAGGCGGCGCGCCAGCAGATAGGCCACCACCAGGCCGCACAGCCCCGGCACGATGCCGGCCATCATCACCGAGGTGAGCGGCACGTGGAAATTGTCCGCTGCCGCGATGGTGTTCGGGTTGGGCGACATCACGTTGCCGGCCTTGCCGCCGCCGATCATCGCCAGCAGGATCGCCGCACGTGAAATACCGGCCTTCTGGGCGATCGACAGTGCGATAGGCGCGACGGTGATCACCGCCACGTCGATGAACACCCCCACCGCCGTCAGGATCAGTGTAGCCACCGCCAGCGCCAGCAGCGCGCGGGTTTCGCCCACCTTGCGCACGATGGTTTCGGCGATGGTGTGTGCCGCGCCGGATTCGATCAGCACCCCGGCCAGCACCCCCGCCGCCAGAATGCGCATCACGGCGTTGGTGATGCCCTGCGCCCCGCCAATCATCAGCGTCACGGTCTGCACCAGATCGGCGCCGCCGCACAGCCCGCCCGCCAGCGCGCCGGCAATCATGCCGTAAGCCGGCGGAACCTTGCGTAGAATCAGGACGATGGCGACGGCTAACGCCACCAGCGCCCCCAGAGTGGATACGGTTGTCATTGTTGTTTTCTCCGTGGTTGATGTGCAGGCCAACATATCGCGCGCGCCCGGCGCAGACCTGAGGGAAAACAACAAAAAATCGCCGGCGGAACGGCGCGGAATTTGTGGGTTGGCACAATTCAGTCGTGCATCAGCATGCCGATATACAGCCGCAGAGCATCGGTTAATTGATTGATTTTCATGCCGGTTATCGCCTCGATGCGCTGCAGGCGATAACGCAGGGTATTGACGTGAATATGCAGCTGCGCGGCGGTCTGCGTCTGATCACAATTCTGCGAAAAATAGTGGCGCAGCGTACCGCGCAGCACGCCTTTTTCGTCCTGTTCGCCCAGCGTTCGCCAGGGGCGCCCCAGCTCCTGAGCACGCCAGTCCTCCCCCAGATCGCACAACAGCGACGGCAGCGGATAGTCGTGGTAGAACAGCGTGGCATGGCGCAGTTTCAGGCGCTGCGCCATCGCCTGGGTGGCGCGCGCCGTCAGGCTGGAGCGGTAGGCACTTTGCGGATCGTCATAAAAACCGCCGACGATCAGCCGCACCCGAAAACGGTGTTTAAGCTGGTTTTGCAAACGCTGCGCCTGTTGGCGCTCCAGCTTCAGGCTCCATTCGCCCTGCGCCATACAGGCCGGGCGCAGCAGGGTCATCTCATTGAAGCCGGTAATGGCGATCAACGCATCGCGCTGGGTGGCTTCCAGCTCCGCCAGCAGCTCACGCAGCAGGTGCGGCTGCGCCTCTTGCAGCTCGACGATCCACACCATGCGCGCCTGGCGCAGATCCAACCCCAGATACGCCGCCATCGCTTCCAGCGACGCGGTGTTCGGCTGTGGCTGCAGCAGCTGATTCGCCAGCTCTTCCCGGTAGCGTTTTTCCCACTGGTGCTGATCCAGCAGCGCCGCCTGCTCCACCATCATCTCCGCCGCCATCTTGACCAGCTCGGCGTAAGCGCGCACCTCGGCCGGCTCGCCGGAAATGCCGATCACTCCCACCCGCTGATTGCGAAAGCTGAACGGCAGGTTGATGCCGGGCCGCACCCCTTTCAGATGCTCGGCGGTGGCGCGATCGATCTCCACCACCCGATTCTCCGCCAACGCCAGCACCGCGCCCTCATGGCGCTGAAACAGACGCTGCGGATTGCCGGAGGCGATGATCACGCCGTTGCTGTCCATCACGTTGACGGAATGGCTGATGATGCCCATCGCCCGCTGGACGATCTGGCGCGCGGTGGCTTCCGCCAGAAGATTGGTTTGTCTGAGCATGCCCGGCTCCCTGCTGGTGGTGAAAACGCAGGCTTGTTATACGCCATTTGGCACGGGCGATTAATGGGCACGGCCGCAACAAGCCGCCGCGATCACAGTTTGGCGGGAAAACGGCCAAAAAAAACGCCGGGCCACTGGCCCGGCGTCATGCACAACCCGCTTGCGATCAACCGAGGATGGTCGCCAGCTCTGCGCTCACTTCGGCAACCTTGCGGGTGCCGTCGATTTTGCGGTATTGGGTGTTGCCCGCCGCCGCTTCTTTGCTGTAGTAAGAGATCAGCGGCGCGGTCATCTGATGGTATTCCACCAGGCGCTTGCGCACGGTCTCTTCCTGATCGTCCTTGCGCGTGGTCAGCTCTTCGCCGGTCACGTCGTCTTTGCCTTCCACCTGCGGCGGATTGAACTTCACGTGGTATACGCGGCCGGACGGCGCGTGCACGCGGCGGCCAACGATGCGGTCAACGATCAGCTCGTCCGGCACGTCGAACTCCAGCACGAAGTCCACGTTGATGCCGGCTTCTTTCATCGCGTCAGCCTGCGGAATAGTGCGTGGGAAACCGTCCAGCAGGAAGCCCTTGCGGCAATCTTCCTGAGCGATGCGCTCTTTGACCAGCGCGATCACCAGCTCATCGGTCACCAGCTTGCCGGCGTCCATGATCTCTTTCGCCTGCTTGCCCAGTTCACTGCCGGCCTTCACGGCTGCGCGCAACATATCACCGGTGGAGATTTGCGGAATGCCGTATTTCTCCATGATGAATTGAGCCTGAGTACCTTTACCAGCGCCCGGAGCGCCCAGCAGAATGATACGCATTGCGTAAATCCCCTTGCTATGTAGTTTTTATAAAATTGCGAAAACGCTCAACGATACCATTTCAGGGGGGGCAGGCTCAAGGCGCGCGAAGGAAATCGATTGCGGAATGTGCAAAAAAACAGACGAACAAAAGGCGAGAAAATGCGGGGAAAAAACGAAAACGCGCCCCTAACTGTGCCGTTAAGGGCGCATATCTTCAACTTTAGGCGGACAACAACTTATTCATGCGACGGATGAACAGGTTCGGATCCTCCAGCGTACCGCGTTCAGCCAGCAGCGCCTGATCCAATAACAGGTCGATCCATTCGGCGAAATGTTCGTTATCGCCCACGTCGGATGCTCGTTTGACCAACGCATGCTCGGGATTAAGCTCGAAAATGTACTTCACTTCCGGCGCCTGTTGACCAGCGGCGGCGAACAGCTTGGCCATCTGGGTGCTCATTTCGTCGGCGTCGGTCACCACGATCGCCGGCGTATCGGTCAGGCGGTGCGTCAGGCGCACATCCTTCACGCGCTCGCCCAGCAGGGTTTTCACGCGTTCGACGAACGGTTCCAGCTGCTTCTCGGCGGCTTTCTGCTCTTCGGTTTCATCCGCCAGTTTGTCCAGCGCTTCATCCGCTTTGCTGACCGACTGGAACGCCTTGCCGTCAAACTCGGTCAGGTAGCTCATCATCCACTCGTCGATGCGATCGGACAGCAGCAGCACTTCGATGCCTTTCTTGCGGAACAGCTCCAGGTGCGGGCTGCTCTTGGCGGCGGCGTAGCTGTCGGCGGTGATGTAGTAAATCTTCTCCTGCCCTTCCGCCATGCGGCCGACGTACTCTTCCAGCGACACGGTCTGCGCCGAGCTGTCGCCGTGAGTGGTGGCGAAGCGCAGCAGTTTGGCGATCGCTTCCTGATTGCCGTTGTCTTCCGCCGGCCCCTCTTTCAGCACCAGACCGAATTGCTGCCAGAATTTCTGGTAGCCTTCGGCGTCGTCTTTGGCCAGTTTATCCAGCATCTGCAGCACGCGCTTGGTCAGCGCGCCGCGCAGGTTTTGCGTCACGCGGCTGTCTTGCAGGATCTCGCGCGACACGTTCAGCGGCAGATCGTTGGAATCGATCAGGCCGCGCACGAAGCGCAGGTAGTTCGGCATGAACTGCTCGGCGTCGTCCATGATGAACACGCGCTGCACGTACAGCTTCAGGCCGTGCTTGTGATCGCGGTTCCACATGTCCCACGGCGCCTGGGCCGGAATATACAGCAGGCTGGTGTACTCCTGCTTGCCTTCCACCCGGTTGTGGCTCCAGCTCAGCGGATCGGTGAAGTCGTGAGCGATGTGTTTGTAGAACTCTTTGTACTCTTCGTCGGTCACGTCAGCCTTGCTGCGGGTCCACAGGGCCTGCGCCTTGTTGATCTTCTCCCAGGTGACAGTATCGTCTTCTTCGTTCTTGCTTTCGATCTCCACCGGCAAAGCGATGTGATCGGAATATTTGCCGATCACCGAGCGCAGGCGCCAGGCGTCGAGGTACTCATCTTCGCCTTCGCGCAGATGCAGGGTGATTTCGGTGCCGCGGGTCTCTTTAGTGATGTCGGCGATGGTGTAGTCGCCTTCGCCGGCGGACTCCCAGAACACGCCTTCGTCATCGGCGGCACCGGCGGCGCGGGTGCGCACGGTCACTTTGTCCGCCACGATGAACGCCGAGTAGAAACCGACGCCGAACTGGCCGATCAGCTGGCTGTCTTTCGCCTGGTCGGAACCGATGGATTCCAGGAATGCTTTGGTGCCTGACTTGGCGATGGTGCCGAGGTTCTCGATCACTTCTTCGCGGCGCATGCCGATGCCGTTGTCGGCGATGGTCAGGGTGCGCTGCTCTTTATCGAAGGACAAGCGTACGCGCAGCTCGCCGTCGCCGGCGTACAGCTCTGGCGCAGACAGGGCGCGGAAGCGCAGCTTGTCGGCGGCGTCAGAGGCGTTGGAAATCAGCTCGCGCAGGAAAATTTCTTTGTTGGAGTACAGCGAATGGATCATCAAATGAAGCAGCTGTTTTACTTCAGACTGGAACCCGCGGGTTTCTTGACCTTTCATACTCATTGATTACCTCAAAAGACAATGGCTACCAAAATCGAACAATGAGGATCAGATGAGGGTCAGGGTGTTGTTTTTCAAGCGGACGGTGGGAAATTTTTGGCAAAAAACGCTGGGACCGAACGGCCGCGCCCAATTATTGATTTTCGGCTGATAACAACAAAGGAGGAAAAACCACGTTTTTCCTCCTTTGTTCGCGATAGGACGGGGCCGAATGGCCCCACCCGGGAAAACATCAGAACTTTATGGCGTGGCGCCCGGCCAGAGAATGCGACAGCGTGGTGCCGTCGACCATCTCCAGCTCGCCGCCCACCGGCACGCCGTGGGCGATGCGGCTGGCGAGCACGCCATACTGGCCGCACATCTCGGCGATGTAGTTGGCGGTCGCCTCCCCTTCCACCGTCGGGTTGGTGGCGAGGATCACTTCGGTGATGCTTTCCTTTTCCAGCCGTTGCTCCAGGCGATCCAGACCGATATCGCCCGGCCCGATGCCGTCCAGCGGCGACAGATGCCCCATCAGCACAAAGTAGCGCCCGGCGAACTGGCCGGTCTGCTCGATGGCGTGGATATCCGCCGGGCTTTCCACCACGCAAATCTGGCCGTTTTGCTGACGGCGCGGATTGGCGCAGATAGTGCAGACGTCCTGTTCGGTGAAGGTGCGGCAGTCGGCACAGTGGCCGATCTCCGACATCGCGCGCGTCAACGCCTGCGCCAGGCGCATGCCGCCGCTGCGATCGCGCTGCAGCAGTTGGAACGCCATGCGCTGCGCCGATTTCGGGCCGACGCCCGGCAGGCAGCGCAGCGCCTCCATCAGGGATTCAAGGAGCGGGCTGGTTTGCATCAGAACGGCATCTTGAAGCCAGGCGGCAACTGCATGCCGCTGGAAACGGAGGCCATTTTCTCTTTCTGAGTCTCTTCGATGCGGCGCGCGGCGTCGTTAAACGCAGCGGCGATCAGATCTTCCAGCATCTCTTTGTCGTCTTCCATCAGGCTTGGATCGATCTCCACACGGCGGCAGTTGTGCGCGCCGTTGATGGTCACTTTCACCAGGCCCGCGCCAGACTCGCCGGTCACTTCCAATTTGGCGACTTCTTCCTGCATCTGCTGCATTTTTTCTTGCATTTGCTGAGCTTGCTTCATCAGGTTGCCCAGACCGCCTTTACCAAACATAGTCGTCTCTCGTCGCTAGGGCCGCGCACGTTGCGCAGCGTTTAAAGGGGGCGAATACTCTCTTCATCCAGGTCCGCGTCGAAGAACCGGCGCAACGTCTGAATGTTGGTATCCGCATCGATGGACTGGCGCGCCTGCGCCAGTTTTTCTTCATAGATGGCTTGTCGCCATTCCAACGGGGTGCGCTCCGCCGGATTATCGTCCTCCACCACGGTCAGCTCAACCGGGTTGCCATACAGCTCACCGAGCGCGTCGGCCAGCGTCTTCTGCGCCGAAGGCGAATTCAGATGGCGCTGCGAAGACCGCAGATGGAGGCTAATTTTGCCCGGCTCCGGCTGCTGCTTGAAGGCGTTTAACGCCAGCTGCTGCACCAGTTTCGGGATCTTCAACTTATCGATTTCCGCCGCCCAGGCATCGCGCTCCAGCGACTCCACCACCAGCTTGGCGGCCAGCTCCGGCGTTTTCTCGTGTTCCAACGCCGTGCGCAGCGCTTTCGGCGTCGCCAGCGGTTCCGGCGCCGCTTCCGGCTCGGTCTGCGCGCGCCAGCGATAGGCTTCCGGCTTCGCCGGTTTTTCCGGCACCTTCTTCTCCGCCAGGCGCTGCTGGCTACGCTCGGTCACGGAAGCCAAACGCCCCAGCGCCGAGTTTGCCGGCCGCGCTATTCCTGGCGCCGCCGGCTCATTCTTTTTTGGTGTGGATGCTCCCTGCTGCCGTTGCAGCTGGGACCGCGCTTTCAACAGCTGGGCGGTGGCATCCGGTAACGGAGTCGATGATTGTCGCTGTGGCGCGGCCGGCTGCCCTAGCGGCGGCGGTGCGTCCTGAAACTGCGGCGGCTGTTGCGATGCGGCGGCCTGCGGCTGCGCCATCAGCGCCGGCGCGGTCTGCACCAACGCCACCGGCTCCGGGATCACCGCTTTCGGATGAAACGCCAGCGCGCGCAGCAGGGTCATCTCAACCCCCATGCGGCGATCCGGCGCATAGGCCAGCTCTTTGCGGCCCACCAACAGCGTCTGGTAATAGAGCTGCACATCGGCCGGCGGCAGGGTGCGCGCCAGCTCACGCAGCCGTTGTTCCACGGCGGCGTAGTGGTTGTCGAGCATCGAAGGCAGTAGCTGCACCATCGCAATGCGGTGCAATAGCGCCAGCGTCTCCACCAGCAGATTTTCCCAGTCCACGCCGCGCGAAGCGGCCTGCGCGACCTGCGCCATCACCTTTTCGCCGTCGGCGCTGACCAGCGCTTCGAGGATCGCCAGCGGCTGCTCGTCATCAAGCGTGCCGAGCATCTGGCTGACGGTGGCGGCGGTCACCTGCCCCTGCCCCATGGCGATCGCCTGATCGGTCAGGCTCAACGCATCGCGCATGCTGCCGTCGGCGGCGCGCGCCAGCAGCTGCAGCGCGCGGGCGTCGCTGGTGATCTGTTCCGCCGTCAGCACCGTTTCCAGCTGCTGACGGATCTGATCGACGTCCAGCGCTTTGAGGTGAAACTGCAGGCAGCGGGAAAGAATGGTCACCGGCAATTTTTGCGGATCGGTGGTGGCCAACAGGAATTTGACGTGTGCTGGCGGCTCCTCCAGCGTCTTCAGCAAGGCGTTGAAGCTGTGGCGCGAGAGCATGTGCACTTCATCGATCAGATAGACCTTGAAGCGGCCGCGCGCCGGCGCGTACTGGACGTTGTCCAGCAGATCGCGGGTATCTTCCACCTTGGTTCGTGAAGCGGCGTCGATCTCGATCAGATCGACGAAGCGGCCCTGCTCGATCTCGCGGCAGTTGTCGCATTGGCCGCACGGCGTGGCGGTGATGCCGGTTTCACAGTTCAGGCCTTTGGCCAGCAAGCGCGCGATGGTGGTTTTCCCCACGCCGCGCGTGCCCGAGAACAGATAGGCGTGATGGATCCGCCCCAGCGAGAGGCCGTTGGCCAGCGCGGTCAGGACATGTTCCTGGCCGACCACGTCTGCGAACGTTTGAGGGCGCCACTTACGGGCGAGAACCTGATAGCTCATTAATACCGGAGAAGTCGAGTAATCTGGAGGGTCATGCTAACACAGCCCCGCGGCGATCCGCGAGGCCGTTGTGCCCGAGGGGCGATGCCGCATCAATGACCGGCGAAATCCACCAGGCAGTAGCAATCGATGCCCAGCTTGTTCAGACGCGCTTCCCCGCCCAGATCCGGCAGGTTGATGATGAACGCGGCGTCTTTTACTTCACCGCCCAGGCGGCGGATCAGTTTGGTGGTCGCTTCGATGGTGCCGCCGGTCGCCAGCAGATCGTCCACCACCAGCACTTTGTCACCCGCGGTGATGGCGTCGGTATGGATCTCCAGCTTGTCGGTGCCGTACTCCAGCTCATAGCTTTCGCTGAGCGTGGCGCGCGGCAGTTTGCCCGGTTTGCGCACCGGCACGAAACCGACGCCCAATGCCAGCGCGACGGGCGCGCCGAACAGGAAACCACGCGCTTCGGTACCCACCACCTTGGTCACGCCCGCTTCGCGATAGCGCTCAACCAGCAGCTCGATGCTGGCGGCGTAGGCCAACGGGTTTTCCAGCAGGCTGGTCACGTCGCGGAACAGGATGCCCGGCTTCGGATAATCCGGGATGGTTTTGATACTGTCTTTAATAAACTGAAGCTGCTGCGCAGTAGCGGTCATAATTGTTGCCTGATAAAACTGCCTGAAAACCGGTGCGCCGCTCACCCGCCGCCCCGGGAGAAACACACCGGAGAAGAAATGGCAGGCGATCCGCGCACGAAAACGCCCAAATCTATGCAAACTGGCGGACAAATGCAACCGGCGGCGCACAATCAGCGCTGTTTTTGTTGCGACAGGTCAATAACCGGCAGGCGCAGCATAAAGGTCAGCAAAATAGCCAGCATCAGCAGCAACAGCCCGCGCACCCACCAGATTTTCACCAGCCACAGCGAACAGGCGAAGGTGAGCACGATCACCAGCACCGCCTTCCACTTCGCCCCCGGCGGCAGCGCGCGATGCTGCTGCCAGTGGCGCAGGTAAGGACCGAACCAGGAGCGGTGCAGCAGCCAGTGATGAAAGCGCGGCGAAGAGCGGGCGAAGCACCAGGCGGCCAACAGCAGGAACGGCGTGGTCGGCAGCAGCGGCAGCACCACGCCCAACGTCGCCAGCACCACCGCCAGCCAGCCTAAAATGATCAATAACCCACGCGTCATGCGGCTCTTCACTCCTCAATCGGTTGGCGCCTACTGTAGCATCGGCGCCGCGCCGGCGGAATATGCATGCGGCGCTTGTTTCGCGGCGGCATCGCGGGCAAGCTTACGCCTGTTGAAATCAAGAGGGAGCTTATGTGAGCACTCAGCGTCTATTACAGGTGTTGGCACAGCAGATCGCGGCGCTGGCGGCCGAAGTGACCCCGCGCGGCGATGTTCCGATCCCGCAGGCACGCTTCGACGCCGCCCTGTTCGCCAACCGCGGCACGCGGCTGCGCGACTATCTGGCCGAGGTGGAGAAAAACTTCGCCCAGTTGCAACACGCCGCCAACGACAGCCGCGCCAGTCAGGTGGCCTTTCTGGCCGAAAAGCTGGTAGCCCAGATCGCCGCCCTGCAGCGCGAGCTGGCGACCCAGGCGCTGCGGCGCAAGAACCAGCCGAAAGAAGCCCCCGAGGCCGATCTGTACCACAAGCTGGCCGAGCATCAGGACTACGAACGCCGGCTGATCGCCATGATTCAGGATCGGGAAAGCCTGCTGGGGCGCCAGACCACGCTGGCGGCGCAGCAAAAGCTGCAGCACGAGCTGGCGGCGCTGGAGGGGCGGCTGATGCGCTGTCGTCAGGCGCTGGCGCGCATCGAGCGCAATATCGAACGCAAAGAAAACGGTTTTTGAAGATTTATCACAATATTTTAATGATTATTCCCGGTTGCGCGCCGGGTTCACTATACTTTGCCGATACGTGAATTTTTCATCTCATTAATCAATAAGCGCAGGTGCCATGTCTCTGGAAAACGCCTCACCCGAACTGCAGCTGGCGGTAGACTTGATCTACCTGTTGGAATGCAACGAAATCGATCCGGCCACCGCACTGGCGGCGCTGGATATCGTCAAACGGGATTATCAGGAAAAGCTGCAGCGCGCCGGCGTCACCTCCCCCTATCTGCCCGCCGGACAGTAATAAGGGACAGCGCCGCTGTCCCTTTCGCCTCTTCTTTCTTCATCAGCCCGCCGTCTGGCCGCCTTCATCCGGCGACAGCGTTCTCTTCACTTCCTGCACTTCATTGCCCTGCTGGTTATGCAGATACACCTCCAGCTGATTGAAGGCAATGTCGATGCCGTTTTCCCGGCACAGGCGATCGATTGAGCGGTTCAATTCGTCCACGGTATAGCTGCGATCGCGCAGTTCGCGCACATACAGCCGCAGTTCGTGATCCAGCGTGCTGGCACCGAAGTTGAGGAAGAACACCTGCGGTTCGGGATCGGTCATCACCCGCGGATTGTCGTGCGCCGCCTGCAGCAACACCTTTTTCACCTTATCGAGATCGGAGCCGTAAGCCACCCCCACCTTGATCAGCACGCGAGTGATGGTGTCGGACAGCGACCAGTTGATCAGCCGCTCGGTGACGAACGCCTTGTTCGGGATGATCACCTCTTTGCGATCGAAGTCGGTAATGGTGGTGGCGCGAATGCGGATCCGGCTGACCGAACCGGAGAAAGTGCCGATGGTGATGGTATCGCCGATGCGGATCGGGCGTTCGAACAGAATGATCAGACCGGAGACGAAGTTGGCGAAGATCTCCTGCAACCCGAAGCCTAACCCGACCGTCAAACCGGCGGCCAGCCACTGCAGTTTGTCCCAGGCTACGCCGAGCGATCCCAGAGCGACCACCGCCCCCACGGCGGTAATCAGGTAGGTGAGCACGGTGGTGATGGCGTAGGAAGTCCCCTGCCGCAGCTGCAGCCGCGACAGCACCACCACTTCCAGCAGGCCGGGCAGGTTGCGGGTGAGAACATAAGCGACGATCACCGCGGCGATCGCCACCATCATATTGCCCAGCGTCACCGCCTGCGCCACGCTGCTGCCCGCCACGGTGCTGGTGTAATGCCACAGCGTGATGCTGTCCAGGTAAGCGATAACCGTCACCAAATCCGACCAAATGGCGTAGAAGGCGCTGGCGAAGATGGCGAACAGCACCAGGGTGGTCAGGCGCAGCGATTGCTGGTTGATCTGATCGAGCGCCAGCGGCGGCTCTTCCACCACTGGTTCGCCGCCTTCGGCCCCCTCTTTCGCCACGTTTTGCCGCCGCGCCAACGCGCGCCGGTAGGCCAGGCGCCGCGCCGCCACGCTCAGGCCACGCAGCGCGGTCAGATACACGATATTCCACAGGAAGAACAGGTACAGGCTGTCTATCCAACGGCTAGCCAATCGCAGCGTGGTATAGAAGTAACCGGCGAACATCAGCCCCAGCAGGATCAGCGGCGTGGCGGCGATGGCGGTAACCACCACCAGCCGCACGGCGTGCGAGCCCTTTTCGCGCCAGCTGTCGCGACACAGCGGGAACACCAGCACCGCGAGCAGCGCCAGCGTCAGCATCACCACGATCTGGCCGATGACGTCTTCCACCAGGCGCAGCGGCGCCTTCTCGCCCAATACCGACCAGAAGATCAACGGCTGCAGCGCCAGCCCCAGACGCAGCGTCTGACGGCGGTAATGCGCGCACAGATTGGCCCCGAAGTTGAAATGCCGCTCGGCGATACCGCCCGGTTTCAGCATCCGATAGCTGAAGCCGAACACCAGCCACGACAGCGCCAGCTGCTGCGACAGCGCCCAGATAAAGTCGCTGATGCCGAAATCGGCGCGATACATCCAGAAACCGATGCCGAGCAGCAGCGCGGCGCCTGGCAGTACCTTCAACAAGGTCAGCGCGATGGCCTTCGGCGTGTGCAGTTGGCTGTCGCGCTTCAGTTGCCCCACGTCGTTGGCCAGCTTTTGCAAATGGTTGTCGATCAGCCGGTAGCGCCAGCGCAACACGCCGATCGCCAACAGCAGCGGGATCAGGAACACCAGCGCATTCAACCCGCCCTGCACCAGCTTGCCGCCGTCAAATTTGATATCGAGCCCGGCGAGCTGATCGCGCACCGCCTCGGGCATCGCCTTGAGCCACGCCAGATCGACCGGTTTGTTGCTGTTGACCCAGAAAATCTGCTGGGTCAGCGTATCCTGCAACGAACCGTAGACGCTGGTCAGCTGCTGCTGGTTGATCTGCAGATTGATCGACAGCGACAGCTGGTTGCTGAGCTGCTTATTCAGCTGATCCAGCAGCTCGCGGCGCATATCGATAATTTCGTTCAGCGCGTCGATCACCTCCGGGCCGGCCTTTTCCTTGCTCTCGGTCACCAGTTGGTTGATGTAATCCTCGCCCTTGAACAGATCGTCGCGCTGCTGATTGATGTCGAACTGCTCCAGCCGCAGATCGGCGATGCGCGTGTCCATGTCCGCCAACAGCGTGCCCTGCGGCAAACTTTGCTGCTGCTGATACAAAATGCGCGACAACACCAAGCTACCCTTCAGCACCTGGATCTGCTCTTTCAGGTTACGCTCCGCCTGCAGCCCGCGATCGAGCCAGTTTTTGACCCGAATGTTCTGCTGGAATAGCGTGTTGCTCTCTTCGGTAGCGGCGATCAGCCGCTGGCTCAGTTGACGGTTGACGTCCAGCTGCTTGCTGACCAGCTGATCGTGCTGGATATCGGTGGCGTCTTCCGGGTTCTGCGCCTCTTTGGCGGTCTTTTCAGACAGCGTCAACCGCTTGCTGTTGACGATCTCCTGCAGCAGCTGCACCGAGCGATCCAGCGCGTCGATATGCGCCGTCGTGTAGTCGCGCTGCTTTTGCAGCAGATCCTGCAAAGTGGTATTGGCTTCCAGGCTTTTGCGCTGCAGCTCCAGCTGCGCGTTGAGCAGCGCCTGTTCGGTGGCCAGCATGACCTGTTGGCTGTTGCGCAGCGAATCTTGCCCCGGCGTCTGGCCGCTGAGTTGGCTGCGGATCTCCTGCAGACGCTGCGAAGCGGCATACATGGTGCTCTGCACCCGTTCAGGCTGAGTTTGCAGCGACACCAGTTGGCTGTTGTAAGTGGAGAGGCTCTCCTGCGCGCTTTGCAGTTCATCAAGCGTTTGATACAGCCGGCTTTCCAACTGGCGCAGCGACAGCGGCAATAGGGCGGCGCGCGCCGCAGCGCTGTCTTCCGGCCGTTTCAGCGCATCCAGCTCGGCGGTGACCTGATTAAGCTTCGCCGGCGCCTGCTGCACCTGCTGTTTGAGCTGCGCAGCGTCCTGCCGGTTGCGCTCGATGGCGTCCAGCAGCTCCAGCGTACGGGTCAAATCCTGTTGGGAGAGCTTTTCGACCGGCGTCAAGGCTTTCTGTTTGTTCAGCGCTTCCAACTGGCTTTGCACTTCGCTACGCTGCGGCAGATCGCCGTTCAGCGCCGCCTGCGCCGGAAAGATGAACGCGCAAATCAGGAAAAGGAGTGTCGCGGCGGCGATGCGCCGCCGGCATGCGCCGACAAACGAGAGCGGCGCCAGAGAAGGCAGAGTCAACCAGCGATGCATGATTTAGCTTCGGATCGGTAAAGAAGCCTGAAGATTATCACGATCGCCGGCGGGCAACGAACAACAAAAACGTTGCCGGTGATGTCCCGTTGTCGCGAAATCAGAAAGTCAGCACTTTCTCCGCCGCCAGCGTCCACTGCGCCAGCTCGACCAGCGTGCCGATCGCCACGCCGTCCGCCAGCGGCAGGCGGCTGACGCCGCGCGCGTCGGCGCAGGTCTTGCACAGCTTGATCGGCACCTGCTGCGCGGTAAGGATCTCCAGCATCTGCTGCAGATGGTACCCTTCGTGCGGCTGCTGCCCGGCCAGCCCGGCCACCACCGCATCGGACATCAGAAACAGCCGCAGGTCGAGGCTGCTCTGCTGCTCTTTCATCGCGATAGCCAACCGCAGCGCATTGAACAAGGATTCATGGCCATAGGCGGCGCCGTTGGCGATAAGAACGACTGATGACATGAAGTCTCTCCTTATACTTATCAAGACTTATTTATAAAGGAAGGCGGCCGGCGTCTGGCGTTGTTGGCGTCGGCGCATCGGGTTTGAGGCGCAGGGTGGGGCAAAACTGCAGCATGTCCAGGAACGCGTCCACCAACGCTTCGGCTTCGGCCCGCAGATCAAAACTTTCCGGCATAAACAGCCAGTTTTCCATCAGGCCGGTGATATAACCGCGCAGGATGATCGCCGCCCGGCGAGTGTGCAGATCGCTGGGCAATTGCCCGTGATGTATGCAGTTATACAGCACGGCCTCGATGCGTTCATAACCGGCGAGATACAGCACTTTGCGCGAATCCAGCAACGGCATCATTTCACCGACAAACTCGCATTTGTGGAATATAATTTCCATCAACGCCCGCCTGCGGCAGTCTTCCACCGTAGACGTCAGAATGTAAATCAGAATTTCTCGGATAACCCGCAGTGGATTATCGGGAAACTTTGCCTGATACTCTGTCTCGAGCTGGTCAATTTTCGGCTCGGTAGATTCCCAAACTTCATTAAACAGGTCTACCTTATTCTTGAAGTGCCAGTAAATAGCTCCACGCGTAACCCCAGCAGCGGTGGCAATATCTGTCAGTGACGTTGCAGCAACGCCACGTTCAGAGAACTCTCTCACCGCAGCATCAAGGATTTGCTGTCGGGTTTCTTGTGCCTGCTGTTTGGTTTTTCGTGCCATGGCATTGTTATTTAGGGGGAGTGTGATTTACATACATTCGCGAATGTATGTACCATAGCACGCACATATAATTAACGCAGCAATGGGTTTTAAAGCTTGTGATCCATTGATCATTTTGAAATCGGACACTTGAGGTTTTTCTATGAACAAAAACAGAGGGTTAACGCCTCTGGCGGCCGTTCTGATACTTTCAGGCAGCTTAGTGCTAACAGGATGTAACGATAAAGAAACCCAACAGCAAGGCGCTCATCAACAGGCACCTGAAGTGGGCGTAGTGACCTTGAAAGCCGAGCCTCTCAACATCACTACCGATCTTCCTGGCCGCACCGCTGCGTATCGTATCGCCGAAGTTCGCCCTCAGGTCAGCGGCATCATCCTGAAGCGCAACTTCGTTGAAGGCAGCGATATCAAGGCCGGGACGTCCCTGTACCAAATCGATCCCGCCACCTATCAGGCCAGCTACGACAGCGCGAAAGGCGATTTGGCCAAAGCGCAGGCCAGCGCTTCGATCGCGCGCGTGACGGTAAACCGCTACAAACCATTGCTGGGTACCAGCTATATCAGTAAGCAGGACTACGACAACGCCGTCTCCACGCTGCAGCAGGCGGATGCCGCCGTCGTGGCCGCCAAGGCCGCCGTGGAAACCGCGCGCATCAACCTGGCGTACACCAAGGTGACCTCTCCGATCTCCGGCCGCATCGGCAAATCCGCCGTGACCGAAGGCGCGCTGGTCAGCAACGGCCAGGCGACCGCCCTGTCCACCGTGCAGCAGCTGGATCCGATGTATGTCGACGTCACCCAGTCGAGCACCGACTTCCTGCGCCTGAAGCAAGAATTGGCCAGCGGCGCGCTGAAACAGGAAAACGGCAAGGCTAAAGTGAAACTGATGCTGGAAAACGGCGCCGAATACGCGCAGGAAGGCACGCTGGAGTTCTCTGACGTCACCGTCGATGAGACCACCGGTTCCATCACCATTCGCGCTCTGTTCCCTAACCCGAACGATACGCTGCTGCCGGGCATGTTCGTGCGCGCTCGTCTGGACGAAGGCGTGCGCAGCGATGCGCTGCTGGTGCCTCAGCAAGGCGTAACCCGCAACCCGCGCGGCGACGCGACGGCGCTGGTGGTAGGGGCAGACGACAAAGTTGAACTGCGCACGCTGAAGGCAGACCAGGCGATTGGCGACAAATGGCTGGTTACCGATGGCCTGAAAGCCGGCGATCGCGTGATCGTCACCGGCCTGATGAAAGTGCATCCGGGCGCGCAGGTAAAAGTGCAGGAAGTTGACACTCAGGCGCAAAAACAGCCGCAGTCTGAAGCGCAGAAGTCATAAAAAGGAGCCGGTAATACATGGCTAAGTTCTTTATAGATCGCCCAATTTTCGCCTGGGTTATCGCCATCATCGTCATGTTGGCGGGGGTGCTTGCAATAATGAAACTGCCAATTGCGCAGTATCCCACTATTGCACCGCCGGCGGTGAGCATTTCCGCCAACTACCCGGGCGCAGATGCCAAAACGGTGCAGGATACCGTCACGCAGATTATCGAACAGAACATGAACGGTATCGATAACCTGATGTACATGTCCTCCACCAGTGATTCCTCTGGTAGCGTCACCATTACCCTGACGTTTGAATCCGGCACCGATCCTGACATCGCGCAGGTTCAGGTCCAGAACAAACTGTCGTTGGCCACCCCGCTGCTGCCGCAAGAAGTTCAGCAGCAGGGCCTGAAAGTAGAAAAATCCAGCAGCAGCTTCCTGATGGTGGCCGGCTTCGTTTCCGACGATCCGAACATGACTCAGGACGATATTGCGGACTACGTGGCGTCCAACATCAAGGACCCGATCAGCCGTTCGTCCGGCGTGGGTGAAGTGCAGCTGTTCGGTGCCCAGTACGCGATGCGTATCTGGCTGGACCCGAACAAGCTGAACAACTACCAGCTGACGACCACGGACGTGACTTCCGCCATCACCGAGCAGAACAACCAGATCGCCGCAGGGCAGCTGGGCGGCCTGCCGCCGGTGCCGGGGCAGCAGTTGAACGCCTCGATCATCGCGCAGACCCGTCTGACTTCGCCGGAAGAGTTCGGCAAGATCCTGCTGAAGGTCAATACCGACGGTTCCCAGGTGCGCCTGCGCGACGTCGCTCACATCGAGCGCGGCGCGGAAAGCTACGCCGTTACCGCTCGCTATAACGGCAAGCCTGCCGCCGGTCTGGGTATCAAACTGGCTACCGGTGCCAACGCCTTGAACACCGCCAAAGGTGTGAAAGACGAGCTGGCCAAGATGGCGCCATTCTTCCCGCAAGGGATGAAAGTGGTTTATCCATACGACACCACCCCGTTCGTTAAAATCTCCATCAACGAAGTGGTGAAAACGCTGATCGAAGCCATCATCCTGGTGTTCCTGGTGATGTATCTGTTCCTGCAGAACTTCCGCGCGACGTTGATCCCAACCATCGCGGTGCCGGTAGTACTGCTGGGGACCTTTGCGATACTCGCGGCGTTCGGCTTCTCGATAAACACCCTGACGATGTTCGGTATGGTGTTGGCGATCGGCCTGCTGGTGGATGACGCCATCGTGGTGGTGGAAAACGTCGAGCGCGTGATGTCCGAAGAGGGGCTGCCGCCGAAAGAAGCCACCCGTAAATCGATGGGCCAGATCCAGGGCGCGTTGGTGGGTATCGCCATGGTGCTGTCGGCGGTATTCGTGCCGATGGCGTTCTTCGGCGGTTCAACCGGCGCCATCTATCGCCAGTTCTCGATCACCATCGTGTCCGCGATGGCGCTGTCGGTGCTGGTGGCCTTGATCCTGACGCCGGCGCTGTGCGCCACCATGCTCAAACCGATCCCGAAAGGCGATCACGGGGTTAAAACAGGCTTCTTCGGCTGGTTTAACCGCATGTTCGAGAAGAGCACGCATCACTACACCGACAGCGTGGGCAACATCCTGCGCAGCACCGGTCGCTACCTGATCATCTACCTGCTGATCGTGGTTGGCATGGGCCTGCTGTTCCTGCGCCTGCCTTCCTCGTTCCTGCCGGATGAAGACCAGGGCATCCTGTTGACCATGGTGCAGCTGCCTGCCGGCGCCACCGAATCCCGCACCAACAAAGTGCTGGAAGAAGTCTCCGACTACTTCCTGAACAAGGAAAAGGACAACGTGGTCTCGGTGTTTACCGTCGCGGGCTTCGGCTTCAACGGTAACGGCCAGAACAACGGTCTGGCGTTCGTCAGCCTGAAAGACTGGGGCGAGCGCCCAGGGGCCGGAAACAAGGTCGAAGCGATCGCGGGTCGCGCAATGGGTGCGTTCTCGCAGATTAAAGAAGGCCTGGTGTTCCCGTTCAACCTGCCGGCGATCATCGAACTCGGTACCGCAACCGGCTTCGACTTCGAACTGATCGACCAGGGCGGCCTGGGGCACGAAAAACTGACCGAAGCGCGTAACCAGCTGTTGGGCATGGTTGCTCAGCATCCGGACGTGCTGGTGGGTGTGCGCCCGAACGGCCTGGAAGATACGCCGCAGTTCAAACTGATCGTCGATCAGGAGAAAGCCAAGGCGCTGGGCGTCAGCATCACCACCATCAACAGCACGCTGAGCACCGCGCTGGGTGGTTCGTACGTCAACGACTTCATCGACCGCGGTCGTGTGAAGAAGGTGTACGTACAGGCCGAGGCGCCGTTCCGCATGCTGCCGGAAGACATCAACAAGTGGTACGTGCGCGGTACCAGCGGCCAGATGGTGCCATTCTCCGCCTTCTCTTCGGCGAAATGGGAATACGGCTCACCGCGTCTGGAACGCTATAACGGCTTGCCGTCGATGGAAATTCTCGGCCAAGCTGCACCGGGCAAGAGTACCGGTGAAGCGATGAACCTGATGGAACAGCTGGCGTCCAAACTGCCAAGCGGCATCGGTTACGACTGGACCGGCATGTCCTATCAGGAACGTCTGTCGGGCAACCAGGCGCCGGCGCTGTACGCCATCTCGATTCTGGTGGTGTTCCTGTGTCTGGCGGCGCTGTATGAAAGCTGGTCGGTGCCGTTCTCGGTCATGCTGGTATTGCCGCTGGGGGTTATCGGTGCCTTGTTGGCCGCGACGATGCGCGGCATGAACAACGACGTGTACTTCCAGGTGGGGCTGCTGACCACCATCGGTCTATCGGCGAAGAACGCCATCCTGATCGTGGAATTCGCCAAGGATCTGATGGAGAAAGAAGGCAAAGGCCTGATCGAAGCGACGTTGGAAGCGGTGCGTATGCGTCTGCGTCCAATCCTGATGACGTCTCTGGCCTTCATCCTCGGGGTTCTGCCGCTGGTTATCAGCAGCGGTGCGGGCTCCGGCGCACAGAACGCGGTGGGTACCGGCGTAATGGGCGGGATGATCACCGCTACCGTCTTGGCGATCTTCTTCGTACCGGTGTTCTTCGTGGTGGTTCGCCGCCGCTTCAGCAAGAAGAGCGAAGATCTGGAACACAGCCATCCGGTAGAGCACCACTGATCGCTCAGTGATGTGAGCTCCACCCGATAATCGAAAAGGCCGCGCATGCGGCCTTTTTCTTTTGCTTCAGTTGCTTAATGCAAACCGTTCTCATTAATTCACTCGTGAGTACAATTTACGCTTGATCGCGACGCCGGATCGGCGCATAATTATTGTTATAGTATAACATTACACGAGAGAGCCATCATGAAACCCGGCATCCATCCCGATTACCGCACCGTGGTATTCCACGACGTCAGCGCCAACGCCTACTTCAAAGTGGGATCGACCATCAAAACCGATCGCACCATCGAACTGGACGGTGAAAGCTGGCCGTATGTCACCCTCGACGTCTCTTCCGCTTCGCATCCGTATTACACCGGCAAGCAGAAAGACTACTCCAAAGAAGGCAGCACGGCGCGCTTCCAGCAGCGCTTTGGCCGCTTTATCGGCAATAAGTAACAAGGAAAGCCCATGCAGGTATTGAGTTCATTGCGTTCGGCGAAAAACCGCCACCCGGATTGCAAAGTCGTGCGTCGTCGTGGCCGCATCTATGTGATCTGTAAAAGCAATCCGCGATTCAAAGCGGTACAGGGACGTAAGAAAAAGCGTTAACTCCAAAGTGTCATCTGTCGCAAAGCCCCGTTGCTGCTCAACGGGGCTTTTTTTATGACGAGAAAGTGCCTGCAAGCTGTCCCCCACCCGCGGGCGGGGGCAGTGATTACTTCATGCTGCTCAGCAGCGTGTCGACATTGTGTTTGAACGCCTGCTCATAGGTGGCCGCCGGGCCGCCGGCGCGGGAGAGCGCTTCCGGGTACAGCTCACCGCCCGCCTTGGCACCGGTCGCGGCAGCGATCTGTTTTACCAGCCGCGGATCGGTCTGGTTTTCGATAAAGTAAGCGTTAACCTTCTCCTGTTTAATCTGCTTAATCAGGCTCGCCACGTCGCTGGCGCTGGCTTCCGCTTCGGTGGAAAATCCGACCGGGGCGAGGAAGGTGACGCCATACTCTTGTCCAAAGTAGCCAAAGGCATCATGGCTGGTCAGCACCTTGCGTTTCTGCGGCGGCACTGCGGCGAACTGGTTTTTGGCCCACAGGTCGAGCTTTTGCAACTGCTGAATGTATTCCGCGCCGCGCTGGCGGAAATAGTTGGCGTCCTCGGGATCGGCGGCAATCAGGGCGTTCATCACATTGGTGGCGTACTGCACGCCGTTTTTCATGCTGTTCCAGGCATGGGGATCGGTAATCGGTTTGCCGTCCTCCTCCATCTGGCGGGTATTGATGCCCTGTGAAGCGGTGATCACCTGCCCTTTATAGCCCGATGCCCCGACCAGACGATCGATCCACCCTTCCAGCCCCAGGCCACTGACGAACACCACATCGGCCTGCGCCAGCTTTTTGCCGTCCTGCGGCGAAGGCTCGAAGCTGTGCGGATCGCCATCCGGCCCCACCAGCGTGCTGACCTTGACGTGATCGCCCCCCACCTGCTTGACGATATCCCCTAAAATGGAAAAGCTGGCGACGGCGTCAACGGTCTTCGCCATCGCCCATGGGCTGGCCAGCAGAGCAGCGACCGCCAGCGATATAGGTAAACGTTTCATACTTTCTCCTTGCAAATGGCACTTCTCAACGGCGCGCGAAGGCGTAAATGCCGCCGCGCGTTCCAAACAGGATCGAAACGAAAAAGATGACGCTGGCGCTGAGCACGATCGCCGGGCCGGCGGGTAGCGAAGCGTAATAGGACCACACCAGCCCAATCAGGCTGGAAAGCGCGCCGATGCCCATCGCCGCCGCCAGCGTCTGCGGCAGGTTGCGCGCCCAGAAGCGCGCGCTAGCGGCGGGCAGCATCATCAGACCGACCGACATCAGGGTACCGAGGATCTGGAACCCCGCCACCAGATTGACCACCACCAGCGCCAAAAACAGGCCGTGGATCAACGCTAACCGGCGCGGCGCGTTGACGCGCAAAAAGGTGACGTCAAAAGATTCGATCACCAACGCGCGGTACAGCGCCGCCAACGCCAGCAGCGAAACCGTGGCGATCGCGCCGACCATCAGCATCGCCTGCGCATCCACCGCCAGGATCGAACCAAACAACACGTGCAGCAGATCCACGCTGGAACCGCGCAGCGAGACCAGCGTGACCCCGAGCGCCAGCGACCCCAAATAGAACCCGGCGAAACTGGCGTCCTCTTTCAGCGGCGTGTGGCGGCTCACCAGGCCGGACAGCATCGCCACCGCCAGCCCGGCGATAAAACCGCCCACGCCCATCGCCACCAGCGACATGCCGGAAATCAGATAACCGATCGCCGCGCCAGGCAACACCGCGTGGGACAACGCATCCCCCACCAGGCTCATGCGGCGCAGCAGCAGAAACACCCCCAGCGGGGCTGCGCTGAGCGACAGCGCCAGGCACGCCATCAGCGCGCGGCGCATAAAACCGAAAGAGAGGAAAGGATCGATAAGCCCA
This sequence comes from Serratia sp. LTN-2, assembly GCF_059740205.1. Classification (NCBI taxonomy): domain Bacteria; kingdom Pseudomonadati; phylum Pseudomonadota; class Gammaproteobacteria; order Enterobacterales; family Yersiniaceae; genus Serratia; species Serratia sp. LTN-2. The sequence continues at coordinate 215,144 of NZ_JCAXDO010000004.1, read as the reverse complement.
TGCAACAGCATCATGGCGCCACCGCCCGCAGACCCGGCTGCCGTTCGGCGGCCTGATACCGCGGCACCTGTTCCAGCACGCGCTCGGCCGCGCCCCAATGGCACGCCTGCGGGGTCAGCAACAGCACCTGCGGAAAATGCTCGGCAACCATCGACATATCGTGCAGAACGGCGATTACCGTTCTCCCCTGCCGGTGCAGTTGCGCAATCGCCTGCAGCAGGATCTGCGTGGTGGCGCTGTCGATGCCGGTAAAAGGCTCATCCAGCAGGATCAACGGCGCCTGCTGCACCAGCAGACGCGCAAACAGCACCCGCTGCAACTGGCCGCCAGACAGCTCGCCCACCGGGCTGTGCGCCAGCGCACTCATGCCGACGTTCGCCAACGCCTCATTAACCAGACTCGCGGCGCGCTTGTTCATGCCGCCGAACATGCCGCTTTGCGACCAACAGCCCATCGCCACCAGATCGCTCACCGCTATCGGAAATTGCCGATCCAGTTCCGCCTGCTGCGGTAAATAAGCCCTGCGCGGCGGCTTTGCATCGTTAAAACTCAGGCAGCCCGCCAACGGCGGTAACAAACCGGCGAGGGTTTTCAGCAACGTCGACTTCCCGGCCCCGTTGACGCCCACCACCGCGGTTAACGAACCGGCGCTAAACTGCCCGTTCAGCGGCGGGAAAAGCGGCGTAGTGCCATAACCTATCGCCAGTTGGCGTAATGTGATCATGGCAGCGATACCGCCCAAAAAATGCCGAGCCACAACAGAGCCAATAAAACAGCGGCACCCGCACAACGCACAGCAGCGGAAGTGGTAAACAGTGAATTCAGTGACGGCACGGCGTCATCTTGCGAAGTGGGGGTCAATGTCGTGGCCAGCAAGGTGAGTTAATGGTTATAATATAACATCACAATCACCCTGGCGCCTCAAGTCCTACCGTGCCCATTAATGCAACGGAACGTAACAACCGACGAGACACCGCCCTCCGCCACTGTCATCCATATCAAAAACAGGGATATTCCCATTCTGCGCAAATGTTGTTTTAAGGTAAAAAACCGAAGTAAATCGAAAATTTTACCGACGAGAGCAGAAAAGGAGTAAGATATGCGGATAACATTGCTGTTGGCCAAGATTAATGCGTGTTACCCTTGCCTGTAACCTGGACGTCAACGCACTTTCTGTTAAAGAATTAAAGAAAGTGATTAATGACAATATTGCGGAGTTAGTACCTGCGCTGACCAGCGGACTCGATTTTTATTCCGAAAGCGCACGTTACGCCGAAGATTCATTAGAAATACTTGATATAGTGCGACAAAGCGAGAGCGATTATTCAATGCGTTATCGCTATAAGTGGGGAATTTTTAATGCCTGCCTGGATATCAATAGCGAAGACACTCTCAGCGATAGCGTCCGGTTCAGTGTGACAGAGCGGGGTTTAATCTTCGACATCATTGATAACTCGCGGCCATCAACTGCGGATGAATTGTAAGTTTACGTAATAACTGCAGGCCAAACGCGAAAAAATGATTTATATTAATTTTACGGGAAGTTTATTTAACCACCGTTAAGCTGCCTCCGTTCATGATGTAAATCAGCTTACTCACATAGTGTTATCACACCGCAATTAAGACTTACGGAGGGGATGATATGGATGAGTATTCGCCTAAGCGACACGATATTGCTCAGCTCAAATTCTTGTGCGAAAATTTGTATGATGAAGGTATCGCCACCCTGGGAGATAGCCACCATGGCTGGGTTAACGATCCGACATCTTCCGTCAACCTGCAGCTGAATGAGTTGATTGAACATATCGCTTCGTTTGTGATGAGCTATAAAATTAAATACATGGACGAATCCGACCTGTCGGAGTTAGTCGAAGAATATCTCGACGATACCTATACGTTGTTCAGCAGCTACGGTATCAATGATTCCGACCTGCGCCGTTGGCAAAAAACCAAGGCGAGATTATTCAGAATGTTCTCAGGAGAGGACATCTGTACGACAATGAAAACTTAGGGGATAATTATTCCCGAGCTATTTTACGGTTATTAAACTAAAAGGCCATCATGACTAAAACCGACTATCTGATGCGTTTACGTAAATGCACCACGATTGATACTCTCGAACGTGTTATCGAGAAAAATAAGTACGAGCTTTCCGATGATGAACTGGAGCTGTTTTACTCAGCCGCCGATCACCGTCTGGCAGAGCTCACCATGAACAAACTGTATGACAAAATCCCCACCTCCGTTTGGAAATATGTCAGATAATCAGCCCCCAACGCGTTGAGCCGATGCCTTTATCGGCCTCAATGTCAAAACTGAATACGTATTTTTCCTATTGACAACAAAATGTCATTTACGTTCCCGCTCGCCAGTAATAATGAATAGAAACAATTTTCTTTTAAATAGGGCGTGTTATGTCACTGTGCCCCAATATGCTCTCGCCTAATAGCCACTCATTCATTATCTGGAAAGTGCCGGAGGCAACGGCGGAAAGTAACGCACGCTCACTGCCAGGCGGAAAAGGGCATGGAGAAATGAAGCGATTCACGAGGAACAGACAACGAGCAGAAGCTCAAATGGGTGGGGGCCCTGCCAGCTACATCCCGGCACACACGTCACCTGCTGCGGCTGCTTCCTTCCGGACCTGACCGAGTTCACAAGTTAGTGTTGCGGGAGAACCAACAGAGCCCCCATTGACGGCTTCTGTACTCCGAAGCGGTGGGCATTATCGGCGATGCCCCACCAAATAGCAAGCCAACCGGGGCCAACCGCTGTTTTCTTGCCCACCTGCATTGTGGCACACTCTTCGCCTGGATTTTGATTCGCGCAGGAACAGCAACATGCAACCAGAAGATGCCTCTTTCAGCCAGCGGGTATTCCATGTCGTGGCCGCCATTCCTTACGGCAAAGTCACCACCTACGGCGAAGTCGCCCGGCTGGCCGGTTCACCGCGCGCCGCGCGTCAGGTCGGCGGCGTACTGCGCCGTTTGCCGGAAGGCAGCACCCTGCCCTGGCACCGGGTGATCAACCGCCACGGCCAGATCTCGCAGCAGGGGGAGGATTTTCAACGGCAGCGGCAGGCCTTGCTGGCGGAGGGCATCATTTTCGGCCCGCACAGCACGGTCGATTTCGATCGCTACGGCTGGCGCTGGTAAAACAAAACAGCCTTTGGCCGAAGCGCAAAGGCTGTTGATTTCATCTTGCTGTACCGCAGTAAGATTACTGCATGGCGGTTGGCGCAGCCTGAATCGGCACACCCTGAACCGGAACCAGCAACAGATCGGCACGGGTGCCGTTGCGATTGACCACTTCCTGGATGGTGTCGGTAATAAACATCAGTCGCCCGTTGACCGTCACCGCCGCGCTCAGAATGATGCGCGCATTCGGTTGAATGTCGGACGGGTTATACGGCAGCGTAAAGCTGAACGGCGCCTGTTGCCCTTCAGTGCGTACCGCGCGCTGTGCAATCACTTTAGACGGCGCATCCGCCAGCGAGGCGTCAGAGAGGGTGACCGTCAGTACGGCGTCCGGCGGCAGCGCAATGCGCTGACGTATATTAACCGAACCTGTCACCGCCGGGCCCTGAATCTGCGTTTGCGCAGCCGCCGGGTTGCCGGCCGTCTGTGTAGGCACATCAGCACTCTTTTGCGCGCATCCTGCCAGCGTGATCGTCAGTGCCGCGGCACCGCCTACGATTTGCCAGAGTTTCATGGATCGGTCTCCTTTTTTATTATCAACATGTTGGTGGCTTTAACCACCGCACCCATTAAACTTAGCACAAAACACTGATAAATCCACTTTACCCCACCTATTAATCACTTAGCCCGCCGAAAACGCTCACTATTAAGAGCATTCTCATCACCGCTTTAACGCCGGATGTTGACGCCGCGCCGTGATATTCCGCACACTGAACAAAATGATTATTAGAAAGGTAACAATTTTATGAGCCAGGCATTGCAAAACCTCCTCGATCTGCTGGATCTGGAGAAAATCGAAGAAGGGCTGTTCCGCGGCCAGAGTGAAGATCTGGGGTTGCGCCAGGTGTTCGGCGGGCAGGTGGTTGGCCAGGCGCTCTACGCCGCCAAACAGACGGTGCCGGATGAGCGCAGCGTGCATTCGTTCCACAGCTACTTCCTGCGTCCGGGCGACAGCAGCAGGCCGATCGTCTACGACGTGGAAACCCTGCGCGACGGCAACAGCTTCAGCGCACGCCGCGTCAGCGCCATTCAGCACGGCAAACCCATCTTCTATATGACCGCCTCCTTCCAGAGCCCGGAAGAAGGTTTCGAACACCAGAACCAGATGCCGGACGTGCCGCCGCCGGAAGGGCTGCTGTCCGAATCAGAGATCGCCCAGAAGCTGGCGCATATGCTGCCGGAAAAAGTGCGCGATAAATTTATCGGCCAGAAGCCGCTTGAAATGCGCCCGGTAAAATTCCACAACCCGTTGAAAGGCAGCGTGGAGGAACCGCATCGCTACGTGTGGTTCCGCGCCAACGGCAGCATGCCGGACGATCAATGCATCCACCAATATCTGCTGGGCTACGCGTCGGACTTTAACTTCCTGCCGACGGCGCTGCAGCCGCACGGCGTCGGCTTCCTCGAGCCGGGGATGCAGGTTGCTACCATCGATCACTCGATGTGGTTCCACCGTCCGTTCCGCATGGATGACTGGCTGCTGTACGCGGTGGAGAGCTCTTCCGCTTCCGGCGCACGCGGTTTCGTGCGCGGCCAGATCTACACCCGCGACGGCGTGCTGGTCGCCACTACCGTGCAGGAAGGGGTGATTCGCCAGCGCGACGCTTGAACCGCGGCATGACATAAAGAAAGGGGCGATGTTTCCATCGTCCCTTTTTGCTTCATCATTATTTTACTGTTTAGCGCACTGCCCTGCTTCGAGTCTTACTGGTTGTAGGCGCTCTCGCCGTGGCTGTTGACGTCCAGTCCTTCGCGTTCCTGCTCTTCCGGTACTCTCAACCCCACCATGGCGCCCGCTATCTTGAAGGCGATAAAGGCGGCGACGCTCGACCACACCAACGTTATCAGCACGCTCACCAGCTGGATCCAGACCTGATGGCCCATCGTCACCCCTTCGGCATAGCCGGTGCCGCCCAGCGAAGAGGCGGTGAACACGCCGGTCAGCAGGCAGCCGACGATTCCGCACACCCCGTGCACGCCGAACACGTCGCAGGTGTCGTCCACCTTCAGCCATTTCTTCAGCGTCACCACGCCCCACAGGCCGGCGACGCCGCCCACCAGGCCGATGATCAACGCCCCGCCCACGCCCACGGTGCCCGCCGCCGGCGTCACCGCAACCAGTCCGGCGATCATGCCGGAGCAGGCGCCCAGCAGCGAAGGCTTGCCGCGCAACACCCACTCGGCGAAGGTCCAGGACAGAATGGCGCCTGCGGTGGCGACGACGGTGTTGAGGAACGCCAGCGCCGCAATGCCGTTAGCCGCACTGGCGGAGCCGGCGTTGAAGCCGAACCAGCCGATATACAGGATGGACGCCCCGGTAAACACCATCGGCAGGTTGTGCGGTTTGAACGCCTCTTTACCGAAGCCGGCGCGTTTGCCGATCAGGTAGGCACCGATCAGCCCGGCGCTGGCGGCGTTAATGTGCACCACGGTGCCGCCGGCGAAGTCCAATGCACCGTCGGTGGCCAGGTAGCCGCCGCCCCACACCATGTGCGCGATCGGCAGATAAGACAGGGTGAACCACACAATCGCGAAGATCAGCACCGCCGAGAAGCGAATGCGCTCGGCGAAGCCCCCCACCACCAGCGCCACGGTAATGCAGGCGAAGGAGGCCTGGAAGGCGACGTGGATCATCTGGCTGATGCTGCCGGTAACGCTGTCGATGCCGATGCCTTTCAGCATCGCGGTTTCGAACCCGCCGAACACCGCATTGCCCTCGCTGAACGCCAGGCTGTAGCCATACAGCACCCACAGTACGCAGACCAGCGCAAAGGTAACGGTGACCTGCGTCAGCATCGACAGCACGTTTTTGCCGCGCAGCAGGCCGCCGTAAAACAGCGCGATGCCCGGCAGCGTCATGAACAGCACCAACGCGGTGCAGATCATCATAAAGGCGTTGTCGGCCTTATCGGCGACCGCCGGGGCGGCCAGAGCCAAAGAAGGAACCAGGGTTACCGAACTCAGGCCCAACATGGATAACAGTCTTTTCATTATCAATCCATCCCCATTACTTAACTGAGTTCGCGGTTACAGTGCCGATTCGTCGGTTTCGCCAGTGCGAATGCGGATCACGCGTTGCAACTCGGCAACGAAAATTTTGCCGTCGCCGATTTTTCCGGTGTAGGCGGCTTTGCTAATCACATCAACCACTTCATCCAACTGATCGTCGGCGATGGCGATATCGATTTTGACCTTGGGCAGGAAGTTGACGTTATATTCGGCGCCGCGATACAGCTCGGCATGCCCCTTCTGGCGGCCAAAGCCCTTCACTTCGGTTACGGTCAACCCTTGAATGCCCACGGAGGACAGGGCCTCGCGCACGTCCTCCAACTTGAACGGTTTGATTACCACGGTCACCAGCTTCATATTGCCCCTCCACGAATTAAGCCCAAACTCACCCCTGGTACGCGTCATATGTAGCAAGGGCTGTGCCAAATTTAATTTTCCATGGCGATTCAGAAGATTAGCGGGCAGGCGGATGCCGCCGCGACGCAGCGCGGCACCGATACCTTGAATGGGTTAAATAATGCGCACTGATTTGGTGCGCATCGCGTCGAAAAAGTGCAGAAAGAGGGCATGGCGCTGGCGAGTTGCCTGCTGGTGGTGCGTTAGGAAGAAAGATGGGCCGCGATCGCGGCCCATGTTCAGGCGGGTTGGCTCTCCTCACGCACCGCTTCCGCCAGCTGCTCGCCCGCCAGCTGCAGTTGGTACATCTGGTAGTAGCGTCCCTGTTGCGCCAGCAGCTGCTGATGGTTGCCCTGCTCCACCGCCTGGCCGCGATGCAGCACCAGAATGGAATCGGCGTCGACGATGGTCGACAGCCGGTGGGCGATCACCACCAGCGTAGTGTGCTCGCGGATCACGCGCAGCGCCCGCTGAATCGCCTGTTCAGTGCCCGAGTCAATATTGGCGGTCGCCTCATCGAGGATCAGGATCTGCGGTGCCTGCACCAATACTCGCGCCATCGCCAGCAGCTGTTTCTGCCCGACCGACAGGTTATTGCCCTGTTCCCCCAGTCGGGTATGGATCCCCTGCGGGAAGCCGCGCACCAGATCCGCCAGCTGCACCGTTTCCAGCGCCCGCCAAACGGCCTCTTCATCGATGTTGCGCCCCAGTGTGACGTTGGCCAGCACCGAATCGGCGATCACCACCGGATCCTGTTGCACCATCGCCACGCCCTGGCGCAGCGTACGATGCGACAGGCTGGCAAGCGGGCGACCGTCGAGGCGCACTTCCCCCTCGCTGACCGGGTAATAACCCATCAGCAGGTTGGCCAGCGTGCTCTTGCCGCTGCCGGTGTGACCGACCAGCGCCACAAAGCCGCGCGAAGGTACCGCCAGCGAAATATGCTGCAGCACCTTTTTGTCCGCACGGTAGGCGAAGCTCAGGTCGGTGATGTCGATGCGCCCGCCGGCCAACGGGCGATCGTCGGCGCCGTAACTCTGCTGGCTGCGATCCATCAGTTCGAAAATACGTTCGCCGGCTACCACCGCTTGCTGCAGAATCGACTGCTGTGACGTCAGCTCGATCAGCGGTTCGTTCAAGCGCCCCAGGTAGTTGATGAAAGCGTAGAGTACGCCGACGCCAATCACGCCTTCACCGCTGAAGCCGAACAACATCAGCAAGCCGCACAGCACCAGCGCCGAAAACAGGCTGAGCAGCGGCCGCAACAGGAAACCGTCGAGCCGCAGAGTCTGCATGCGCGCCAGGTAGTGCGACTGGCTGGCGGCGCTCATGCGCTCGCCGAAGCGCACCTGCTGGCGGAACTGCTGAATCACGCCCATGCCGTTGATCACTTCGTTGAAGCCATCGTTGATGTCCGCCAGATAACTGCGTACCCGGCGCACGATCGGCGTGCTGTAGTATTGATAGATGCCCATCACCACAAACACCGCAGGGAAGATGCAGATGGCCACCAGCGCCATGCGCCAGTCGAGACTGAACATCGCCACCAGCATGGTGCCGATCAACGCGGCGCTTTTCAGCACGGTGGAGACCACCATCACGTACAGATCCTTGATCACTTCGGTGTCGTTGGTAACGCGCGAGATCAATTGACCGACCGGTTGCGTGTCGAAAGCGCTGAGCGGCTGGCGCAGCGCAGCGTCCATCACGTCGGTGCGCAGCCGTTGCACCACGCCCACCGCCGCCCGGTTGAACAGCAGCGCCTGAAAGTAGTGCAGCGCCGCCGCCAACAGCTCCAGGAGAATATAAGCCGCCGCCAGACCGCCGACGATCATCATCGGCAGTTGCCCTTTGGCAACGTAGTTATCGATAAAATAACTCACCAGGATCGGCCCGGCGACTTCCGCCGCCGCCGCCACCCACAGCATCAGCACCGCCAGCCCCAGCGGTTTGCGGTACGGCGAGCCATAGGCCAGCAGCCGCTTCAGCGTCGGCCACAGCTTTTGCACTTTATTCATCGGCCAACGCCTCCTCACCGTTTTCCGGCGCTTCGTCCAGCGCCGCTTCCAACTGTTGATAACGGTACATATCGCGATACCAGCCCGGCTGCGCAGCCAGCGACGCCGGATCGCCGCGCTGCGCCACGCCGCCGTGCTGCATCACCAGGATCTCGCTGGCTTCGGTCAATGCCGACAGCCGGTGCGCACTGATGATCACCGTGCGATCCTGTCCCCAGCTGCGCAGGTTGTGCAGGATCTGATGTTCGGTACGGCCGTCCACCGCCGACAGCGCGTCGTCGAGGATCAGGATTTCCGCATCCAGCAGCAGCGCGCGCGCGATGGAGATGCGCTGTTTCTGCCCGCCCGACAGCATCACGCCGCGTTCGCCAACCTCGGTGTCATAGCCCTGCGGCAACCGCAGAATGTCCTCATGGACGCTGGCCAGCCGCGCCGCCTGTTCGATCTGCGCCTGCGTCGCCCCCGGCTGGCCCAGCGCGATATTGTTCGCCACGGTATCGGAGAACAGGAACGGGGTCTGGCTCACTACCGACAGCCTTGAACGCCAATCGTCGAGTTTGACCTGCGGCAGCGGCAGACCGTGATAGCGGATCTGCCCTTCATCGACGTCGAACTGACGCTGGATCAGCGACAGCAGCGTCGACTTGCCGGCCCCGGTCGGCCCGCACAGCCCCAGCATCTGCCCCGGTTTCAGCGTCAGCGCCACGTCATGCAGCGCCGGGTGCAGATTTTCCGGATAGTGGAACGCGCGGATATCCACCTCCAGCACGCCGCGCCCGGCCGGCAACGCCTGCGGGCCGTCCTGCACCGCCGGCGCCTCGTCGAGCAGGCTGCGGATACGGCCGTAGGCCGCGCTGCCGCGCTCGACAATGTTGAACATCCAGGCCAGCGCCAACATCGGCCAGATCATCAGGCCGAGGTACATCACAAAGCTGGTCAGTTGCCCGAGCGTCAGCGAACCGTTCACCACCATCCAGCTGCCGCCGCCGATGGCCAGCAGATTGGAGGCGCCGATGGCGATATAAATGGTCGGATCGAAGCGCGCATCCACCCGCGCCACGTGCATGTTTTTGGCACCGGTCTGCGCCGCCACCTCGGCGAAACGGTTGGATTGGTGATCTTCCAGCCCGAAGGCCTTGATCATGCGGATGCTGGTCATGCTTTCCTGCGCCTGATCGTTCAGGCTGGAAAACGCCGCCTGCGCCGATTTAAAACGCTGGTGCAGCTGGTCGCCGTAATATTTGATGGCGATCGCCATCAGCGGCATCGGGATCAATGCCAGCAGCGTCAGCTGCCAGCTGATTTGGGTGCTCATCACCACCAGCACCACCAATCCCATCACCAGCGAATCCACCAGCGTCAGCACGCCTTCACCGGCGGCGAACACCACGCGGTCCACGTCGTTGGTGGCGCGCGCCATCAGATCGCCGGTGCGGTGGCGCAGGTAAAACGCCGGGTTTTGCCGGCTGAGCTGACGGTAAAAGTTTTCCCGCAGCTCGACCGCCAGCTGGTAGGAGGCGCCGAACAGCAGCACCCGCCACACATAGCGCAGCAGGTAAACGACGATCGCGGTGCCGATCATCAGCCCAAGCCAGGCCATCAGCACGCCGGTAGACATCTGTTTTCCGGTGACGCCGTCCACGATAATGCCGACCAGCTTAGGCGGCAGCAGTTGCAGGATGGCGATGACGATCAGCAATACCACCGCGCCCAGGTAGCGGCGCCACTCCCGGCGGAAGTACCAGCCGATTTGTGCAAATAATCTCACGCAGTTTGATTCCAGGGTTTTATGGGATTTGTCTCTTTTTCTGCTTTAGCGGAGCAGGATACCACTGTTGCCCCGCCCGTCCGGTGAACTTTTCACTCCGGCACCGGCAGCGCGGTGGTGTATTTGATTTTTTCCATGGCAAAGCTCGAGGTGACATCGATGAGGCCCGGTACGCCGTTCACCAGGCGCTTATAAAAGCCGTCGTAGCTTTTCATGTCCGCCACTTCGACCTGCATCAGGTAATCGTACTCTCCCGCCATACGGTAGAACGCCAGCACCTCGGGCATCTGGCTGGTCAGCTGTACAAACGCCTGATACCACTCGCTGCTGTGCTGCTGGGTCTTGATCAGCACGAACGCCGTCAGCCCCAGCCCGAGCTTTTCGTTATCCAGCAAGGCCACCCGGCCGCGAATATAGCCTTCGTCTTCCAGGCGCTTCAGACGCTTCCAGCACGGCGTGGAGGTCAAATTGACCGCATCGGCCAACGCCTGCAGCGACTGGGTGCAATCTTGCTGCAGCATGCACAGCAGCTTACGGTCTGTTTTATCTAACATAGCGGACACCAGGAGAAAATTTTTCTCCCATTAGGCGATTAAACAGGGAAAATGGCAATCCTTTTTTCCTGCCGAAAGGCTATGCTACGCCATAAACCTGCCCCCTATTCTGAGGCCAAATCATGACAAACTCTTGGGTAAAATATGCTATCGGCGAAATAGAAGCGGATTTTCAGCGCTCCGCCGATACGCACCTGATCCGCCTGAATCTGCCGGCGTTTCCCGGCATCTGTCTGTACCTGAAAGATGAGAGCACTCACCCGACAGGCAGCCTGAAACACCGCCTGGCCCGCTCGCTATTCCTTTATGGCCTGTGCAACGGCTGGATCACCGAGAACACCACCATCATCGAGGCCTCTTCCGGCAGTACGGCGGTGTCCGAAGCCTACTTCGCGCGGCTGATCGGCCTGCCGTTCATCGCGGTGATGCCGTCCTGCACCGCGCGCCGCAAGGTAGAGCAGATCGCCTTCTATGGCGGCCGCTGTCACTTCGTCGATCACGCCGCCCAGATCTACGCCGCCTCCGAACAGCTGGCGAAAGAGCTGAACGGCCACTATATGGATCAGTTCACCTACGCCGAACGCGCCACCGACTGGCGCGGCAACAACAATATCGCCGACAGCATTTTCCGCCAGATGGCGCGCGAGCCCTTCCCGGTGCCGAAGCACATCGTGATGAGCGCCGGCACTGGCGGCACCTCCGCCACGCTGGGGCGCTACATCCGCTATCAGGGGCACGACACTCAATTGACGGTGGTCGATCCGGAAAACTCGGTGTTCTATGACTGCTTCCACCACGGCGATCGCACCCTGATCGGCAGCTGCGGCAGCCGTATCGAAGGCATCGGTCGCCCGCGCGCCGAGCCGTCGTTCATCCCATCGGTGGTCGACAACATGCTGCGGGTGCCGGACGCCGCCAGCGTCGCCACCATTCACTGGCTGGAAGGCGTGCTCGGCCGCAAGGTTGGCGCTTCCACCGGCACCAACGTCTGGGGTGCGCTGCAGCTGGCGAAACAGATGCGGGAAAACGGCGAGCAAGGGGCGATCGTCACCCTGCTGTGCGACAGCGGCGAACGTTACCTGGATACCTACTACAACCCGGAGTGGGTCAGCAACAACATCGGCGACCTGCAACCCTATCTGGCGCAGCTGGCGGATTTATAACGCCAGGCTCCGGATAAAAAAAAGCCGGGTAGTCATACCCGGCCGGCTGTAAGGAGAACCTCATTCTTCGGGGGAATAGGTGAGGCAAGGTGAACGCAGCCAATGTTGTAAATAGTGGGCCACCGCCTGCTGTTGGCAATGGCCGATAACCGGCAGCTGCGGCAACAGGGATTTCAGCTGCGGCAGGGCGTTGCCCATCACCACGCCATGCCCCACCGCCCCCAGCATCTCTTTGTCGTTCATCGCGTCGCCGAACGCCATGCAGTCGGCCATCGTCAGCCCCAGATGGCGGCTCAGCCGCTCCAGCGCCGCGCCCTTGTTGCAGCCGAGCGGCAACACTTCCAGGCAGTCGTAGGCGGAGAAGCACAGATCGGCCTCGCCGCCCAGCTGCGCCCGCAGCTGCAGCTGTAACGCCAGCAATTCCTCGTGCGGCGCAACAAAGCACACCTTGCTGTTGCCGAACGCCGGCAGGCGGCGCACCTCGGCCAGCTGAAAACGAAAGCCGCTCAGGTGATGCGCCCGCAGCATCTCTTCCGGCACGGGAAATTCGGTCAACCAACCTTCGTCGCGAAACACGTGCATACTGGCGCTGGTGCGCCAATGGTGATGCAATACCTCTTCGGCGACCGCCGCCGGCAGATCGGTGGCGTGCAGCTGTTGACCTCGATTGTCGTACACCCGCGTGCCGTTGCCGGTGATCAGATAGCCCTGCAACCCCAGCTGTGCCATGATCGGTTGCGCATCGAGGTAGTGGCGCCCGGTGGCGAACGTCACCACCATCTCCCGCTCCACCAGCTGGTTCAATACCGCCAGCGTTTCCGGGCCAACCCGGTGATCCGGCATCAACAGCGTGCCGTCCATGTCGAAAGCTGCCAGGCGATACATAAAGACCTCTTGGATGTGAACGCGATTACAATCCGTGCAGTATGGGATGGTATTTGCGGAAGTAATAGTGAACAATTTGAGAAAACTGTTCCGGATTTCTGCTCATGCGCCTGGTTCACCGTCTCAGCCAATATCAACGTCTGTACCAACAGCTCGGCAGCGCGCCGGTCGCCGTGACCATCGGCGAGCTGGCGGCGATGTTCTACTGCAGCGAACGCCACGCCCGCACGCTGGTGCAGCAGTTGCAGGATCAGGGCTGGCTGAGCTGGCATTCGCAGCCGGGCCGCGGCAAACGCGCCAGCCTGCACTGCCTGAAAACCCCGGATGAGTTGCGCGCCCAGCTGTTGCAACAGCTGCTGCAACAGGGCAACCATCAGGGGGCGTTGGAGATGGCGCAGCTCGATCCGCAGCACCTGCAGGATCTGCTCAGCCCGCACCTCGGCGGGCAATGGCAGGCCGGCAGCCCGACGCTGCGCATTCCCTATTACCGCACGCTGGAGGCGCTCGACCCGCTTACGCTGACCGGCCGTGCCGAACAACATCTGGTGTCGACCCTGCACGCCGGGCTGACGCGCCTGATGACCGGCAACCCGGAACCACAGCCCGATCTGGCGCACCACTGGCAGATTGGCGAGCACGGCCTACGCTGGCGCTTCTTTTTGCGCAGCCAGCTGCGCTGGCACAACGGCGAACCGTTAACCGGCCAACAGCTGCTGCAAACGCTGGAAAAACTGCAGCGCCACCCGCGCAGCCAACCCAGCCTGGCCAACGTCGCCAACATCAGTTTGCCGCATCCGCTGTGCCTTCAGTTCGATCTGCGCCTGCCGGACTATTGGCTAGCCCACCGGTTGGCGGAACTGCCTTGTCTGATGACGCACCCGGAACTGCCCGCCATCGGCGCCGGTCCGTTCAAACTGGCATTGAATGAACCGCAGCTGGTGCGGCTGGAGCAGCACGCCGGTTACCATCTGCAGCATCCGTATCTGGACACCATCGAATACTGGATCACCCCCGATTTGCCCACCGCCGGTTCCGGCACCAGCTGCCAGCATCCGGTGCGCATCACCATCGGCCAACAAGAGGATTTGGCGCAGGCCCGGCCGGTGCAGCGCAGCATGAGCCTGGGCTGGTGTTACCTGGCGCTGAACCTGCGCCACGGCGTGCTGAGCGAAGCCCAGGGGCAAAAACTGCTGATGCTGATCCAGCAGTCCGGCCTGCTGAGCCATTTGCCTATTCCCAACAGCGTGATCATCCCAAGCCATGAAATGCTGCCCGGCTGGCGTATTCCCAGCCAACGGATCGAGGAGGACGTCCCCCTGCCCGCGCGGCTGACGCTGCTGTATCGGCCGCCGGTCGAGCTGGAAACGGTGACGGTCGCGCTGCAACGGCTGCTGGCGCAGCACGGCTGCGAGCTGGAGGTGCGCTACTATGCCGGCAAGCGCTGGCAAAGCGAGGCGCAGATCGCCCAGGCCGACCTGCTGCTGGCGGACAACCTGATCGGCGAGGCGCCGGAGGCGACGCTGGAGAGCTGGCTGCGGCAGGATACGCTGTGGCGCGGCATCCTGACGGAAAGCCGCTGGCAGCAGCAACAGGATACGTTGCGGCAGATCCAGCAGTTGCAGGCGCAGCAACCGCGCTTCGAGCGGCTGCAGGCCTATTATCAACAGCTGATGGCCGCCGCCATCATCACGCCGCTGTTTCACTACCAGTATCAGATCAGCGCGCCGCCGCGCATGCATGGCGTGACGCTGACCGCCCACGGCTGGTTCGATTTTTGCCAGGCGTGGCTGCCGCCGCCGGTAGACGACGGAGCGGCCTGAACCGAACCGCCCTGCGTCTGACGGCCCTTTCTGCTACTATTGTCGCCGCAACGCAATTTTTATTCTGCCGCCCGAATGTGTATCGGGAATGGCCAAAGTCCAAAAAGGTGATTTTATGAAGCGCGCGGTTGTCGTTTTCAGCGGTGGACAAGACTCTACGACCTGCCTGATCCAGGCATTGCAACAATATGACGAAGTTCACTGCGTCACGTTCGATTACGGCCAGCGTCATCGCGCCGAAATTGAAGTGGCTCAAGAGCTGTCGGTGGCTCTCGGCGCCAAAGCGCATAAGGTGCTGGACGTCACACTGCTCAATGAGCTGGCCGTCAGTAGCCTGACGCGCGACAATATCCCGGTTCCCGCCTACGATCCCAACCAGAAAAACGCGCTGCCGAGCACCTTCGTGCCGGGCCGCAACATCCTGTTCCTGACGCTGGCAGCGATCTACGCTTACCAGGTGGAAGCGGAAGCGGTGATCACCGGCGTGTGTGAAACCGATTTCTCCGGCTACCCGGACTGTCGCGACGAGTTCGTCAAAGCGCTGAACCAGGCGGTAGTGCTGGGCATCGCCCGCGATATCCGCTTCGAAACGCCACTGATGTGGCTGAACAAGGCTGAAACCTGGGCGTTGGCGGATTATTACCACCAGCTGGATCGCGTGCGCCAGGATACGCTGACCTGCTACAACGGCATCAAGGGCGACGGCTGCGGCGAATGCGCCGCCTGCAACCTGCGCGCCAATGGCCTGACGCAGTATCGAGCCAACCAGGCGGAAGTGATGGCGGCGTTGAAACAGAAGGCCGGTCTGGCCTGAGGCAGTGACGGCGGCAGCCCCTGCCGCCGGTGAGTTGATTGCGAATGTTATCTTGGCGTGAGCGCTTCCAGGTGCTCGCGCAGCTCCCCTTCAATCGGCAGCGCCCGCTGCGTTTTCAGATCGACGCACACGAAAGTCAGCAGCGCGTCGGCCACCACCGTCCCGGCCGGATCCTGCGTTACCTTTTGGCTCAGCACCCCGCTCTTGCCATTGAGCTGTACCATCTGGCTGTCGATACGCAGCTTATCCCCCAATACCGCCGGGCTGCGGTAGTTGATATTGATGTTCACCACGATGAAAGCGATGTTGTTTTCCGTCATCCAGCGGAACCCGGCCTCGTTCTCCAGCCACTCCCAGCGCGCTTCTTCCAGAAACTCCAGATAGCGGGCGTTGTTGACGTGCTGATAGACATCAAGGTGATAACCGCGAACTTTGATAAAGGTTTGCATAGGGAACGATCGCTCCTGCCTGGTGATTACAGAAAAAGGGAGCCGCGCTGGCTCCCTCGCCCGTTTGGTCAATGCGCCAAACTGGTAAGACCTGTAAAATGTAGCAGAGGAGTGACGGCCTCAGCGGCATTTTGCCACGCAGCCGCGACCGGGATCACATTTTCAGCCGGGTGCGGTTCTTCTCAAACAGCGCCGGCCCGATGCCCGGCACCTCCTGCAATTGTTCCACCTGAGTGAACGGCCCATTCTGTTCGCGATAGCGCACGATGCCTTCCGCCTTCTTCAGGCCGACGCCGCTCAAGGCGGCGGCCAACTGCTCGGCGGTGGCCTGATTGATGCTGACCGCCGCCTCTTCAGCCGCCTTGGTTATCGCCGGTTGCCCGCCGTTGATCGCCGGGGCCGAAAGCATCGGCGCCGGCGCTTCGGCTTTTTCCGCCGCGGCGGCCGGCCCTGCGGCCAGACATAACAACAGCGCGGTCAGCGCGGCTGCAACGTGATGACGGTAACCGGAAAGCGTTTTTTTCTCTGTATGTTGCATGCTGTATCCTCCTTGTGTGTGACAGCACGGCTACCTTGCCGCGGCGGGGGATATTCAGCAATCGGCGGATGCCAGATGTGGAAAAGGCCGCGAAAGCGGCCTTTGTTTGTTGCACTGCGTTGCAGAAAAATGCGGCGATTACTGCGGCTGTTGCTCAGCGGCGCCCATTTTGATCTTGGCTTCTTTACGCAGGCTCGCCAGCAGCGAATCGAAGGAGACGCCGGTCGCTCCCTCTTCCATCTTGCCGACGAAGGTTTTCATTTCGTCTTCCGGCAGCGTGCCTGGCTTCACCGCATCGAGTGCGATCAACACCACGTTGTCCTGGCGATCCTGCGACATGCCGTAAACCGGCTTACCATCCTGCGGGTGCGGCAGCGCGAACACGCTTTCCACCAGCTGGCTGTCTTCCGGTGCGCGCGCCATCTTCTGCACGGCGCCAAAGCTCAGGCCGGCGGCTTTCATCGCCTCATCGCCCTTGCCTTGCTTCAGCTCAACCAGCAGCTTCTCGCCCTGCAGCTTCGCTTCCTGCACCGCCTTGTTGCGTTTCACCAGATCCGCTACGCGATCCTTCACCTGGTCGAACGGCTCAATGCCTTCCGGCTTGTGGCCGCTCACGCGCACCACGAAGGCGCGGTCGCCGTCTACGGTGATCACGTCGGAGTTGCTGCCCGGCGCGCCGTTCTCGCCGATCAGCGAGCCGTCGAAGATCGCCTGCACCACCGGCTTGAAGTTCAGCGCGGCAGGGATGTTGTCGCGGGTGAACCAGTCGCTTTGCGCCGCTTTCACGCCGGCCGCTTCTTCGGCCGAGGCCAGAGATTCGTTATCGCTGGTCGCCGCTTCGCTCACCTTCTGCTGCAGCGCGTAATAGGCGTCTACCGCTTTCTCCTGCTGCACCTGCTTGGCGATAGCGTCGTGCACTTCGCTCAGCGGCTTCAGTTTCTCAGGTTCGATGTCGTTCAAACGCACGATCAGGTAACCGACGGAGGATTTCACTACGCCAGACAACTGCCCTTTCTCGGTCAGGTTGGCCTGCTTCAGCTCGTCTGCGGTGGTTTCCGGCTCCAGCCAACCCAGCTCGCCGCCGGTGCGGCGTGAAATGATGTCGGTGGATTTTTCTTTCGCCAGGGTGGCGAAATCAGCGCCCTTCTTCAGTTCATCCAGCGCCGCGTTGGCTTCCGCCTCGGTTTTCAGCTGGATCACGCTGTAGTTTTTACGCTCCGGCTGGCCGTAGCTGCTCTTGTGCTGGTCGTAGTAAGCGCTGATGTCCTCTTCGCTCACTTTCACCTTGTCCTGCATGGACGCGGCGTCCAGCGGGATATAGCTCACCTTCACCTGCTCCGGTGCGATGAAGCTGTTTTTGTTCTGATCGTAATACGCCTTCAGTTCGTCGTCGCCGGCGCTCTGTTTCGCCTGCAGCGCCTTCAGATCGATGGTCGCCAGGCGCACGTCGCGCTCCTGCAGCACCAGCGCCGCCATGGCTTGCGATTCGGACGGCAGCACGAAGCCGGATTCGCCGAAGGCCTGGATCAGCTGCTGATTGACCAACTGCTGGCGCATCGACTGCGCGAAGTTGTCGGCGGTATAGCCCATGCGGCCGATCAGGTCGAGGTATTTGGCGTTATCGAACTGGCCGTTGGTCTGGAAGTAAGGCGCCTTGCGGATGGCGTCCTTGATCTGATCGTCGCTGACCGCCAGGCCCAGCTTCTTGGCGTACTGGTCGAGCAGCATGTTGTCGATCAACTGGGACAACACCTGACGGCGCATCTGCTGCATGTAGCCTTCGTTGCCGGCCAGCGCGGAGAACTGGTCACCCAACTGCTGCTGCATGCGGCTGCGTTCGCTCTGGAAAGCCTGTTCCAGCTGAGCGCGTTCGATCGTCTGACCATTTACTTTCGCAGCATAATCGCCGGAGCCGCCGATCAGGTAGTTACCCACCCCGGTCAGAACGAATGACAGGATGATCAGGGCCAGGATGATTTTGAGCACGACGTGATTAGCAGCCGCGCGTAAATTGTCCATCATAGTGTGACAACACTCCGCTGTGATGTGGATTAACAACCCTTGTGCAGGCGCGTTCCCTGCGACAAAAATAAAAAAAGCGCATCAGTCCGATGCGCCTTGTATCTTACCTTACCAGCACCGCTGCGTCAGGTGATTGTTTATTACAAAACCCTGTTACGCTAAACGGTTAGACGCCAAATCAGTTTACAGCGTCTTTCAGCGCTTTCCCTGCACGGAAGGCCGGTACTTTGGCTGCCGCGATCTTGATTTCTTTACCGGTCTGCGGGTTACGGCCGGTACGAGCCGAACGTTCACGCACGGTGAAGGAACCGAAACCTACCAGAGCCACGTCATCCCCTGCTTTCAGAGAGTCGGTAACGGAAGCGATTACTGCGTCTAAAGCACGTCCAGCTGCCGCTTTGGAAATATCAGCACCTGCGGCAATCTTGTCGATCAGTTGTGACTTATTCACTCTATCATCCCCTCTAGAATTCTATCGTCGCACCGAAAAATCCCTACGGTTGCGACAGCGCAGCTGTTATATCAATCCCATCGAACCTTGGCAAGCCACCGACTGGGTGGCAAAACGCGGGCCGACAGAGATCTAACTTAGCGGTACAAAAAAATACTGGCAAGTCCGAAATGGCTTGCCAGTATAAGTTTTATCAATGGTTTTTGCGATTCGTCACTATTTTGCCGCTACCGGCAGTGCGCCGAAGGCCGGGTTTTGCAACGCAATGTTCAAAACTTCATCGATTCGCTGCACCGGATGAATCTCCAGATCGGCGATAACATTGTCCGGAATCTCTTCCAGATCGCGCTTGTTCTCGTAAGGGATCAGCACGGTTTTGATGCCGCCGCGATGCGCCGCCAACAGCTTCTCTTTCAGGCCGCCGATCGGCAACACCTGACCGCGCAGCGTGATCTCGCCGGTCATCGCCACATCGGCGCGTACCGGGTTGCCGGTCAGGCAGGAGACCAGCGCGGTGCACATCGCAATACCGGCGCTCGGGCCGTCTTTCGGCGTCGCCCCTTCCGGCACGTGCACGTGGATGTCGCGCTTCTCGTAGAAATCGGCGTTGATGCCCAGTTTCTCCGCGCGCGCGCGCACCACGGTCAGCGCAGCCTGAATCGATTCCTGCATCACTTCACCCAGAGAACCGGTGTAGGTCAGCTTGCCTTTGCCCGGCACGCAGGCGGTTTCGATGGTCAGCAGATCGCCGCCCACTTCCGTCCACGCCAGCCCGGTGACTTCGCCCACGCGGTTTTCGGTATCCGCACGGCCGTAATCGACGCGCTGCACGCCCAGGTAATCCTTCAGGTTGTCGCCGTTGATCTCGATATGCTTGCGCTTTTTGTCCATCAGCAGCGTTTTCACCGCTTTACGGCACAGTTTGGAGATTTCGCGCTCCAGGCTGCGCACCCCGGCTTCGCGGGTGTAGAAGCGAATGATGCCGATAATGGCGCTGTCGTCGACCGTCAGTTCGCCTTTTTTCAGCGCATTGCGCTCAAGCTGCTTCGGCAGCAGGTGCTGCTTGGCGATATTGAGCTTCTCGTCCTCGGTGTAACCCGACAGGCGGATCACTTCCATACGGTCCAGCAGCGGCGCAGGAATGTTCATCGAGTTCGAGGTGGCGACGAACATCACGTCGGACAGATCGTAATCCACTTCCAGGTAGTGGTCGTTGAACGCCACGTTCTGTTCCGGATCCAGCACCTCCAGCAGAGCGGAAGCCGGATCGCCGCGCATGTCGGAAGACATCTTGTCGATCTCATCCAGCAGGAACAGCGGGTTCTTCACCCCCACCTTGGCCATTTTCTGGATCAGTTTGCCCGGCATCGATCCGATGTAGGTACGGCGGTGGCCGCGGATTTCCGCTTCGTCACGCACGCCGCCCAACGCCATGCGCACGTACTGGCGCCCGGTCGCTTTGGCGATCGACTGCCCCAGCGAGGTTTTACCCACGCCCGGCGGCCCTACCAGACACAGGATAGGCCCTTTGATTTTGCTGACGCGGCTCTGCACCGCGAGGTACTCGAGGATGCGATCCTTGACCCGCTCCAGGCCGTAGTGATCGGTATCGAGCACTTCCTGCGCCTTGACCAGGTCTTTTTTCACCTTGCTGCGCGCGTTCCACGGCACCTGCAGCATCCAATCGATGTAGCCGCGCACCACGGTCGCTTCCGCCGACATCGGCGACATCATCTTCAGCTTTTGCAGTTCCGCTTCGGTTTTCTCGCGCGCCTCTTTCGGCATCTTCGCCGCATCGATCTTGCGCTTCAGCGCTTCGTGCTCGTCCGGCGCGTCGTCCATCTCGCCCAGTTCTTTCTGAATCGCCTTCATCTGCTCATTCAGATAGTACTCGCGCTGGCTCTTCTCCATCTGCTTCTTGACGCGGTTGCGGATGCGTTTCTCAACCTGCAGCAGGTCGATCTCCGACTCCATCATCGCCATCAGGTATTCCAGACGCTCGGTGATATCGGACATCTCGAGCACCGACTGCTTGTCGCTGAGTTTCAGCGGCATGTGGGCGGCGATGGTGTCCGCCAGGCGCGCGGCGTCGTCGATGCTGTTCAGTGAAGTCAGCACCTCCGGCGGGATTTTCTTGTTCAGTTTGATATAGCCTTCAAACTGATTGATCGCGGTGCGCACCAGCACTTCCTGCTCGCGCTCGTCAATCGCCGGCGACTCGAGGTATTCCGCCTGCGCGGCGAAATGCTCACCGCTGTCGGACAGCGTAGTGATGCGTGCGCGCTGCAGCCCCTCGACCAGCACTTTTACCGTGCCGTCCGGCAGCTTCAGCATCTGCAGGATCGACGCTACGGTGCCAACCGAGAACAAGTCGTTAATGCCAGGTTCATCCGTTGAGGCCTCTTTCTGTGCCACCAGCATGATCTTCTTATCGTGATCCATTGCGGCTTCGAGGCACCGAATCGATTTTTCCCGGCCAACAAATAACGGGATCACCATGTGCGGATAAACCACCACGTCGCGCAATGGCAAGACGGGGATTTCAATGCGTTCGGAACGCTCAGGGTTCATAGAGCTCTCTCTTAGTTTAATTTCCGCCAGGTTGAGGGGGAATCTCATGAGACGCAAGCATCTAACGTTTCATAAAATCTGGTTAATGAGTATATGGGGATGAATCTCTTACATTCAACGGCAAGAATGCAGGAAAAAGAAATGGGGGATGAAATCCCCCATTTTGCTGATAACGCTCTGGTTTAACTGGCTAATTATTCGCCAGAAGCCTGCGCTTCCGGCTTGCCGTAAATCAGCAGCGGCTTGGATTGGCCGGCGATGACCGACTCGTCGATCACCACTTTGTCTACGCTGTCCATCGACGGCAGATCGTACATGGTATCGAGCAGCGCGCCTTCCACGATGGAACGCAGGCCGCGGGCGCCGGTTTTGCGCGCCATGGCTTTCTTGGCGATGGCGTTCAGTGCTTCGTCGCGGAACTCCAGCTCCACGCCTTCCAGGTTGAACAGCGCCTGATACTGCTTGGTCAGGGCGTTCTTCGGCTCTTTCAGGATCTGAATCAGCGCGTCTTCGCTCAGCTCGCTCAGGGTCGCCACCACCGGCAGACGGCCGATGAACTCAGGGATCAGACCGAACTTGATCAGGTCTTCCGGCTCGGCCTGCAGCAACAGTTCGCCTTCGGTGGCCTTCTCTGATTCGCCCTTGACGGTCGCGCCGAAACCGATGCCGGAACCGGTGTTGACACGCTGGCCGATCACCTTATCCAGGCCGGCGAATGCGCCGCCGCAGATAAACAGGATCTTGGAGGTGTCGACCTGCAGGAACTCCTGCTGCGGATGCTTGCGCCCACCCTGCGGCGGAACCGCGGCGATGGTGCCTTCAATCAGCTTCAGCAGCGCCTGCTGCACGCCTTCACCCGAAACGTCACGCGTGATCGACGGGTTGTCGGACTTGCGGGAAATCTTATCGATTTCATCGATATAAACGATGCCGCGCTGCGCTTTCTGCACGTCATAGTCACATTTTTGCAGCAGCTTCTGGATAATATTTTCCACGTCCTCGCCCACGTAACCGGCTTCGGTCAGCGTGGTGGCGTCGGCCATGGTGAACGGCACGTCCAGGAAGCGCGCCAGCGTTTCCGCCAGCAGGGTCTTGCCGCTGCCGGTCGGGCCGATCAGCAAGATGTTGCTCTTGCCCAACTCGATACCGTTGCTGGTATCGCCGTTGCGCAGGCGTTTGTAGTGGTTGTACACCGCAACCGCCAGCACTTTCTTCGCCTGCTCCTGGCCGATGACGTAGTCATCCAGGTGGTGGCGGATCTCGTGCGGCGTCGGCAGCGCACTGCGCTCACGATGCGGGGCAACTTCTTTAATCTCTTCGCGAATAATGTCGTTACACAGATCGACACATTCATCGCAGATATACACTGACGGCCCGGCAATCAGCTTACGCACTTCATGCTGGCTTTTGCCGCAAAAAGAGCAGTACAGCAGCTTTCCTGAACCGTCTTTGCGCTTATCTGTCATCAGTCAAACCTCTTCTTTAGTCTTGTCCCGCAGGAAAATCACGGCGGCAGTGCGCCCAAACTCATATCGGGAACGCCGAGGGGCCACAACAGAGCGAGCCCCCGCCCACTCTGATTACTATAGTCCATCGGCGCCGCGTGGTTCTAGCTGCGGTGTGTCAGAATGCCGTCAACCAGGCCGTATTCCACGGCTTCTTCCGCGGTCATAAAGCGATCGCGCTCGGTGTCGCGCTCGATCTGCTCCAGCGGTTGGCCGGTATGCTCGGCCATCAGTTCATTCATGCGCGCTTTCACCTTGAGGATTTCGCGCGCGTGGATTTCGATGTCCGTCGCCTGGCCCTGGTAGCCGCCCAGCGGCTGGTGAATCATCACGCGCGAATTCGGCAGACAGAAACGTTTGCCTTTGGCGCCTGCGGTCAGCAGGAAGGAACCCATCGAGCACGCCTGGCCCATACAGATGGTGCTGACGTCCGGCTTGATGAACTTCATGGTGTCGTAAATCGACATGCCCGCGGTGATCACCCCGCCCGGCGAGTTGATATAGAGGAAAATGTCTTTTTCCGGGCTTTCCGCCTCGAGGAACAGCATTTGCGCCACGATCAGGTTGGCCATGTGATCTTCCACCTGGCCGGTCAGGAAAATGATGCGCTCTTTCAGCAGGCGGGAATAGATGTCGTAAGAACGCTCCCCGCGTGAAGTCTGCTCTACCACCATCGGCACCAGCGCCATGTTCGGTGCAAATTGATCTCGTTCGCCACTGTATGACATTACCGTCTCCTAATAGAAATTGCCTTGGCGGCCAGGGTGTCACCCTAATACGCCGATTCTACTTGAGAACGGCCATGATGACTATGCTCAAGCATTCGACCCGCGCCACACGTACCCGACGGTTATTTCATCCCGCGCACTTTGGCAAACAGCCCCAGAATTATTCTTTACAGATGGGGGGAGCCCGGCGCGATTTCAAGCCCAGAGGCCGATTTTCTCCGCGCGCCGGAAACGATGCCGTTATTCTGACCTTTATCATGCCAGCCAGTTCCCCAGGCAACAGGGTAAATATAGTGCATATTGCCCCGCTTAACCTGAGATTAATCAGCAACGTGGCCAAAAGAAAAGCCCGCAACCTGGGGTTGCGGGCTTTTTCATCGCGCGCCGGTTCGCCAGGCGAAACCGGGGGCGCCGTTCATCGCGCCCGTCACGCAGGCATTACGCCTGTTGGGTCTGGTTCATCAGCTCGCTGAAGGTAGTGGCTTTTTCAGTCACTTTCGCTTTGGCCAGCAGGGCTTCAACCGCTTGCTCTTCCAGAGCCACGTTGCGCATGTTGTTCATCAGCTCTTTGTTTTTGCTGTAGAACTCGATGACTTCGCTCGGATCTTCGTAGGCGGAAGCCATTTCTTCGATCAGCGTCTTCACGCGGTCTTCGTCAGCTTTCAGCTCATTGGTGCTGATCACTTCGCCCAGCAGCAGGCCAACCACTACGCGGCGTTTCGCTTGCTCTTCGAACAGCTCGCGTGGCAGTTCCAGCGCTTGCTTCTCGTTGCCGCCGAAACGCTGTGCAGCCTGACGGCGCAGCACGTCGATTTCGCCGTCGATCAGTGCAGCAGGCACGTCGATTTCGTTCGCGCTCACCAGGCCTTCGATCGCCTGAGACTTGATGCGGTTACGCACGGCGCCTTTCAGCTCGCGCTCCATGTTCTTGCGAACTTCGGTGCGCAGGCCGGCAACGGAACCGTCCGCCACGCCGAAACGCTTGATGAACTCTTCGGTCAGTTCCGGCAGCTCGCGCTCTTCAACTTTCTTCAGCACGATAGCGAACTTGGCCGCTTTGCCCTTCAGGTTTTCCGCGTGGTAATCTTCCGGGAAGTTCACGTCGATGGAGAACTCTTCGCCCGCTTTGTGGCCGACCAGACCTTCTTCGAAGCCTGGGATCATGCGGCCCTGGCCCATTGCCAGCACGAAGTCGGACGCTTTGCCGCCTTCGAACTCTTCACCGTCGATAGAACCGGTGAAGTCAACGGTCACGCGATCTTCAGCTTCCGCTGCGCGATCGGTTTCTTTCCAGGTCGCCTGCTGCTTGCGCAGAGTGTCCAGCATCGCGTCGACGTCTTCGTCGTTCACTTCAACCACTGGTTTTTCAACTTCGATGTTTTCCAAGCCTTTCAGCTCAACTTCTGGATACACTTCGAATTCAACGGCGAAAGTGAAGTCTTCACCTTCTTTGTACTCGCCCGGCACGTAGTTTGGTGCGCCGGCCGGATTAATCTTTTCTTTGATGATCGCGTCAACGAAGCTGCGCTGCATCGCTTCGCCCAGCACGTCCTGACGAACAGAGGCGCCGTAACGCTGTTCCACGATGTTCATCGGCACTTTGCCTTTGCGGAAGCCGTCGATACGCACGCTTTTCGCTGCGTTGATCAGCTCTTTCTTCACCGCCTGCTTG
The DNA here is from genome assembly GCF_059740205.1 of Serratia sp. LTN-2. NCBI lineage: Bacteria > Pseudomonadati > Pseudomonadota > Gammaproteobacteria > Enterobacterales > Yersiniaceae > Serratia > Serratia sp. LTN-2. Next base: position 189,584 of record NZ_JCAXDO010000004.1, on the reverse strand, counting down.
ATAGTATCAGCCGGTACAGTAATAGAGAGACGGCGCCCAAGGCCTTGAGTGGTTTCTACTGAAACTTGCATCTTGTTACCTCAAAAAAATCACAGTGCTCGGTCAACTCCGTTCCAAGAACCAGGACGGCTACAAATAAGAACCGAGTTCCCTGATGACAGAAGCGTCCCGAAACCATTCCGGAAAAATAAGACGCGACATTATAGCGGCGCATGCATGGCGAGTCGAGGAAAGCTAGGCGGCGCAGGCGCGCTAAAACTCACACTTTTGTCGATTCAATCGCCAAAAGGCCGCCAAAACAGACCGAACGTTGGCCATATTGCGCATCGGCCGCGTCGTCGTCAAAAACAGAAACGGCCCGCAGGCCGTTTCAAAATTCGTCAGTAGTAATACCCTAATTCGAGGGCAAAGTTCCACTGATACCTGAAAATTTCCCCCTCAGGCCAGCGTCCCGGCGCCGCGGCACGGCGGCGAGGCCGGCACGGTATCCTGCAATCCTTCCCACTCTTTGAGCGTATAGGTGTGCAGCGCCAGCGCGTGTACGCCATCGGCCAGCTCTTCCGACAGTACGCCGTAGATGGAGCGGTGACGCGTCAGAAAGCGTTCGCCGACGAAGCGATCGCTGACCAATACCACTTTGAAATGACTTTCTGAACCCGCCGGAACGTTATGACGATAGCTTTCATCAACGACTTCCAGATACGCGGGCTCAAACGCCGCCCTTAACTTTGCTTCTATTTGCTCGCGAATCATAGGATCTCCTTACAACACCGGCAGAGGACCGTGCCCATCTAGTTCAATATTAGCCGGTTTTCCCCCGTTTAGACCATCACCTGGACAAATTTCTCTTTTCTGCGGTCAGAGGATGAGCACCATCCCCGCCGCTTGGGGGATTAGCCGATTGAGCGGGCCAAAAAAGCGTGTTTTTATCAACGGCAGGTAAAAATTTGTCACTCAGGCGCCTTCCGCGCTTCCACCGCACGGCGGCGATGCTATGATGTCGGCAATTTGTTGTCGGCTATCCCGCTCTGATTATTGCTAAATCCATCGAGAATGAGACAGAAAACATGTTAAAGAAACTTTGTCTTCCTTTGCTGGCCGCCCTGCTGCTGGCCGGCTGCGCGACCAGCAGCAACACCCTGAACGTCACGCCGAAAATCGTTCTGCCGCAGCAGGATCCTACCCTGCAGGGCATCACCATCAGCATCAACGGCGCGGATCAGCGTACCGATCAGGCGCTGGCCAAGGTGAATCGCGACGGCCAACTGGTCACGCTGACGCCATCGCGCGATCTGCGCTTCCTGCTGCAGGAAGTGCTGGAGAAACAGATGGGCGCTCGCGGTTACATGATCGGCGCCGACGGCCCGGTCGCGCTGCAGATCGTCGTCAATAACCTGTACGCGGACGTCTCCGAAGGCAACCTGCGCTACAACATCACCACCAAAGCCGACATCTCGATCATCGCCCAGGCGAAGAACGGCAACAAGCAGGTGAAAAATTACCGCTCCACCTATAACGTGCAGGGCGCCTTCACGGCCACCAATGAGAAGATCACCGACGCCGTCAACTCCGTGCTGGGCGACGTGATCGCCGACATGGCGCAGGACACCAGCGTCAACGACTTTATCAAGCAAAACGCGCGTTAATCGACGCGCCTTGCGCCGCCCGGCGGATCGGGCGGCGCAGACAGGGAACTCATGTCGAAACACTATCTGAACATCTTCACCCAGCGTAACTCCGCCATTCTGCTGCTGCTGGGCTTCGCGTCGGGTCTGCCGCTGGCATTGACCTCCGGCACGCTGCAAGCCTGGATGACCGTCGAAAACATCGATCTGAAAACCATCGGCATCTTCTCGCTGGTGGGCCAGGCCTACGTCTTCAAATTCCTCTGGTCACCCTTCATGGACCGCTATACCCCCCCGTTCCTTGGGCGGAGGCGCGGTTGGCTGCTGATCAGCCAGCTGCTGCTGGTGGCGGCGATCGTGGCGATGGGCTTTATGCAGCCCGCGCAGCATCTGTGGTGGCTGGCGGCGTTGGCGGTGCTGGTGGCGTTCTGCTCCGCCTCGCAGGATATCGTGTTCGACGCCTATAAAACCGATCTGTTGAAAGCCGAAGAACGCGGCGCGGGCGCGGCGATCTCGGTGCTGGGTTACCGGCTGGCGATGCTGGTTTCCGGCGGCCTGGCGCTGTGGTTGGCGGATCGCTATTTCGGCTGGCAAACCACCTACTGGCTGATGGCCGGATTGATGCTGATCGGCGTAGCCGCCACGCTGCTGGCGCCGGAGCCGGATGAAAGCATCCCGGCGCCGCGCACCATGGAACAGGCGGTCGTCGCGCCGCTGCGCGATTTCTTTGGCCGCAACAACGCGTGGCTGATCCTGCTGCTGATCGTGATGTACAAAATGGGCGACGCCTTCGCCGGCAGCCTGAGTACCACCTTCCTGATCCGCGGCGTGGGGTTCGACGCCGGTGAAGTGGGGCTGGTGAACAAGACCCTCGGCCTGTTCGCCACCATCGTCGGCGCCCTGTTCGGCGGCGTGCTGATGCAGCGCCTTACCCTGTTCCGCGCCCTGATGCTGTTCGGCATCCTGCAGGCGGTGTCCAACCTCGGGTATTGGATCCTGGCGGTGACCGACAAGAGCCTGCTCACCATGGGCAGCGCCATTTTCCTCGAAAACCTGTGCGGCGGCATGGGCACCGCGGCCTTCGTCGCGCTGCTGATGACGCTGTGCAACCGGTCGTTCTCCGCCACCCAGTTCGCGCTGCTGTCGGCGCTGTCCGCCGTGGGCCGCGTTTATGTCGGCCCAATCGCCGGCTGGTTCGTCGAAGCTCACGGCTGGCCGCTGTTCTACCTGTTCTCGATCGCCGCCGCCCTGCCCGGCTTGCTGCTGCTCGGCGTCTGCCGCCAAACGCTGGAGCACACCCAGCAGCATGGCGACTTTATGCCGCGCACCGAGTTTTCAGGGTCTTACCGCTGGGCGCTGCGCCTGCTGACGCTGGGCTGTTCGCTGCTGGGCCTGTGGCTGCTGCTGCTGATCGCCAATGCGCTGGACTGGACCCAGGCCCCACAGTTGGCCGATCGGCTGCTGCAGGCCGGCGCCGCGCTGAGCCTGCTCGGCATCGCAATGGGCAGTACGTTGGATTACCTGGCGCTGCGCCGCACCCGTTTGGCATAATCTGACCGGCCGGCGATTGCGCCGGCCGAAAAAAAAAGCGATCCGCGGGTATATTTATTTTGGTAAAAAAAGATAATCGGCGCGGAAATTATTTTTTTATCCGACTGCCGCACTCGGAAATAAAATTAAATTCACCTTTAAGACACAATTATTTTACATTAAATAAACCTTTTCTGCGTATTTCCCCGCCGTGCATTTCTTCGCCAAATTCATCATACCTTTAGTTTTCCTTAACATACGGGCTGCTCGTCACGATTCAGCGTGCCAACGCGTTGTTGTCATTGGTAAATTGTCACGCAAGGTTACATCTGTGACCCCCTTAACAGAAAGTGTCAACAAGCCGCTGACACTCCCTTAAGCATGTTTACAGTACTGCAACCTTCCCGTAAAATGCCCGCACACATGAAACGACAATTGAGCCTTTGTTATTGAGGTCGTTAGATGAGACTTAAGAAATACAATAAAAGTATTGGGATGCTGTCATTAATCGCAGGCACTGTATTGCTCAGTGGCTGCGATATGGTTTTGATGAATCCCAAAGGAGCAATTGGTGTTGAGCAACGGACACTGATTATCACTGCAATCGCGTTGATGTTGATCGTGGTGGTGCCAGTTATCTTCATGGCGTTCGCCTTTGCCTGGAAGTATCGCGCTTCCAACAAAGACGCCAAGTACAGTCCGAACTGGGCCCACTCCAACAAGATCGAAGCGGTCGTCTGGACCATTCCTATCATTATCATCGCCATCCTTGGCACCATTACCTGGAAGACCACCCACGAACTCGACCCGTTCAAGCCGATTGTCACCGACAAGAAGCCGATGACGATCGAAGTGGTGTCGCTCGACTGGAAATGGCTGTTCATCTACCCGGAACAAGGCATTGCGACTGTTAATGAGCTGGCTTTCCCGAAAGATGTTCCAGTCGAATTCAAGATCACCTCTAACTCGGTAATGAACTCGTTCTTTATCCCGCAGTTGGGTGGACAGATTTATGCGATGGCCGGCATGCAGACCAAACTGCACCTGATCGGCAACGAAGCCGGTGCCTACAAGGGCATCTCGAGCAGCTACAGCGGCGCAGGCTTCTCCGGTATGAAATTCACCGCGATCGTTACCCCGACCGAAGGCGACTTCGATCAGTGGGTGGCCAAGGTGAAGGCATCGTCTAAAAACCTGAACACCACCGACGACTTTAACAAACTGGCAGAGCCGAGTGAAAACAACCCGGTTGAGTACTTTGCCGCTGTCAAACCGAATTTGTTCAAAGAAACAATTGCCAAATTCATGGGCGACATGGATATGCACAAGGGCGCTGGCGCGCACGAAGGCATGGACATGAGCCAAGGTATGGACATGGGTGAACATGCTGCTCACGCCGGAGCCGAGGAATAACTGATGTTGGGAAAATTAACACTTGATGCGGTTCCGTACCACGAACCGATCATCATGGTCACCGTAGCCGCAATTATCGTCGGGGGCCTGGCAGTGCTGGCGCTGCTGACATATTTCGGCAAATGGAAGTGGTTGTGGAGCGAATGGCTGACTTCGGTCGACCATAAAAAAATTGGTATCATGTACATCATCGTGGCGATGGTCATGCTGCTGCGCGGCTTCGCCGACGCCATCATGATGCGTAGCCAGCAGGCGTTGGCGTCCGCCGGCGAAGCCGGGTTCCTGCCGCCGCACCACTACGACCAGATCTTCACCGCGCACGGCGTTATCATGATCTTCTTCATGGCGATGCCTTTCGTGGTCGGCCTGATGAACGTCGTGGTGCCGCTGCAAATCGGTGCGCGCGACGTCGCCTTCCCGTTCCTGAACTCCCTGAGCTTCTGGTTCTTCGTGGTGGGCGTTGTGCTGATCAACATCTCCCTGGGGGTCGGTGAGTTCGCTCAGACCGGTTGGCTGGCGTATCCGCCGCTGTCGGGTAAAGAGTACAGTCCTGGCGTCGGGGTCGATTACTGGATCTGGAGTCTGCAGATTTCCGGTCTGGGTACCCTGCTGACCGGCGTGAACTTCTTCGCCACCATTCTGAAGATGCGTGCCCCTGGCATGCCTATGATGAAGATGCCGGTGTTCACCTGGGCGGCGCTGTGTACTAACGTCCTGATCATCGTTTCTTTCCCAATTCTGACCGTCACCATCGCGTTGCTGACCCTGGATCGCTATCTGGGCACCCATTTCTTCACCAATGATATGGGCGGCAACATGATGATGTACATCAACCTGATTTGGGCCTGGGGTCACCCAGAGGTGTATATCCTGGTTCTGCCGGTGTTCGGCGTATTCTCCGAAGTCACCGCGACCTTCTCCAGAAAACGCCTGTTCGGCTATACCTCACTGGTATGGGCAACCATCGCGATCACCGTTCTGTCGTTCATCGTCTGGCTGCACCACTTCTTCACCATGGGGTCCGGCGCGAACGTTAACGCCTTCTTCGGTATCGCCACCATGATCATTTCCATCCCGACCGGGGTGAAAATCTTCAACTGGCTGTTCACCATGTATCAGGGCCGTATCAAGCTCAACTCCGCGATGCTGTGGACCGTTGGCTTCATCATCACCTTCTCCGTGGGTGGTATGACCGGCGTTCTGCTGGCGGTGCCGGGCGCGAACTTCGTGCTGCACAACAGCCTGTTCCTGATCGCTCACTTCCACAACGTCATCATCGGCGGCGTGGTGTTCGGTTGCTTCGCGGGCCTGACCTACTGGTTCCCGAAATCCTTCGGCTTCACGCTGAACGAAAAATGGGGCATCCGCGCGTTCTGGTTCTGGATCATCGGCTTCTTCACCGCCTTCATGCCGCTGTACGCATTGGGCTTTATGGGCATGACCCGTCGTATCAGCCAGAACATCAACCCTGAGTTCCACCCTCTGCTGCTGGTTGCAGCCGGCGGTGCGGCGCTGATCGCCTGCGGCATCCTGTGCCAGCTGACCCAGATCTTCGTCAGTATCCGTGACCGCGAACAGAACCGCGATCTGACCGGTGACCCATGGGGTGCTCGTACTCTGGAGTGGTCAACTTCGTCTCCACCGCCGTTCTATAACTTTGCCGTAGTACCGCAGATTCATGACCGTGACGAGTTCTGGGACATGAAAGAAAAAGGCGAAGCCTATAAGAAACCGGCTAAATACGAACCGATTCATATGCCTAAGAACACCGGCGCCGGCGTTATCATCGCCTTCTTCAGCCTGGTATTCGGTTTCGCAATGATTTGGGAAATCTGGTGGATGGCTCTGGCTGGCTTCATCGGTATGATCGTTGTCTGGATCGGCAAGAGCTTCGATCACGATGTTGACTACTATGTGCAGGTTGATGAAATCGAGCGCATTGAGAACCAACACTACGAACAAATCCGTAAAGCAGGCGTGAACCATGTCAACTGAAACTCTGACCAATCATAACGCAGCCCATGCAGAGCATGGGCACCACGACGCGGGTGAGACCAAGGTCTTCGGATTCTGGATCTACCTGATGAGCGACTGTATTTTGTTTGCGAGCTTGTTCGCGACTTATGCAGTCCTGGTGAACGGGACCGCAGGCGGTCCCTCCGGCAAAGACATCTTCGACCTGAAGTTTGTCCTGGTCGAAACTTTCCTGCTGTTGTTCAGCTCCATCACCTACGGCATGGCGATGATCGCCATGAACAAGGGTAAAGTTGGCGGTGTAAACACGTGGTTGTTCCTGACCTTCCTGTTTGGTCTGGGCTTCGTGGCGATGGAAATCTATGAATTCCATCACCTGATCGCCGAAGGCTTCGGTCCGGATCGCAGCGCGTTCCTGTCCAGCTTCTTCGCGCTGGTCGGCACCCACGGTCTGCACGTAACTTCCGGCCTGATTTGGATCATCGTGATGATGATTCAGGTGAGCAAGTTCGGCCTGACCGCGACCAACAAAACCCGCCTGATGTGCCTGAGCCTGTTCTGGCACTTCCTGGACGTGGTCTGGATCTGCGTATTTACCGTTGTCTACCTGCTGGGGGTTATGTAATGAGCCATTCATCCCATGAAACCTCTCACGGCGGCGCAAGCCACGGCAGCGTGAAGTCATACCTGGTCGGCTTTATCCTGTCGATCATCCTGACGGTAATTCCATTTGCGATGGTGATGAACGGCACAGCCTCTCATTCCACCATCCTGGCGGTTGTTGTCGGTATGGCGGTTATCCAGGTGATTGTTCACCTGGTTTACTTCCTGCACATGAACACCTCATCGGAAGAGCGCTGGAACCTGGTGGCATTGCTGTTCACCGCTATGATCATCGGTATCGTTGTTGTAGGTTCACTCTGGATTATGTACAACCTCAACATCAATATGATGGTCGATTAAGAGCTGAGCTGCACGTGATGATTAAGCAATACCTGCAAGTCACTAAACCAGGAATTATTTTCGGCAATTTAATTTCTGTCGTTGGGGGATTCCTGCTCGCTTCCAAAGGGAGCATCGACTATCCCCTGTTTCTCGCCACCCTGGTGGGTGTCTCGTTGGTGGTCGCGTCGGGCTGTGTGTTTAACAACTACATCGACCGCGACATCGACAAGAAAATGGAGAGAACGAAGAATCGGGTGCTGGTAAAAGGCCTGATCGCGCCGAGTGTCACCCTGGTTTATGCGACCGTGTTGGGTATTGTGGGCTTCGCGTTGCTGTATATCGCGGCCAACCCGCTGGCCATGTGGCTGGCGGTGATGGGCTTCGTGGTTTATGTCGGCGTTTACAGCCTGTACATGAAACGCCACTCGGTCTACGGCACGCTGATCGGCAGCTTGTCGGGCGCTGCGCCGCCGGTTATCGGCTACTGCGCAGTGACCAACGAGTTCGACGCCGGCGCGTTGATCCTGCTGGCTATCTTTAGCCTGTGGCAGATGCCGCATTCTTATGCGATCGCTATCTTCCGCTTTAAAGATTACCAGGCGGCCAACATTCCGGTGCTGCCGGTGGTGAAAGGCATTTCCGTCGCCAAGAACCACATCACGGTCTACATCCTGGCGTTTATGATCGCCACGCTGATGCTGACTCTGGTGGGTTATGCCGGCTACAAATACCTGATCGTCGCTGCGGCGGTGAGCGTATGGTGGCTCGGCATGGCGCTGCGCGGTTACAAAACCGAAAACGACAGCGTCTGGGCGCGTAAACTGTTCGTGTTCTCCATCGTCGCCATCACCTCGCTGAGCGTGATGATGTCGATCGACTTCAGCGCCACGGCGGCGCCTGAAGCGCTGGTGACCTACGTTTGGTAAGCCAAATCATCTGTGAATGGGCCGCGTATGCGGCCCATTTTATTTGTCACGCCGAAAAGCGCTCGAACTGTAATATCTGTTAAACAACATTCGATTTACCCCCCCTGCCCTGCACACTAAAATGACGCAGCTTTACAGAAATCATGCCATCAGGCGCTGTCTCAACGTCTGATGGCATGGTTTTTACCGAGGTTTGATGTGAACGATAATTCAATGACCCCGCAGGAGCGCCGCGCCACCTGGGGATTGGGCACCGTATTTTCCCTGCGCATGCTCGGCATGTTTATGGTATTGCCGGTGCTGACTACCTACGGCATGGCGCTCAACGGCGCCAGCGAAGCGCTGATCGGCATCGCCATCGGCATCTACGGCCTGGCGCAGGCGGTGTTTCAGATCCCATTCGGCCTGGTGTCCGATCGCATCGGCCGCAAGCCGCTGATCGTCGGCGGCCTGCTGATCTTTGCCCTCGGCAGCGTGATTGCCGCCGTCACCGACTCTATCTGGGGCGTGATCCTCGGCCGCGCGTTGCAGGGCTCCGGCGCCATCGCCGCCGCGGTGATGGCGCTGCTCTCCGATCTGACCCGCGAGCAGAACCGTACCAAGGCGATGGCGTTTATCGGCGTTAGCTTCGGCATCACCTTCGCCATCGCCATGGTCGTGGGGCCTGTCATCACCCACGCTTTCGGCCTGCACGCGCTGTTCTGGATGATCGCCGTGCTGGCGCTGGCCGGCATTGTCATCACCTTGACGGTGGTGCCTTCCGCCGACACCCATCTGTTGAATCGCGAGTCCAGCATCGTGCGCGGCAGCTTCCGCAAAGTGCTGAGCAATTCGCGCCTGCTGAAGCTCAACTTTGGCATCATGTGTCTGCATATCCTGCTGATGTCCAGCTTCGTGGCGCTGCCGCTGGCGATGGAAAAAGCCGGGCTGGCGGCCAGCGAGCACTGGATCGTCTATCTGGTGACCATGCTGGTGTCGTTCGCTGCCGTGGTGCCTTTCATCATCTATGCCGAAAAATATCGCCGCATGAAGCAGGTATTTATGGGCTGCGTGGCGGTGCTGTTCTGTGCCGAAGTGCTGCTGTGGCTCTCCGGCATGCACCTGTGGGGCATCATCGCCGGCGTGCAGCTGTTCTTTATGGCCTTCAACGTGATGGAAGCCATTCTGCCTTCGCTGATCAGCAAAGAATCACCGGCCGGCTACAAAGGCACGGCGATGGGGGTCTACTCCACCAGCCAGTTTATCGGCGTGGCGATCGGCGGCAGCCTTGGCGGCTGGCTTTACGGTTTGCAGGGGGCAGGCTTGGTGTTTATCGCCGGCGCCGTATTGGCTGCAGTCTGGTTCCTGGTCAGCAGCACGATGAAAGAGCCGCCGTATGTCAGCAGCCTGCGCATTACGCTGTCGGAACTGGCGGTGAAGGATTCGGCGCTGGAAAGCCGCCTGAAGGCGCAACCCGGCGTGGCCGAGGCGATCGTGGTGCCGGAGGAGCGCAGCGCCTACGTCAAGGTGGATACCAAGCAGACCAATCGCGGTCAGCTGGAAGCGCTGGTCAATTCGCTGTAAAGAATCAGGGCCGGCAATGCCGGCCCTGTAGAGATTAATCGCGGAAGTTCTTGAACTGGAACGGCTGCCCCAGATCGCCGCCGCGCACCAGCGCCATCACGCTCTGCAAATCGTCGCGCGACTTGCCGGTCACCCGCACTTCTTCGCCCTGGATCTGCGCCTGCACCTTCAGCTTGCTGTCTTTGATCAGCTTGACGATTTTCTTCGCCACGGTGGTTTCAATCCCCTGCTTCAGCTTGGCTTCCACGCTGTAAGTTTTACCGCTGTGGGTAAATTCTTCCGGGATCTCCAGCGCGGCGCCGTCGATGCTGCGCTTGCTCAGCTTTTCGCGCAGAATGTCGAGCAGCTGCTGCACCTGGAAATCAGACTCGGTGGCAACCTTGATGCTTTGGTCTTTCTCGTTTAGCTCAAAGCTGGCCGGCACGTTGCGAAAATCCCAGCGGGTGCCGAGATCGCGGGTGGCGTTCTCAACGGCGTTACGCACTTCCTGCATATCAATTTCGGAAACGATGTCGAAAGATGGCATACTTCTTCCTCCTGAATGAGTGCCTAATAGCTTAGGCGATTTTGATGCCGAGCATGATAACCGCTTTGCCGCCTCAGACAAAATCTGCTGAACGCACGCAGGGATAGCGCTTCGGGCTGCCATAAAGCCTATAGTTAATTCACGGTAATTGAGCGGTATTCCCGTGTTTCCAAGGAGACTGAATGAAAATAACCATTCTTGGTTGCGGCGCGCTCGGACAACTGTGGCTCTCCCGGCTGTATCAGCAGGGCCACGATGTACAGGGATGGCTAAGAGTGCCTCAGCCTTTTTGCGCCGTGAACGTGATAGAGCCGGAAGGCGTCTCGTTCAATCGCAATCTGCCCACCAACGATCCGGAGCATCTGGCGCAAAGCGAGCTGTTGCTGGTGACGCTGAAAGCCTGGCAAGTGTCCAGCGCGGTCAGCGCGCTGCTGCCGAAGCTTAACCCCCAGTGCGCCATCTTGCTGCTGCACAACGGCATGGGCACTCAGGAGGAGCTGCCGCCGAACGGCCAGCCCATTCTGCAGGGCACCACCACCCACGCCGCGCGCCACGAAGGCAGCACCATTATTCACGTCGCCACCGGCATCACCCACATCGGGCCGACCTCGCCGGCCGCCCAACGCCTCAGCCACCTGGCGGAAGTGCTGCATCAGGCGCTGCCCGACGTCGCCTGGCACAACAACATCGCCTCGGCCAACTGGCGCAAGCTGGCGGTCAACTGCGTGATCAACCCGCTGACGGCGCTGTACGGCTGCCGCAACGGCGATCTGCAGCGCTACCCGGAGCAGATCGAAACGCTGTGTCGTGAAGTCGCCAGTGTGATGGCGATGGAGGGTTACCACACCTCTTGCGAAGGCCTGATGCAATATGTCATGGACGTAATCCACAGCACCGCCGACAACGTTTCGTCGATGCTGCAGGATATCCGCAGCCAGCGGCACACCGAGATCGACTACATCACCGGCTACCTGCTGCGCCGCGCGCGCAGCCACGGCCTCACGCTGCCGGAGAATGCGCGACTGTTTGAACTGATTAAACGAAAGGAAAATGAATATGAGCGTATCGGCGCTGGTCTGCCTGGCACCTGGTAGTGAAGAAACCGAAGCCGTCACCACCATCGATCTGCTGGTGCGGGCGGGCGTAAAAGTCACCACCGCCAGCGTTGCCGGCGACGGCGAGTTGACTATCGTCTGTTCGCGCGGCGTCAAACTGCTGGCCGATGCGCCGCTGGTGGCAATCGTCGATGAGCCTTTCGACGCCATCGTACTGCCCGGCGGCCTGAAGGGAGCGGAATGCTTCCGCGACAGCCCGCTGCTGGTGGAAAAGGTGCGGCAAATGCATCTGCAGGGCAACATCGTCGCCGCCATCTGCGCAGCGCCTGCGCTGGTGCTGCAGCACCACGATCTGTTCCCGGTCGGCAACATGACCGGCTTCCCGGGCCTGAAAGACCAGATACCGGCGGATAAATGGATGGAACGCCGCGTGGTGTACGACGCTCGCGTTAACCTGCTCACCAGCCAGGGGCCGGGCACCGCAATGGAGTTTGCGCTGAAACTGATCGATCTGCTGCTTGGCAAGGCCAAGGCGGCGGAGATCGCCGCGCAGCTGGTGTTGATCCCCGGGATGTACGATTTCCGCGACTGAACGATTTGCCGATAAAAAAAGGGCTGAACACCGGTTCAGCCCTTATCGTTTATGGCGCTCCGCGCGTTACGGGCGATAAACCTTCACGTTGCTGAAACCCTGCTCCAGCAGGTACAGCGCCTGCAGACGGCTCATCACGCCGCGCTCGCAGTACAGCAGATAGGTTTTGCTCTGATCCAGATCGCCGAACTGGGTGCTCAGCTTGTAGAACGGCAGCGCTTTCACTTCAACCTGTTCCAGCTGCAGCGGCTTCTCTTCCTGTTCGTCGTTGGAACGGATATCCAGGATCACCTCGTCGGCACCGAAGGCCGCGACGGTTTCCACCTCGGTCACCTGCTCCTGCGCCTGCTCGGCGATAGAGCGAATATCGACGTTCTTGGCCTCGCTCACCACCCGATCGAGAATGCTGAAATCGAAGTGGCTCTCTTCCTCTTCAATCTTGGCCTTGACGGCTTTCACCGTCGGGCTCTTCGAAATCACGCCGCAATATTCCGGCATGGTTTTGGCGAAGTCTTCGGTGCCGATTTCGCGCGCCAGCTTGATGATGTGCTCTTTATCGTGCGAAATCAGCGGACGCAGGATCAGGGTGTCGGACGCGTTATCGATCAGACGCAGGTTGGTCAGCGTCTGGCTGGAGACCTGCCCCAGCGCCTCACCGGTCACCAGCGCCTGCACGCCGTAGCGTTCGGCCACTTGCGAAGCGGCACGCACCATCATGCGCTTGAGCACCACGCCCATCTGACCGTCGTCGACTTTCTCCAGGATCTCACCCACCACCGGCTCGAAGTCGATGGCGACGAAGCGCACCTTGTGCGAACTGGCGAAGCGATTCCACAGATAATGCGCCACCTGCTTCACGCCGATCTCGTGCGCGGCGCCGCCCAGGTTGAAGAAGCAGAAGTGCACGCGGCAACCGCGACGCATCAGCATATAGCTGGACACGCCCGAGTCGAAACCGCCGGAAATCAGCGACATCACGTCTTCCTGGGTGCCGACCGGGTAACCGCCGATGCCTTCGAGACGGCGTTTGACCAGCATCAGCTTGTCGTCTTCGATCTCCAGGTTTACCGTGACCTGCGGGCGGGTCAGGTTAACGCGCGCGCTCTCGATATGCTGATTCAAACCGCCGCCGACGTAGCGCTCCACGTCCTGTGAGTTGAACGCCTGCTTGCCGCGGCGCTTGACGCGCACGCAGAAGGTTTTGCCTTCCAGCTGGGCGCGGTAGGCTTCCAGCGTCTGCTCGAAGATGTGGTGGATATCGGTATAAGCGCGATCTTCCACTTCCAGAATATGGTGGATGCCGGGAATGCGCGTCAGCGCGTCGGCGATGATCGGCCGCTGGTTTTCATCTTTGGCGCGAACTTCGATATGATCCCAGTGACGGACGACCGCCAGCGTTTCATCATACTGCTTCAGGACGTTGCGAATATTGGTCGAGAGAATCTTGATAAAGCGCAAGCGCACAGATTGGCTCTTGATGGTGATTTCCGGGAACAATTTAATGATAAACTTCATGGCGGTCTTTGTTGTCAGATAAGAATTACGGCGCGGAGTATATCACCATATCGCCGTGCTCTGCGCACAAAACCACACATGAGCGCCATGATTTGCTAATCAAGATCCGCTAGGATAGGCTCTGGCGCCACGGTTCACATGATGACGTAAAAAGAAAATTATGCCGAAAAAACCAGCACAATCAGCCAGTACAGAGCAAACTGCCAGCTTTGAAAGCGCCCTCGGCGAGCTGGAAAGCATCGTGACGCGTCTGGAGTCAGGCGAACTGCCGCTGGAAGACGCGCTGAACGAATTCGAACGCGGCGTGCAGCTGGCGCGTCAAGGCCAGCAAAAACTGCAACAGGCGGAACAGCGTGTGCAGATACTCCTTAACGACAGCGCCGATGATGCGGCGCTGGCGCCTTTCACACCGGATGCCGAGTAACCGACATGTCTGAGATCGCCCCATCGGCCGCTTTTGCCGATCAATTGCAGATGTTCCGCCAGCGCGCCGATCGCGCGCTGCTGGATTTCATCGCCCCGCTGCCGTTCAACGACGGCAACATGGTGGCGGCGATGCGTCACGGCGCCTTACTGGGCGGCAAGCGCCTGCGCCCGTTCCTGGTGTACACCACCGGCCAAATGTTCGGCGTGTCGCTGACCAACCTGGACGCGCCGGCGGCGGCGGTGGAATGCATTCACGCCTACTCGCTGATCCACGACGATCTGCCGGCGATGGACGATGACGATCTGCGCCGCGGCCAGCCGACCTGTCACATTAAATTCGGCGAAGCCAACGCTATCCTGGCCGGCGATGCGCTGCAAACGCTGGCATTTTCAATCCTGGCCGATGCCGAGATGCCCGACGTGGCGCTGCGCGATCGGCTGGCGATGGTCTCCGAACTGGCGAGCGCCAGCGGCGTAGCCGGCATGTGCGGCGGCCAATCGTTGGATCTGGAAGCCGAAGGCAAGCACGTCGACCTGCAGGCGCTGGAGCAGATCCACCGCCACAAAACCGGCGCGTTGATCCGCGCGGCGGTGCGACTGGGCGCGCTGAGCGCCGGCGAAGCCGGACGAGCGGCGCTACCGCAGCTGGATCGTTACGCCGCTGCGGTCGGCCTGGCGTTCCAGGTGCAGGATGACATTTTGGACGTTGTCGGCGAAACTGAGAAAATCGGCAAGCGCCAGGGAGCGGACCAACAACACGGAAAGAGTACCTACCCGGCGTTACTCGGGCTTGACAGCGCGAAAGCAAAAGCGTGGGATCTCTATCAGGAAGCATTAGCTGCATTAGACACTTTGGCAGCGCAATCTTATAACACAGCGCCATTGCGAGCGTTAGCCAGCTTCATTATTGAACGCGACAATTAACGTGTGACGTTAACTCCTCTGATATGAGTATCGAATGAGTCTTGATATAGCCAAATACCCAACCCTGGCGCTAGCGGAAAACCCCGAGGAACTCCGTTCGCTGCCCAAAGAGAGCTTGCCGAAGCTGTGCGATGAGCTGCGGCAATACCTGCTGAACAGCGTCAGTCGTTCCAGCGGCCACTTTGCCTCCGGGCTGGGTACCGTCGAACTGACGGTGGCGTTGCATTTCGTCTACAACACGCCGTTCGATCATCTGGTGTGGGACGTCGGCCACCAAGCCTACCCGCACAAAATTCTGACCGGTCGCCGCGACCGCATCGCCACTATCCGGCAAAAGAACGGCCTGCACCCCTTCCCGTGGCGCGCCGAAAGCGAATACGACGTGCTGTCGGTCGGCCACTCGTCGACCTCGATCAGCGCCGGCCTCGGCATGGCGGTGGCGGCGGAGCGTGAGGGCAAGGGCCGCCGCACGGTGTGCGTGATCGGCGACGGTGCCATCACCGCCGGCATGGCGTTCGAAGCGATGAACCACGCCGGTGACATCAACCCGGACATGCTGGTGGTGCTGAACGACAACGAGATGTCGATCTCGGAAAACGTCGGCGCGCTGAACAACCATCTGGCGCAGCTGCTGTCCGGCAAACTTTACTCCACCCTGCGCGAAGGCGGCAAGAAAGTGCTGGCCGGCGTGCCGCCGATCAAGGAGCTGGTGAAACGCACCGAAGAGCACCTGAAAGGCATGGTGGTGCCTGGCACGCTGTTCGAAGAGCTGGGCTTCAACTACATCGGCCCGGTAGACGGGCACGACGTGCAGGGGCTGGTCGCCACGTTGAAAAACATGCGCGATCTGAAAGGCCCGCAGCTGTTGCACATCATGACCAAGAAAGGCCGTGGTTACGCGCCGGCGGAGAAGGACCCAATCAGCTTCCACGCGGTGCCGAAGTTCGATCCCGCCAGCGGCACGCTGCCGAAAAGCGCCGGCGGTCTGCCGACCTATTCGAAAATCTTCGGCGACTGGCTGTGTGAAACCGCCGCCAAAGACAGCTCGCTGATGGCGATCACCCCGGCGATGCGCGAAGGCTCCGGCATGGTGCAGTTCTCCCGCGACTATCCGCAGCAGTACTTCGACGTGGCGATCGCCGAGCAGCACGCGGTCACCTTCGCCGCCGGGCTGGCGATCGGCGGCTACAAGCCGGTGGTGGCGATCTACTCCACCTTCCTGCAGCGCGCCTACGATCAGTTGATCCACGACGTGGCGATCCAAAACCTGCCGGTGATGTTCGCCATCGATCGCGGCGGCATCGTCGGTGCCGACGGCCAGACCCACCAGGGGGCGTTCGATCTGTCGTTCATGCGCTGCATCCCGACCATGGTGATCATGACGCCGAGCGACGAGAACGAATGCCGCCAGATGCTGTATACCGGCTATCACTACAATGCCGGCCCGAGCGCCGTGCGTTATCCGCGCGGCACCGGTACCGGCGCGGCGCTGGAGCCGCTCAGCCTGCTGCCGATCGGCAAAGGCGTGGTGCGCCGCCAGGGGGAAAAGATCGCCATTCTCAACTTCGGCACCCTGCTGCCGGAGGCCGCGCAAGCGGCGGAAGCGCTCAACGCCACGCTGGTCGACATGCGCTTCGTCAAACCGCTGGACGAGGAGCTGGTGCTCGAACTGGCCGCCAGCCATGACGCGCTGGTCACGCTGGAAGAGAACGCCATCATGGGCGGCGCCGGCAGCGGCGTCAACGAACTGCTGATGGCCAAACGCCGTCCGGTGCCAGTGCTGAACCTCGGCCTGCCGGACAGCTTCGTCTCGCAGGGCACCCAGGAAGAGCTGCGCGCCGATCTGGGGCTGGACGCCGCCGGCATTCAGCGCCAAATCGAAACCTGGCTGGCGCAGTAATCGCCGCCCGCGCCTGAAAAAACGCCTCCGCTCCCGGGGGCGTTTTCATTTCCGCCCTCCGGGATCCGCGCTACAGTTACTGTCTGAGCTGTGAATGGGAGGCAAGCATGAAGTACCTGAAACTGGGCAACACCGATCTGAACGTCTCGCGCATCTGCCTGGGTTGCATGACCTACGGCGAACCGAGCCGCGGCAATCACGCCTGGACGCTGCCGGAAGAGAGCAGCCGCCCGCTGTTGAAACAGGCGCTGGAAGCCGGCATCAACTTTTTCGACACCGCCAACAGCTATTCCGACGGCAGCAGCGAGGAGATCCTCGGCCGGGCGCTGCGCGACTATGCCCGCCGCGAAGACGTGGTAGTCGCCACCAAGGTCTATTTCCCGCTGAGCAATCTGAAGCGCGGTTTATCGCGCGCCAACATCATGCAGTCCATCGACGACAGCCTGCGCCGTCTCGGCACCGACTATGTCGATTTGCTGCAAATCCATCGCTGGGATTACGAAACGCCGCTGGAAGAGACGCTGGAAGCGCTGCACGACGTGGTGAAAGCCGGTAAGGCGCGTTACATCGGCGCTTCCTCGATGTACGCCTGGCAGTTCGCCAAGGCGCTGTATACCGCCGATCTGCACGGCTGGACGCGCTTCGTCAGCATGCAGGATCAATACAACCTTATCCAGCGCGAAGAAGAGCGCGAAATGCACCCGCTGTGCGCCGCCGAAGGCATCGCCGTGCTGCCGTGGAGCCCGCTGGCGCGCGGCCGCCTGACCCGCCCCTGGGGCGAAACCACCGCGCGGCTGGTTTCCGACCAGTTCGGCAAGAGCCTGTATGAGGAAACCGAAGGCATCGACGCCATCATCGCCGAACGCGTCGCCAGCCTCGCCGAAGAACGCGGCGTCTCGCGGGCGCAGATCGCACTGGCCTGGCTGCTGAACAAACCGGCGGTCAGCGCGCCGATCGTCGGCGCCTCGCGCAGCGAACAGCTGGACGACGCCATCGCCGCGGTCGATTTGAGTTTGTCGCCGCAAGAGGTGGCAGAACTGGAGACGGCTTACGTGCCGCATCGGGTGACGGGGTTTGAATAAAGAGCAGCGGGTGCGAAACACCGCGCCCGTCTGTCAGAACAACCCGATCGGCCAGTGGTGCCCAATCAGGTAGATGATGCCGGCGGACAACACGCCGGCGATGATGTCGTCGACCATGATGCCCATGCCGCCATGCACGTTGCGATCGAACCAGCGGATCGGCCACGGCTTCCACATGTCCAAAATGCGGAAGATGACGAAACCGGCGGCGACCCAGCGCCAGTCGTTGACCGGCAGCGCCATCAGCGTGATCCACATGCCGACGAACTCATCCCAGACGATGCTGCCGTGATCGTGCACCTTCATGTCTTTCGCCGTGCGATGGCAAATATAGACGCCGATGCAGATGCTGAACATCACCGCCAGCGAGTAGAGCTGCCACGGCAGTTGGATCAGCAACAGCCAGAACGGGATCGCCGCCAGCGATCCCATGGTGCCCGGCATGATCGGCGACAAACCGCTGCCGAAGCCGGTGGCCAACAGGTGCCACGGATTGCTCATCCGCAGCCGGCGCTTGGCTTCATCCATGGTTGCCCGGCTCCGCATTGAAATGGTCGAACCCGACCCAGTCCAGCTCCACCGCCTCGTCGTTGCGATAATAGCGAATGCCTTCAGACAGCGGGCCAATCTGGCCGATACAGGTGTAGTCGGCCCCGAGATGGCTCAGCGCCACTTCCAACGCGCCGCGGTTGATTTCCGGCACGGTGAAGCACAGCTCGTAATCTTCGCCGCCCGCCAGCGCCCAACGCAGCGCCTGCTCGGCATCCGCGTGGCTGCTCAGCGCCTGCGACATCGGCAGCTCGTCCAGCACGATGCGTGCGCCACAGTCGCTGGCCTTCAGGATGTGTTTCAGATCGGAGATCAGGCCGTCGGAGATGTCGATCGCCGAGCTGGCCAGATCGCGCAGCGCCTGCCCCTGCAACACCCGCGGCTGCGGGCGCAGATGGCGAGCGATCAGGTAATCGCGCGCCGCCGTATCCGTCACCGCCAGACGATCCTGCAGGATCGCCAAACCGGCGGCGCTGTCGCCCAGCGTGCCGGTCACGTAGATCCAGTCGCCGATGCGCGCACCGCTGCGGGTCAGCGCCCGGCCGGCCGGGATCAGCCCCTGAATGGTCAAGGTCATGCTCAGCGGGCCACGCGTGGTATCACCGCCGATCAGCTGCATACCGTAATAGTTGAGCTGATCGAACAGGCTGTCGCTGAAGGCCTTCAGCCAGGGTTCGTCCACCTCCGGCAGCGTCAGGGCCAGCGAAAGCCACGCAGGATCGGCGCCCATCGCCGCCAGATCGCTGAGATTGACCGCCAGTGCTTTGTAACCAAGATCGGCCGGATCGATGTCCGGCAGGAAGTGAATGCCCGCCACCAGCGTATCGGTACTGACGGCCACCAGCTGTTTTTCCGGCACTGCCAGCAGTGCGCAGTCATCTCCAATGCCCAACTGTACATCCCGGCGCACGCGCTTAAACCGGTCAAAATAGCGGGCAATGAGGTCAAATTCGCCGCATGCCATATCGATATTCCACTAGAAGAAATTAAGGCCGGGGATACCGGCCTTAATGTTTTACTTTTTCTTGCGAAGGGTTGGCGCTACTTTATCCAGCACCCCGTTCACAAACTTGTGGCTGTCTTCCGCGCCGAAGGTTTTCGCCAGTTCGATCGCTTCGTTGATCGCCACCTTGTAAGGGACATCCTCGCGCATTTTCAGTTCAAACAGCGCGACGCGCAGCACTGCGCGCTCCACCTGGCCCAGCTCTTCGAGCTGACGCGACAGGTATGGCGCCATCAGTTCGTCCAGCATACCTGCATTCACTGCCGCGCCGGACAGCAACTCGCGAAAATAGGCGACGTCAACATCTTTGACATCCTGCTCCGTCAGGAACTGGTGTTCAACATCGGCAAGGTCGTTTTTAGACAACTGCCAAGAGTAAAGCGCTTGAACAGCGCACTCACGAGCGCGGCGACGAGCAGCAGGTTTCACGGAATTCCCCTTAACTAAATTCAGGCTTTAATAGCTTTGATAACATTAATCATTTCAAGTGCGGTCAGCGCGGCTTCAGCGCCTTTGTTGCCCGCTTTGGTGCCGGCGCGTTCGATCGCCTGTTCGATGCTTTCGGTGGTCAGCACGCCAAAGGCAACCGGGATTTCGGCATTCATCGCAACGTTGCCGATGCCGGAGCTGGCTTCGCCCGCCACATATTCGAAGTGCGCGGTGCCCCCACGGATAACAGTGCCCAGCGCGATAACCGCGTCGTATTTGCCGGTTTTGGCCAATACGCTCGCCGTCAACGGCAGCTCGTAAGCGCCCGGGACCCAGACAACGGTGATGTTGTCGTCAGCAACCTGACCAATGCGTTTCAGCGCGTCGATGGCACCTTCCAGCAGGCTGTCGTTGATGAAATTGTTAAAACGTGCAATTGCGATCGCCACACGGGCATTTGGAGTAGCAACAACACCTTCGATAACTTTCATGGGCTTTCCTTAAAAATGGGTTCAATACCCCGCAGGGGGGCGGATTCTATCATATTCTTTCATCGCCTGCGCGGCGCTTTTGTAAAACCGGCGCGCGGGCGCGAGATTCAGTGTTTCGCCCGCAGGCGCAAACGCAGATCGGGGCCAACCTGCCGCACGTCGCTAAAGACGAATTCCGGCGCGTCGGCCAAACGCTCCAGGCCCGGCAAATGACACAGGCCGCGGCCATTATCGCCCAACAGTTTTGGCGCGATGTACAAAATGAGCTCATCCACCAGGCCGGCCTGCAGCAGCGCACCGGCCAGCGTCGCCCCCGCCTCCACCCAGATTGAATTCACCTGGCGCTTGGCCAACAGCATCATCATCACCACCAGATCGACCCCGCCACCGTGCGCCGGGCAGATGAACTGCTCGACGTCTTGCGGCCAGGCCTGTTCATCCGCCTGCAGGCGCGCCAGCCAGGTGGCGCCCGGCTGCTGCACCACGCGGTGTTGCGGGGTAATGCGATTTTGGCTGTCCAGCAGGATGCGCAGCGGCTGACGCAGATTTTCGCGCGGATAGAGGCGCTGGGTTTCGGCGTCCAGCTCATCCCAACGCACCGTCAGCGACGGATCGTCCGCCAGCACGGTGGCGCTGGTGCTGAGAATCGCGGCGCTTTGCGCGCGCAGGCGCTGCACGTCCTGACGCGCTTCGGGTGAAGTGATCCACTGGCTTTCGCCGGAGGCCATCGCCGTGCGGCCGTCCAGCGACGCACCCAACTTCAGCTGTACATAGGGGAAACCGGTGCGCATGCGTTTGAGGAAGCCCAGGTTGACCGCTTCGGCTTCGGCCAGCATCAGGCCATGACGCACTTCGACGCCGGCCTGCTGCAGCTTGTACAGCCCGCGCCCCGCCACCTGCGGATTGGGATCTTGCATCGCCGCGACCACCCGCGTTACGCCGGCGGCCACCAGCGCATCGGCGCAGGGCGGCGTGCGGCCGTGATGGCTGCACGGTTCGAGCGTGACATAGGCGGTGGCGCCGCGCGCCTTGTCGCCCGCCATGCGCAGCGCATGCACTTCCGCGTGCGGCTCGCCGGCGCGCAGATGATAGCCTTCACCGACAATTTCGCCGTCGCGCACGATAACGCAGCCGACGTTCGGATTGGGCGCAGTGGTGAAACGCCCCAGCCGCGCCAGCTCGAAGGCGCGCGCCATGTAAAATTCGTCGTGATGCATGAAAGATCCTTTAGTCTTGCAGGCGGGCGATCTCTTCGCCGAACTCGCGCACGTCTTCGAAGCTGCGGTATACCGACGCAAAGCGAATGTAGGCCACCTTATCCAGCTTTTTCAACGCGTCCATCACCAGATTACCGACTAATTTGGTCGGCACTTCGCGTTCGCCGGTGGCGCGCAGTTGGGATTTGATATGGTTAAGGGCGTTTTCCACGTCGTCCGAGCTTACCGGGCGCTTCTCCAGCGCTTTCAGCATGCCGCGACGCAGCTTGTCTTCGTTGAACGGCTCGCGCACCTCATCGCTTTTAATCACTCGCGGCATCACCAACTCGGCCACCTCGAAGGTGGTGAAGCGTTCATTGCACACCAGACACTGGCGGCGGCGGCGCACTTGCGAACCGTCCCCCACCAGGCGGGAATCAATGACTTTGGTATCAACGGCGGCGCAGAAAGGGCAATGCATAACACGTCCTGATAAACTTTTTTTATAGATAAATGCAGTTTAACCCGAAGTGCAGCCACAACAAAGGGCGGCGGCCATTTGTTGCGACAGGCGGCGGGAAGGCGGCGTCGATATGACTTTCACCGCCATGCGGGCTAAGCTTGATAGCAGGAGATTCAGCATAGGAAATCGCCGTCATGACAACCCGTTACCCAAAAATCGGCCTGCTAGCCGCCGCCCTGTTGCTGGCGAGCTGCGCGCACAACCCCGCCGTGCCACAGCTGCGCCATCAGGTCGCCGCGTTGAACCAGAAAGTAAGCGTGCTGACCGACCAAACCACCGCGCTGGAGCGACAGAATCTGCTCAATCAGCACTCCGACAACGGCGTCTACCTGCTGCCGGCGGCCCGCAGCGCCGCCCGTTTGCAAAGCGGCATCGGCGAGCTGAGCGTTTCGCTGAGCCACATCAAGAGCGAAGCCAACGGCACGCAGGCGCAACTGCATGTGCGCATCCTCTCACAGGCCACGCTGCCGCCGTTCAAAGCGGTGGTGGAATGGGGCCCACTGGATGAAGCCACCGGCCGGCCGTTGACCGCCGAGGCGCTGTCGCAACCGATCGCCAGCGCCGACTCGCTGCTGCCGAAACCCGGCCAGGACTTCGAGCTGCGCTTCAGCGGCCTGACGCCGGAACAATTGGGCTACATCCGTCTGCACAGCCTGGTTTCGACCGCCCAGCCGGCGGTGGTGCAGCCGCGCTGAAACCGAGGCAAAAAAAAGGAGCGCCCATCGGCGCTCCTTCTCATTTCGCTGAATACTGCGGCGATTAAGGCAGAATCGAAGGCTGATCGGCGCCCTCTTTTTCCACTTTTTGCTGCAGCATGTGTTCGCGTTTCATCCCCAGTTTCAACGCCAGCGCGGACGCGACGTAGATAGAGGAAACGGTACCGATCGACACGCCGATCAGCATCGCCAGCGAGAAGCCTTGCAGCATCGCGCCGCCGAAGATGTACAGCATCAGCACCACCATCAGGGTGGTCCCGGAGGTCATCAGCGTACGGCTCAGCGTCTGGGTCAACGACACGTTCATGATCTCGTAAGGCGTGCCGCGGCGGATCTTGCGGAAGTTCTCACGAATACGGTCAGATACCACGATGCTGTCGTTCAGCGAGTAACCGATAACCGACATCAGGGAAGCGACGATGGTCAGGTCAATCTCGATGTGGAACAGCGACAGCACGCCCAGCGTGATGATCACGTCGTGCGCCAGCGCGATAACCGCCCCCAGCGCCAGGCGCCATTCGAAGCGGAAACCGACGTAGATCAGGATACAGATCAACGCCACCAGCAGCGCCATGCCGCCGGTTTGCGCCAGTTCGCTGCCCACGCTCGGGCCGACGAACTCGATGCGCTTCACGGTGGCGTTCTTATCCACCGAGTCGTTGATCACGCCGATCACCTTGTTACCCAGCTCCTGGCCTGCGGTGCCGGTCGCCGGTGGCATGCGCACCATCACGTCGCGGCTGCTGCCGAAGTTCTGGATGATCGGATCCTGGAACCCGGCCTTCTCCAGCGTATCGCGCATCAGGTCAAGGTTAGCCGGCTTCTCCAGGTTGATTTCAATCACCGTACCGCCGGTGAAATCCAGACCCCAGTTAAAGCCGCGCACCGACATGGTGGCGATCGACGCGACCAACAGCACCAACGAGATGCCGAAGGCCACGTAGTCCCAGCGCATAAAGTCGTAGACTTTACGGCCGTAGTTGAGTTGCTCAACAGTATAATCCTGTGCCACAACGCACTCCTCAGATAGACAGCTTGTTAATGCGTTTGCCGCCGTAAAGCAGGTTGACGATGGCACGGGTACCGACAATCGCGGTGAACATGGACGTCGCCACACCGATAGCGGTGGTGATCGCAAAGCCCTTGATCGAACCGGTGCCGACTGCGTACAGGATGACCGCGGTGATCAGGGTGGTGATGTTGGCGTCGACGATACTGGAGAACGCGCCTTTATAGCCCTCATGGATCGCCTGCTGAACGGACCTGCCGTTCTTCAGCTCTTCCTTGATACGTTCGTTAATCAGTACGTTGGCGTCGACCGCCACCGCCAGCGTCAACACGATCCCGGCAATACCCGGCATGGTCAGCGTCGCCCCCGGCAACAGGGACATCACGCCGACGATCAGCACCAGGTTGGCGACCAGCGCCGTGGTGGCGATCACGCCGAATTTACGGTACCAGACCACCATGAAGACGATGGACGCCACCAGGCCCCACAGACAGGCTTCCAGGCCTTGGGTAATGTTCTGCTGACCCAGGGTTGGACCGATGGTGCGCTCTTCAACGATCTGAATCGGCGCGATCAGTGCACCCGCGCGCAGCAGCAGCGAAAGCTGACGCGCTTCGTTCGGGTTGCCGATACCGGTGATACGGAAGCTGTTGCCCAGACGCGACTGAATGTTCGCCACGTTGATCACTTCTTCCTGTTTCACCAGCACCGCGCGACCGTTGGCGTCTTTCTTGCCGCTATCCTTATACTCCACGAACAGGGTCGCCATCGGCTTGCCGATGTTGTCCTTGGTGAAGTTGGACATGGACGTGCCGCCGGCGCTGTCCAGCGAGATGTTAACCTGCGGCTGGTTGTATTCGTCGGTGCTCGAGGTGGAGTCGGTGATGTGGTCACCGGTCAGGATCACGCGCTTGTACAGCACGATCGGCTGGCCGTCACGGGTGTACTTCACCTCGGAATCGCCCGGCACGCGGCCGTTGGCCGCCGCAGTGGCGTCCGCATTGGTGTTCACCAGACGGAATTCCAGGGTCGCGGTGGCGCCCAGAATTTCTTTGGCGCGCGCGGTGTCCTGAATGCCCGGCAGCTCGACCACGATGCGGTCGGAGCCCTGGCGCTGCACCAGCGGTTCGGCGACGCCGAGCTGGTTGACGCGGTTACGCAGGATAGTGATGTTCTGCTGGACGGCGTATTCGCGCGCTTCGCTCAGACGGGCGTCCGTCAGGCTGGCTTTCATGGTGTTGGCGCCGTTGGCGGACAGCACCAGATCGCGCTGACGCGGGCCGATGTAGCTGATGGCCTGGTCGCGGGCCGCATCGTCGCGGAAACGAACTTCCACGCCGTTGTTGTCCAGCTTGCGGATAGACGCGTAAGGAATGCCCTTCTCACGCAGCTCGCTGCGCAGGGTATCCATGGTCTGTTCCTGCAGCTTGCTCAGCGCGGTGTCCATGTCCACTTCCATCAGGAAGTGCACGCCGCCGCGCAGGTCCAGGCCGAGTTTCATCGGCTCTGCGCCCAGCATGGCCAGCCAGGTCGGCGTGGCCGGCGCCAGGTTCAGCGCCACGACGAATTTGTCACCCAGCTCGGTCACCAGCGCTTCGCGGGCGCGCAGCTGAACGTCAGGATCTTTAAAGCGAGCCAGGATGGCGCCATTTTCCAGCGCAATCGACTTGCTCGCGATGTTGTCTTTTTCTAATACGGTACGGACCTGGTCCAGCGTAGTTTCACTGGCGGCGACGCCGCGCGCGCCAGTGATTTGTACGGCCGGATCCTCACCGTAGATGTTGGGAAGCGCATAAAGCAGACCGACGAGGATCACGACGATCAACATCAGATACTTCCACAAAGGATAACGGTTTAGCACGGCAATTCCCTTCGGGAAAAAAGATTACAGGGCCTTCATGGTACCTTTCGGCAGAACGGCCGCCACGAAGTCACGCTTGATCATCACTTCCGTGGTGTCGTTCAGCGCGATGGCGATGATGCCGGTGTCGGCCACTTTGGTCACGCGACCGATCAGGCCGCCGGTGGTCAGCACTTCGTCGCCTTTACCGATGGAGTCCATCAGCTTCTTGTGATCTTTCGCGCGTTTCTGCTGTGGGCGCAGGATCATGAAGTAGAAGATCAGGCCGAACACCACCAGCATAATGATCAGAGAGTACGGGCTTCCCTGAGCCGGAGCCCCTGCGGATGCGACGGCGTCAGAAATGAAAAAGCTCATTGAAATTCCCTCATTAAGTTATCAATTATTAGATCAAGCGTTTAAAGGCGGAATCGGCTTGCCGATCCGACCATAGAAATCCGCAACAAACTGCTCTAATTTACCCTCTTCGATAGCCTGGCGTAAACCCGCCATCAGGCGCTGGTAGTGACGCAGGTTATGAATTGTGTTCAGTCGAGCACCCAATATTTCGTTGCAACGGTCGAGATGGTGCAAGTAGGCGCGGCTGTAATGGCGACACGTGTAGCAATCACAGTCCTTATCCAGCGGAGAAGTATCATCCTTGTGCTTGGCATTACGGATTTTTACCACACCGTCAGTCACGAACAGATGGCCGTTGCGGGCGTTGCGGGTCGGCATGACGCAGTCGAACATGTCGATGCCGCGGCGCACGCCTTCCACCAAATCTTCCGGCTTGCCGACGCCCATCAAATAGCGTGGCTTATCTTCCGGAATTTGCGGGCAAACGTGTTCAAGAATGCGATGCATATCCTCTTTCGGCTCGCCTACAGCCAAGCCGCCCACAGCGTACCCATCAAAGCCGATATCCACCAGCCCTTTTACTGAAACATCACGTAAATCTTCGTAAACGCCGCCCTGAATGATGCCGAACAGCGCATTTTTATTTTCCAGCTCGTCGAAACGCTGGCGGCTGCGCTGTGCCCAACGCAGCGACATTTCCATCGAACGCTTGGCGTAGTCCCAGTCGGCCGGGTACGGCGTGCATTCGTCGAAGATCATCACGATGTCGGAACCCAGGTCATACTGGATTTCCATCGATTTTTCCGGGCTCAGGAACACCTTGTCGCCGTTGATCGGATTGCGGAAGTACACGCCTTCCTCTTTGATCTTGCGCATCGCCCCCAGGCTGAACACCTGGAAACCGCCGGAGTCGGTGAGGATCGGGCCCGGCCACTGCATGAAGTCGTGCAGATCGCCGTGCAGTTTCATGATCTCCTGGCCCGGGCGCAGCCACAGGTGGAAGGTGTTGCCCAGCAGGATCTGCGCGCCGGTCTCCTTCACTTCTTCCGGCGTCATGCCCTTGACCGTACCGTAGGTGCCGACCGGCATAAAGGCCGGGGTTTCCACCACGCCGCGGTCGAAGATCAGGCGGCCGCGACGCGCGCGGCCATCGGTAGTTTGTAATTCGTACTTCACAAAGCCTCCAGCATCAGAGAAACAGTCTGATGTCGTTGAAACGGGGCCGCGCCATACGCGCAGCCCGGGAATTTAGCCGCCGACGGATTCGTTTTCCGCCTGCGGGTTACGGCTGATGAACATCGCATCACCGTAGCTGAAAAAGCGATACTGCTCGGCTACCGCCTGCTGATAGGCGTTCATGGTATTTTTATAGCCGGCGAAGGCCGACACCAGCATGATCAGGGTCGACTCAGGCAGGTGGAAATTGGTCACCAGCGCGTCGATCACCTGGTAGTGGTAACCCGGATAGATAAAGATGCTGGTGTCGCCGAAGAACGGCGCAATCAGCGCCTCTTTGCTGGCCGCCGCGGCGCTCTCCAGCGAGCGCACCGAGGTGGTGCCCACCGCCACCACGCGCTTGCCGCGCGCTTTGCAGGCCAGCACCGCATCGACCACCTCCTGCGGCACTTCGGCGTATTCGGCGTGCATCACGTGATCTTCGATGGTTTCCACGCGCACCGGCTGGAAGGTGCCGGCGCCGACGTGCAGCGTCACGAACGCCATTTCCACGCCCTTGGCGCGCAGCGCCGCCAGCAGCGGTTCGTCGAAATGCAGGCCGGCGGTCGGCGCGGCGACCGCGCCCGGCTTCTCGCTGTAGACCGTCTGATACAGCTCGCGGTCGGCGTCTTCATCCGGGCGAGCGATATACGGCGGCAGCGGCATATGGCCGGCCGCGTTGAGAATGGTGAATACGTCGCGCTCGTCGTTGAAACGCAGCTCGAACAGCGTCTCATGGCGCGCCACCATGGTGGCGGCGATACTCTCGTCATCCCCCAGCAGCAGCTCGGCGCCCGGCTTCGGCGCTTTCGACGCGCGCACGTGCGCCAGCACGCGATGGTCGTCCAGCACGCGCTCCACCAGCACTTCAATCTTGCCGCCGCTGACCTTGCGGCCGAACATGCGCGCCGGGATCACGCGGGTATTGTTGAACACCAGCAGATCGCCGGCCTCCAGCTTGTCCAGCAGATCGGTGAATACGCCGTGCGTCAGCGCCCCGCTCGGCCCGTCCAGCTGCAGCAGGCGGCATGCGCTGCGCTCGGCCTGGGGATAGTGGGCAATCAGGGATTCGGGAAGTTCAAACGAAAAATCAGCGACGCGCATGGGTATTCACTTCTTCAATTTAAGGCTGGTTGGTAAAAAACAGGCGGCCTAGTCTAAAGCCGGGGGCGGTCAGCGGCAAGAAATAAGGAGGATTTGCCTGACTTCGGGTATAGTTGAGGGATGAATTTTCTCGCTCATCTCCATCTGGCCATGCTGGCGGACAGCTCGCTGCTGGGCAACCTGCTGGCCGATTTCGTGCGCGGCAACCCCGCCGCCGACTACCAGCCCGACGTGGTGGCCGGCATCATGATGCATCGCCGCGTCGACGTGTTGACCGACAGCCTGCCTCAGGTCAAAGCCTGCCGCGACTATTTCAGCGCCCCTTACCGCCGCGTGGCGCCGATCACCCTCGACGTGGTGTGGGACCATTTTTTGGCGCGCCACTGGCAGCAGCTGGAGCCCTCGCGCGATCTGCACCAGTTCACCCAGGAAGCCCGCAGCCAGATCGAACCTTACCTGCCGCTCACGCCGCCGCGTTTTCAGAACCTGAACGGCTATCTGTGGCCGGAACGCTGGCTGGAACGCTACGCCGAATTGCCGTTCATCGCCCGAGTGCTGCAGGGCATGGCCAGCCGCCGCCCGCGTCTTGAGGCGCTGGCCGGCTCGTTCGCCGACGTCGAGCAACATTATCATCAGCTTGA
The DNA here is from genome assembly GCF_059740205.1 of Serratia sp. LTN-2. NCBI lineage: Bacteria > Pseudomonadati > Pseudomonadota > Gammaproteobacteria > Enterobacterales > Yersiniaceae > Serratia > Serratia sp. LTN-2. The sequence continues at coordinate 160,512 of NZ_JCAXDO010000004.1, read as the reverse complement.
AACACAGTTCTGGCAGTTTTACCCGCAAATGATGCGGCAGGCGAAGGATAAAAGGCTCTGAGGTCAAGCCCAAGCGTTTGAAATTGCAGCGTCTTGCAAGAATTTACGTTTTGCCGCTTGCCCTTTTGTGGGAAAAGGTTATTTTTAAAGCTCGATAAATTATATCAACGACTTTGATAGGTGAAAGCTATCTCATCGATTGGTCTTTTACCCTTTATTCACCAAGTCACGGCCCCTATACTGGCCCTTGTTTTTACATCCACCCTTTAACACCTATTACAGGAGTAATTATGGTCCTGGTAACTCGTCAAGCCCCTGACTTCACTGCAGCTGCCGTACTGGGTAGCGGCGAAATCGTTGAAAACTTCAACCTGAAGAAGCACCTGAACGGCAAACCAGCCGTCCTGTTCTTCTGGCCAATGGACTTCACCTTCGTATGCCCTTCCGAGCTGATCGCTTTCGATCACCGCTATGAAGAGTTCCAGAAGCGTGGCGTTGAAGTGGTTGGCGTTTCCTTCGACTCAGAATTCGTTCACAACGCATGGCGTAAAACCCCTGTCGACAAAGGCGGCATCGGTGAAGTGAAATACGCAATGGTTGCTGACATCAAGCGTGAAATTCAGAAAGCTTACGGCATCGAACACCCGGAAGCCGGCGTTGCGCTGCGCGGCTCCTTCCTGATCGACAAAGACGGCATCGTGCGTGCTCAGGTTGTTAACGACCTGCCAATCGGCCGTAACATCGACGAAATGATCCGTACCGTTGACGCGCTGCAATTCCACGAAGAGCACGGTGAAGTGTGCCCGGCTCAGTGGGAAAAAGGCAAAGCAGGTATGGGCGCTTCCCCAGACGGCGTAGCAAAATACCTGTCTGAAAACGCTGCCAAGCTGTAATTTCAGCCTGATAGTGAATCAACCGGCCCACGGGCCGGTTTTTTTGTGCCCCTTTTTGGGGCAACATGCCCACCTTCTGTGCTTTATTTCCCTGTTTCCGCTCACATTTCCTATCCCGATCGCCGCGCGTGCGCCCATCTGCGGCTACTATCAATAACGCTGGCTCGCGCTTTGCAAGCGAGTAACGGCAAGCAAACACAACACAATAAAAAACTGACAGGGTAGGAATAACTATGTTTTTACAGAAATGGAGCAAACCCCTGACCATGGCGGCGCTGCTGGTCAGCGGCAGCCTGTATGCGGCGTCTAACCCGGCGGTGGAAGCCAAAAACGGCATGGTGGTCACCTCGCAGCACCTGGCCTCGCAGGTCGGTGTGGATATCCTGAAAATGGGCGGCAACGCCATCGACGCCGCTGTGGCGGTCGGCTATGCGCAGGCGGTGGTTAACCCCTGCTGCGGCAACATCGGCGGCGGCGGCTTTATGACCGTCCACCTGGCGGACGGCACCGACACCTTCATCAACTTCCGCGAAACCGCGCCGGCCGCGGCCAGCGCCAACATGTATCTGGATGCCGACGGCAAGGTGAAGAAAGACGCCAGCCTGTATGGCTATCTGGCGGCGGGCGTGCCGGGCACCGTGCTGGGGATGGAAACCGCGCGCGAGAAGTACGGCAAACTGAGCCGCGAACAGGTGCTGGCACCGGCGATCAAGCTGGCGCGGGAAGGCTTTGTGCTAACCCGCGCCGACACCGATATCCTCGACACCACCATCGCGCGCTTCAAACAGGATCCCGAGTCGGCCAAAATCTTCCTGCGCCCGGACGGCAGCCCGCTGCAGCCAGGGGATAAGCTGGTACAAACCGATCTGGCCAACACGCTGGAAGCCATCGCCAAAGGGGGAACCGACGCTTTCTACAAAGGCAAGATCCCGCAGGCGGTGGAGGCGGCGGCCAAACAGGGCGGCGGCATTCTGACGGCGGCCGACTTCGCCAACTACAAGGTCACCGAAACCCCGCCGATCACCTGCAGCTATCGCGGCTACAAGTTCGTGTCGGCGCCGCCTCCCAGCTCCGGCGGCGTGACGCTGTGCGAAATCCTCAACGTGGTGGAAGGCTACGACCTGAAAAGCATGGGCTTCAACTCAGCGGCGGCCATTCACACCATGACCGAGGCGATGCGCCATGCCTACATGGACCGCAACACCTATCTCGGCGACCCGGCATTCATCAAGAACCCGATCGATCGGCTGGTGAGCAAGAGCTACGCCGAGCAGATCCGCAAGAAAATCGTTGCAGACAAAGCCACGCCGTCGGAAAACGTGCAGCCCGGCATGGAGCCGCATGAGAAACCGGAAACCACCCATTATTCGATTGTCGACCATGACGGCAACGCGGTCTCCACCACCTATACCGTCAACGGCCGCTTCGGCGCCGTGGTGATCGCACCGGGCACCGGCTTCTTCCTCAACGACGAGATGGACGATTTTACGGTCAAAGTGGGTGAGAAAAACCTGTACGGGCTGGTGCAAGGCACCGCCAACAGCATTGCCCCCGGTAAGCGCCCACTATCGTCGATGAGCCCGACGCTGGTGACCAAGGACAACAAGATCTTTATGGTGCTGGGTTCGCCGGGCGGTTCGCGCATCATCACCATCACCCTGCAGACCGCGTTGAACGTGATCGACCACGGCATGGCGCCGCAGGAAGCGGTGGACGCGCCACGCATTCATCACCAATGGTTGCCGGATGAGGTGTACTACGAACAGCGCGGCGTTTCCGCCGATACGCTGAAGCTGCTGAGCGGCATGGGCTACAAGATGGTCGAGCAAACGCCGTGGGGCGCTGCCGAACTGATTCTGGTCGGCTTGCCGGGCGCGGCGGGCGTCACCCCGGCCAACTCCGGCAACGATTCGGCGGTTTCCGGCAAAGTACGCGAAGGCTATCTGTACGGCGCCAACGACGTGCGCCGCCCGGCAGGCTCCGCGGTCGGTTACTGATGTAAACGCCCACTTACCTTAATCGCGGGGGCCCTTTGGCCCCCGCAGTTTCTTTAACCTTCGCAGCGCCATACGGTGGCCGACTCTTCCGCCAACTGCAGGCGCAGCCCGCCCGCCGTTTCGCTCAACTCTCCCCGCCCTTCCACACGCCGCCACAGGCCGCGCGCCAACAGCGGGTTATGCGGCAGCTGCGCCTGGCCGCTGCCGTCGCGCTGCAGCGCCACCAGCACCTGCTCCTGCTGATACAGGCGCACGAACACCAGCGTTTCGCCGCTGGCGTACAACACCTGGCAGCCGCCACGGCGCAAGGCCAGACTCTGTTTACGCAGCGCCGCCATGCGCTGGAACAGCGCCAGCAGCGGCCGGTCCCAGTCGGCGACGTCCCACGGGAACGGCTTGCGGCAGAACGGATCGTTGCCGCCGTCCAACCCAATCTCATCGCCATAATAGAGGCAAGGCACGCCGATCCAGCTCAGCAGCCACACCGCCGCCATCTGCATGCGCGCCGCGTTCCCCTGCAACAGCGTGAGGAAACGCGCGGTATCGTGACTGTCCAACTGGTTGAACTGGATCAGCTGGCGGCCATGCGGCAACCCGGCGCGGTAGCCGTCCATCCACTGTGCGCATCCGGCGGCGTCCAGCCGCACCGGGTGATAGGCCACGTCCAGCCCCGCTAAAAATGCCCGCACCGGCAACGCGAATCCCATGTAGTTCATCGCCGCATCCTCCACGCCGGCATGCAGCCAGCGACGCGCGTCGCCGAAGTGCTCGCCCAACACGTAGGCCTGCGGATTCTCCTGTTTCACCGCCTGATAGATGCCCGCCAGATGGCGCAGGTTGCCGGCGGCGCCGCCGTTCTCCCCCAGCATGTGCACCACGTCCAGCCGCCAGCCGTCGATGCTGTACGGCGGGCGCAGCCAGTGGCGCACCACGCTGCCTTCGCCCTGATAAATCGCTTCCGCCACCTGCGGCTCGGCGAAGTTGAGCTTCGGCAGGCTGGCGTTGCCCTTCCAGTCGAGCGCGCGGCCGTCCGGGTAGAAGTTGAACCAGCCGCGATACGGCGAATCGGGATGGTGGCAGGCGCCATTTTCACCCTGACGATGGCGGTCGAACCACGGGTGCGAGTCGCCGGTGTGGTTGAATACCCCGTCCAGCACCAGTTTCATGCCTACCTTGTTAGTACTCACTCGCAAACGCTGCAGCGCCGCGTTGCCGCCGAAGTGCGGATCGACCTGGTAGTAGTCCTCGGTATCGTACTTGTGCACGCTCGGCGCGGTAAAAATCGGGTTCAGGTACAGCGCCGTCACGCCCAGCTGCTGCAGGTATGGCAATTTGGCGCAAATGCCGTCCAGATCGCCGCCGTAAAAGGTCGAGGCGGCGTGGCGGTCCTCCAGCGGATGCTGCCAGTCGCGCCGAATCACCTCTGCGCCGGCCGCGTGATGGCGATAGCTGCCGCTCTGGATGCCGTGCTCGCCGCCGCTGCTGGCGAAGCGATCGGGGAAAATTTGATAGAACAGCTGATCCGCCACCCATTCGGGACCATTGTCAGGATCGTCGACGGCGAACTGCGCCAGCTGGCCCGGCGGCGTTGGCGACCAGCCCTGCGGCCCGAACCACTGTTGGCGATCGGCCCACAATAGCTTGAAACAGTAACGCCGCGTCGGCTCGCCCTCATTCAAAGTCAGGCTGGCCTGGTAGCGCCGCATCCCCTCGTGGCGCTGCGCTTTCATCGCCAGCAGCCACTCTTCGTTGTCCGGTTCGGCGCGCAAAAATACCCGTTCCGGCAGTTCATCCCCTTGTAACCACAGCGTGATATCCAAACGTTGCCCTTGTTTCACGACAAAAGGCGGGACCGGTTGATGCCAGGCGTTAAGCATACTGTTCTCCTGCTGTACCAAACGAAATCGACGGCGTTCTTCAAGAAGCGAACAATGCCACGTTAAGTGCAACTCCCCCTCCTCTCTGGCCGCAAAACCCGGGGATGAGCCGGGGGGCGGAGACTGAAAAATAACGCTAACTTGATGTAAAAAAAGGTAAACAGGCACAAATCCTGCACGTTACCCCTTAGGCTAACGCGTTTTAAGTTTACAGGATATTTTTTGCGCATTTTTTAAGGAGCGGTAATGCAACAACAGATAACGCGCTGGCTGGAACAATTTGGTTTGGAATTCGGCGGAGTGATGTCGCTGTTGATGGTATTGGGGTTGATTGTTCTGATCTCGGTGGCGATCCACCTGGTGCTGCATCGGGTGGTGTTGGCTGCCCTTCAGCGCCGTGGCCAGCAATCGCAGCGCGTCTGGCAACAGGCTATCACCCAATACAAACTGTTCCAGCGCGTGGCGCTGCTGCTGCAAGGGGTGATCATCAGCATCCAGGCCACGCTGTGGCTGCAAAGTGGCAGCCAGACCCAGGCGGTGATCGTCACCGCCGCGCAGGTGTGGATCCTCGCCTTCACCCTGCTGTCGCTGTTCTCGCTGCTGGATACGCTGCTGGCGCTGCTGCGCCAAAGCCCGATTTCCAATCAGCTGCCGCTGCGCGGCATTTTCCAGGGCCTGAAACTGGTGGCGGCGATCCTGATCGGCATCATGATCGTCTCGCTGCTGATGGGCAAATCGCCGCTGCTGCTGCTCAGCGGACTGGGCGCCATGACCGCGGTCTTGATGTTGGTGTTCAAGGATCCGATCCTCGGGCTGGTGGCCGGCATTCAGCTTTCCGCCAACGATATGCTCAAGATCGGCGACTGGCTGGAAATGCCGAAATACGGCGCCGACGGCGCGGTCACCGACATCGGCCTGACCACGGTCAAAGTGCGTAACTGGGACAACACCGTCACCACCATCCCCACCTACGCGCTGATCTCCGACTCGTTCAAAAACTGGCGGTCGATGTCGGAATCCGGCGGGCGCCGCATCAAGCGCAGCCTGAATATCGACACTGGCAGCGTGCACTTCCTGTCGGAAGAAGAGCAGCGCCGCCTGCAGCGCAACCCGCTGCTGCACAGCTATCTGAATAACAAAACCCAGGAGCTGAGCCAGCACAACCAGGAGATCGCCATCGATCTGGCCTCGCCGCTCAACGGCCGCCGCCTCACCAACCTCGGCACGCTGCGCGCCTATCTGGAAGCCTACCTGCGCGCTCACCCGCGCATTCACCAGAACATGACGCTGATGGTGCGCCAGCTGGCGCCGACGCCGGAAGGGCTGCCGCTGGAAATCTACGCCTTCACCAACACCACGGTCTGGGCGGAGTATGAAAGCATTCAGGCGGATATTTTCGACCATATCCTGGCGGTGATCGACGAATTCGGCCTGCGCGTGCACCAGACGCCAACCGGCAACGACCTGCGCGGCATGCTGCTACAAAGCGCGAACGCTTCCTGACATCGGCTGACGTAAAGATGTCTGCTGGTAATGATGTTCTTTCAATTGCCAGCAGATATCTCCATGCCCTTCTTTTCCCCAGCGAAAACGGCGTTAATGCGCCATCACCTTCACCACCGAGAGGGAAAGCCCTTGCTGAAACGGTTACGTCATCGGCTGTTCACCCTGATGGCCACCCTGCTGTTTATCGGCTGCCTGCACAGCGCTTCGCTGGATGAAAGCCGCATGCCCCGCAACCTGCAACCTTCGCTGAGCGCTCTGAGCAGCAACCTGCAGGACATTCGCGAAGTGCTGGCGCGCTGCGCCGGCGAGGAAGAGGAAGAACGCCTGAACGACGGCGACATGCGTATCGAAGCGCGCGCCGCCGGGGAGGATGAAGTGGAAGATAAACGCCTGACGTGATGGTCAAAAAACACCCCACCTTGTTGCGCCATACGCAACACCTGGCTATGATGCGTATAGCGCAACACCCATGGAGCCGTCAGGATGATAAGAAGCTTCAAGCATAAGGGACTCAAAAAGTTTTTCGAAACCGGTTCAACAGCGGGTATCGACGCCAAGCAGGCGAAGAAAATCGCGCTGCGGCTGAGCGTGCTGGATCTGGCGAAAGTGATTGATGATGTAGATCTGCCCGGCTTCTTCTTGCACCCGTTAACGGGCGCTCGCAGCGGGCAATGGTCCGTCACCGTCACCGGCAACTGGCGTATCACGTTTGAACTGGTCGAGGGTGATGTTTATATCGTGAATTATGAGGACTATCACTAATGAACCGCATGCATAACCCCCCTCATCCTGGCGAGTTGATCAAAGAAACCCTGGAAACGCTGAATCTCAGCGCGCGCGCGCTGGCTAAAGCGCTGGACGTCGCACCCTCCACGGTTCAACGTCTGATCAGCGGAAAGTCCGATATCTCGCCGGAAATGGCCATCCGCCTGTCCATCGTGATAGGCAGTTCCGAACAGGTGTGGATGGGCATGCAGGATGCTTACGATCTGTGGCAGGCCAGGCAGTCCATCGACGTATCGAAACTGCGCAAGCTGGACTTCGCTTGACGCCTGCCCCCTAAAAAAACACCGGCCTTAGCCGGTGTTTTCCATTTAGTCTTGCTGCGTCGCCAACGGCGCGCGTTTTTTCTGATGGTTGACCTTGAACCAGTACCCCGCCAGCAGCAATACCACCCAGACCAGGCCGGCGTACAGCGAGACGCGGGTGGTCGGGAAGTAGCCGATCAGGCCGATGATGAACACCAGGAACACGATCGCCACCACCGAGGTGAACACCCCGCCGCGCAGCGGGAACGCCAGCTGCTTCACCTGCTCTTTGCTCAGGCTGCGGCGGAAGGCGATTTGGGAGAACAGGATCATGATCCACACCCACACGGTGGCGAAGGTCGCCAGGGAGGCGATCACCAGGAACACGCTCTCCGGCATGATGTAGTTGAGGTACACCGCCAGCAACAGCGCCAGCATCATCACCACTACCGTCACCCAAGGAATGCCGCGTTTCGATACCTTGCTGAACATCTTCGGCGCGTGCCCCTGTTCGGCCATGCCGTGCAGCATGCGGCCGACGCCGAACACGTCGCTGTTGATCGCCGACAGCGAAGCGGTGATCACCACGAAGTTGAGGATGCCCGCTGCCACGGTGATGCCCATATGCTGGAAGGTCAGCACGAACGGGCTGCCGTTGGTGCCCACCTGATTCCACGGGTAGATCGACATGATGACGAACAGCGTGCCGACGTAGAACACCAGAATGCGCCATGGCACCGAGTTGATGGCCTTCGGAATCGATTTTTTCGGATCTTTGGCTTCGCCGGCGGTGATGCCGATAATTTCAATGCCGCCGTAAGCGAACATCACCAGCTGCAGCGACAGGATCATGCCGATAAAGCCGTTGCTGAAGAAGCCGCCGTTCGACCACAGGTTATGAATGCCGGTCGGTTGCCCGCCGTTGCCGATACCCCAGATGATGATGCCGATGCCGGCCGCGATCATGATGATGATGGTGGCGACCTTGAAGAACGAGAACCAGAACTCCAGCTCGCCGAACACCTTGACGCTCATCAGGTTGATGGCGCCGATGATCAGCACCACGCTCAGCACCCAGATCCAATGCGGCACTTCCGGGAACCAGACGCCCATATAGATGCCGAAAGCGGTCACGTCGGCGATGGCGACAATCAGGATTTCAAAGCAGTAAGTCCAGCCGGTGATGTAGCCCGCCATCGGGCCGAGGTAATCCTGCGCGTAACGGGAAAACGAGCTGGCCTGTGGGTTGTTGACCGACATCTCCCCCAGCGCGCGCATGATGATAAAGGCCACGATGCCGCCGATCAGGTAAGCCAGCAGCACGCTCGGGCCGGCCATTTTGATGGCGTCCGCCGAGCCGTAGAACAACCCGGTGCCGATGGCCGACCCCAGCGCCATAAAGCGGATGTGACGCGTGCTGAGGCCGCGTTTCAGCTTATTGTCGGGGGCAGTGGTGGGTGACTGTTGTTGCATGAAGATGACCCATAGTTTTAAACGTAAAAAAGCCACGGACATGTCCGTGGCCCTAGATTAAGCCGGGGGATTATCAGTGCGCGGTCACTTGAGAACGCGTACACACCCGATCATAAATCGCGACCAGCACCAGCATCAGCAGCGAAGGCGGCAACCATGCCAATCCCTGCTCCGCCAGCGGCAGGTGAGTGGTCCAGGCCGGCAGCAGCTGCTGGAAGCTGGACGCTTTCACTGCGTCAAGGATACCAAACAACAGGCTGACAAGCATCACCGGCGCGATGATGCGCGGCGCGCTGTGCCACCAACGCAGGGTGAAGCTCAGCACCACCAGCACGATGCACGGCGGGTAAATCGCGGTCAGCACCGGAATGGAGATCTGGATCAGGTGGCTCAGACCGAGGTTGGACACCACCATCGAGAACAGGCCCAGAATAAACACCAGCGTCTTGTAGGAGAACGGCAGGTATTGCGCGAAGAACTCGGCGCAGGCGCAGGTCAGGCCTACCGCAGTCACCATGCAGGCGATGAAGATCAGCGCCGCCAGGAAGAAGCTGCCCAGGCCGCCGAAGGTGTTCTGAACGTAAGCGTGCAGGATCACCGCGCCGTTGGTAGCGTCAGGCACCAGCGCGCCGCTGCCGGAACCCAGCTTGAACAGGCTCAGATAAACCAGCGTCAGGCCCACGCCGGCGATCAAACCGGCCAGAATGGTGTAACGGGTCAATAGACCGGCGTCTTTCACGCCGCGCGAGCGCGCCGCGTTGACGATAACGATGCCGAATACCAGCGCGCCCAGCGTATCCATGGTCAGATAGCCGTTAACGAAACCGGAAGAGAAAGGCACGCTCTGGTAAGCCGCCGTCGCCGGAATCGGCGCGCCGGCAGGCCACAGCAACGCGGCGATGCCCAGTACGGCCAACGCGACGATCTTCAGCGGCGCCAGCACGTGGCCGACGGTATCGAGCAGGCGGCCCGGATACAGGGAGATGCCAATCACCAGCGCGAAATACACCAGGCTGTAGATGAACAGCGGCATGGCGCCGTCGCCGGTCAGCGGGGCGATGCCCACTTCAAAGGAGACGGTGGCGGTGCGCGGCGTCGCGAACAGCGGGCCGACGGCCAGGTAGCAAACGGTCGCCAGCAGCAGGCCGGCACCGCGGCCAATCGGCGAACTGAGGGCGTCGATGCCGCCGCCGACGCGCGCCAGCGCGATGACGGTGATGACCGGTAGGCCGACGGCGGTGATCAGGAAGCCCAGCGCCGCAGTCCAGACATGTTCACCGGACTGTAAACCGACCATCGGCGGGAAGATGATGTTCCCGGCCCCGACGAATAAGGCAAAGGTCATAAAGCCCAATGCCAGGATATCTTTTGACGTTAAACGATGACTCATACGATGTCGTGTTGCCTGTTCAAATGAAAAAATTGTCCGATAGCGTGGTGGCGTGACGCCCCACCCGGTTGTCGGCATGCCCGACCATCGCAGCGCCAAATAAGCACCCTAAACGCAATCGTTCCGGCGTTTATGTCCCTATTCGAAAGTGGCCGCTCATGAAGATGGGCAAAGTTTTAGGAGTTATAAAAATGGAGGTTTAATCCGACAACGAGGGCTAAGGTAAACGTTTATAGCGCTTCAAGGCAAGACGCACGGCGAAAAGCAGAGCTATCGACCATATAAACTTTAGCCACCAGTCGATCATATTGGCTATCAATAAATATACACTACATGATTTGTATCATTTTTGAACAGCCAATTCACGAAACGTGAAGCATATATCACTTTACCGCGCGAAAACGCCAATAAAAGCCCGGTTTTCGCGTGGCATAAGCTCCATTTCGGCGTGAGAAAAGGCGAAAATTACGTCGCCTTTTGTCGCTTATTGCATCATGACCGGTGCAAGCGGCTGCAGCCCGAGCGCCTGGCGGGTCTTCTGCAGAGCGGCCGGTGGCAGAGGCAGATAGCCGTCGTGGTTGACCAGGCTCTGTCCTGCGGTCGACAGCACGCGATCGAGGAACGCCGCGGTCAGCGGCTCCAGCGGTTGATTGGGGGCTTTGTTGATGTAGATATACAGGTAGCGCGACAGCGGGTAGCGATCGTTGCGCACGTTGGCGGCGGTAGGCGCGACATAGTCCTCCCCCGACTCCGCCAACGGCAGCAGCCGCACGCCGCTGGCGCGAAAACCGATGCTGGCGTAGCCGATGCCGTTGAGCGAACCGGCCACCGCCTGCACCACCGAGGCCGAACCGGGCAACTCATTGACGCGCGGCATAAAATCACCGCCGCACAGCGCGCGCAGTTTGAAATAGCCGTAGGTGCCGGAAGCCGAGTTGCGGCCAAAGCGTTGCAGCGAGCGCGTCGCCCAGTCGCCGCTCAGACCCAGTTCGCCCCAGCGCGTCAGCGGCTGGCTTTCACCGCAGCGCCGGGTGGCGGAGAAAATACGATCGAGCTGCTGCAAATTGAGGCCGCGCAGCGGATTGTCCTGATGCACCAACACCACCAGCGCATCCACCGCCACCGGCACCGCCAGCGGCGCATAGCCGTAACGATGTTCGAACGCCGAAACCTCGGCCGCCTTCATCGGCCGGCTCATCGGGCCCAGCTGCGCGGCGCCCGCCGCCAACGCGGTCGGCGCGGTCGACGAACCGGCGGCCTGGATCTGCAGATTAACGTTGGGATAATGCTGGCTGAAGTCCTGCGCCCACAGCGCCATCAGGTTCGCCAGGGTGTCGGAGCCGACGCTGGACAGATTGCCCGCCAGCATGCCGTCGGGCTGCGCCAGCGCGCCACGTCCGGCCAGCAGCGCCAGGCAAAGCAACAGCCCTCGGGTGATTCGGGTCATACCGGTGTCTCGCGTTAATTTTTCACCGCATTCTCTGATAAAGCGGCCGGAACAATCAACCGGTTGGGTAAGGTAAAGATAAAGCGGGTGCCGATCCCCGGTTCGCTGAGGATCTCCAGCCGCGCGTCGTGATGGCTGAGCGCGTGTTTGACGATCGCCAGCCCCAGCCCGCTGCCGCCGGTCTGGCGCGAACGGGCCTTGTCGACGCGATAAAAACGCTCGGTCAGGCGCGGAAGGTGCTCGGCGGCGATGCCCGGCCCGTTGTCGCTGACCTGGAACTGCGCACCATGTGCCGTCTGCTGCCAGCTGACTTCGATATGGGTGCCCTTCGGCGTGTGGTTGACCGCGTTGTATACCAGGTTAGACACCGCGCTGCGCAACTGGTCTTCATTGCCGAACACTTTGAGCTGTTCGTTCACCCGGAAAGCGATCTCGTGATTACCGCCGCTCAGCGATTGCGCCTCGCGCTGCAACACCCGCAGCATCAGCGGGATATCCACCCGTTCGTTCATGTCGACATTGGGCGCCGCCTCGATGCGCGACAGCGTCAGCAGCTGTTTGACCAGCCCGTCCATCCGGCGGGTCTGCTCTTGCATGGTGCTCAGCGCCTTGCTGCGCAGCGATCCGTCCTGCTCTTCGTCGCCCATCATTTCCAGGTAGCCCTGCAGCACCGTCAACGGCGTGCGCAGCTCATGGCTGACGTTGGCGAAGAAGTTGCGCCGCGCCCCTTCCAGCTGGCGCATCTGGGTGACGTCGCGCGCCACCATCAGCAGTTGCCCTTCGGAATAGGGCATCACGCGGAATTCGACGTAATGTTCGTTGTTCAACTGCAGCGTCAGCGGGCGCGAAAACTCCTGCTGTTGCAAATAGTGGCTGAACTCCGGATAACGCAGCAGGTTGAGGATGTGCTGGCCGTTGTCTTCCGGCCAGCGGAAGCCGAGCAGATGCTGCGCCAGACCGTTGCACCAGAAGATATTGCCTTCGACGGTGGTCATCACCACCGCGTCAGGCAGCGATTCGGCCCCGCTGCGAAAGCGCTTGATCAGCAGCGCCAGCTCGCGGCGGCGGCGGCGGTTGCGCTGCTGCATCTGATACAGGCCATAGAACAACGGCTCCCAGCTCCAGCGGCCGGGCGGCGGCGTCATGCTGCGGTCGATCCACAGCCAATGGGAGAGTTTGAGCTGGTTGTAGAAATTCCACACCAGCGCAGCCAGCGCAGAGGCCAGCAGGAACCAGGGCAGATAACCGAAAATCAGCCCCAGCAGTAAGGCGGGCAGACAAAAAAGAGCCAGCTCCAGAGCCAGCCTCTTCCACGACAGACGTTCTAACACGGCATATTCTCCAGCGCGGCGCGATCAGTAGCGCGTTGAGAACCGGTAGCCGGTGCCCCGAACGGTTTGAACCATTTTATCATGCCCACTGGTTTCTAACGCCTTGCGGAGCCGACGGATATGCACGTCAACGGTACGGTCTTCCACATAAACGTTAGTGCCCCAGACGTGATTAAGCAACTGCTCGCGGCTATAAACCCGCTCCGGGTGGGTCATAAAGAAGTGCAGCAGCTTGAACTCGGTCGGCCCCATGTCCAGCGCCTGATCGTTCGCCATCACGCGGTGGGAGGACGGATCCAGGCTCAGTCCTTGCATTTCAATCACTTCTTCCACCGCCATCGGTGAAATACGGCGCATGACCGCTTTGATGCGTGCCACCAGCTCCTTGGGCGAGAACGGCTTGGTGATGTAATCATCCGCCCCCACTTCCAGGCCGCGCACCCGGTCTTCCTCTTCGCCGCGCGCGGTCAACATCATCACCGGGATATCGCGGGTCAGCGCTTCGCGCTTCATATGCTTGATAAACTGAATGCCGGAACCGCCGGGCAGCATCCAATCGAGCAACACCAAATCAGGGAACGGCTCAGACAGGCGCGTCACGGCGCTGTCATAATCCTCGGCTTCCAACGGTTGGTAACCATTCTGTTCCAACACAAAGCACACCATCTCACGGATCGGCGCTTCGTCTTCCACCACCAGTATGCGTCTTGCCATCGTCAATCCTGCCAATGTGTTAGCGACTTTGCGGGCGCCATTATGCGTCAGTTTTGTGACACTTTTATGAAAAAAAGCGGCTGTTATAGGCAGTAAGCATAGCGATTATTTCCCATAGTAAAGAAAAATCATTCCGCTGCCCTCGCCATTGCGCCGGGACAGCCGGCGCCGCGGCCTTTATAATCATCGCCATTACCTTTGCACCCGGGAGTGTCATGCGCCTGATCCACACCTCTGACTGGCACCTTGGCCAGTACTTTTTCACCAAAAGCCGCGCCGCCGAGCACCAGGCTTTTCTGAACTGGCTGATCGAACAGGTAGAGCAGCAGCAGGTGGATGCGCTGATCGTCGCCGGGGATCTGTTCGATACCGGCTCGCCGCCCAGCTACGCCCGCGAACTGTACAACCGCTTCGTGGTGGAACTGCAGCACACCGGCTGCCAACTGGTGGTGCTGGGCGGCAACCACGATTCGGTGGCGACGCTGAACGAATCGCGTGAACTGCTCTCCTGCCTGAACACCACGGTGATCGCGAGCGCGCAAGGCGCCCCCGAACAGCAGATCCTGGTGCTGAACCGGCGCGACGGCCAGCCGGGCGCGGTGCTGTGCACCATCCCGTTCTTGCGGCCACGCGATCTGCTCACCAGCCGCGCCGGCGAATCCGGCGCGCAGAAACAGCAGGCGTTACAGGAAGCCATCGCCGAACATTACCAAACGCTGTATCAGGCGGCCTGCGAGCGCCGCGACCAATTGGGCCTGCCGCTGCCGATCGTCGCCACCGGCCACCTGACCACCGTCGGCGTCACCACCTCCGACTCGGTGCGCGACATCTATATCGGCACCCTCGACGCCTTTCCGGCGCAGGCCTTTCCTCCCGCCGACTATATCGCGTTGGGCCACATCCACCGCGCGCAGAACGTCGCCAAATCGGAGCACATTCGCTATAGCGGCTCGCCGATCCCGCTCAGCTTCGATGAACTGGGCAAAGCCAAAAGCGTCTTTATGGTCGATTTCGCCGACGGCGCTTTGCAGCAGGTGGAAGCGTTAACGATCCCGCAGTTTCAGCCCATGCAGCTGATCAAAGGCGATCTGGCCGAGATCGAACGGCAGCTGCGGCAGTTTGCCGATTATGACGGTGAGCTGCCGGTGTGGCTGGATATCGAAGTGGCGACGCAGGACTACCTCAGCGACATCCAGCGCCGCATTCAGCTGCTGGCGGACGAGCTACCGGTGGAAGTGGTGCTGCTGCGGCGCAGCAAAGAACAGCGCCGCCAGGCGATCGCACAGCAGGATAAGGAAACGCTCAACGAACTGAGCGTCAATGAAGTGTTCGAGCGGCGCCTGGCGCAGGAGATTGAGCTGCCCGAAACGCGCCAACAGCGGATGCGCCAAATGTTCCGCCAGGTGGTCGAGGCGGTGCAGCACAACGCCGAGGAGAACAACCCATGAAAATCCTCAGCCTGCGCTTAAAAAACCTCAACTCGCTGCAGGGCGAATGGAAGATTGACTTCACCGCCGAGCCGTTCGCCAGCAACGGTCTGTTCGCCATTACCGGCCCGACCGGCGCGGGCAAAACCACCCTGCTGGACGCCATCTGCCTGGCGCTATACCACCAGACGCCGCGCCTCAACGTCACGCCAAGCCAGAATGAACTGATGACCCGCCATACCGCCGAATCGTTGGCGGAAGTCGAGTTCGAGGTCAAGGGCGTCGGCTATCGCGCCTTCTGGAGTCAGCGCCGCGCCAAAAACGCGCCGGACGGCAACCTGCAGGCGCCGAAAGTCGAACTGGCGCGCCGCGAAGACGGCAAGATCCTGGCGGACAAAGTGCGCGACAAGCTGGAGATCACCGCCGCCATCACCGGGCTGGACTTCGGCCGCTTCACCAAGTCGATGATGCTGTCTCAGGGGCAGTTCGCCGCCTTCCTCAACGCCGACGCCAACGATCGCGCCGAGCTGTTGGAAGAACTGACCGGCACCGAAATCTACGGGCGATTGTCCGAACAGGTGTTCGAATCCCACAAACAGGCCAAAACCGATCTGGATGGGCTGCATCAGCGCGCCAGCGGTATCGAGCTGCTGAACGACGAACAGCGCCACTCCCTGGCCGAACAGCTGACGGCGCTGAGCGAGCAGGAAAGCGCTCTCGGCGAGCAAACCCGGCAACAGCAACAGGCGCTGAGCTGGTTACAACAATGGCAGCGATTCCGGCAACAGCAAAACGAGGGGCGGCAACGGTTGGAAAACGCCCAGCGCGAGCAGGCCGAGGCCGCCCCACAGCTTCACCGGCTGGCGCTCAGCGAACCGGCCGAAAAATTGCGGCCGCTGCGCGGCGAACGCGATCGCTGCCGCGCCGAGCTGCAGACGATACAGCAGCAAGCGGCCCTGCTGACGCAGCAGCAGGAACAGCAGTCGGCGCAGCTGGCGCCGCTGCAGCAGGCGGTAGAAAAGACCCGCCTGGCGCAGCAAGCCCATGCCGAGCACATGCGGCAACAGCAACAGCTGATCGATGAGCAGGTCGCCCCGCTCGATCATCAGATCGCCCAACTGCAATCGACACAGGCCGAACGGCGACAGGCCGGCGATGCTGCCGCGCAGCAGTGCGCCCAACAGCAGGCGGCGCTGGAGCAGCTCACCGTTCAACGCAATCAACTGACGACGCAGGGCGCACAGCATCAGCAGCAATTGAACGCGCTGACCCAAGCGCTGGCCGTTCAACAGCAGCAGCAGCAAGCGCTGGAGGCGCAAACGCCGCTGGCCCCGTTGCGCCAGCGCCTGAGTGCCCTGGCAGATCTGCGTCCAACGCGTCAGCAGTTGTCCACGCTCGCCACCCTCCACCGTCAGACCCGCGAGCGGCTGACCCGGCAGCAAGCGGAGCACGCCGGACGACAAACGCAACTCGCCGAGCTGCAACAACAGCTGGAGAGCGCACGCCAGCAATTCAAACAACACAAGGCGCAGCTGCAGGAAGTAGAGCGGATCCACGAGCTGGAAAAACGCATCGTCAGCCTGGAAGCGGAGCGTGCCCTGCTGCAAAGTGGCGCCCCCTGCCCGCTGTGTGGCTCGACCACCCACCCGGCGGTGGAGCAATATCAGGCGGTGCAGCCTTCGGCGACGGAGCGGCGGTTGGTTGAGATGCGCACCCTGGCAGAGAAACTGCAAACCCAGGGTACCGAACTGCGCACCCGCTGCGAAAGCCTGCTGGAACAGCAGCAGCGCCAGCAGCAAACCATCGCGCAGGATGAACAGCAGCTGGCCGGCCAACAGCAGCAGTGGCAGCAGCTCAGCGCGCCGCTGGCGTTCGACTTTACGCTGGCGGATGACGAGCCGCTCAGCGCCTGGCTGAGTGGCTGCGACGATGAAGAGCGGCGCGGGCAACAGGCGCTGCAGCAGCATGAACAATCGGCGCAGGCGGTACAGCAGGCGAAAGACGCGCTCGCGGCGCTGCAAACGCAGCAGCAGCAGGCGCAGCAACAGCTGGCGTTGCTCGAAGAGCGCTTTACGCTGCTGCAAAAAAACCACGCCGATAGCCTGCAACAGCAACAAGACCTGCAACAACGCTGGCAAGAAGGCGAGAAAATCCTCGCCGAACGGCGTGCGCAGCGGCTGGCGCTGTTCGGCGAACAGCGGGTCGCCGAGGTGCGCGAACAGCTGCGCGCCAAACAAACCGCCTGCGAACAGGCCAGTGTTCAGGCTGCCGAGCAGTGGCAAAAGGCGCAGGAACTGCGCGAACGCCTGGCAGGCCAACAGGCCGGGCTACAACAGCAACACGCCCAAATGCAGGAACGGCTGCAGCAGGCGCAGCAGCAGTGGCAGCAGGCGCTGGCCGACAGCGAATTCGTCGATGAAACCGCCTTCGCCGCCGCGCTGCTGGACGACGCCCTGCGCCGCGAATTGCAGCAGCGCAAAGAGCAGTTGCAACAGCGGCAGGTAGAGGCCACCGCCCTGCTGACACAGGCGACGCAAACGCTGGAGCAGCATCGGCAGAACCGCCCTGAAGGGCTGGATGAAGCCAACGCGGATATCGACGCGCTCACCCAATCGCTGGCCGAGCTGGCGCAGCAGTTGAAGGTGCTGCAGCTGCGCCAGGGCGAACTGCGCAATCAGTTGGAAAGCGACGCCGCCCGCCGCCTCAATCAGCAGGCGCTGTTCGAGCAGATCGCCCGCAGCCAGCAAGACTACGATGACTGGAGCTACCTCAACCAGCTGATCGGCTCAAAAGAAGGCGACAAGTTCCGCCGCTTTGCTCAGGGGCTGACGCTCGATCATCTGGTTTACCTGGCCAACAACCAGCTCGGCCGGCTGCACGGACGTTATCTGCTGCAGCGCAAGACCAGCGATGCGCTGGAACTGCAGGTGGTCGACACCTGGCAGGCGGATGCGCTGCGCGATACCCGCACCCTGTCCGGCGGCGAGAGCTTCCTGGTCAGCCTGGCGCTGGCGCTGGCGTTGTCCGATCTGGTCAGCCATAAAACCAGCATCGACTCGCTGTTCCTCGACGAAGGCTTTGGCACGCTGGACGCCGAAACCCTCGATACCGCGCTGGATGCGCTGGACAGCCTGAACGCCTCCGGCAAAACCATCGGCGTGATCAGTCACGTCGAGGCGATGAAAGAGCGTATTCCGGTGCAGATCAAGGTGAAGAAGGTTAACGGGCTTGGCGTCAGCCGGCTGGAAGCGCACTTCAGGCTGGAATGATCCCGCGGCGCGCGGCGCAGAAGTGTGACCGCGGCGGCACTCCGCGGTGAAAAGCGTTGAGCCGCAGCGGGCACGGGTTATTATGCCAACATAATAGGATTGTTACTGTATCCCCTCCGCCGCTCAGGGCCGCAGGGCAGAAACATAAAATACAGGCAAAACCTGACGCCCGGGATCGCTTCCGGGCGTCAGGTTTTTTCGTTTTCAGGATGCTGAAACACCGGGAAAAACCATGAAAATCGCTAAAATACTCAATAATAACGTGGTGATTACGCTGGACGACCGTCAGGAAGAGACGGTGGTGATGGGAAAAGGAATCGGCTTTAAAAAGAAGCCCGGCGATACGCTGGACGAAAGCCTGATCGAAAAGGTATTCACCCATAACGGCGGTGAAATCGCCGAGCGCTATAAAGAGCTGCTCGCCGAGATCCCGCTGGCCTGCGTTACCACTGCCGACAGGATTATCACTCTCGCCCGCGAACGCCTGCCGGGCAAATTGCATAACATCGTCTACATCACGCTGACCGATCACATCCACTTCGCCCTGCAGCGCCATGCGCAAGGGCTGGATATCAAAAATGCGCTGCTGTGGGAGATTAAAAAGCTCTACCCGGCCGAGTTCGCCGTCGGGCTGGAGGCGCTGGCCCTGATCGCCCAACGGCTGGATACCGCGCTGCCGGAAGACGAAGCTGGATTTATCGCCCTGCACTTGGTCAACGCCCAGCTTAACGACGAGATGCACAACACGCTGCACATCACCCGCGTGATGCAAGAGATCCTCAACCTGGTCAAATACCACTTCCGCTTTGATTACAACGAGGAAGCCCTGAGCTACCACCGTTTCGTCACCCATTTGAAGTTCTTCGCTCAGCGCCTGCTGGGGAAAAACTATGTCGACAGCGACGACGACTCGCTGTATCAGGTGGTGAAAGAGAAATACCGCGAGTCTTTCGCCTGCGCCGGCAAGATCAACCGCCACATCGAAAAGCACTATCAGCATCAGCTCACCACGGAAGAGATGATGTTCCTGACCATTCATATCGAACGGGTGCGCAGCGAAAGTGAGGAAAAGCCGGCTTAACGGCGGGCGTCCGCCACCCGCACGCCGTACTGCGGAAACACCGCATCGGCGGAGATCAGCGTCAGCCCTTCGGCCTGCGCCTGTGCGATCAGCATGCGATCGAAAGGATCCTGATGATAGGGCGGCAACTGCCCGGCCTGTTGGCAGTGAAAGGCGTCCATCGGCAGCGACAGAAAATCTTCGGCCTCGATGATCGCAAAGATATCTTCCGGCAGCGCCAGTTTACCCAGCGCCTGCTTGATCGAGATCTCCCAAATGCTGGCCGCGCTGACGTACACCGCATTGCCCGGATCGGCGATCTGCCTTTTGGCGTTCGCGCCCAGGCAGGCGTCATCAATCAGCCACCACAGCAATGCGTGGGTATCCAGCAGCAAGCGCTTCATTCATCGCCCTCAAACAGCGCCGCAATGGCCGCGTCCCCCGCGTTGAAATCCGCCGGCACGGTGAACTTGCCCTTGGCGGCGCCAGGGCGGCGCGCTTCGCCCTTGATGGCGACCAGCTGTACATACGGCTTCCCTGCTTTTGCGATAATCACGGTTTCTCCCTCCACGGCTCTGTCCGCCAGCTGGCTCAGATTGGATTTTGCTTCGTGCATATTGGCCTGAATTGCCATACGCGTCCTCCTTAGCTAAGTTAGCTAAAGCATAAAGCGCCGTCCAGTTTTTGTACAGGGAAGGGTTTAAAGCGCGAGCTTGCTCGCGCTTTGTTGCAACGCTTAGCGCTGCTGTTGCGGCCACAGCCAGGCCGCGCCGCGCACGCCGCTGGAGTCGCCGTGGACCGCCTTGCGGATCGGCGTTTCACACTCGCCGCCGAACACCCAACTTTTCACCAACGCGGGCACCGTGCGGTACAAACGATCCACGTTGCTCATGCCGCCGCCGAGCACCACCACGTCCGGATCCAGAATGTTGATCACGTGCGCCAGCGATTTCGCCAAGCGCATTTCGTAACGTTCGATCGCCTGCACCGCCAGCGCATCGCCCTGCTCGCTCAGCGCCATGATCTCATGCCCTTGCAGCGCGTTGCCGCTCAGGCGCGCATAGTCGGTGGCGAAACCTGTGCCGGAAATAAAGGTTTCGATGCAGCCCGGCTTGCCGCAGTAGCACGGCACTTCACGGGCGTAGCGCAGCTCATCGTCATCCTGCCACGGCAGCGGATTGTGGCCCCATTCGCCGGCGATGCCATTGCCGCCGGAATGCGCCTGGCCGTTCAGCGCCACGCCGGCGCCACAGCCGGTGCCGATGATGACCGCAAACACGGTTTTCACGCCGGCGCCGGCGCCGTCGGTGGCTTCCGACACCGCCAGGCAGTTGGCGTCGTTGGCGATGCGCACTTCGCGCGCCAGCAGCGCCGACAGATCCTTATCCAGCGGCTGGCCGTTGAGCCACACCGAGTTGGCGTTCTTTACTCGCCCGGTAAACGGCGACAGCGTGCCGGGAATGCCGATCCCGACCGATCCTCGTTCGCCGGTATGATCCTCCGCCAGTTTCACCAGTCCGGCGATCGCCGCCAGGGTTTGCCGGTAGTCATGGCGCGGCGTGGCGATGCGATGGCGAAACAGCTCCCGCCCGTCATTCGCCAACGCGATCACTTCAATTTTCGTTCCACCCAAGTCGATGCCAATGCGCACGTATTTTTTCTCCTCGATGCCGCGCAGCGTTGTCACAGCCTAATGTAAGCGCGCGAATGAATCACCTGTTTCCCATTCTCCGTCCCGTCCTTTCCCGATGCGCAAAGCGACGCAATTCGGAGAGAATGGGGCGATTTTTCAGCGTCAATTCGTTATCATGCCGCCCTGCTTTTGACGAATCAGCGTGCCGAACGCACGCCCAGCCAGGGATAACATTATGCTGTGGTTTAAGAATTTGATGGTTTACCGTTTGAGCCGCGAAGTGGCGTTAAACGCGGATGAAATGGAAAAACAACTCAGCGCGTTCGCCTTCACGCCGTGCGGCAGCCAGGACATGGCGAAGACCGGCTGGGTCTCCCCGATGGGCTCGCACAGCGATGCGCTGACGCACGCGGTCAACGGCCAGATCGTCATCTGCGCGCGCAAGGAAGAGAAAATCCTGCCGTCGCCGGTGATCAAGCAAGAGCTGCAGGCCAAGATTGAGCGCCTGGAAGCGGAGCAACACCGCAAACTGAAGAAAACCGAGAAGGACGCGCTGAAGGATGAAGTGCTGCACAGCCTGCTGCCGCGCGCGTTCAGCCGCTTCAACCAGACCTTCATGTGGATAGACACCGTCAACGATCTGATCATGGTCGACGCCGCCAGCGCCAAACGCGCCGAAGACACGCTGGCGCTGCTGCGCAAGAGCCTCGGCTCGCTGCCGGTGGTGCCATTGACCATGGAAAGCCCGATCGAACTGACGCTGACCGAATGGGTGCGTTCCGGTGAGATGCCGGCTGGCTTCGCCATTCAGGATGAAGCGGAATTGAAAGCGATTCTGGAAGAAGGCGGCGTAATCCGCTGCAAGAAGCAGAATCTGATCAGCGACGAAATCGCGGTGCACATCGAAGCCGGCAAGCTGGTGACCAAGCTGGCGGTGGACTGGCAAGAGCGCATCCAGCTGATGCTGTCGGACGACGGCTCGCTCAAGCGCCTGAAGTTCGCCGACACGCTGCGCGAACAGAACGACGACATCGATCGCGACGACTTCGCCCAGCGCTTTGACGCCGACTTTATCCTGATGACCAGCGAGCTGGCGGCGTTGATCAAAAACACCATCGAAGCGCTCGGCGGCGAAGCCCAGCGTTAATCTCGCCTCAGAAATGACCAGGGCCCAGCATCCGCTGAGCCCTGCGTTCCCCTAGCGAACAAAATTTATTTGCTCAGGTAGCGGCACAGATAGGCGGTGGCGTCGGCCACCTGCAGGTTGAACTCGCTGTGCCCCGGCACGAAGAACTTCTCGCCCGGCGTAAACACTTGCCAGTCCGGCGCTCCCGGCAGCAGCACTTTCAGCGCCCCGGTGATCACTGTCATTTCTTCCGGCTGCGCGGTGGAGAAGGTGTATTCGCCCTCTTCCATCACACCCACGCTGGTAAGACCGATGCTGCTACTGTCAAAACCGATAGACTTCACTTTTCCGGCAAAATACTCATTCACTTTCAGCATAGACTGGCACCCGCGTAATCATCTTGATGGAAAATCCATATTGGGGGATTGCGGTTGATCTGTCACTGGTTTTTCGCGCGAAATGCGATCGCGGCGCAGAGTAAAACGCTACAGGCCCTCTCGCCGACAGTCAGGGCTGCTGAAGCCCGGGGCGCCTCACGGGCGCAAAACGCCCGTGGTCGCGTCGAGCGCAGATTTATGGCTATTTGAATCAGTCGATTAACTCTGCAGCCAACTTGGCGACCAGTACGTTCGACAGCAGCACCGGCACCGACAGACGCGCCTGCAGAAAAGCGCGGTGACGCTGGTGATAACCGATACAATCGAGCACCACCACCTCCGCCCCCTGCCGCAGCAGGGTGCAAGCCGCCTGCTCCAGCGCAGCGTCATCCGCCAGATAGGGGCTGGCGACGGCATAACTCGGCGGCGCCGCCAGCTGCCGCCATTTGCGCGCCTGCTGCCCAACCTGTTCAGCCACCGGCACCACGATGCCGACACGGTGTGTGCCGACGATCGCGGAGATCAACGGCGGGATAATGCGATCCGGCTCCAGCAACAGCACCCGTTCCGCCTGCAATCGACCGAATTCGCCGGTGCATAGCAACAGAATCACCTCGCATCCCGTCGCTTCCAGTTCGCAGATCTTCTCCTGCAACCCGCTTTCGACGCGAGCGGCGCCGAGTGTCACCTGCGTACCGTCCAAAAGACGCGACACCAGCAGCTTGTCGCCCTGTTGCGGTGCATAACGCTCGGCGATCTGCCAGATATCCAGGCCGTCCAGCAAACCGACGTGCCTCACTCGTTCCGCCGGCAGATAAGCAGACAGCAGCGGCATGATATCGCTGCGCGGCGCCTGACCGATGGTCAGCGTGGCGAATGAAGCCGTCATGGGTCTATCTCCTTTTTTGCAGGTGGCTCAGACTGCCGTAGAGCGCCAGCAGCTGGCTGTATTCGGCGGCATCATAGAACCGGCAGGTACCGCGGCCGAATTCCTTGGCGACTTCCACCGCGAATTTGGCCGCCAACGCGATGTCCATTTCGTGGCTGGCGCCGGTACCGCAGCCCGGCACCACTGATTCGCTGCAGATCGCCACGCCGACCACCGGCGCTGCAGTAGCGGTCGAGGGCTGCAGGATGCTGTTGAGGTGGTGTACACCGTTGCCGTAAGGGGTGATGTCCTGCGTGGTGATCGGGAAAGTCACCGCCGGCCGGCCGCTGGTCATCTCCATGATGCGCAGCAGATCTTCCGCCACCCGCAGGATGTACCCCTCTTTCACCGTCGGCGACAGCGCATAGCCTTTATGATTGATGATGCGGTTGCCTTTGGTAGTGTCGATCGACAAGATGGCGTCAGCCTCCGGCACCACTTCGTTATCGTTCATCGTCACGTCATCGATCGGTGAATCCATAAAATCGACCGGATCGTGCGGCCGGGTCGGCGCGTTCGGGCAAATATGGGTAGTGACGATCACATCGCCCGGCAGCATGTCGCCCTTGCGCTGCATCTCCGCCAACTTCAGCGCGACGGCAATGGCGGCGATCGCGCCGTCGCCGTCGGACACCAGCCCGATTCGCGTCGGCCGCGCGCCAATGCCGCCCAGGCGGCCGATAATGCCCAGCGTCGGCGCCGCACCACCGCCGAATTTTCCTGCACTGCCGGGGATCTCGATACGCACGAAATCGGTGCCGCCCTTCGGCCCCTCGGCGCGCAAGGTGCTGGCCCGGATCGCCGGGTAAGACGCAAACAGGTCGACGACGTCTTGGCCGCTGACGAATGCGCTATCAATCAATTCAAAAACCTGCAGCGTTTGTTGCAAACTCATGGTCGTTTTACCTCACCAATGTCATCGGCAGGAGCTATTTGCCCTTGCTGGAAAAAATCGAGCTGAAGAAGTTGTAGAGCGCATCGCCGGCGATAAATCCGGCCGCCATAATCTCCATCGGCGTGCGGCCACGATCCCCCCAACGGCGCAGGATCGCCACGCGCAGCACGATGCCGACCAGCACCGCCCATCCGGCCAAGGCGTTGTTGATCAGCAGGCCGGTTGCCAGCAGCACGCCGAGCTGGCGCTTAGGGCCGCCGATCAGCTGCACCACGGCGCCGGGGATCGCCCAGATCAACAGACTCCAAGCGATGCCCGGCTGCGCGCCGGCCTCGATGGTTTTGGCGTAAACGCGCGCGACCGGAGGGATCAGATCCTGCAGGAAATAGCTGTGGTAAGAGAGGTAAACCACCGGAATGGCGATGATGAAAGCGATCAACGCCGCAAACAACTGGATGCGACGCCCCAGCAGCTCTTGCTGCAGATCCTCGCCGTAGCCGCGCAGGATGAAGCCGGCTTTCAAATCAAAGCCCATGTCGGCGAAGGCCGGCCCAGTGGCGGCGGTAAAACCGGTCAGGATGCATAGCGCCAGCGGTGGGAAACCGATCAGGATACCGACTATCAGGGTGATCAACGCCACCGCGAACGCGGGAAACCAGCCGGAGTGCATGGCAGCGATACCGACGATCAACTCATGAACGAAAGCGGCAAACGCCGCGTAAATCACGAACAGCGCCAACATCGGCAGCGACATCTCGCTAAACAGCCCGCCGACCAGGGCCAAAAAAGCGGCGATGACGATATAGCCGACCGCGCCCAGACCGAGCGCTTTGCTTACGGCGCTGTCGGGTTGGGTATAACCGGCGCTATCGGCGCGGCGGCTGCGGATCACCTGCGCGACCTGGATCAGCGCCACCAGGCCTGCGCCGACCATCACGCCATGCGGAATAAAATGGGCGTTAATATCGAATCCGGCCACCGGCTCGGCGTAGGCCCGCAGCAATAGCCCGACACCGAACATGCTCAGCGCCCAAATATTGCCGATAAAGGCGGTGCCGAAAGCCGCCATAGGGATCTTGAGCATTGATCCAGCGATGCCCACCACTACGCCCACCACCAGGAGCCAGGCCTGCTTGCCGCCGCGATCGCCGGCTTTAATCGCCTCCGCGGCGGCGACGCCCGGCGGCCAGGCATTGGCGGCGGGGAACACTTTGGTATCGAACAGACGATAAAGCAGATAGGCGTCGAGCAGCATCGCCGCCGCCACGCCGCAGAACATCGGCAGAATAAGCTGTGGTTGCCCCATCACGTAAGGCACCGCAATCGGCATCAGCAGACAGTTGGCTGCACCGAAAGTGGCGGAGGAGATCACCGTTTGCGCCAGGTTCTGGGTGTGCACCGAACGATAGCGTTGGAACATCTGTAGCGGGATGCGCGCCAACAGCATGGCGATCAGCGCGCCGATGATCGAAGTGTTAGGCGTCACGCCCAGCGTGGTGATCAGTTGAACGCCGATGATCGCCCCCATCACCGAAAGTAGCGCCATGACCAACAGCGTGCCGGCCGCTTTTAGCGGATTATTTGATTTCATGCTTGGTTTCCCTGAATATTCCCTGCCGCATGACGGAAATAACGCCAGGCGATAGATCGCCGCAGCAGTTCCATTATTTGGAACTGCTGGCGTCATAACGTTATTATTTTCTTACTCAGCCTATCTATTCCCACCAATAAAATACGGTGGAATATAACCAATGAGTTCCCTGGTGTCGGCACTCGTTAATTATGATGGAATGCTACAGCTCTGACGCGTTATTTGATCTGCTGCCAATAATCATCGCCATATTTTTCCGCCAGTTGGCGGGTGACTGCGGTTAATTCGGCCAGAACTTCCGGTACGAACGGCTGTTCCTCGCCCTGCGAAGGGAAGGACAGACACAGCCCCACCGTCTCGCTGCCGTGCTTGTTCACCAGCGCGGTCGCCAGCGAGCTGATGCTGTTCAAAGTTTCATTGCGTGCCAACGACCATCCCTGATGCCTCACCTGCTGCAACTTCTGCAACAGCGCATCCAACGTTTGCGGCGCATTGGGCGAAGTCGCCCGGTAACCGCCGGCGTAACGCACCTGAATCTGCTCGTCGCTTTCACGCGCCAGTATCGCTCGGCCGACCGAGGTTTCCGCCGCCGGTGAACGGTAACCCGCCGGAGTGACCACCTGCAAAAAGTGGCGGCCGGGAAACATGCGCATCACCATGATCTCCTGCCCCTCCAATACCGAAAGGTAGCCTGTACACGCCGTCTGGCGACACAACTTCGCCATACTGGTCGCCAGGCTGTCCACCAGCGGCATCGACAGATAGTGGCTGGATACCGCCAGCAACAGCGCGCCGATGCGGTAACGCCGGCTATCGGGATCGCGCTCCAGCATGCCCTGATTTTCCATGGTCTGCAGCAGGCGCGACACCGTGCTTTTCGGCAGCGCCAATTGATCCACCACGTCGCTGAATGCTATACCCGGCTGACCATGCATCACGCGTTGTTGAGAAAAGAGTTTTAATACCGCAGCGGCATTTTCCAGCGTTGTCATGATCCGCCTTGTTCCACTATATGGAACTCAGTTCCTGTTTTATAATTAAAAACTAAAACCCGAACTCCACAGCGTCAAGCTGTTTATTTTTTATCAGCAGAAAAATAAAAGGCATTCGTGCTTTTTAAATTAAAATATCGCGCAGAACGCCAGCTTCGTCACGTTGATTAAAATAACGATACGCTTTGAAAATAATGAATAGCAGGACAAGCTGCTGAAAAATGGTTTTGTTCGGGGGATATCTTGTCGCGACTCAAAAACTCGCGCCGCGCAAACTGAAATCGATCGGCAGCGTCAATTCCACCGTGCCGTTGACGTAGGCTTCCGACGGCGGCGTGGGCAGCGGCGAAGCGCGTTTGACCAGCGCCTGGATTTCGCGATCCAGCGACGGCAGCCCGGCGCTGCTGACCAGCGTCACCGCCAGCACGTGGCCCTGTCTGTCCAGCGTGAAACGCACCTGCCCGACGCCCTGGCGCTTCAGCCGCAATGCGTCTTTAGGATAACGCTTAAAACGATTCAGGCGGCCGCTGATGCGGCTGCGCCAGTTGTCTTCCCCCGCCTGAACATAGGGCGTCAGGCGAGTTTGCGGCGCGGCCGTTTTATCCGCGTGGCCCGGCGGCGGCGCGCCGGCGTTGTGATCCTGAACCCTCGGCGGCGCGATGGTTCTCTCCTGCGGCGGCGTGCGGGGCAGATTGTTTTTTTTCACCGGCTTAGGCGGTTTTTTCTGTTTCGGCAGCACGGCGATGTTCGGCTGCGCGGCGTCGGGCACTTTCACTAGCGGTAACGGCTCCGGTGGCGCCGGCGGTTCAACCTGAGGCGGCGGCGTCCTTTGTCCCGGCGGTTGTTTCGCCTCGGCCGGGGCCTGCGGTGTGGCGGCCATCAGCACCATCACCGCCGGTGGCGGTACCCACGGCGGCTCGGCCTTGTCTCGCCAGGGCCAAAGCAGCGCTGCAACCAGCAGATGCAGCGCCAGCACCAACACCAGACAACGGCGCCAGGGCATGGTGGCACCGGGCGCGGCGAAAGGCAGCGGCGAAACCGACATGCTCACTCTTCCGTCAGCGCCAAATGGAGGCGATCGGTCAGCGGTTTGAACAGATAGTTCATCATCGAACGCTCACCGGTGCGGATGAAGCCTTCGACCGGCATCCCCGGGCGGATCTCCAACCCGCTCAAGCGTCGCAATCCTTCTTCGCTGACCTTGGCGCGCACGCTGTAATAAGGCGCGCCGCTTTTCTCGTCGGTCAGGCGATCGGCCCCGACCAGCGTCACTTCGCCCTCGACGCGCGGCGTGGTGCTTTGGTTGAACGCCGAGAACAACAGCTCGACCGGCAACCCCACCTGCACTTTATCGATCAACTCGACCGGGATGCGCGCTTCTACCTGCAGCCCGCGATCGCTGGGCACGATCTCCATCAGTTGCTGACCGGCGCCGATCACGCCGCCTTCGGTGAACACGCTCAACCCCACCACGGTGCCCGCCACCGGCGCTTTCACCTGCGTATGCCCCAAATCGGCCTCCGCCTTGGCCAGACGGTTATCCAGCTCGTCCAGTTTCATCCGCACCTCGGCCAGCTGGCTGCTGACCTCTTTCTGATACTCTTCCCGCCGCTGGATCGCCCGCAGTTTCAGCTCCAGGATCTGGCGCCCCAGACGGCCGATATTGCCGCTGTCCTCGGACGCCTGGCCATCGATCTGCGCATGCTGCCCCTCCAGATCCAGCAGCCGATTGCGCGCCACATACCCTTGCGCCGCCAGCTTGCGCATGCCGCCCAGCTGCTCCTGCAGCATGGCCTTTTGCCGCTGTTTGCTGGCATAAGACTGCCGAACCCCTTCCAACATCGCCTGCGATCCGGCGATACTTTCCGCGATCGCCGCCAGCTCGCTCTGCAGTGCCGCACGGCGGCTGGTGAACAGCTGCTGTTGCAGCAGCATCAGTGACATCACTTCCGGCTCTTCTCGCCGCGCTTGCAGCGATGGCGGGAAAGCGATCGCTTGCAGGCCGTCGCGCTCGGCTTGCAGCCGCGCCTGCTGTGCGGCATTGCTCAACTGCTGGCTGCGCAGCGCATCGCGCTGGGTGCGGCTGTCGACGGTATCCATCAACAACAGCACCTGCCCGGCGCTGACCCGGTCGCCCTCATGCACCTGAATCTGCGACACCACGCCGCCGCTCGGGTGCTGCACCGCCTTGCGATTGCCAGCCACCACCACGCTGCCGGAAACCGGCACGCCTTTGTCCAGCGGCGCCAACAGCCCCCACAGCAGGAAACCGCCAAACCCCAGCACCACCAGCCAGCCTCCCAGCCGCAGGTAGCGACCTTCGTCGAACTGCCGGGAAAGGGTGTCGATATCGCCGGGAATCACACTCTGATTGCTCATACTTTTCGTTCACCGCTGGCCGTTTTGGCGAAGTTGGCGTAATTGACGTTGAAGCCGCCGTTGCTGCGCCCGGCATTGGCCGGTGCAGCGGCAGCGGCGGGCGCAAAACCAGGCAGTTTTTTCAGGATGGCGTCGCTGGGGCCGAAGTGCTGTATCTGGCCGGCGCTCAGCACCAGCAATTTGTCGGTGGCCGCCAGGATCGCAGGTTTGTGGGTCACCAACACGATGGTGGTGCCACGCGCCTTCAGCGCTTCGATCGCCTGCTGCAGCGCCCCTTCCCCTTCGCGATCGAGGTTGGCGTTCGGTTCGTCCAGCACCACCAGCGCCGGAGATCCATACAGCGCGCGCGCCAGCGCCACCCGCTGACGTTGGCCGCCGGACAGGCCGCTGCCGCCTTCACCCAGCTCGGTCTCATAACCTTTCGGTAAATGCAGGATCAGCTGATGCACGCCGGCCAGCGCCGCCGCGGCCACCACCTTCTCGGCGTCGACCTGCCCAAAGCGAGCGATGTTGTCCGTCAGGGTGCCGGCGAACAGCTGGATATCCTGCGGCAAGTAACCGATATGCGGCCCGAGTTGTTGCTTGTCCCACTGCTGAATGTCTGCACCGTCCAGCCGCACGTCGCCGCTGAGCGGCGTCAGCGCGCCAACCAGTTGGCGCATTAGCAGGGTTTTGCCGGAGCCGGACGCGCCAATCACGCCCAGCACCTCGCCGGCCTCCAGACGAAAACTGACGCCGTGCAACACCGGCGCCGTGCCGCCTGGCGCACTGACGGTCAACTGATTCACGGCCAATGTGCCGCCGGGCGCCGGCAGCGGCAGACTCGGCATTCGTGGCGGGTTAGCGGCCAGCATCACCTCCAGCCGCTGCAGGGACTGGCGCGCCGATGACCACTGCTTCCAGGCGCCGATCAGCTGATCGATCGGCCCCAGCACCCTGCCGATCAGGATCGATCCGGCGATCATCATGCCCGGCGTAATGTCGCCGTTGACCGCCAGCAGCGCGCCGCAGCCCAACATCAGCGACTGCAGCGCCAGCCGCACGGTTTTCGACCAGGCAGTGACCGCGGCGATTTTCTCGCTGGCGCGGTTCTGCAGCAGCAGGAACTGCTGATGCTGCCGCAGCCAGCGCAGGCGCAAGTCGGTCAACATGCCCATGGCGGCGATAGCTTCGGCATTGCGCAGGTTGCCGTTGGCCTGTTGCGTGGCGCTCAGCGCGACGCGGCCGGCCTCCGCCAGCGGCGCCTGCGACACCCGCTGGTTGAGCCAGGCCAGCAGCACCAGCACGATCACCCCGGCGCAGGCCAACGCGCCAAGCCAGGGATGGAGCAGAAAAACCACCAGCAGATAAACCGGGAACCAGGGGGCATCGAAAAAGGCGAACAGCGCATTGCCGGTGGCGAACTGGCGCAGGTTGGTCAGATCGTTCAGCGCCTGCCCCGCCAGCGGGTTGCCGGTTTTCAGGTTGGTTTCGAAGGCGGCGTCGTAGACCCGCTGATTGAGGCGCATATCCATCTGGGCGCCAAGGCGGATCACCACCTGGCTGCGCACCCACTCCAGCAGGCCCATAAACAGATAAAGGCCGACCACCATCAGGGTCAGCATCGCCAGCGTCATGCGGTTGCCCGACGGCAACACGCGATCGTAGACCTGCAGCATGTACAGCGCCGGGGCCAGCATCAGCAGGTTGATCACTGCGGTAAACAGCGCAATGCCCCAAAATCCGCGCCGGTATGCGCCCAGCACGCTCATCACTTCTCCGCGCCTGACGGCGTTTTTCATGGCGTTTTCCATCGGCTAAAAACGAGAAAACGCCCGCCGGGGCACGCGGCGCCGGCGGGCAAACGGCCGCGATCAGGCCGCCAGCAATTCCGGGCTGTCGGCGTGCTGCACGCCCACCGCCGTCGCCGCCGCCACCTGATCGAAGGTGGAGTTGACGCTCAGACCGTAGTCGTCGAGGATGCCGTTCAGCGCGGTTTCCAGCGCGCCGGTATCGCCGGACATCAGGCCGTACACCACCTGGTGTACCACGCCATCGTGGCCCTGCGCCTGCAGGCTGCTGAGATTCAGGCCGCCGAAGCTGACGTCAGGCACCTGGATGTTGTACGGCGTAGAGCCGCCGCCGTTCAGGCCGTCGCCGAACGACAGGGAATCCAGTTGACCGTACAGGGTGTGCGCCGGTGCGTTGAACAGGGTGTAGGTCAGGTTGCCGCCCGCCACGAACGAGGTGATGTTATTGGCGGTGCTGGTCACGGCATATTGGCTGCCGGACAGGCTGCCGCCGTAGAAACCGCCGCTGTTGGAGTCGGTGACATTACCGTTGGTGTGGTTGATATCGCCAAACGACGACGCCCACTCGTTCAGATAGTTATGGATGCTGTAGCTGCCGAAACTGCTGTCATAATTGACTGAAAATGCCATTTCTCTATCTCCATTGATGAACGGCGCCCCTTGCGAGGCGACCTCTGTGCTCAACGATGAGCAACGCCCTTTTACTGCTTAAAAACGGTACTCCACCCCGCCCTGCACGCTGCGGCCGCGCCCCAGGGTATTGGCCAGCGTCTCGCCGTAGCTAACGACGTAGGCGCGGTTGGTCAGGTTCTCCACCGAGCCGCGCAGCGTCAGGCTGTCGGTCAGTTTGTAGCTGGCGTACAGATCGAACAGGGTGTATTTCGGCCAGTCGGCCAGATACGGGTAGTTGGACGGCACCGAGCTGTCCTGATAGCCCGGCGCGAAGCGCACGGTCACCCCGGCGTCCAGCTTGCGATCGAAAGCGCGGCCGCCCAGCGTCACCGAGCCGCGATCGCCCGGCAGGTAAGCGGCGGTGCCGAACTGCGAGCCTCCGTCGCAGGACACGGCGTCATTCGCCGTCGGATCCTGCTCCGCGTAGAAGTTGCCCGGCCGGGAGTTGGCGCCGTAACGCAGGCGATTGCCCAGCCAGGCGTTCCTGGAGCAAAACTCGTTTTTACCGATCATGTGGGTGTAGGTCAGGTCGGCGTAAAACACCCCGGCGTCATAGTTGAGCTGGTACTCCAGCCCGCGGAAACGGGTTTTCGACAGATTGTTGACGTAGGCGGCGTTGCCGATGCTCGGCTGCACCAGCCCCGGCTTGTCGCGGTTAATCGCCAGGTTGATGTAGTTATCCACTTTGGTGTCGAAATAAGCCACCTTGGCCGCCAATCGATCGCCCTCAAACCACAGATCCGGCTGCTGCACGTTGAACCCCACTTCCCAGGCGCGCGAGCGCTCGGCCTGCAGGAAGGGGTTGGGATATTGCGTAGAGGTGCTGTGAGCGCTGCCGTTGGTTAGCGTTTCGGTGATCGCCGGCGGCCGCCAGGATTTGCCGTAGGTGGTATACAGCTCCAGCCACTCCACGCCGGGACGCACCGCCAGCGCCAGCGTCGGCGACAGCTTGCCCTGATCGCGATCGACGTTCCACTCCTGCTGCGTGGTGGTCGCCAGACAGTTGCGCAGCCGCAGCTGTTTGCAGGGATTCTCCGCCGTATACGGGAAGTCGGCGTAGCTCAGACCGGTCTGGCCGCGCAGGCGATAGCGGTCGTAACGCAGCCCGCCTTCCAGCGTCAGCCAGCCGTCGTAGTCGTAGGTCAGGTTGGCGAACAGGCTGCCGACCGAGCGGTTGCCGGCCGGTGTTACCCCTTCCATGCCCTGACGGGAAGAGTCGCTGGTGGCCTTGTCGTAATAGAACTCCAGCCCGTAGTTGGCGCGGAAGTCATGCCCCGGTGCCAGGCTGAAACGCGAGGTGTTTTGCGCCTGTGCGCCATAGGTGCGCAGGCGAGTGCGCGTCGCGTAGCCGTTGTTCAGCAGCGTGCTGGTGCTGTAGGTATCGCTGTCGTCCTGAGTATCGACGTAATACAGCTTGGCCTGAAAATCGAGCCAGTCGACGCCTTCCGGCGCCAGGCTATAGTCGAACGCCGCGTTGCGCGCCATCACGTCGCTGTAGCCGGTGCGCTTCCAGCCCAGTTCATAGGGCGGCCGGGTGCCCAGGTTGGTCAGCGTGCCGGCGATCGGCGACGCGGTCTGGGTCTGCAGATAACTCAGCTGCAGGCGCTGGTTGGCGGGCAGGTTCCAGCCCACCTTGGCCAGTCGCGAGTGCATGCGGTAATCAGTGTCGGGGATTTTGTTGTTCTTGATGCTCTCGGCGTAGCGATCGTAATTGCCGGTGTCGTTATTGATGCGAATGTTGCCGATATCGCCTTTGTTGCCGGGCCAATAGTCGCCGAGGTGGCGTTCACTGGCGGCCAACAGGATATCGCCGGTTTCATTCCCCAATGCCAGTATGCCGCTGCCGATGAAGTGGGTGCCGTTATCGCCGGTGCTGGCGTGCAGCTTGCCGCCCAGCTCTTTGCCCGGCGCCAGGAAATCGCTCGCGCTGACGGTATTGAACGTCGCGATGCCGCCAAGCGTGCCGGCGCTGCCCATGCCGCCGGTGGTGCCCTTGTCGATGGTTACGCCGGACAGCAGCTCGGAATCGATATACATGGTGCCGTTACGCTGGCCATGACCGCTCTTTTGAAAATTCTGCCGCATGCCATCGATATTCATGTTCACCCGGCCATAGTCTTGTATGCCGCGGATGTTGACCGACAGCGCCGGATCTTGCTGGCTGACGCTGGAATAGGCGCCCGTGGTCTGTTCCAGAATATCGGCCGTGTGCCGCGCCGGGCGGTTGTCCATCTGTTCGCGGCTGATGACGCTGACCGAGCGCGGTTCGTCGTAAACCCAGTCGTTGACGCTCATGCCGCCGGCCCCCAGCACCGTCAGGCTATCCAGCGCCAGCGCGCCGCCATCGCCGTTCGCCGCCGGCAGCCGGCTCAATACGATCTGCCCCTGCGGCTGCAGGCGGAAAGCCACCGGATTGCCGCCGATCAAGCGCCGCAGGCCCTGTTCAACGCTCATGCTGCCGTTCAACGCCGCCGCCTGCATGCCGTCGAGCTTCACCTCGTCGAAAAACACCTGCATGCCGGCCTGCTCGGCGAAGCGCAGCATGGCGCTCTGCAGAGGCTGCGCTTCAATGTTGAAATTCTTTTGCTGTGCGGCCTGCGCGCCGCTCGCTTCAGCCTGCGCGGCGATCGCCACAAC
This sequence comes from Serratia sp. LTN-2, assembly GCF_059740205.1. Taxonomy (NCBI): domain Bacteria; kingdom Pseudomonadati; phylum Pseudomonadota; class Gammaproteobacteria; order Enterobacterales; family Yersiniaceae; genus Serratia; species Serratia sp. LTN-2. The sequence continues at coordinate 126,080 of NZ_JCAXDO010000004.1, read as the reverse complement.
AGGCTGAGTCAGCACCATCGCCGCCAACGCAGCGCGTACCGCCGTGGCCAAGCGGCCGGCCGGCGTGGTTCCCTTGTGAATAAACATGCGTGTGTGTTCCACCCGAAAGAATGCCAAACCAAGTGATAATGGAAATCAATCTCGTTTAAACATAAGGACGTTCCGGAGGGTGAAAACCCGTAAAGATTTTTTACAGAAAGTGAAAATAGCGGCGAAACGGGCGTCCCGGCCCACCTGCGCCGCTCAGTAAAGCAGCGTGATGCCGGGGAGATTCAGTTGGCGGGCGGCGAGTTCCTGACGAATGGCGCTGACACCGTCGTCGAGTTTATTGAGCGCGAACACGCCGCTTACCGTGCGCGCTCTCAGCGCAGGGGTGACAGCCACGATGCGCGTCTCGCGATAGCGGTTGAGCTGCGCGAGCGCCTGCGTCAGCGGTTGGCGGTCGATCACCAGCCAGCCGCGCCGCCAGGCATCATCGCCGGCCGTTTGCCGCGTCAGCCACAGCAGGCCGCTGCGGTAATGCGCCGCCTGGCGTTGCGCGACCACCAGCGAGCGCTCACCGCGCTCGAGCGTCACCCGCACGCTGTGCTGATGCACGCTGACGTCGACGCCCTGCCCGGTGCGCGCCACGCTGAACTCGGTGCCCAGCGCCTGGGTGACGCCGTTTTCCGCCTCTACCCTGAACGGGCGCTTTTCCGGCCCGTTCACCGGTGCGACGATAAAATAGGCGGCGCCGCTCAGCAGCCGCACCTTGCGTTCGTTGGCGGAATAGGCCAGCGCGATCGCGCTGCCGCTGTCCAGCGCCACCCGGCTGCCGTCCGGCAACGTGACTTCGCGCACCTCGCCGCGAACGGTTTGATAATCCGCCTGCATGCCGATCCATATATCCGGCCCGCGATAAACGCCGAAGGAAACGGCGATCGCCACCGCCGCCGCCATCGCCCAGCGGGCTCCTCTACGGCGAAATGGCGTTTTCAGCGCCGCTACCTGCGGCTGCAGCGCCTGTCGCTGTTCTGGCGGCAGTTGCCCCAGCGTCGCCCACAGCAAGCGAGCCTGACGCAGCGCCGCCGGATGCTGCGGATCATCGGCCAGCCAGGCCTCCAACGCTCGCCGCTGGTCGGCGGCCAGCGCCCCTTCGGCCAGGCGCACGGCCCAGGCGGCCGCCTGTTGCCGCGACTGCGCGGTTAGCGGATTCATGATGGCATAGACCCCTGTTTTTTCTGGTTATAGGTTAAGACGTCTGAAGGCGGATAAACCCGTAAAAAAATTGTCATTATTGATCGTCCATCAACGTCATCAGCCGCTCCAGCGCGCTGGCCAGATGCTTCTCCACCGTACTGAGCGATACGCTCAGCTGAGCCGCCACCTGCGCCTGGGTCAGCCCGTCGAGCCGGTTGAGCCGGAAAATCTGCTGCGTGCGCGGCGGCATGCCCGCCAGCGCCTGTTGCAACAGCTGCAGCATTTGGCTGTCAATCGCCAGCTGCTCTAGCGCCGGTTCGCCGGAGGGATACTGCGCCAGAATGTCATCCTCTACCGCATCAGTCTGTCGCCGCTGCTGTTGCCGAAGATGGTCAAGCATCAGATTCTTGGCGGTTTTATACAGGTAAGCCTCGATATCGAGAATATTGCCCTGCGGGTATTGCTCGGTGAGGCGGGTAAAACTTTCCTGCGCCAAATCCGCGGCCAGCTGAGGGTCGCGCAGTTTGGCGTTCAAGTAGGCTTGCAGCGGCCGCATATGGCGCAGAAACAGCGCCTGCAACTCGGAATTGGACATCTCTTTTCCCAGAAGTGAAACACCCAATAGGGGCGATAAAAATCACATAAATGATTATCATTATCAATATTGTTCTGGGAAATATGTGCTAAGGCGGGGATAAACAGGAAACCGGCCTGACGCCGGTTTCCGCTGGGCTGCAGGTCAGAGCTCTAACGCCTCGTCTTCATAGCGATGCTTGGCGTCGAGCGCTTCCTGCTCGGTTTCATGTTCACTGAGCAACGTATTCGGCTCAATGTCGTCGGTGCGCACCTCAAAGCGGCGCAGATGCAGGTTCGGGTCGCCTCGAAACACCTCTACGACGCGGGCACTCCGTGGATAAGCAGGTTGATCATTTTCGCGCATGCCGTTCTCCCGTGTGTTTCACACAGTAGCAAGTATAGCAGCCGCCCTCATTCCGACACGCGCGAGCCAAGATCGCGATCGCCGGGAGCGCCCGCCAACAGCTCGGTCAGTTCTTCGCAGGCGCAAATGCGGCCTTCACGCACGGTGAAGTGCGCCAGCACCCGCACGCGGCTGCAGGTACCGTCGCGCTTTTCCACCTCGACCAGATGGTGGGTCAGCACCGCCTCGCCCTGCTCCGCCGCCGCGATGATGCTCAGCGTCATGCGGCGGGTTTGCCGCTTCAGCAGCGCCATATGCTGCTCAAACTGCTCGAAGTGCAGCACCTTGCCATCCACCTGCTGGCGGTAGTCCGCGCTGAAGCGGGCGGCGAGCTGGGCCGGCCGATGCTCCGGGTTGGCGACGATCTGCCGCAGCGTATCGAGCACCAGATTCAATGGGGTAAGTTGAGTCATCACGTTTCTCCGAATAGGGTGAATGGCGATCCTATCTCGGTCGGGTGATGGCATAATAACCGCATCAGGACTTTCAATAACGTTAAACGGCCAACACGATGCAGATCCGCAGCCAACGCCTTCAGCATGAAAAAAAGTACCTGACGCCCTGGCATCAGCACCAAGGCGGCCAGATCTATCTCTTGACGCGCGGCATGCTGGCGCTGGAACTGCCCGGCCGGCAATGGGCGATCACCGGCGGCACGCTGGGCTGGCTGCCGCCGGGGTGCGCCCATCAGGCCCTGGCCTGCGGCGATGTGGCGGGCTGGAGTCTGTATCTGCCGGTGGAAAGCGCGCCGGAGATGCCGCTGCAGCCGCAGCTGTTCACGGCCTCTGCGCTGTTGCAGGCGCTGGTGGAACGCATCGCGCAGTTCCCTGCCGGCCCGCTGAGTGCGCCGCAACGGCGGCTGCTGCAGGTGCTGCTGGACGAAATGCACGCGGCGAGCGGCGCCCCTTTGCAACTGCCGCTGCCGCAGGACGCCCGGTTGCTGAACATCGCCCGCGCGCTGCTGAACGATCCCGCCAGCCTGCGCAGCCAGCGCGACTGGGCCGTCTGGGCCGGGCTCAGCCCGCGCACCCTGAGCCGCCGCTTTCAGCAGGAAACCGGCATCGGCTTCGCGCTGTGGCGCCAGCAGGCGCGGGTATTGCGTTCACTGGAGGGATTATCACGCGGCGAAGCGGTCGGCGAGGTGGCCGACGCCTGTGGCTATGACAACGTCAGCGCCTATATCGCCGCCTTTCGCCGCCGCTTCGGCGTCACGCCCGGCGCCTACTTTGCGGCAGTTCGGCTAACGGAATAGGGAAACGGGCGCACGGCGCCCGAAGAGAAGAAAAGGTTATTTCACCGTCTCACGCGGCAGCACCGCGAGGATTTGTTCCACCACCCGCTGCGGATCGGCCGCCGCATCCATCACGTAATGCGCGGCGTCCTGATACAGCGCTTCGCGCGCCGCCAGTACCTCGAGCATCTCCTCGGCGATCGGCCTGCCGGTGAGCGTCGGGCGCTGCGCATCTTCCGGATAGGCTTCCAACCGCTGCGCCAACACGCTGGCCGGCGCGCGCAGGTAGATAACGGTGCCATGCTGACGCATAAACTGACGGTTCTCCTCCGCCAGGATCGCGCCGCCCCCAGTGGCAACTATGGTTGACGGTTTGGTCACGGTCTGCAACGCGATAGTCTCGCGGCGGCGGAACCCCAGCCAACCTTCGCGCTCGACCATTTCCGCCACGCTCATCTGCGCCGCCTGCTGCATAAACAGATCGGTATCGACGAACTGATAGCCCAACGCCAGCGCCAATGCGCTGCCTACCGTGGTCTTGCCGGCTCCGCGAGCGCCTACCATGAACAGGGTTTGTGTCATTACGGGTTGTCCCTTATACGGTGACTTGAGTGCATTGCATACCAAAAATACCGAACGGGTGCGATGGCGTGGTGGCAGCATCATACCCTGCCCGCTCTGTATTTCAATATTTACGATAGTGTAAATTCCATGGCACAGCGACTGCCGGCGGCAAAGCCATGCGCCAGATCCTCATCCAGATGCCGCCGCAGGGCGACCGTGAGTTGCGCGCCTTCAAGCGGCCGGAATCCCAGCCGCCGGTAGTAAGGCGCATTCCACGGCACGTCAATAAAGGTGGTGAGCGTCAGGCGACAGGCGCCTTGCCGTTTGGCCTCTTCCGCCACCGCCCCGATCAGGCGGCGGCCGACGCCCTGCCGCTGCCAGGTGCCGGCGACCGACAATTCGGCGATGTGCCAATCTTCCCCCTGAGCCTGCACGGCGATAAAACCGGCGCACTCGCCGTGGTCGCTTTCCGCCAGCCATTCACGGCGATCGGCAATAAATGCGGCGTGCTGTTGCGGGGTCATCACCTCGCCTTCAGCGATAAAGCGCCATGTCGGCTGCTGGCGAAACAGCTGCGCCGCCGAGCGTTCAACCGCCATCAGATGCGCGATATCCCGCTGCTGCGCCAAACGAATCTGCAGGCTCATGCGTTCTCCTTAACGTTGGGGCGGTTATTTACCGCCCGTGGCTTAGAAATCGATACTGCCGCGCAGCACCACCTCACGCGGTTCCCCCACCGCCACGCGCAAGTTGCCCCCGCTGGATGGGTAGTAGGTTTTATCGAACAGGTTCTTCACGTTCAGCTGCCATTTCACCCGATAGCCGTTGATCGGCATGGTGTAAGCGGCGAACGCATCGGCAACGGTGTAATTATCCAGGTAGAAGCTGTTGGCAGCGTCACCCGGGCGGCGGCCGACATAGCGCGCGCCGGCGCCGATGCGCACCTCATCGCCGCTGTACAGGCCCAGACTGCCCAGGTTCTGGGTCAGGAACAGCGAGGCGGTGTGGCGCGCCACGTTGGTCATCTCTTTGCCCTTGTTGTCCGGATCGTCCACCACGCGGGCGTCGGTATAAGCATAGGAGCCGATCAGGCTCAGCGAATCGGTGAGATTGCCGGCCACGTCCAGCTCCACGCCCTGCGAACGCACGCGCCCGGCGGTGCGCGTCACGGTTTCGCCCTCCACCAGCTCATTGACCATCACGTTGCGCTTGGTGATGTCGAACAGCGCCAGGGTGCCGGTGACGCCGTTAGGCAGCGCCAGCTTGCCGCCGACTTCCCAGGATTTGCCCTGCTCCGGCGGCAGCGAACCGATCTGGGTGGCGATGGAGGAGTTCGGCTTGAACGACTCGGTATAGCTGCTGTACAGCGACACATAAGGCGTCAGCTTGTACACCACCCCGGCGCGCGGCACCAGCTTGCCGTCCGAGCTGTCGGTGTTGGTCTGGAACGGCCGCCCCTTGCCGGCATAGACGTCGAAAGCGTCGTAACGCAGCCCGCCCATCACCAGCCATTTATCGGTCAGTTGGATAGAATCCTGCATAAACCAGCCGTAGCTGGTGAGGTTTTCCCGCTGGTCGCTGTCTTTGGCGCTGACCGCCGTCGACGGCGGCATCAGGCCGTATACCGGATGATAAATATTGAAATCGCCGTTCTTTTTGCCGCGGATCATGTCGCCGCGGTAGGTGCGGTTATCCTCAAAATCGAAGCCGAACAGCATCTGGTGGTTGATGCTGCCCCAGTCCACGTCGCCATTGAGCGTCAGCTGCACCGCGTTGGCATGGCTGACGGCGTTGGCGGTCGAGTCGGCCTGGCGGCTCAATTTACCGTTCTCCGGGTTCAACGCCGTGGCGCGCGCCTGGTTGTCGCTGTAGCTGTTGCGGCTATAGGCGTAGGTCAGCGAGCTTTTCCAGCGCTCGTTGAGCGTCTGATCGATCTGCAAAGTGACGCTGTCCTGATCGCCGCGGGTGGCGTTGTAAGCCTCGTCGAAACGGCGATCGCGCGGCGTATTCACCGGTTTGCCGGTGCGCGAATCGATAATGGTGCCGCGATCGAACGGCACCAGATATTCCATATGCTCGTAGGCCAGCCGCACGGTGGTGTTCTCGCCGTACCACATCAGCGAGGGCGCGATCACCGTCTGACGATTGCGGCCAAAGTTGCGCCAGTAGTCGGTTTCATCGTGATCGACGATCATCCGATAGGCGAATCCCGACGTGCCGAGCGGCCCGGTGACGTCGAGCTGGCCGCCGCCGCCGTTGAAACTGCTGCCCCAGCCCTCCACGTGGGTATGCTGCTGCAGCTGGGGCTTTTTGGTGATCATGTTGATCATCCCTCCCGGCTCGCCCATGCCGTACAGCATCGAGGCCGGCCCCTTGAGCACCTCCACCCGTTCGGTGGTCGGCGTGAAGTTGCGCGCCTGCACCGAGCGCACGCCGTCGCGCAGAATGGAGCCGTCGCGGTTGTCGCCGAAGCCGCGCTTCATTACCGCGTCCTGAGTGCCGCCCAGCGTGTTGGCCTGGGTAATGCCGCTGACGTTGTATAACGCCTCGTCCAGGCTGCTGACCGCCTGATCGGTAATCACCTGCTGCGGCACCACGTCGATCGCCTGCGGCACGTTCAGCAGGTTGGTTTCGCTGCGGGTGCCGGTGACGCTGGTCAACGGCTGATAGCTCTGCACGCCGTCGGCGTCTTTACGGCCGATCACCACCAGGTTCTCGTCCTGCGACGCGTTTTTTTCCGCCGCCCACGTCGGCGATGTCGCGCAGGCCGCCAAAGGCAATGCGCACCACCAACCGCGCTTGTTGTTATTCATTATCTAACTGACTCCAATAGGTCCCTGAAAAAGGTAACGGCAAAAACTGCTGATACAGCTGTTGGAAGGTCTGTTGCGGGTTAATGTCGGCGAACAGATCCGGGTAAAACGCTTTGGCGAACATCTCGACCAGCACCACGTGGTACGGGCTGAGGTAAAAATTGTGCCAGACGCTCCAGGCACGGTGGTTTTTCACCGCCTGCAGGCTGGCCAGCATCGGCTGTTTGGCGATCAACTGGTGGAAGCTGGCGGCAGCCTCCTGTGGGCTGACCTGCGGCCCGAGGCGCAAGTCGGACAGCCGTTTGCCCTGCGGCCCGGCCATGCCGGTGGCGAGGTAAACGTCGGGATTGGCGCTCAGAATGGTTTCCGGGTTCAGTTCGCCATACACGCCTTTGACGCTGGCGTTGGCGATGTTGTCACCGCCGGCGAAGGTCAGCAGATCGCCGAGATTACCGTGCGCGGCGGTGGTGCAGCAGGTGTCGCGTCGCCCCAGATGCAGGTGCAGCATCACTTTGGGTTTCGCCCCCTGATAGCCCGCCAGCCGTTGCTGAATCACCGCCATATGCTGCTGATAAAATTCGATGAACTGCTCGGCGCGCTCCTGGCGATTGAGCACGTCGCCCAGCAGCCGCACGCTCGGCACGGTGTTGTTCAGCAGATCGATGCGCAGATCGACATAGATCACCGCCACGCCGGCCTTGTTCAACGCGGAAACCAGCAGATCGTTGTCGCCGTCTTCACGCGCGTAGCGCGCCAGGATCACCAGATCCGGCTTCAGCTGCAGCAGGCTTTCGATATTGACCTGGCGAAAATTGTTGCCGCTGATAACGGGGATCGCGGCGATCTGCGGAAACTTCTGCGTATAAAGCTGCCAGCTTTGCGCATCGAAGCGCGCCAGATCCGCCGGCCAGCCGACGATGCGCTGCGCCGGGTTGCCCGGCTCCAGCAGCGCCAGCGTATACAGCATGCGGCTCTCTCCCAGCACGATACGCTGCGGGTTATCCGGCACCACGACCTGACGGCCGGTGATGTCGGTGACCGTTTTCGCCTGGGCGGGGAACAGGCCGAACCACAGGGAAAGCAGCAGTAAAATGAGGGAATTGCGCATGATTGAGCCGAAACGGAGAAATAGTGTGCGCATGATAATCACTCTCATTAGCACTTGCAATCCTGCACCGCGATTGCCAAAAGAAATCCGGGAAACGACGCCGGGCGCGGGGCGAAACACCGCGAAACCGCTAAAAGAACGGCTTTAAAAAGTTAAAAAAATGGCCGAAAAATGGGTTAAATGGGGTGGGAACCCAGAAAAGAATCGGGAGACATCCATGACTCAACGCATCATTCCGCTGTCGGATTGCCCGCAGTTTGCCGATGTGTGCGCCGCCTGGGCCTTCGGCCAGTGGGGCTCACAGCGCGGCGGCTCGCTGGAGCGCACCCAGCTGCGCTTCGCCCAATGCAGCCGGCCGAGCGACGATCACCTGACGCTGATGATGATCGACGGCGATCGCCCGGTGGGGATGGCCAGCCTGTGGCCCAGCGACGATCATCAGCGCCAGGACCTCACCCCGTGGCTGGCCGGCGTCTTCGTGCATCCCGATCACCGCCGCAAGGGCATCGCCCACCGTCTGGAGATGGCGATCGTCGAGGCGGCGCGGCAGCGCCATCATCCCGTCTTGCATCTGATCACCGACAAGTCGGAAGCGCTGTACGCCAGCTGGGGTTGGCATCCCCTTGAACGCCGCCGGCAGCACGACGAAGAGGTGGTGGTGATGGCGAAGAAACTGTAGTTAACGCGGGGTACAAACATACACCAGCGCCGGCGGGAAGTTGCGCACTACCCGCAGGCGTTTCCAGTGAAAATAGCGTGACAGCAATTTTTCCGACAGGTGACTGTATTGGAACAGCACCAACGTGCCGTCGCGCGCCAGCAGCCGTTGCCGGGCCTGCTGAAGAATGCGCGCGCTGATCCTGAGCGGGATCGACAGCAGCGGCAGACAGGAAAACACCACGTCGTAATCCGTGGCCATCCGGGTCGCCGAATGGGCCATCACCTGCAGCCGCCGATCGTCAATCCCGCGCAGCCGATGCACGAAATGGGGTTGGATCTCGAAAGCCTCCAGAGTCGCGTCGGCGCGCATCCGCCCCAGGATGCGTTTGGTCAGTACGCCGTCCGCCGCGCCCAGCTCCGCGATCGACAGCGCCCGGGTCCACTCCACCTGGTTCAACATCGCCTGACACAGCCACGGGGAGGAAGGCGCCAGCGTACCGACGGTGCGCGGTGAAGCCATAAATTGCTGCAGGTAAGCGAAGTGATTCATCAGTTGTAGCCGGGTCGCATTTAACATTGAGGCCTCCTTGGGTTAAGCCCCCAATGTGAACCGAATTTCTTAAGTCTTCATTAACATGATTCCGAAAGCGGCGAACACAGTTGTAATCAAATGCAACCTCAGCGGCAGCGGCACAAATAAAAACGGTCGTAATAATGACCTGAAAATAAGCCGCTTATACGCCGACTTACCAGATAATTATTACGACCGTTTATTTTATTGGCCACGTTGCCGTGGCCAAAGGGTAAAAAGTCAACGCTTAGCGATAAATTTCCGCATTGCCGCGCCAGTTGCTGGAGTCCCCGGGGGTGTCCAGACCGATGATGCGGTAATGACTGGCGCCGTCCGCCGCGGCTTTTTCTTTCAGGGCGTGAATGGCGTCATGCGGTGAACCGCTAATGCCGGAAACCGACACCACGCCGAGGCTTTGCAGATTGGCGGCCTGCTCGCTGTTAACCTGTTTCACCGACGACAGCGGCGCGGCGAAAGTGGAGAATGAGGCGGCGGCGATCAAGACTGCTGCGATGCTTGGGATAAGTTTCATGATTGACTCCAGGTGTTCTTGTTTATTAGCTCGTGGTCAGTGATGTTAATTATCCGCTAGCCAATGAAAACGGACGTCATGCAACGTAAAGAACATCAATCATTGTGAGGAGAATAAGGAGGAAGTGAGAGCGAGTGTGTATTTTCAGGCGGGAATGACTTTATAGACCTCACCTTACCCCTATTTGATGAACAATTAAAGACGGTGCGAGATAAAGAATGGGCGCCGTCGCTATTTAAGATTTTTTACCCGCCGGAGCGCGCTGAGCTACGCTGATTTTGTGGCTTACCCTTTTAAGGAAGAACGCTTATGTCGCAAAACCTGCTGCGCGTGCGTGACGGTCATGGCGCTTCGGTCTCATTCTCCGAGCTGCTGTTCGATCTGATCTACGTTTTCGCCGTGACCCAACTCTCCCACTATCTGCTGCATCACCTGACGCTGACCGGGGCGCTGGAAACCCTGCTGCTGTGGTTCGCCGTCTGGTTGGCCTGGCAATACACCGCCTGGGTCACCAACTGGTTTAACCCGGATACCCGTCAGATCCGCCTGCTGCTGTTCGCGATCATGCTGCTGGGGCTGTTCGCCGCCGCCGCGTTGCCGCAGGCGTTTGGCGAACGCGGCCTGATCTTCGCCCTGTTCTACGTCGCCATCCAGGTCGGGCGTTCCATTACCGTGCTGCGCCTGCTGGAGCCCGGCCACCCGTTAAAGCAAAACTTTCGCCGCATCCTCGGCTGGCTGTGCATCTCCGCCGTCTTCTGGATCGCCGGCGGGCTGGCGGAGGGCAGCGCGCGCCCGGCGCTGTGGGCGATCGCCGTACTGTGCGAATACGTCTCGCCGATGTTCGGTTTCCGTCTGCCGGTGCTGGGGCGCTCGGACAGCAGCAGCGAATGGACCATCGAAGGCCACCATCTGGCGGAGCGCTGCCAGCTATTCGTGATCGTGGCGCTGGGGGAGACCATTCTGATCACCGGCGCCACCCTGAGCGAGATGGAAAGCTGGAGCCCGCCGGTGCTTATCGCCTCGCTGGTGGCCTTTCTCGGCAGCCTGGCGATGTGGTGGGTCTACTTCGACACCAGCAGCAAAGCCGGCAGCCACGCCATCAGCCAGGCGGAAAACCCCGGCCAACTGGGCGCTTACTTCCATTACGTCCACGTTGCGCTGGTGGGGGCGATCATCGTCTGCGCCGTGGCCAACGAGCTGGTGATCGCCCATCCCGACGGCCGCATCCAACACGCCACGGCGGCGGTGTTGCTGCTCGGCCCGGCGATTTACCTGCTCGCCAATGCGCTGTACAAACGGCTGGTGTATCACCGTTTCCCGCTGTCGCATCTGGTCGGGCTGCTGGCGCTGGCGGTATTGGCCCCTTTCGCCTATTTAACCGATCTGCTGATGGTCAATGGCCTGACGACGCTGATCATGGTGATGGTGGCGGTGTGGGAGAGCATCTCGCGCGGCAGAGCGCCGCAGCGGCAGGCGGAAGCCTGAAGCAAACGGGGGCGCTATCGCCCCCGCTGTGAGATTGATGACAAAACTCATGCCATTGCCGGGTTTGCAAAGAGCAGCGGATAAAAAACAAGGAAAATCAATTTATTGATTTTCGGCTGATGGCCACAAAGGAGGAAAAACCACGTTTTTTTCTCCTTTGTCAACGGTCTGACGGGGGCGATGTCGCCCCCGATATCGCTCACTGCAAGGGTTGCGGCAAGGTGAGCACCCAGAGCTCGCTCAGCGATTCCGGCTGCTCCAGCGGGCGCAATTCGATGCGGGCGTCGGTCTTGTCGCCGTCGAGGCTCAACCGCCCTTCTTTCTCCAGCTGATAGTCGCCGATTTTCTTGCTCTTTGGCGACGCATCCACCAGCTTCGCCTGCAAGCCGAAATCATTGTCATTGATCACCGCCAGCGTACGATCGTCGATCAGCGCCAACCCTTCCGCTTTCTCCTGGCGCCAGCCCAACCGGCGCAGATCCGCCACTTGCCGTTTCTGCGCCAGCTTCACGCCGCGTTTAGCGAGATCTTTCGCGTCGTCGAACTCCAGCGCTTTCCCCTGGCCGTCAAACGCGCTCAGATCGCTGGCCTGCGCGAGATCCACCAGGTAGATTTTGTTGATCATCGTTTTGTCTTTACCGCTGCCCTGTTCAATCAACAAGATGCGCTGATTGTCCAACGCCACCACATCGCCAATTTTGGCGTCTTTGGCTTTTTTATAGCTGTCGACATCGATGGGATAGCCGTACATGGCGGTTTTGCCACTGCGCGGATCGAAGCTCACCAACCGGGTAAACTGCGCCTTGTTTTTGCTTTTACCATCGACATCCAGCGTGCTCTGCACCGCCGCCAAAATGCGCCCATCCGGCATCCGGGTCAGCCCCTCAAAACCGCGATTAGGCTGGCGCCACTTCAGGATGTTCGGCAAACCGCCCGCCACCGCCTGTTCGCCGGCCTGCGGCGTTGGGCCGTATTTGGCGAGAATTTTACCTTTGCCGTCGATATGGATCAGAAACGGGCCGTACTCATCGCACAGCCAGTAACCGCCGTTGCCGTCACTGGTAATGCCCTCGGTATCCAACCCGCGGCGATCGCCCGACAGCGCCTGCAATGCGTCATTCAACGCCACTTCGTTCGTGGAACCAATCAGCTCGCTCGGCAGCGGCAGTCCGCTAATCGGCCCTTTTTCGTCATGCAAAGGCCGTGCATTCTCGGCCACGGCCTTGCCGCCGCCGATGCGGATGTCCATCAACAGAGGCGTGAATTGCGGATTGGCGAAAATCTTGGCTTCTTGCTTGCCCACCGCCGGGGCATCGGCATTAGGGCCGCGATCGGTCAGCGTCGTCAGCACCAGATCGTCGCCCTGTTTCCGGTTGAACGTCAGCCCGGAGCCAATTCCCACCGGCAATCCCTGCGGGAAATTTTTGGCGAACTCCCCCTGATAGGCGACGCGTTCCCCGCCGGGGAAGCCGACCACATAACGCGCCACCTCAATATCAGCAGCATGAGCCAATACAGGAAACAGTGAAGCCAACAGCAGGGAGAGCGATTTTATTTTCATGTTTTTTTACCCGAGGTTGAATGAAGCATTGTCAGGCAGAAGACGATATTAATTTAGCATGACACTTAGATGACAATAGGCGCTTCGTCAAATGTAAAACAGGCAATATGATTGGCTGGCAAATAGAAATTAGCAATTAACCCGAGCGTATTGAATGGAGAAAACCGCTGGAAAAAAATGCCCGGAAATAGCCCGTCATTTCGCTTAGGGTAAATTCTCATAGCGAAGATAAAAAAATCGGCAAACGCGCGCCAGTGCGGTGAAAAACGGTGTTTTTCCCATAGACAAAATAAAATGCCGGGGATTTAATACCGCCGTTATTCAAGGTGCATTAAGAAAATTCTATAGAATATCTGCATGAACTGAAAAAGCTGTTCTATAGTTTTTAGTGCTAACGCCCGTTAGTCTATTCCGCAGGATGGAATCTATGTCAAAGCGACTTTTTGCTGAATTTTTTGGCACATTTTGGTTGGTGTTTGGTGGTTGTGGTAGCGCAGTATTAGCAGCGGCATTCCCACAGCTGGGTATTGGTTTCCTCGGCGTCGCGCTCGCTTTCGGCCTGACCGTAGTGACGATGGCCTATGCCGTCGGCCATATTTCCGGCGGGCATTTTAACCCGGCGGTCACCGTCGGCTTATTCGCCGGCGGCCGTTTCGCGGCGAAAGACGTTATTCCTTACGTTATCGCTCAGGTCATCGGCGGTATCGCCGCAGCGGCGGTGCTGTATTTGATCGCCAGCGGCAAAGCCGGTTTCGACGCCACCGCAGGCGGTTTCGCCTCCAACGGTTACGGCGAACACTCACCAGGCGGTTATTCTCTGCAAGCCGCGATCGTGATTGAGCTGGTGCTCACCGCCTTCTTCCTGATCGTTATTCACGGCGTAACCGACAAGCGCGCGCCGGCAGGCTTTGCCCCGCTGGCGATCGGCCTGACGCTGACCCTGATCCACCTGATCAGCATCCCGGTGACCAATACCTCCGTCAACCCGGCGCGCAGCACCGGCGTAGCGATCTTCCAGGGCACCTGGGCGCTGCAGCAGCTGTGGGTATTCTGGCTGGTGCCACTGGTCGGCGGCATTATCGGCGGCCTGATCTACCGCTGCCTGCTGGAAGACAAAAAATAAGCGCATCTTGTCGATAGCGTTTCGCGGGGCAGCCTTTATCGGCTGCCCCGTTGCTTTCAGCCTCTCGTCGCTTCAAACATCATGATATCGCTGGTAAAGGAGCCGTCCGGCTGAATGGCGAAATGCGCCGCCACCTCTTGCGACACGCTTTGCTGCAGCGCGCGGATCGCGGTAACGAAATGCGCCGGCGTGCGCATGCGCGCCACCCAACTGCCGAACTCCAGCACCAACCGATCCGACGTCACCTCACGCACCACCAGCCCGGCCTCGGTCAGCAACGTCAGCCATTCGCCCGGCGCATAGTTGCGCACGTGCGAGGTATCGCGCAGCACTTCCACGGTTTGCAGATAGATATCCAACAGCGGATGCCCCGGCGAAACCACGTCCATAAAGATCGCTTTGCCGCCCGGTTTGAGCACCCGCCGTACTTCGCGCAATGCCTGGCCAACGTCGTGCCAGTGGTGCGCCGAATAGCGGCTGATCACCAGATCGAAGCTGGCGTCCTCAAACGGCAACGACTCCGCCACCCCCTGTTGCAGTTGGATGTTGCCCAGGCCTTTTTCCGCCGCCGCCTGCTTCACCACCGCCAGCATTTGCGCCGACAGATCGTAGGCCACCACCTGCGCCACCCTGGCCGCCGCCGTGAAGCTGGCGTGCCCGGCGCCGCAGCCCAGATCGAGAAGGCGCGCATCGGCGTGCGGCGCCAGCAACTGCGTGAGACGTTGCAAATCCTTGCCCTGCGCATGCACCGCACTGGTTAAATAAGCGTTGGCCTGCTCGCCGAACTGCCGGTCTACCGCGTTTTTGTGACTGTTGCTGATGCTCATGTTTGCTCCCGTTATTATCCGGCTTGCGCCTGTGCCTGAAGGCTTTCGGCTACTATAATCAGGCTGATATACGGGTACAATATGAGCAGTTATCCTGGTATAAATAGGTACCATGCAATGTCATCAGAAGCCTTATCCGGGCCAAAAGCCCTCGGTGCGTTTCTGCGCGCGCACCGCGAACGCATCACGCCGGAAATGATCGGCCTGCCCAGCTCTTCACGGCGCCGCACCAGCGGCCTGCGGCGCGAAGAGCTGGCGCAGATCAGCGGCATCAGCGCCACCTGGTATACCTGGATAGAACAGGGGCGCGAGGTGTCCATTTCCCCCTTCACGCTGGCGCGCATCGCCGGGGCGCTGCGGCTCGGCCCCGCCGAACGTCACTATCTGTTTACCCTGGCGCGCGTCGCCGATCCTGAGCAGGAAACGCACCGCGAAACCGCCAATGACGCGGTGCTGCAAAGCGTGCATCAGATGACGGTCCCCTGCTATCTGTTGGACGTGACCTGGAACGTCGTCGCCTGGAACCCGCAGGCGGCGACGCTGTTCAGCGGCTGGCTGGATGCGGCCAACAGCCCCAACCTGCTGCACTTCATGTTCTTCCACCCGCTGGCGAAAACGCTGGTCAGCGATTGGGAAGAACGCGCGCGCCGCGTGGTGGCCGAGTTTCGCGCCGAGACCAGCCATCATCAAAATACCGAAGAGATGCGCGCCTTTGTGCGCAACATGACGCACAACAGCGCGGACTTTAATCACTGGTGGAAGCAGCATGACGTGATGGCGCGCGAAGGCGGCGAAAGAACCTTCGAGCATCCTCAGCAAGGCGCGCTGCGCTATCGCCAGCTCACCTTTCACCCGGCGGAACACGGCGGCCTGAAGCTGGTGATGCTGATCCCGCTGCCGTAATTGGTAACAAATTCATAGACAGGTTTACCCACCATTTATTTATTGGTTCACGCAAACGCGCTAGGGTGATTGTTACCGATGATAGTGATCATCCAGCACCGTTATTTATCTCCTGAGGTACTCCTATGCAATCCGAAGAACAACGCCTTATCGATGGTCTGTTTGGCCGCCTGAAAGAAGCCGAGACCAAGACTGGCCCACGGGATCTCCAGGCAGAGCAGCAAATCAATCAGCATATTCGCGAGCAACCTTCCGCCCCTTATTACATGGCGCAGGCGATGATCATTCAGGAAGCGGCGCTCAAGCAGATGGACCAGCGGGTCAAAGAGCTTGAGGCCCAGGTGGCTCAGCTGCAGCAAAACGCCAACGGCCAGCAGAGCAGCGGCGGCTTCCTGGCCGGGCTGTTCGGCGGCGGCAACCGCAGCACGCCGAGCCCGCGTGAACAGTATCAGGCGCAGCAGCAAAATACGGCGGCCTGGAACAACGCGCAGCAGGGGGGCTACGCGCAACAGCAGCAGCAACAGCCTGCCTATGCCCAACCTCAGCAGGCGGCGCCTTCACGCGCCGGCGGCTTCCTGGGAGGCGCCTTGCAAACGGCGGCCGGCGTCGCCGGCGGCGTGGTATTGGCCGACATGCTGACCGGCATGTTCCGCCATTCGCAACCGCAGGAAATCGTGAACATTATCGAAGAGACCCCGGCGCAATTGGACGACAGCGCGATGCGCAATTTCGACGCCTCCAACAACCTTGATACCTTCAACAACGGCGATGGCGGCAGCTTCCTGAACCAGGACAACGGCTTCCAAAACGCCAACTATCAGGACGACACGGACTACGCCGACGACGATTACAACGACGACGACGATTCCTTCCTGTAATGCCCGTTCCCCCTCTCGCCCTGAGAGGGGGATTTCCCGTTTCGCCGATCTGGACTACAGTGAACGCTGTTCATTTATCCAGCCAGGAGAAACGACGATGAGCTTTACGCCTTCAGATCCGTTCTTCAGTGAACGCCTGCAGATGCGCCCGCCGGTGATGGCGGACCTCGAACGCTTCTACGCCATCTTCGGCGATCCGCAAACCCAGCGCTTTAACCCCGCCGGCCCGCTTACCAGCGAAGCGCAGGCCGCTTCGGCGCTGCAAGACCGGCTCGCCGGCTGGCATCAACACGGCTACGGCTCCTGGGCGCTCGCGCTGCGCGAACAGCCGGATTGGATTATCGGCTTTGGCGGATTGTCCTGGAAACCGCTCGGCGCGCAGCGCACCGTGAACCTCGGCTATCGCTTCGACACCCGCGTGTGGGGCATGGGGCTAGCCACCGAAATGGCGCGCGCTTCATTGCGGTACGGTTTTATCGGATTAGGTCTGGAGGAGATTTCCGCCATTGTGCGGGCGGAGAATCAGGCATCGTGGCGAGTGCTGGAAAAGATCGGTATGCAGCGGGCGGATACGCTGGATGACGTGCCCGGCGCGGCGCCGAGCCTGGTGTATACGCTAAGGCGCTGCGACTATCAGGGCTGATCGTCGCTGATTTTGGCCAACGCCAGGCGATAAGATTTGACCTTCTGGCGTTTTTTCAACCAGGTGGTGGCAGAGACGATGAACACCGCGCCCGACATCGCCAGCACGCCGGTCGGATGGCCGTAAAACACCATCAAGGCAAAGTACACGGCGGAAACGATCGCCACCCATTTCGCCGTATTGCCCATGTCGTTTTTCTCCTGGGTCAAACGGCGGATGTGCTCTTCTTCACTGATTCCCATACGCGCTCCTTGTTGGCTGAACGTTCCATTATATGGAGCTGGAGTGTTGATATTTCAAGCGGTTGGATGGTAAAGAAGCGTAAAGCTCAGGCCGGCGGTTCCCGTCGCCGCGGCAGATAGCGCCCGGGCTGATCGGCACCCGGCAGACCGGCGCCGTCACTACGGCCAAACAGCCGGTAGCGATTGCCGGCGACCGCGTCGTACACCTTGTCCGCCAGCTTCGACGGCAGATAACGCCCCAGCGCCAGCACGCGGTATGGCCAAGCCAATTGGCGCAGCGCCTGAAACAACGCCGCCGAACGCAGCCAATAACGCCCCTGCTCAACATAGACCACGGAATCGAAACGATCGGTCGGCAATCCCAACGCCTGCAGGATCGCCTGTCCTTCGACGGATTGCACCGTCGCCAACAAAATGCGCCGTTGCCGATCGGCGCGAATCAAATATCTCACCAGCCCATGACACAGATTGCATTCGCCGTCGAACAACAGCGCGCGATCGCCGGGTTGGAGGTAAGGCAGCTGTGATAAAGGGGTCATCCCGCCTCCCGATAAACGCTCGCCTTAGCCTAACGCGCCTTGAGCGTACGGGCCAGAGCGGGATGACAAGGCCCGTTAAGGCGCAGGCGGCGTGTCAGGCACGGCCACTACCGCGATGCGCACTTCATAGTGTTTGGCGGTGCCGGCTGGGATCACCGCCGTCAGTTTGTTGATGGTCTCCACCGGATTATCGCTGGCCGAGGTGGCGCAGAACAGCTCGCCGCCGCGGCAGAAACCCGGCTTGGGCGGGTGCCCGCCCGGGAAAGGCGGCATGCGCATCGGCGCGTCCATCAAAGGCGGCAACGCATTGGCCGCAGGCTTCTCAGGCGCCGACATCGCGCTCGCGCTGAACAGCAGCGCCGCCCCCATGCAGGGCAGCGCCAGGATCTTGATTGCTTGTTTCATTGAATTAGCCTCATTTGCCGGGTTCGGGATTACGCTACCCCGCCCCCGGCCAATGAGAAAGCCGCTTTTCGCTACCTTTTCGCCCCGCTGCGCTTTGCTTACATCCCGCGTCTAACGTGATGAAAGGCGAAAGGTTGGGTAAAGGGCCGTCGCGTTACTTACCGTTGGTCAGCGTGTTGTAGCTGGTCATCAGGTTGCGGTAGTCCGGGATATGGTTGGAGAACAGCGTGCCCAGGCCTTCGATATCGTTGCGCCAGTCGCGGTGCAGCTCGCAGGCGACGCCGAACCAGGTCATCAACTGCGCGCCGGCGGCCTCCATGCGGCTCCAGGCCGACTGACGGGTCAGTTCATTGAAGGTGCCGGAGGCGTCGGTCACGACAAATACCTCGAAACCTTCATTGAGCGCAGACAGCGCCGGGAATGCCACGCACACTTCGGTCACCACGCCGGCGATGATCAGCTGCTTGCGGCCGGTGGCTTTCACCGCCTTGACGAAGTCGTCGTTGTCCCAGGCATTGATCTGGCCAGGACGCGGAATGAAGGGGGCATCGGGGAATTGGGCTTTCAGTTCCGGCACCAGCGGGCCATTGGGGCCGTTTTCAAAACTGGTGGTCAAAATGGTCGGCAGGTTGAAATACTTCGCTAAATCACCCAGCGCCAGCACGTTGTTTTTAAACCGATCGGGATCGATATCGCGTACCAGCGAAAGCAGCCCTGCCTGATGATCCACCAGCAATACGGCGGCCTGGTCCTTGTCGAGGCGTTTGTAATTTGCAGTCATGGTTTTACTCCTGTGGGGTTTGATGTTGCGGATGAAATGCCCCGCCGGTGTGACGGGGCATTGAGGTTTAAGTGTAGCGCCTGAGCCAGGGAGCACTTCCCGCCCCAGGCGCAGGCATCAACCGACGCTCGCTTCGGTCTTCATGCTGCCGAACTTGCCGCTGTTGAAGTCGCGGAACGCCTGCTGGATTTCCGCGTCGCTGTTCATCACGAACGGGCCGTAGCCGACGATAGGCTCATCGATCGGTTCACCGCTCAGCACCAGCAGCGCGACGTCGTTGTTGGCTTCGATAGTGATCGAGTCCCCCGCCCGGTCGAAACGCACCATTTGGGTTTCGCGCACTACTTCTTCGCCGTTGACCAGGATCGCGCCGTGCAACATCACCAGCGCCAGCGTATGGCCTTCTTTCACCGTCAGCGTGGTGGTGTGGCCGGCATTCAGCTTCATGTCCCACACGTTGAGCGGGCTGAAGGTGCGCGCCGGTCCGGCATGGCCGCCGAAGTCACCGGCGATCACCCGCACCTGCCCTGCGCCGTCCGCCAGCGGAACCACCGGAATGTCGGCGTTCAGCAGCGTCTGGTAACCCGGCTCGGCCATTTTGTCCTTGGCCGGCAGGTTGACCCACAACTGCACCATTTCCATGGTGCCGCCGTTGCGCGAGAAGTCCCGCGAATGGAACTCTTCGTGCAGGATGCCGGAGGCGGCGGTCATCCACTGAACGTCGCCGGGGCCAATCACCCCGCCGCTGCCGGTCGAGTCGCGATGCTCCACTTCGCCCTGATAGACGATGGTCACCGTTTCAAAACCGCGATGCGGGTGCTGACCCACGCCGCGGGTGCCGGAGGCGGAGCGGAATTTGGTCGGCGCCGCGTGATCCAGCAGCAGGAACGGGCTCATTTCCGCCCCCAAATCGTTATAAGAGAACAGCGAATTCACCAGGAAACCGTTACCGACCCAGTGCGCTTCCGGGCTGTTGTGAATACCGAGGATTTTTTTCATCTTGAACTCCCGTTTCAGACCTCACGGCCTTAAGTTGATGCCAGAAGTTTAATCTGCCGGGGTTTGCTGCAGTAGTAGGCAAGATGTACACTCAGCGTTCTACTGGTGGAACGATAAGGGCTACGATGCAGACCGATCTGAACGACCTGTTTTTCTTCGCCAGCGTGGTCGATCACCAGGGATTCGCCCCCGCCGGCCGGGCGTTGGGCATTCCCAAATCCAAACTCAGCCGCCGCGTGGCACTGCTGGAAGAGCGGCTGGGCGTGCGCCTGATCCAGCGCTCGACGCGGCGTTTCTCAGTGACCGAGATCGGCCAAACCTATTATGCGCACTGCAAGGCGATGCTGGTGGAAGCGGAAGCGGCACAGCAGGCGATCGAACAGACGCGCGCCGAACCCTGCGGCACGGTGCGCATGTCCTGTCCGGTAGCGATCCTGCACACCCGCGTCGGCAGCATGGTGGCGGCCTTTATGGCCGATTACCCCAAGGTGACGGTACATCTGGAGGCCACTAACCGCCGGGTGGACGTGGTAGGTGAAGGGCTCGATCTGGCGATCCGCGTGCGGCCGCCACCGCTGGAGGACAGCGATCTGGTGCTGAAGATCCTGGCGCAACGCACCTGGTGCGTCGCCGCCAGCCCGGCGCTAGTGCGCACTCTCGGGCCGGCGCAAACGCCGGAAGACCTGCGCAAATACCCGACGCTCGATCTCGGCCCGGCGCGCGCTCAGCACCAATGGCGGCTGACCGGCCCGCAGGGTGAACAGGTGGAATGGGAGCACACGCCGCGGCTGGTCACCGACGACATGCTGATGCTGCGCACCGCCGCCATCGCCGGCGCCGGCATCGTTCAGCTGCCGGCGATGATGATGCGCGACGATATGCTGCGCGGCGAGCTGGTGCAGCTGCTGCCGGGCTGGCAGCCGCAGGGCGGCGTGGTGCATGCGGTCTACCCGTCGCGCCGCGGCCTGTTGCCGGCGGTGCGGCTGCTGCTCGATTATCTGGGCGAGCAGTTCGCCAGCATCGAAGAAGAGTGATCAGGCGGTGATTTCGATCGCGTTGCCGTCCGGATCGCGAAGGACGGCCTCGTAGAAGCCATCGCCGGTCCAGCGCGGCGCGGACAGCAAGATGCCTTCCTGCTGTGCGCGCTGCGCCAGCAGATCGACCTGCCGCTCATCCCCCAGTGACAGCGCGATGTGCGCCCAGCCCACCCGCTCCTCCTGAGCCTGCGCCGGCAACAACGTCGGCACGCGCATGATCTCCAGCGTCGGCCCGGCCGCCAGGCTGACGAAACGGGAAACGAACCCTGGCCGATTGCGGCTGACGTACTCCTCGCCCGCCTCTCCGTTGAAATAACGCTGCCAGAACGTCAGCTGCGCGTCGATGTCGCGGGTCCACAGGGCAACATGGGCTATTTTCATCATCATTCTCCGGTCGATAAGTCGCTGTGCCAAACCTGGCCGCCGCCTTGCGCCACCTGCAACTCGAGCTGCGGGTGCGCGCCGCGCGCCGTCACCAGATGGTCCACCCGCCCGGCGGGCAGGAAGGGATAAGGGGCGTAGGTATTGAGTTTGTCGCGGGTACACAGCACCGCCACGCTGCCGGCGCGCCTCAGCAGCCGCTTTTTGAAGGTGGCGTCCTGATAGCTCAGCGCGGAAAAACCGCCGTCCGGGTCATAGGCGCAGATACCGGTGAACACCAGATCGAAATGAAAGCCGTCGATCTCTTCCGCCGCCTTGGCGTCCACGCAGCCGCCGACCTGTTCATCCAGTTCACCGCCGATCAGAATGGTGCGGATCTCCGGCCGTTCCAGCATTTTCACGGCAATGCTCAACGCATTGGTCACCACCGTCAAACGCCGATCGCGCGGCAACAACTCCGCCAGATACAGGTGAGTGCTGCCGGCGTCGAGGAAAATCAGCTGTTCTTCGCCGATCAGCGCCAGCGCGGTCTGCGCCAGCGCCAGCTTCTCATCGCCGCTGAGCGCCATGCGCGCCGCAACCGGGCCATCGGCCGGCGTTGGCGCCAACGCGCCGCCATAGATGCGCTTGCACAGGTTTTGCGCCGCCAGCTGGCGCAGATCGCGACGGATAGTCGCTTCAGTCGTATTCAGCCGCTGCGCCATCTCCAGAGCCAGCACCCGCCCCTGTTGGCGGAGCGTTTCGAGAATAGCCTGGTGGCGTTCATTCGGTAACAATTTGGACATCACATAAGCCCGCTGATGCTAAAGTGATCACAAATGTACAAAAATGAACAAAATCGTACAAACATTTTTTCACCACGCTGAATCGACGGCGCTCATCTAGACTGAGAGAGACATCACAGATAAAGGGATTATTACGCGATGACCTCCGCCGTGCTTTATACCCTGTTTCCCGCCGCAGCTACCGTCATCGGCGCGGCGGTGGCGCTCTATCGTCGCCCCGGCGACGCCACGATGCGCGTCATCCATCACTTTACCGCCGGCATCGTTTTCGCCGCCGCAGCCACTGAGATCCTGCCCGATCTCAAACAGCAGTCGCCCGTGGCCGTATTGCTGGGCGGTGCCGCGGGGGTGCTGTTGATGTTGTTGGTTCGCCGGCTGGGCGAAAAGGCACAGGGGCCGGTCGGCTTTATCGCCGCAGTCGGCGTCGATATCTTCATCGATGGGCTGGTGCTGGGCATTGCCTTCGCGGCCGGCGCCAAAGCCGGTTTGCTGTTGACGCTGGCGTTAACGCTGGAGGTGCTGTTCCTGGGGTTGTCGATCGTCGGCGATTTGAAAGATTTCCTCGGCAGACGGCTGCGCGCCATGGCGGCGATCGTCGGGCTGGCGCTGCTGCTGCCCATCGGCGGCCTGCTGGGGGCCCCGGTGGCCATGCTGGGCGCATTTTGGCTGACCGCCTTCCTGGCCTTTGGCCTGATCGCCCTGCTCTACCTGGTGACCGAGGAGCTGCTGGTCGAAGCGCATGAGGGCGGGAAAGAGACCCCGTTCGCCACCGCGATGTTCTTTGCCGGCTTCCTGCTGCTGTTGCTGTTAGAGGAAGGTTTGGGGTAAAAAAACAGGAATTTCATGGCGCATGCCGCCCGGTGGCAACGCTTTGGCTATACTGAGGCAAGCGAAGTTACCGCAGACGTAACGGCTTGGGCGCAAAGGGAAAACGATGTTATTGACGATCGCAAGGTGGCTGTTCCAATTACCCGGGAAGCTGTTTGGGCTGATTTTTAAAAATCGCCTGAGGATATTTCTGTTCTTCATGCTGGTTGCCGTCGGGGTGCTCGGCGCCAAGCGCTATCTGCGCGCCCACCAGTATGACGACGAATTCAGCCTCTCCGCGCCCACCGATTACAACCGCGCGATCAAGCGCGAACTGCCGCAGCGCGAAGCGCGTGAGCAGTGCGGCGGACCGCTGCATGATAATGCCGGGCAAGCTTGGCCTGCGTCAGCCGGCTATCTGCATCAGCCGACTCAGCTGCCTGCCACCGGCCTTCATCGGCTGACGCTGGACAACCGGGACAACGGTTTCGCGGTGCTGGTCAAGCTGGAAACGCCGGCGGCGCCGCAACAGCTGGCGGAAGTTTTTATCCCGGCCGCCGGCAGCTTCGAGGTGAAAATCAATGCGGATGCGGAACACGTGATGAAAATCAAGAACATCAAGACCGGCTGCATGTTCCGCTCCAGGCCGTTCAACCTGGATAAGCAGAGCGATTGGCGCCTGCCGCTATCGCTGCAAAAGGACGGCAGCCTGCAGCTGCAGCCGATAGGCGATCGCCAATTCTGATCGGGCGCCGGGCAGAAAAACCGGCGCCGCGCGGGTTACTTTTTCACCGGATGATCGCGCCGGAACAGCTCCCAGCTTTCTATTTCCTGCCCATTCGGCAAAGTGCAGGTGGAATACTGGCCCGCCGCGTTCTCTTTGGCGTTCAGCTTGCCGCCGATTTTGGTGCAATACACGTCAGCCGGGTTCGCCATGCCGATCGGTTTCACCTGCGGCGGTGGCGGCGCATCGTTGGATTTCACGGAACACCCCTGCAACATCGTCATCCCTGCCAGCAGGGAAAGCATCAACGTTTTTTTCATTTTTCCAGCTTATGCAAAAAACGAGCGGCGGAGCGCGCTCCGCCATTCGCTGATCATGAAATAAAGGATTTGCCCTGTTTCAGCACCAGATCGCAGGCTTTCTGTTTCACCTTCTCGGTGATCTGCGAGGTACCCAGGCTGTTCAGATCCAGGCTCTTGCCTTCCCCGGTCTGCAGCAAGCCGCCCAGGCCCTGCTGATAATCCTGGCTCTTGGCGTTTTCAGTGCTGGTGATGCCCAGCTTGCTGAGCAGTTGATCTTTCACCCCTTCGGCACCGTTAGCCGACAGCACGTTGTTTTTCACGCAGTACTGCAGGATGCCGGCGGCGTTGGTCATGCTGCTGGAGCTCAACGCTTTGTCGCCACCGTTCAGCAGGCCGGTCAACGAGGAGAGCGACATGCCGCCGCCGCCGCTGTCGCCGCCCGATTTGCTCAGTTCGCCCGCCGCGCTGCTGAGAGAATCCATCAGACCGGCGGCCTGGGTGGCGCCGCTGGCCAGGGTCGCGGACAGCGCCAAAGCCAGCAGTAAAGGATGTTTGGTGATCATAGTGGTAAAACTCCTGTAAGAACGGCATGCGATCGGCGCAGCGCGCCGGGATACCTTTCCGACGCCGCCGGCGGCGACAAGTTCCTTTTATCTCGCCGCCGCGCCGTTTTTCGGAATCCAGGAAGTTTAGAACTGCCAGCGCAGCCAGGCGAAGAACACGTTACCGTTGTTATAGGTGCCAGGAATGTAGGTCGCCTGGAACGTCAGCCGCTGATAGCCGATAGAGGCCAACGGCAGCGGCGCCGGGATAGGAATGTATTTCCAGTTATCGCGTGCGGTGACGCTGGCGGTGAAGCCCAGCCCCAGGCGGAAATCCTTGTCGTCCAGCGGGCGCCAGATCTTCTCGTAGGCGTAGCCGCCGATCGGCTCCCATTTGTTGAAGGAGTCCTTGAACGCCATGATGTAGATGCCGTGCCAGTCACCGTTGCTGTCGTAGCGGGAGATGCCGTAACCGGCGCCCCACGGGCGCTCGTTGTACTTATCGATATGTTCATCATCGTAAGTCCAACGGTTGTGCCAGGTGATGGCCGGGATATAGAGATCGTGGTTAGGCGAATTGTTCCAGGTCTCCGCCACGTTATGGGTAAAACGCTGCCATAGACCCGGTTTCTCAGCTTGCGCGGTATTGCCACTTTCTGTACTAACCTCAGCGTAAGAAGGCAGTGCAGGAAATATCAACGCCAGAGAACATGCCAAAAGAGTCCGTTTGAGAAACATCGTAAAGCTCCTGTAAAAATACGGCCGCAGATTTTTACCGATAGCCCAGGCAAGATCAAGCTGTATCTAATTTATCCAACGCCCGTTGTGTTTTGGTTAAGCTTAGCACCGGAAAATTCACTTTGGTTTATAACAGCTTGCACCGGCAGCTGCATATTATCGCCTTTCGGGCGGCAAAACCGTGGGAAAAGTCCGCTTTGTCGCACGCTACTCACGAGCAAGGTGCTTGACCAGAACATCGACATCGAGACGGTTCACAAACTCCAGGGAATAGGAGGAGTAAAGACCGAACAGGCGGTTTTGGTGCCCGACCACCACCAGATCGATACCGGCCTGGCGAATAAAATCGCTCACGTCCTTAAAGCGCCGAATGGTGACGATCTCTTTGACCGCAACCGGCGCATCGACGGCGCTCACCAGCCGGCTCAGCATCGCCTTGGCGGCGATCACTTCCTGCGCCTGACGATCCTTGACCAACGCGTCGCTGCCGTATTCCAGCTCCGCGTAGTCGGCGTTAAGGTGGCCGACGGTGATGGCGACAGGCAGCCCGCGCACCATCGCCACCGTTTGACGCAGCAATGGCAGCCCATCATGCTCATCATGAATCAGCACCAGAATATGTCGATAGCTTTTCATCGCTCTTTCTCCCCGCCGGTCAGTGCCCCTGGGGCGCCGCCCTCTCTGGTAGGTATACGCCATCTGCGCGCACGTAGAGAAAAGTTTACGTATCAGTTCGCACGGAATGTGATGGCCGCCACGTTATATTAGCGCCCGTGACGGCACATTTTTACCCCGGCCCGACGCCGCGCGCATTGCGGCATCCGTAAAGCAAAACTGACAACCCTGCCCGAATAAAAAAACCTCATTGTTAAATTTTTGTTTTTGGATAGTTACGGAATGGTTTCGTGAAATAAGCGTGCGGCGGATCACCAAAATGCGTCCTTACGTGAGGTTATGCATTTCTTTCTCAGGCAAAACGCGCTGCAGCGCCCAATGGGATTTTACGCGGCGTCAGAAGTACCGGATCATTCGTCCTGCATCATGCCAAATGCCACTACGCCGCCATTTTTCCGCCGATATACCGTCAATGAAAAATACCGCTCGGCCCTGACACACAATAACCACACTATTTATACATAAAGCCATCGCGTAAAGCGCCGAATACAAACCGCCTATTCATCGCCTGCTCCCCCTATCTTGAACAAGCCGCCACTTTAAATAACTGTTAATGCTAACGACACAACATCGCCAGCAATTTATTTTTGCTGATTTTCGCCTGACAAAATAAAGATAAATAATCCGGAGCAATCAATGAAAAT
This sequence comes from Serratia sp. LTN-2, assembly GCF_059740205.1. Lineage (NCBI taxonomy): Bacteria > Pseudomonadati > Pseudomonadota > Gammaproteobacteria > Enterobacterales > Yersiniaceae > Serratia > Serratia sp. LTN-2. Next base: position 99,422 of record NZ_JCAXDO010000004.1, on the reverse strand, counting down.
AACTATCGGGTCATTCATTCTGCAACAGCTGCACGCCCTGGACGTCGATCGCATTTACGGCGTGCCCGGCGACTATAACCTCAGCCTGCTGGAGCTGCTGGAAAGCGATGAACGGCTGGCGTTTGTCGGCAACTGCAATGAGTTGAACGCCTCCTACGCCGCCGACGGCTACGCCCGGATGAAGGGCGCCGGCGCGCTGATCGTCACCTATGGCGTCGGCGATCTGGCCGCGCTGTCCGGCATTGCCGGGGCCTATGCCGAATCCTCGCCGGTGATCTGCATCGCTGGCACGCCGCCGCTGCACGCGATGAAAAATCATCAGCTCTTACACCATACCCTTGGCGACGGCAATTTCGACAACGTCATGAACTGCTTTAAACAATTCACCGTCGCTCAGGCTCTGATTACGCCGGAAAATGCCGCGCAGGAAATCCCACGCGTTATTTCCCGCGCCTGGATAGAGAAGAAACCGGTGTATTTACAGCTGCCGTCAGATATTTGCGATGTCGAAATTGAAGTCGCCGAAGCGGCGAAGGCACCGCAGTTGCCGGCCAGCGATAAATACAATGTGCAATTAGCGGCGATGGCGCTGTTAACCAAAATAAAACGCGCGCAGCGCCCGATCATGTTGGTCGACCAAATGGTGGATCGTTATCGGCTGCAGAAGTTGGTTATCGATGTCGCTCACCGCTTTGCCATTCCCCTGACCAATATGCCGACCGCCAAATGCATTATCCCGGAAAACACCGCCGGTTGGATGGGCGGCTACAGCGGCAACCTGTCGCGCCCCGAACTGTATGACCGCATGGCCCACTCAGACTGCGTGCTGAGCTTCGGCGTGCGTCTGGTGGATTCCACCACCGGTTATTTCTCGCAGCAAATTCCCGCCGCCGCTCAGGTGGACATTCAGCCGTTCTCGATGAAACTGGACAACACCTCCTACCCGGCGGTATCGACGGCGGATCTGCTGCAGGCGCTGCTGGAGCTGAGCGAAGATGCGCCGGCGCAACGCCTGCCGCCGCTGGCCGATCCGCGTGACAAGCTGGCGACGCCGAGCGACGCCCCCATCGACCAGGCCTATCTGTGGCAACGGATCCAACGTTTCATCCGGGCGGATGACGTGGTGGTGGTCGAAAACGGCACCTCGGGCGCCGCCATCGGCGGCATGCGCATGCCCGACGGCGTCAAGGTGGTCAACCAACCGATTTGGGGCTCGATCGGCTATACCCTACCGGCGCTGCTCGGCACCCTGATGGCGGCCCCGGAGCGCCGACACCTGCTGTTCATCGGCGACGGCTCCTTCCAGCTCACCGCCCAGGAAGTCTCCACCCTGCTGCGCTGCGATCAAAAGCCGATCATCTTCCTGATCAACAACGATGGCTACACCATCGAGCGCTATATCCTCGGCGAAAGCTCGTCCTACAACGATATCAGCCCGTGGGACTACGCCAAACTGCCGGCGGTGCTGAATACCCAAGCGCAGCCGTTCAGCGTGGCGGTGGAAACCACACAACAGCTGGAAATGGCGCTGGAACACGCCTCGCGGCAGGATCGGCTGGCGTTTATCGAGGTGAAAGTGCCGATGATGGACACGCCGCCGGTGATGAAAGAGTTCTGCAACCGTTGCAACAGCTTTAACTTCGGCCTGACCAACCCACGCCGCAGTGCCTGAGGCGCTACCGCGCCGCTTCTCAGGAAGCGGTGTCGGTTTGCAACGCCGCCGCGATCTCGCTCCCCAGCGTTTGCGCCAGCGAACGCCGGGGCCCCTCCCCGATACGCAGCGCATTCACCACCGTCGGCAGCGGCAGCAAACGTTCCAGCGTTCTATCGATTCGCACTCGTCGATCCAGACATCGCTGATTGAGCACGCCGACCCCCATACCGGCGGCAATCGCCGTCAACATCCCGGTAACTGAAGGGCATTCCAGAGTTATTTTGCAGCCTATGCCAGCAGTGCTCAGCAACCGTTCCGCCAGGCTACGATAAAAACAGTCCGGTCCGTAGCTCACCAATTTGATGGATTCCCCCTGCCGATAGTGCCAGCCAGGCGACGAACACCAATGCAAACGTTCCCTACCGAGCAACGTCTCGGCCTCATCATGCGGGCCGTCAAACCTCTGGTGCAGGATCAGGTCGAGTTCTCCCTGTGCCAATCCGCGGCGCAGCGACTGGCTTTGGCCGATAACCAACTGCACGTCAACCTGCGGGTGCCGATCGCTGAACGCCGCCAACAGGGCTGCCAACGGCGGCAACGGCGTCTGCTCCGTGGCGCCGAGCCGCACCGCGCCCTGCAGGGCTGAAGGCGAAAAATGCGCCAGCGCCCGATCGTGCGCACTCAAAATGCGCCGCCCGTGTTCGGCCAACACTTCACCGTCTGCGGTGACGGCCAATGCCGCCCCCTGGCGATCCAGCAATGTGCGCCCCAGTTGCGCCTCCAGCCGTTTGATTTTCCAACTTACCGCCGACTGGCTGAGATTAAGCTGCTGCGCCGCTCGGGTCATGCTGCCGGTGTCAATCACGCACAGTAGCGCACGCAAGGCATCTATCGACAAACGCTGGTTCATGTTTCCACCATGACAAAACTGGGATGAGCTCACCATAACTTGTCATTGGCGTCATGAAAAGGCGCCGGTTAGGGTAGAAAAACATCCCTTCTCTGGAGATTCGTCATGAATGCTTTTCCCAATCTGCTTAACCAACACCGGATCATCAACGGCCATCGCATCGCCGCCGGCGTCCACGGCGCGGGGGAACCGCTGGTGCTAGTGCATGGCACCCCAGCGCACGCGATCGTCTGGCGGCACCTGCTGCCGTCGTTGATTGCGGCGGGATTTCGGGTTCATCTCTACGATCTGCTGGGGTTCGGCGCCTCGGAGCGGCCGCTGACGGCGGATACCTCCATCGCCGCGCAGGCGGAACTGCTGATCGCATTGCTGGATGACTGGGAGCTGGAAACGGCGCACATCTTCGGTCATGACATCGGCGGCGCGCTGTCGCTGCGTGCGGCCTTCAGCCATGCCGCGCGTTTTCGCTCGCTGACCATCGCGGACATCTGCAGTTACGATTCCTGGCCTTCGCCGTCCTGGCGCGACATGCGCGACCATTATCAACACTATGCAGTCATGGCGCCGGAACAGCATGAACAGGCGATGACGCGGCAATTGAAAATGGCGGTGTTCGACAAAACGCTGATGGAGGGCGAACTGCTACGCCACTATCTGACGCCGATCGTCGGCGTCATCGGCCAACCGGCGTTTTACCGGCATCAGATCGCCCACTACGATGCCCGTTATACCGCCGATTTTTCCGAGTGCTTGCCGGCGCTGCACCTGCCGGTGCAGATCCTGTGGGGAGCCGACGACGAGTGGCAACCGCTCAGCTACGCTCATCGGTTGCAAAGCGATATTCCCGGTGCCAGGTTGCAGGTGTTTCCCCAGGCCGGGCATTTTCTGATGGAGGATGCGCCACAGGCGGTGGCGCAAGCCGCGATCGACTTTATTCACTCGCTCTGACGGCGCAGCCGTTACCCGCCGCCGGCGCGCGCCATGCAGCGCTGACGACGTTCGTCCACCCGCTTGGCGAACCAGGCGGTGGTCAGCTTGCGGGTGATTTTCGGGCTTTCCAGCTGGATGCCCGGCAGCATCTCGCGCGGCAGTTTGCCGCCCGCCAACGCATAGACTTTCTTATACAGGTCGGTGTCGGCGAAGCCGGCGGTATCGCCTTTCTCCAACGCCCGGCGAATGGCGCTGTCGCTCATGTTAAGACGCTTGCCGAGTGTGCGCACCGCCAATTCGGTGGCACCGGGCTTGTCGCTGCCGAAGTCGATTAGATCGCCGTCCAGCGCCAGCGGAATGGCGCTCGCCCGGCTGACCGCATTTTGGAACGCCGCGTTGCGGCTGGCGTACCACCCGGCGTTGAAGTCGGCGAAGCGATAAATCGGCCGGCTGTAATCGGCCGGATATCCCAGCAAATGCATAATGCCGAAATACATGCCGCCGCGCCGGCTGAAGACTTCGCGGCGAATAGAGCCGTCTACCGGATAAGGGTATCCTTTGGCGTGCGCCTCGGCGAAGGCGACGCTCACCTGCATCGGGCCGCCGGTATGCACCGGGTTCAAATGGCCGAACAGCTTCTGCCCCATCGGCACGCGGTCAATCATGTCATCGAAAATATCGCTCAGATCCTTCTCGGTACGCACCTTATCCAACCGCTCGCTGTAACTCTGGCCGTTCGACGACGAGATCTTCAACGCGGTATGCACCAAAAAGTTCGGGATGTGCATCTGATCGGCGCGGCGGTCGATCTCCTTCCAGGCGATCTTCGGCAGCCCCGGCACCTGCGGGTTGGCCTGGAACGTCGATTCCTGTTCGGTCACCGCCAACACTGAGCACAGGTTTTCATTACTCGGTTCGATGTCCTGCGCGGCGAAGGCGGCGGCGATATCGGTGGCCCAGCCCTGACGGTCGCCGGCGTTGGCCGGGATCAGTTTCATCAGTTGAGCTTTGACGTCGGCAGGGCGCGCCGCCGGCGCCGTGGTGGTGGTTTTACTGGTGCAGCCCGCCAGCGCCAGCAGCGCGGCCAGGCTCAGCAAACGGAAGGGCATCGGGTGGCATAAACGGCGTATCGGCATCTTTTCCCTGAACGTAATGACATCAACAGCACTGAAATTAGCCCAGCCGCCGCGCACAATCCAGTATAAAGATCTCGTCGCGTCTTTCCGTCAGGCCGCTATGTTCAAACGACCGATAAAGATGTATTTTATATGCATCATATAAATCACTTTGCTCGCCCAGCCAGAGGAGCCCCCTATGGAGCAGCAGCTGCTTTGCTATAAAACCCTGCCGGAATGGAACAGCGACACGCTGCCGGAAGCCTTTCGCCAGCGCCACAACACCCAGAGCGGCACCTGGGCGAAACTCACCGTGCTGAACGGCAGCCTGACGTTCGCCATGATGACCGAGGATGGCGCCACCACCGAGACCTGGCAGTTCAGCCCCGAAAGCCAGCCGCCGTTTATCGAACCGCAGCAGTGGCATCGCATCGTTTCCTTCTCGGACGACATGACCTGTCGGCTGGCGTTTTACTGCACGCCGGAAGAGTACTACCACAAGAAATACCAACTGACGCGCACCCATTCCGAAGTGATCGAGGCGGCGGCACGCATCGCGCCGGGCAAGGCGCTGGATCTGGGCTGCGGCGGCGGGCGCAACTCGCTCTATCTCAATCTGAAAGGCTTCGACGTCACCGCCTGGGACAAGCACGCGCCGTCGATAGCGCGCCTCAACCAGATCATCGACGCCGAGCAATTGACCCGCCTGAGCGCCAGGGTGCAGGATCTCAATATCCACCGCTTCAGCGGCGAGTATGACTTCATCCTGTCCACCGTGGTGTTGATGTTCCTCGAGCGCCAGCAGATCCCGCATATCGTGCAAAACATGCAGGACAGCACCGTGCCCGGCGGCCATAACCTGATCGTGGCGGCGATGGATACCGAGGATTATCCCTGCCCGCTGCCGTTCCCGTTCACCTTCAAGCCGGGCGAGCTGAAGCACTATTATCGCGACTGGCAGATCCTCAAATACAACGAGGACGTCGGGCAACTGCACAAGACCGATGCCGCCGGCAACCGCATCTCGCTGCGCTTCGCCACCCTGCTGGCGCGCAAGCTATAACGCGTCGTGAAAGATCACCCCTAGCGTGTGGCGTTGCCCGGTGCGTATCCGGCTGACGCCGTGGCGCAGATTGACCCGATAGTAGCCTCTCGCCCCGGCCACCGGCCGATGGTGCACCGCGAACACCACCGCGTCCCCCTGCTGCAAGGGCACCACCTCCGGCCGGCTCTGCATGCGCGGCCGCTGCTCGGTCAGCACAAACTCGCCGCCGGTGAAGTCCTGCCCGGGGGCGGAAAGCAGGAACGCCACCTGCAGCGGAAACACTCGTTCGCCGTACAAGTCCTGATGCAAACAGTTGTAATCCCCCTCCGTGTAACGCAACAGCAGCGGCGTTGGCCGCCGCTGGCCGGCCTGATGGCATTCAGCCAGGTAGGCCTCGTGTTCGGCGGGATAGCGCGTCTCCAGACCCAGCATGGCGTTCCAGCGATTGGCCAACGGCGCCAACCGCGCGTACAGCAGGCCGCGCGCTTCGGCCACCGGGGGCGGTAACGGATACGCAAAATACTGGTACTCGCCGCGGCCAAAACCGTGGCGCGCCATGACGATGCGGCTGCGAAAATGTTCGCCATGCGGATAAAGCGCCGCCAATTGCCGGCACAGTTCGGCGCTGAGCACGCCCGGCAGGCGCGCGCTTCCCTGCGCATCAAGTTCGCGTTCGATCGCCGACCAGTCCAATTCGACCAACCGCGCCGCCAGCGCGCCGCTCATCGCTGCGCCTCTTTTTCCAGCAAGGCTTGCTTGCGCTCGACGCCCCAACGATAACCGGACAAGGCGCCGTCGTTGCGCACCACCCGGTGGCAGGGGATCGCCACCGCCAGCATGTTGGCGGCGCAGGCGCCGGCTACTGCGCGCACCGCCTTCGGCGCGCCGATGCGCCGGGCGATATCGGCGTAGCTGACGGTTTCACCGACCGGTATCGTCTGCAGCGCCCGCCAGACTCGCTGTTGGAATGCAGTGCCGCGAATATCCAGCGGCAGCGCCAGCCCGCTCTCCGGCGCTTCGATCAGGCCCACCACCTGCGCCATCAGCGTTTCATACTGCGCGTCCCCGCCGATCAGTTCGGCGTTGGGGAATTTGTCCTGCAGATCCTGCACCAGCTGCTGCGCATCGTCCCCCAGCAAAATGGCGCAGATGCCGACTTCGCTTTGCGCCGCCAGGATCTCGCCCAGCGAACAGCGCCCGACGGCGAAATGGATGCGCATGCCTTTGCCGCCCGCCCGGTAGGCTTTTGGCGTCATGCCCAGCGCGGCGTTGGCTTGCTGGTAAAAGCGGCCGTTGGCGCCATAGCCGGCGTCGAATATCGCGTCGGTCACCGTCTCCTGCTGCTTAAGACCGCAGCGCAACCGCTGGCTGCGCTGCGCGTCGGCATAGCCTTTCGGCGTCAGGCCGGTGATCGCCTTGAACAGCCGGTGAAAATGGTACTGGCTCAACCCGACGTGGCGCGCCAGCATCTGCAGCGACGGCGCTTTCTCCGCTCGTTCGATATAGCGGCAGGCCTCGGCGATCTGCTGCGCATGCTGCTCAAACAGCGGCGTTAGCCCCTGTCGGCAGCGTTTACACGGCCGATAGCCGGCGGCCTCCGCCTGCGCCGCGTCGTCGAACAGCTCCACGTTTTGCCGATTCGGCTGACGTGACGGGCAAGAAGGCGAGCAATACACGCCGGTGGTTTTCACCGCGTAGATAAAGCGGCCGTCGGCGTGTTTGTCGCGGCTGACAATCGCCAGCCAGCGCGGATCGGCGCTGTCGATTATGTTTTTCATCATCCGTTCCTCACTGCGGTTTCGGTGTTAACCAGCATAGTGACGGGCCGTTAGCGAAACACGCCGACTCTTGCTTTTTAATTCGGCGCCGACGTTTTCAACAATCTTTCGACAATTTTTAACCAACAACATGAAGTTTATTACGTTGCCAACCCGCTTGCACGGCGTTAGGATCGCGGCCGGCCACGGGCGTGGCCAGTGTTTTTGCCTGTTAGTTGCGCGCATGGAGAGGTTATTGTGTTAGAGAGTTTTGGCGTCCTGAATTTATGGACCTATTTGGCCGGGGTGGTCTTCATCATCATTCTGCCGGGGCCGAATACGCTGTACGTGCTGAAAACCGGCGTATCGCGCGGCGTGCGCGCCGGCTACACCGCGGCGCTGGGCGTGTTTATCGGCGATGCGATCCTGATCTTCTGCGCCTATATCGGCGTGGCTTCGCTGATCCGCACCACGCCGTTCCTGTTTACCCTGGTGCGTTTTCTCGGCGCGATTTATCTGCTGTTCCTCGGCGCAAAAATCCTCTACGCCACCTTCGTGCAGAAGGCGCAGGCGCAACAGCAGCAAATTGAAGGCGGCCACAGCATTCTGCGCAAGTCGCTGACGCTGAGCCTGACCAACCCGAAAGCGATCCTGTTTTACGTGTCGTTCTTCGTGCAGTTCATCGACTTCAACTACGCACACACCGGGCTGTCGTTCACCATTCTGGCGCTGATCCTCGAAGCCGTCAGCTTTATCTACATGAGCACGCTGATCTTCTCCGGCGCGATGCTGGCGCATTTCTTCAATCACAAGAAAGGCCTGGCGAAGCTCGGCAATGGCCTGATCGGCCTGCTGTTCCTCGGTTTCGCCACCCGTCTGGCGACGCTGAGTTCGTAATCCCTCTCGGCCGGCGCCCGCCGGCCGCAGTTAACTCGTCCGTCACGGCAAAATGACACGCAGGGCAAACCGAATGTCAGGCAGACCAAAGCCGCCGCTTTCCCGCTGATATAGACTTTCAGGGTTAACCCTAACCTGATGAGCCTGATCGGAGGATGTATGTCTGACAATACCGTAGCCGTGCTGGATAGCGTATCGCGTTTTCTCGATCGTCAGCATGGGCTGTATATCGACGGCCAGTGGCGCGCGTCCGCCGCGGAAGGCCGCCTGGCGGTGTATAACCCCGCCAATGGCCAGCAGATCGCCACGACCGCCGACGCCAATGAACACGACGTCGCACTGGCGGTGCAGTCCGCCCATAAAGCCTTCAGCGAAGGCGTCTGGGCGCAGCGCCTGCCGGTAGAGCGCGAGCGCATCCTGCTGCGCTTCGCCGATCTGGTGGAGCAGCATGCCGAAGAGCTGGCGCAGCTCGAAACCCTGGAACAGGGCAAATCGATCAACATCGCCCGCGGCTTAGAAGTCGGCAACACCCTGAATTGGATGCGTTACACCGCCGGGCTGGCGACCAAAATCACCGGCCAGACGCTGGACGTGTCCATTCCGATTCCGCCGGGCGCCAAATATCAGGTTTATACCCGCAAAGAGCCGATTGGCGTGGTCGCCGGCATCGTGCCCTGGAACTTCCCGCTGATGATCGGCATGTGGAAAGTGATGCCGGCGCTGGCGGCGGGCTGCTCCATCGTCATCAAACCGTCGGAAACCACCCCGCTCACCCTGCTGCGCATGGCCGAGCTGGCGAGCGAAGCCGGCGTGCCGCCGGGCGTGTTCAACGTGGTCACCGGCCGCGGCACCGTGTGCGGCAAGGCGCTGACCGAACATCCGCTGATCGCCAAAGTCAGCTTTACCGGTTCCACGCCGGTCGGCAAAAGCATTGCGCGCGCCGCGGCGGATCGCCTGACCCGCGTGACGCTGGAGTTGGGCGGCAAAAACCCGGCTATCGTACTGAAAGACGCCGATCCGCAGCAGGTGATCGAAGGCCTGATGCTCGGCAGCTTCCTCAACCAGGGGCAGGTGTGCGCCGCCAGCTCGCGGATTTATATCGAAGCGCCGATTTACGACCAGCTGGTGGCCGGTTTTGAACAGGCGGTGAAATCGCTGTCGGTCGGGCCGGGGATGGATGCCGGCGCGCAAATCAACCCGCTGGTGTCGCTTGCGCACCGCAACAAGGTGGCGGCCTATCTGGACGACGCCCGGGCGAAAAACGCCGAGCTCATCGGCGGCGCGGCCGGGCCGGACGCCAACGGCTTCTACATTCCGCCGACGCTGGTGATCAACCCGGACGATCGGTTGAACCTGACGCGCGAAGAAGTGTTTGGCCCGGTGGTCAACCTGATCCGGGTGGCGAGCGCCGAAGAGGCGCTGAGCAAGGCCAACGACACCGACTTCGGGCTGACCGCCAGCCTATGGACCACCAGCCTGCAGAAAGCGATGGCGCTGACGCCGCGTATTCAGGCCGGCACCGTGTGGGTCAACACCCATACGCTGATCGATCCGAACATGCCGTTCGGCGGGTTTAAACAGTCGGGCAGCGGCCGCGATTTCGGCCCGGATTGGCTGGACGCCTACACCGAATCGAAATCGGTCTGCATCCGCTATTGAGTGAAGCGGCGCGGGCCTGCCCCGCGCCCAGACTTATTGATATTGCCGGCGGTATTCGCTCGGCGACATGCCAAAGCGCTGCTTGAAAGCGGTCGAGAAATGGCTGTGATCGGTGAAGCCCCAGTCGAGGCCGATGCCAGCCAACTTCTCCTGACCGGCGGCGCTGCGCAGCGCCTGCGCACACAGATCCAGCCGGCGGTTCCTGATGTACTGCGCCACCACCAGCCCCTGTCGGGCGAACAGCCGATACAGGCTGCGCAACGAGACTCCCAACTCGGCCGCCACCCATTCCGGGCGCAGCTGCGCCGACTGGATATGCCTGTCGATCAATGCCAACGCCTTGTCGAAAACCGACGGAGGCCCCTCCGGCCGCGCCTGTTCGAGCGCCAGCGCCGGACGCAGCAGCGCCGCCAATGCATTCAGCACCGCTTCGCTTTCCGCCGCGGCGAGCAGCGGATCCTGCATGCTGCTCAGCACCAGTTGGCGGCTGAGACGCACCGCGCTGAGCTCCGCCCCCAGACGCCGCGCGCACGGCGGCGGCAACGGCAGGCAGCCGCGCGGCAACAGCAGAGAAATTTGGCGCGAATCGCGCTGGAAGGTGAAACTGCTGGGCTGTGAGGCGTCAATCAGCGTCATATCGCCGGGAGAGAGCACCGTCTGGCGGTCGCCCTGCTCCATCAACGCACTGCCGCGCAGCTGGAAAACGGTAAAAAAGTGCGCGCCGTCGCTGCGGGCGATCTCGCGCGGCGTGCGGTACAGCCGGGCCTGGGACACATCGACCACGCTCAGACGCAGCGCATGGGCGCGGAATTCCTGCATCGCTCCGCTGAAGCCCGGCCCCAGCGTTTTCGCGCAGAACCTGCCGCAGGCGGTGTTGATTTTCCCCAGCCACTCTTCGAAGCCGGCGTCCCGGAGCGTTGCCAATGCCGTCATGATCTCTCCCTTCGAACAGCAGCAGCGCTGCGCCGTTGAACAGAAAAACACCATAACAATCCGTTAACACACAATCAATGATCAACGGGGGATTTGGCGCCGCGATCACAATTCACCGGGCGCGTTGTCATCAATTCGCCACGAAACCGTCATCGCATCATCACAACCCTCATCAAAGATACAAGGCTGCTGTTCCCTTCACTTTGACACCCTGGACCTGATCCGATGAAATCATTGCAAAAATCCGCTTTGGCGCTGTGCTTGTTTACCGCCAGCGCGCTGGCCGCGTTCCACGCGCAGGCGGCAGAGGAAGCCCAACCGTTCACCACCGCGCAGCAGGTGGATCTGACCCACATTCTGCCGCCGCCGCCGGCCAACGACTCGGCTCAGACCCAGCGCGAACTGCGGGAAGTGCTCGACATGCAACAGAAACGCACGCCGGAGATGGCCAGCCAGGCCAAAGCGGATGCGGAAGAGAACGTTTGGGTGTACAGCAACGTGATAGGGCCGAAGTTCAACGCCCAGGCGTTGCCGGCCGTGAGCGCCTTCTTCGATCGCATCGTCGCTACCGAAGCGGCGGTGGTCGATCCGGCGAAAGATTTCTGGAAGCGCCCGCGCCCGCATATGCTGGACAGCCGCATCGAGCCGATCGTCAAACGCTCCAGCTCCGGCTCCTGGCCTTCCGGCCACACCACGCTGGGCACGCTGATGGGCATTACCCTGGCCAACATGGTGCCGGAGAAGCGCGCCGCCATCATGACGCGCGCCTGGCAATACGGCGACAACCGGGTAGTGGCGGGCATTCACTACCCTTCCGATATCGAGATGGGCCGCATCGCCGGCAGCGTGATCAGCCAGCAGCTTTCACAGCAGCAGGATTTCCAGCAACAGTATCGGCAAGCGCGCGACGAGCTGCGTCAGGCGTTGGATTTGCCCGCGGCAAAATAGACCCGGCGGCTAGCACCGGGCCCAGGCGGCCCGGTTTACGGCTGTTTGTCCAACAGGTAACGCACCACCGCCGCATACTCTTTGGCGTAGCCTTCGACGCTGGTGCTGGCCATGCCGGCATTGTCTATCTTGTATTTGCCTGCCACGTAGAACGACGGGGTGCCGCGCACCTCGAACGCTTTCACCGCTTCGTTCTGCTTGGCGATCAATCCTTTGACCAGCAGGCTGTGGCGCGCGTTTTCGTAGGTGGCGGCATCGATGCCGGCCGCCGTGAACACCCGCGGAATATCCTCGGCGCCGTTGACGGCGCGCTGTTTCTGCACCGCTTCGAACATCGGCCCTTCAATCTTGTCTTCCACGCCCAGCACCGTCGCCACCGCCCAGGCCTCGGTCAGCTCATTGCCCAGTTTGCCCATTAGGCTGACGTGATATTTGGTCAGCTTCTCGCCGGCGGGCAGCGCCTGCGCGACAGTGCTGCCTACGCGATAGGTTTCGGCGAACTGATAGCAAGGGCCGCAGTAGAAGGAGAAAAATTCCACCACCGCCGGCGCGGTGGCCACCGGCTTATCCAGCCGGGTGTATTGCTCGCCCGCACGGTAATCCGCGGCCTGAACCGCGGGTAACGCCAACATCAATACGACGGCGGCGGCGAACGAACGCTTAACTTTTGCCAACATAAACACTCCTGGTTTCATCTATGAACATCGTCCTTAGCGGCGGTTTTTATAATCAAATAACCGCCAGAAGACCAGTTTTTATTACCTTCTATTTGTGAGGGATTATGTTCAGCGCCCTTCGTAGCCGTCCCAATAGGCGCCTACCGCCTCCTGCGAGAGCACCTGACGGCGTTTAGGATTGTCGGAGCCGCTGTAGGCGCGGTTGATGAAGACGGTTTTGTGTTCCATGTTCTGCTGGAATTCCGGGCTGGCCAGATAGTCGGCTTTTTTCTGCGCTTCACTGCGCGCCACGCCCGCCGCGCGATCCTTTTTCCCCATTTGGTAGAATTGTTCGAACATCGGCACGGCGTTTTTAATGCTGCCGTTCACGTCGGTGCGGAACCCCGGCTCGAAGTCGTCGCGGGTTTGATAAATGTAGTGCTTGGCATGCAGCTCAGCGCTGCTGAGATGCTGGGTGCAGGCGCTGAGCGCCAACAGCGGCAGCAACAGCGCCGCGCTTTTCAGTCTTTTCATATCGTCTATCCCTGTCAGTGAGGAAGGTTCCTTCAGCGCCACGAGCATAGCGCTGAACGCCCGCGAACGCCAAACGGCAGGAGAGAGTCATCTTATTGTTTTATATTAATATTATATGCATTGATTGGTATTCATTGCCTGAAACACTATGCTTTAACAGACAGGGCAAAACACTCACCGACAGCGAGGTGGCCAATGAAACCGATCGACAAAAACGTGGGAGAGTACGACCTCACGGCGGAAAAAAAAGCGGGCATGATCACCGGCACGATCCGCGGTGAACTGCCGGACAGCGACGCCAATCTGCCGCTGCTGCCCTTCTCCGGCACCTTCGCCGGCCCCAGCGTGGCCGAAGCCATCGCCGATATTCAGCAGCAGTTCCCCGACATCGAACCGGCGATTATCGACGATTTGCGCGAGGAGCTGCTGAAGGCCGGGTTTTAATCCGGATCGCGGTGCCGCACGAACGGGCTGTAGACCGGCGCATCGGGTTTCAGCGCCAGATCGGCGTCAAAATCCTCATTGCGGTTGAACGGCACCGCCGGCCAGGCGGAAAACGCGTTCAAACCGTCCCGATACGCCTGCGTCACCTGCACCAAAGCGGCGTTCTGCGCCTGCAGAGCCTCGTCCGTCAACCCGCCGCGCACGCCATAGACCAGGAACGGCTCCAGCACGCTAAAGCCGATATAGTGCAGCGCATGCATGATTGGCCACAGCATCAGCCGCATATCGCCGTCACGCCCGTCCGGCGCACAGGCCTGAGCGGAAGCGCCGGCGGTGACGGTCAGCAGCGCCCGCTTGCCGCGCATCACGCCGTTCTCATGGCGGTGGCGGCTGTCGTAGATCCCGCCGTAAACGAACACCCGATCCATCCAGCCCTTGATGATGGCCGGCGCGCCGAACCACCAGAAAGGAAACTGCAGTACCAGCGTATCCGCCCAGCGCAGCAGCTCAATATGCCGCCGGATCTCCGCCGGCAGCGCCTGGATCGTCCAGTGATGGCGCTGCTCCTGCATCGCATCAAATCTGTCGGCCTGCTTTCTGCTGGGGTAGTGGCCGGCGCCCTCGCGCGGATCAAACCCGTCCTGATACAGATCGACCGTCTTCACCTGGTGCCCCTGCGTCAGCCAGGCCTGCCGCGCCTGTTCAGCCAAATGAGCATTGAAAGAATGCGGCTCGGGGTGAGCCAGCACAATCAGCACGTTCATCCTGTTTCTCCCGTTGTAAGGTGGTGCTGTTATGCTGTGGCTTTCTCACCCCCTTGGCAATTACGCACCTGAAGGTAACCCCCAATGGCTTATCCCGGCGACGTCTATTCGAGCAAGTGTTCCGCGCGCGATGCGCTGGCGCTGATTTCCGGCAAGTGGGTGATGCTGATCCTGCCTGCGCTGGCACAACGCCCGATGCGCAACGGCGAGCTGCTGCGCCGCATCGACGGCATTTCGCAGAAGGTGCTGACACAAACGCTGCGTCAATTGGAACGCAATGGGCTGCTCGAACGGCTGGATTTAAGTGAAAAGAATCAGTCGCATGTGGAATACCGGCTCAGCGCCGTCGCCTGCTCGCTGGTCGAGACGCTGGCGGCGCTGGATAAGTGGGCGGAATACCATTTCCCCGAGCTGGACGCCGCCCGCGAGCGCTATGATGCTGACCGCAGGCGCAAGGCCGATTAAAGCGGTTTGGCCCGCAGCGTCTCGCCGCTGCGCACGAAATTGCCCGCCCCCAGATGATGAATGGTGTGCAGATCCGCATTGTCGGCGGTGAAGTGCCAGCGCCCCTGTTGGAATACCCGTTCGTCCGCCGCCGCGCTCAGCACCTCACCGAAACAGGTGTCGTATTTTTCCTGCGCGCCGCTTTCCGGCAGCAACCGACACTCCAGCCACGCCACGCAGCCCTGTTCGATCAGCGGCACCTGCAGCGTGGCGCTCGGCGCCGCGGCGATGTGGAAGCGGGAGAACTTGTCGTCGTCCAGCCCGGACACGCTGCCGACCGCGTAGGTGGCGTCGATGAACATCGCCGCCGGCACGCAAATACCGAATGCGCCGCTCTCTTCGATCATCTGCCGACTGTGTGCGCCTTTATCGACCACGATGGCGATGCGCGGTGGGCTGAACTCCACCGGCATCGACCAGGCGGCGGCCATCACGTTGCGTTTGGCGCCGTCGCGGCTGCGGCTGGTGATCAAGACCGTCGGCCCGTGGTTCAGCAGGCGGCTGGCGTGTTCGAGGGCGACAGGGCGAAAGTGGCTCATCGGGAAATCCTTGCGAGTGAGTGATTGTCCCGCAGTGTAGATCTACGCCGTAAAGGCAAGCAATGCGGGGCGCACAGAATGCGCAGATGAGAGGCTTGTTCCCCGTCTCGCCATCCGTTATCTATAGTTAAATCAATTCGCCGGTAACGGCCCATTCCACCTGAGGATCTTGCCTTGACGTTTTTAAAACACCCTATCGCCGGATTGGCGCTGGCCGGCTGCGGCCTGTTGTCGGCGGGCGGCGCGCTGGCCGCTTCCGATGCGCTGGTGTACTGCACCGTCGCCTCGCCGGAATCATTCAACCCACAGCTTTCCAGCTCCGGGCCGACCTTTATCGCCACCTCACAGGTGCTGTACAACCGGTTGGTAACGCTGCGTGAAAGCGATAAAACGCCCGCTCCTTCGCTGGCCACCGAGTGGAGTGTCAGCCCGGACGGCAAGACCTATACCTTCACCCTGCGCCAGGGGGTGAAATTCAACAGCAACAAATACTTCACCCCAACGCGCGACTTCAATGCCGAAGACGTGGTGTTCACCGTGATGCGGCAGAAGGATCCCGCTAACCCCTACCACAAGGTTTCCGGCGGCAACTATGAATACTTCACCGACATGGGGCTGGATAAACTGATCACCAAGGTGGAAGCGGTGGACGAGCATCACGTGCGCTTCACGCTGAGCCAGCCCAACGCCGCCTTCGTCGCCGATTGGGCGATGGATTTCGCCTCGATCCTGTCCGCCGAGTACGCCGACGCCATGTTGAAAAAGGGCACGCCGGAATACGTCGACAACTGGCCGATCGGCACCGGGCCGTTCGCGCTGCAGCAGTACAAACAGGATTCGCTGATCCGCTACATCGCCAACCCGCACTACTGGCAGGGCGAAGTGGCCAGCAAGCACCTGATCTTCTCCATTACGCCGGATCCGCAAACCCGGCTGGCCAAGCTGAAAACCAACGAGTGCCAGATCATCCCGGCACCGCTGCCGGAGCAATTCGCCGCCATTAAGGCCGACAGCAACCTGCAGCTGCACGATATTACCGGGCTGAACGTCGGCTATCTGGCGTTCAACACCCAGAAAAAACCGTTCGACAACCTGCTGGTGCGCCAGGCGCTGAGCTACGCGGTAGACAAGAAAGCGATCGTCGCCGCCGTGTTCAAAGACAGCGGCACCCCGGCCAATTCGCTGCTGCCGCCGGGCATGCTGGGCTACAACGATAAACTGCCGGAGTACGCCTACGATCCGCAGAAGGCGCGCGAGCTGCTGAAGCAGGCCGGGCTGGAGCAGGGCTTTGAGACCGACATCTGGTCGATGCCGGTACAGCGCCCCTACAACCCGAACTCGAAGCGCATCGCCGAGATGATTCAGAGCGACTGGGCAAAGGTGGGCGTGAAGGCCAAGATCGTCACCTGGGAGTGGGGCCAGTATCTGGCCGGGCTGCGCAAAGGTGAACAGCAGAGCGCGCTTTACGGCTGGGTGTCGGACAACGGCGATCCGGATAACTTCGCCACCCTGCTCGGCTGCGCCGGCGTGCAGAGCGGCGCCAACGTGGCGCGCTGGTGCGATAAGGATTACGACAAACTGATCCAGCAGGCGATCCAGGAGAACCAGCCGCAGGCGCGCGCCAAGCTGTATCAACAGGCGCAGGTGATCTTCGCCAAACAGGCACCGTGGCTGCCGCTGGCCACCGGCAAGGTGTTCTACGCCACCCGCAGCAACCTGAGCGGCTATGTGGTGGACGTGAACGGCAGCGATTTCGCCAAGGCGAAATTAAACTGACCCCAGGGCGCCGCAGCGGGGCTGCGGCGCCACCCGCCTCATCGCTTAATAAGCTGCCAGCCTCTGAACCTACCGCGCATTAACTTCACAACTTACGATGCTAACTGCCTCCCCTGACGCCAGGCACTTAACCCACTAAATTCATAGCTTAATAAGCCTATCCCCCTGGCATTTTGCTTAAACTGCATGCAGGCGCTTTCCTCGCCTGTAACATTTCGTTACCATCGGCGCACAGACCCTTTAACATCAGAAGGTAACCCGGTGCCAAACACCTACATGCCGTGGCAAATCCGCCTGCACTGGCTGGTGGCGATCCTGCTGGTCATCACCTGCGCCGCCATCGAGCTGCGGGGCTTTGCCGAGCCGGGCAGTGCGCCGTGGTACGTGCTGGTCGTCACCCACTTCAGCTGCGGCGTGACGGTGTTTGCGCTGACGATCGCCCGCCTGTTCCTGCGCTGGCGTCACGCCACTCCCGCTATCACGCCCAAGCCGCCGAAGTGGCAAACCGGCCTGGCGCATCTGACGCATACCCTGATTTACCTGCTGCTGTTGACGCTACCGGTACTGGGAGTGTATTCGCGCTATCTGGGCGGCAAAGAGTGGTACCTGTTCGGCCTGCCGATGCCGTTCGCCGAGGTGGCCGATCGGCCGCAGGCGCGGATGATTATCGGCTGGCACAAAACGCTGGCGTCATTCGGCTACTGGCTGATCGGCCTGCATGCCGCCGCCGCGCTGTTCCACCACTACATCGTCAAGGACAATGCGCTGGTGCGCATGCTGCCGTTGATGAAAAAGCGCTGAATACCCGGCGCCAGGGATGAATTTTCGGGCCACGCCCGCTGACAGGGAATGACATGCAAACCCAATTTTTTCATGTGACCGTCGAGCAATGCGCCTGCCAACAGACGGCGCCCGACAACCTGGTGAGGCTTATCGCTTCCGGCCAAACGTTCTTTTTTTATCGCGACGACTTCAGCGACAGTGAAAACCTGCTGGCCACGCTCGCCGCCGGCGATCGGGTGAAGATCGGCGCTCACCGCCTGCGGGACGGCAGCTACTGGCTGCACTGGCTGTTGCACGGCACGAAAGGCCGGCTGGAGCCCGACAGAACGCTGAAATACAAGCTGAAATACTTTGCCCTGCTGTTGCTGGGCATCGTGCTGGCCGGCGGTTTCCCGGCGGGCTTTTTCATCATGGACCGGGAAGACTCCTGGCTGACCATCGTCCTGTTCTTTATCGCCATCATCGCCGGCCTTATCGGTGTTGGCATGGTGTTGTTCGTCGGTTCAGAGCTTCTGCTGATCGGGCACCGCGGCCGCAGGCGCCTGCTCAGGGCGCTGGATCGCGTGCTGCTGGGGCAAGACGTCACGCCGCCCGGCTCACTCAGCCTGAAAATCCCCGGCATCAAATACCGGGCCGCCCGCGCAGACACCGTGCCGGCGACCGCACCGCTACAGACTGCGCCTCCCCTTCCGAACGGCGTCGAGGCCTCCGGCATCGAGACGGTCAACGCCCTGAGCTACGAACTCTGCCAATATGAGCTCCCGCGGCAGGTACAGTATTTGGACACTTATGCGTGGCGTCAGAAGGATACGCACTTCGCGTTGACGACCCGCGCGCTCAACGTCCCCAATACCAAACTGCATCCGGTATTTCGTCGGCAACATCCGCTTTTCATTGCCAAAGGCGACCCGCTGCAGGTGTTGTACTGCGAGAACGACGTCATTCCCGAGTTGCCCAAGGTGCGTGGAATCATCAATCACCGCGACCGCCAGACCTATCTCATCGGCGGCAATCGCTACTTCACCGAAGCCGGCCTTAACCTGTGCGCACGCGCCGTCTTCATTCTCGGCGCGATCATGATGTGCATTATGCTCGCCCTGATAGTGTGGGATAACGCCGATACCCCAGCCGGCTTTCACCTGGATGCCTGGACCCTGAAGCGCCTCGGCAGCGAGTTGCCGCCGATTCTGCTGCTGATGATGCTGATGGTCAGCGGCCTGGCGCTGCTGATCGAGGGCTTCGCCCAGATCTGCCGCCTCTACGCTTTTGACCAGCACCGCACGTTTAAGACGTTCAAATACCTGCGCACTCTGCGCCGCAGGCTATGGCGGCAGGAACAGGTGACGGAGCTGAAATGATGACGTTAGCGCTTTATAAAAGACCTCTTCTCATCCTGACGCTGTTTTTGGCCAGCGCGCTGGGCTTTTATTTCCTCGCCCCTGAGCAACGCTACGCACAGTGGCAATGGACCCAGGGCGACGAGGCGTTGCCGACGATAGCCCGCTACGATCTCATCCACAGCTACCCGGCACAGGACGGCGCTCTGCTGCTCACCAGCAAAAGAAGTGAGACCAGCGCCTACAACAGCTTTTACGGCTGGGCGGCCAACTACCTCAGCCAGGTGCTGTTCGTCGGCCCAAAGGGATTGCAAATGCTGGGGGAGCTCGACGAATCGATCCACGATGCGGTTTGCAGCGCGCAAGAGTGCGTGCTTTTTCTGTCCAAGGGGCGCCGGCTGGTCGATGTGCAGCGGGGCACCATCGGGCCGCTGCTCCCCTGGGCGGAAGGCGATGACAATCTCCCGTCCTTGATCGGCGGCAAACTGGTGGCGCTGCCGGGAAAACGCGCGCTGTATTTCATCAGCACCGAGGGCATTTTCTACAGCCCGGACTTCGGCGCCCATTGGCGACAGACGCTGAATCTGCCGGCGCTGCTGGACGAGCGGCAGCTGCTGGGCTTTGAGCGCGGCGAGGAAGAGTCATCGACGCGTTTCGGCAAAGCTGCTCGCAAATCCATGCCCGAGATCTTTACCGCCGTTGATGGCGATCGCGTGCTGTTCTGGATGAACCCGGTGCTCGGATCCGGCGCGTTGCACATCGCCGTTAACGGCAAAACCGGCGAGATGACTGAATGGCATTGGCTACTGGTGCGCGTGAACGAAAGCGCGCAGGCCCCGGATGGCGGCATCTACCTGATCGCGCAGACGCTGGACAGAGGGCTGTATCAGCTCCTGCGCTATCAGCCCGATGGGCAGCTGACGGCACTGCTGGAAAATGGCGATAAATCGCTGTATCAGCTGTGGGCGGGCAACGACAAGCTGGTTGCCCAAACGGATAACGGCGATGCGCGTCTCTCGCTGATTTTCGATCTGCGTTCATCCGACGTGCGCTACCGGCAACCGTTGGAGTACCGCTACAACGGGCGCGACGACGCACGCCAGACCGTGGTCGAACCGGAAAGCCACTACGACGACGCCCGGGATACCCCGGCGCTGCCTTACTTCGTTCGCTACCGCGCCACCACGCCGTGAACATGAGGAACTTGCCATGCTGTTAGGTTATGGCGCCGGCGTCGCGGGGCTGTTGGCGCTGTTGTTGGCCTTGCTGCTCGCCGGCATCCTGATCGCCTGGTGGGGCTGGCGCTACGTCGCCGCCCGCTGCGGCCGCCCGCGTCCGCCGCTCTCCTGGGGCGGCTATCTGCTCGCCTCGGCGCTGGCGGTGTACCCGGTGGCATGCATGCTGGCGCTGATCGGCACCCTCATCCAGGATATCAAGAGCCAACGGGCTGAAGATCGTTGGAACCAACGCAGCTACCTGACGCTCGACGAGGCCAGGCCGTTTGGTGAGATCGCGCTGCCAAAAGGAAGCTGGGTAAACCGGCAGGATCCGCGCCTGCCCGGCAGCGAAAACAGCCCCGTTACGATGAACGGTGTCACCGCAGTGCGCTTCCCTCAGCCGCAAAACGTGGCCGGCGTGCCGATCGTCGCCTTCGAGGTTTCACCGCCGGTGATGGAGCTGGCGAGCGCGCATACCTTTACCCGCCCGAGCGGCCAAACGGTACGCTGCGAAGCCGGTTGGCTGGTCACCTTCTTTTTGCCGCCGGATCGGCCGGCCGTGCAGTGGGAGGAGTGGCAAGCCGGGCTGCCAGCGGCGGCGTTTCGACCCAGCGGTTGGACGTTCAGGGAATGCTTCTCCGGCAGCCCGATCGCCGTGCTGACCCTGCAGAACGGCGAAGTCAGGGTGCTGCCTTAAGCATCATGCCGTGGCGTTGGGCAGGCGCACGGTCACGCGGTTATTGGCCGTGGGCAGCTGCAGCGGCGCGTCCTGCCAGCTCACCGCGACAACCAGAACCGGCGGAGCCGCCACGCGCGGCTCGCGCCCGTCCGGCCCCACGCTGTAGGCATCCCATTCAATCACGAACACCCCGCCATCCTGCGGCTCTACCCGCTCGACGAAAAAGGTGGTGTCCGCCCCGCGCCCGCCCGCCGGTTTATGCGCGTAAGAGAGTAGGCTGAACCACTCGCCGGCAAAATACAGATGGTACAGACCGTCGACGATCTGCTCGCCGCGGAACTGGCAGCCGCCGACGCTCAAGCCGTCGCCCGTCGGGGATTCCGCCACGCGTTCGAGATCGCGTACCAAGAGATCGGTCGGCCTGTTATCCAGCAATAGCTCATAAGGCGGCGCGTGCAGCAGCGCGGCGGGATCGTCCGCCTGGCGCAGATCCGCCGGTAACCGCGAACGCGCCGCCAGCGTGCGGCCGCTGGGCAAGGCGATCTCCAGACGATCCGCCGGATCCTCCACCCACTGCGGCACCCACAGGCCACGCACCGGATGCAATGGCGTAGCCTCCACCTGCCGACATCTCGCCCGCAGCCGCGCCAGCGCCTCGGCGGCACCGGCGGCCAAGGCTTCCTGTTCGCGATCGGTCAGCGCAGGCAGCGCGTACATCGCCCGGGCGGCAGGTTCGTATACCGTCAGCCCCTCACCCTCGCGGCTGCGGGTCGGAATCAGGCGCAGCTTGCCACCGTCCACGTCCTGCGGCGCCGCACAGGCGCCATGCACCACCGCTCCGTCGCGCAGCAGCAGCGTCCAAAAGTTGGGGCCGCCCATGCCCAGCTCCCCTACGCCGCCGATCTGCCGGTCGCTGTCATCGACGTGCGCTACCTCAATCGGTTGCGAACGCCAGTCGGTCTTGCGCCACTCGGCGGCCTGCCCCTCGGGTTGTTGCGCGCCTTTAGCGGCGTATTTCGTCCACTGCAGCAGGGCAAACAGCGCGATGCACAGCGCGCCGAGAATCGGGTAATCCCGCCAAATCAGCAACCAACCGACGATCAAAAGGGCCCAGGCGGCCATGACGATATCCTTGTTTCAACAGAGAGCGGCCGCCTGATTCTAGCGCAGGAAACATAAGGGGTTGAAGCCTATGCCATGAATAATTAGCCGTTAAATAGAAAGATAATAATTTCAGAGTTATTTCTGTGACTATGAAGATCACATAAATAACGCTTCATAGAGTGCTTTTAACGTAAAAAGATAACTACCTGTATATCAATATAATATTTACCCCTTGTTAAAAACCGGAAAAGGAAAGCGGAAAAAAACTGCAATAATTTGTGCATATTCCAAACATTGACTATGTTTAGACATACTATTTATATGCAGTTGGACACAAGCAAAGACACTGACAGCAATTAAAAAAGTCCGTTTTTTAACGGGCGAGGAAATATTTTATCGACAATATTCCGAGGAGGCTTTATCTCCATGGAAAGGGGTAACTTTGCGTTTTATCAAGCCAATAGGCTACACACCGCAATTAATATCATTATTAGCATTCCGGAGAGCGACAATGAAAATCGTTACAGGCATTATCCTTACCTCTGTGGCCGCCTTCAGCGGCGTGGCTTACGCGGCCGATGCGCAGCCTACCACCGGCAGCGCGGCGGTGATGCTGGAACACGTGCACGCCGTGATGGAAAATGGCAGCCCGGCGCCGCAGCATGACGCCGCCTGCAAAAAAGAACTTTCCATGCCGGAATCGAAATATATGGGCATGAAGGTCAAAACCGATTACATCATCAACAGCAGCACCATGATGATGTCGGCCAAGTCGATGTTCCCATCGCCGGATTCCATGAAACCGATGGAGCTGACGGTCGATCTCTCCGCGCTGGGCCTGGCGGATGTGTATGCCTTCGGCGCCTTTAAACCGGCGGCGCTGCCACAGGCGTATATTTATTTCACCATCGACAAGAATTTTAAAGATCCGGTCAGCACCTTTATGATCATTAACCAAGGCAAGCAATATAACTGCGTGATTTCCAGCTCGAATAAAATGATGAGCAAAGAAATGCGCGGCAAGATGATGATGAAGAAACAGTAACGGAATGAAAAACGGCGCTTCCCTTAACAGGAAGCGCCGCCAGAAAAAGCATTAAATCAGACCAGGATTGTATTTCTGGTTGAATTTCTCTTCCGACTGGAACAGATAAATAATACCTTCGATAAAGCCGACAATCGCCGGGATCCCCGTCCAGCAGAACAGCAGGTAGAACAGCCCCCACCACTTCATCCCTAAGTAAAACTTGTGAATGCCCAGCCCACCCAGGAAGATGGCCAGCAGGGCCGCCGCGAGCTTGTCTTTTCTGCTCATAGTGCACTTCTCCTAACTTCTCACCGAACCACCGGCATGTCCAAAAACGGATGCCGCTCCACAGAGCGCCGCATCGCAATGCTTGAGGAAGAAACATTCACCCATCAAGGCTCAACAGGGGTAATTATAACAGTGATTAATTAAACGGTTGTTTAACCGGGGAAAGGCAAGCAAAAGACGTACGGCAGGAGAAGGAATATTCCTGCGGCGAAGGCTCAACACTTTAATATCTTGTTGTTTTTAAAGTGGATAATGTGCATGTATTCATGACTATCATGCCAACCGTTGACGCCGCGCTAAGCGTGTTGCCCCTAGGGGGCCATATCCTTGTCGACTATTTTATTTTCCCTGGTGACTTCCCACTGACAATCTAGGTGACTCGCATTGATAGGATTCGCAGCGTCAGCCCGGACTAACAGCAATAAAATCGATCTTGAATAACGCTATGTCTATTCTAAAGCCCGTCATATTGTGGACGATGCCCAGCGATCAGGTTTGCCACCTGTGCATAATCCTTAATAACGCCGGGGTGGCGCCGTCCGGTGCAAAAAACAAAGCTACAGCGCTGTTCATTACCGATCAACTTCTCCGCCAAATTTCTGGCTCGCAGCGTAGGCGTGGCGTTCATTCTAAGGATCTGCATTTTCTCTGTTTCATTACTTTGGGGATGAAGCTTTTCTTCATACTCTCCCACCATCAGCGTGACCTGATTGACATGTTCATCAATGGCTAACTTGCCGTCAGGAATCAACGCCCCATTGCCCCACCAAATGGATGGACTGGCCGCTAAATAATTTTGAAATGCATCAGGATGATTAAACAGGGTATACAACACAAAATGACCACCGTGCGAATGGCCTGCCAGCGTTTGCCGATCTACGTTGACAGGATAATGCGCTTCGACCCATGGTTTAACGCATGCGGCAATAAACTGATAAAACGCTGCCGCTCCGCCCCCTTCCGCAAACTCTTTCTCTCCTGAGGGAACCGTATAATCGCGGGTTCTTGCCTTCAAGACATCCACCCCGTCTTGATAGCCAATGCCGACATAAAGAATATCCCCATCGCGTTTTCTGTTGTTACGTTCCGTCACGACCGAAAACTGGGAGTTAGCATCCAAAAGATACAGCGGGTTCAAATTACCGCCAATCCCCCTGCGATGAGAGATAAAGACTCTGTATCTTTGACCATTAAAGACAAAACACTTCGTTCTTGAAATTAAATCTTCACACATAACAACCTCACTTGTTTAAATGAATTAATCGCGTTAATGCCTTTCTTCTCAGATAAGAAAAAGACGGTGAGGTCCCAACGTAGCAACGCATATTCCCGTTTACGACGTTTGTGTGTTGTGCGATTTATGGCACGCAAGCCCAGGTATTGCATCATGCGCCGGATTAATAGGCTTTAGCTTTGCGGCAGAGTCGGTGACGGAGTGTACGAAAGGGAAAGTTAAAAAGTGAGGTGGTGCCGATAACAGGAAGAGAGAATGGTGCCGATAATAGGAGTCAAAAAACGAAACTACCACATTGATTCATAATGATTTTAAAAAAAACAAAAAACCAACTTACACTCAAAGATACACACTAACATCGTCTTAAGGCCAATAGCCTAACTCCCGGCTGTCTTACGAGTTGATGAGGAGCATAAAAAAGATTTACAGAGAAACTGTGCACCCTATTCACAACTTATAACTTTTCCTTTTGTTTCAATTTAATATGAACTTAGCTATGAACATTTACCTGTGCACTGCTATTCATCTGTAACTAAATGGTTTAGCTCTACGGACAGAAACCGGTGCCAATGTGGGGAACCGCCGTCGTTCTGTTACAGCTCACTTAGGCTACAGATATGATAATTGAGTGAAGCTTTATAGATAAATCACTGCCACATTATTGCTAAAGCTATTACTTCAAAGCTTTTTTACCCTGCTCCCTTACCCAGCCAACCTTGGCATTTCACATATATTCTGCCGCCATGACAGACAGGATAGCCAAAGAAAGCGCCAACATCGGCCAACGCCAATGCCGCAGCAACGCGCCACGCGCCAGACGGGGGCAGACCAGGCGATCGAGCATAGCCAGCAACATCAAAAACACCAATCCATGCAGCGCCGAAAGGTGAAATGGACTTTTAGTTAGGATATTCAGCGCCATCGGCAGTAGCGCCAGACACAGAGCCAGCGCCTCCCCCGCCGTTTCCTTACTGCTTGCGAAGGCCCATCGGTCGCGCCAGCGAGCGCGGGTAACCAGCTTCAAACCTGCCCACGCCAGCATCCCCACGCCCAGCAACGCCGCCACACCGCCTTCTGCTCTCCACAGGACCGGCTCGCCCGGGGGATGACGAACAATCTCGGCCGCTCTCCTCGGTGGAGTTTGATCTTCACGAACAGGCTGGAAGCCGTATTCAAACCCGCCATAGCCCCAGCTGAACAGCGGCTTTTTGGTAATCATCGCCAGCTGGCTGCTGCGATCGTCATCTACGCCCTCATAACTGGCATAATGCAGCATACCTCCGGACTCATTGCTTATAAGCAATATCACTACCGCCACCAGCGCGGAGCAGCTCACCCATGAGGAAACCGTGACAACATCCCGCGGATAACGCCGCCGCAGGAGCAGGACAAAGCCCCCCAACACAACCCCTCCCGCCAACCAACCGATGCCGGATTGCACCCATACCAGCGCCATTGAGAGCAACGCCAACATCGCGGCCAAAGCCCGGCGACGCCAACCTTCGGCACGGGCCTGCGGCAGGCGAAATCCTGGCAGCAAAAACGCCATTAGCGCCAGCGCCAGACCGGTGGCGAACAAGCTGGCCAGCAAATCGGGCTGTTGAAGAATACCGAAGGCGCCTTGCACGTTCGATAAAGCAAACAGTTGCGACAAGACAACCATCGCCTGCGCCGTTGCCGCAAAAAGGATCAAATACAGCACGGCATAACGTTGCCGCGCGGTCATGCACACCTGCAGCCAGGTGAAATAGAACATCATCCCTGCCACTATGCCGGCCAACCGCCAGATGGCGGCGTTTCGCCACTCAGCCTGAGCAAAAAACATCGGCAGCGCCAACAGCAGACCTGCGAGCAACATTGTACGGCAGAGGGGGGTTATCACCATGCAACGCAGCGATACAGCCCCCCAGCATACCGCCATCAACAGAGCGGCGCCGCTACAGACCAGCAAATTAAGCGGTAGCGCCAGCCCCAATCCGCTAGCCTGGGGAATATAAATTACCGCCGGAATAAACAGCAGAAATATAAATATGAAAAATATACGCTCAAACAGCATAGTTGTACCGCCAAAAAATAGAGCGAGTTGATGCCTCATGGCGCCATATCGCGCCATGAGAGTGTTGATATAGCTAGCGATAGTTGACGTTCAGTATGATGCTTTTACTCGCTGCCCCCATCTGCAGCGTATTTTTTACGTTGAGCTCGGTTTTATAAGTGGCCTGAAATTGATTGCCGCTTTGCACATTGTCCCAAAAACTCACGGGGGTCTCGAAGGCAACCTTCACGCCTTTTTCCCGGATGCTGAAATAGGTGCCGTTGCCCATATCTAATGCGGTATTGTTCTCCACCACACCGCCGCCCGGAGCAGAAAATATTAAGGCGACGCCCAGCTTGCTGCCTGCGTGACAGGCAGGGCTCTTGGTTGCGGTGACGGTAAGATCGCGGGTGCCAATCACTCCCGGAGCAGCAATGGAGGTAATAACACCAAAATCAATTTCCCGCGGTGCATCGATCGTCACGGAGCAAGTTGAGACTTTGATCGCCCCCAATCCCTGCAAAATATATCGATAGTTTTTACCTGGCGTAGAGTTAATCCCGCGCCAACCGTCCAGCTGAAACACCGCCACCGAGTCGTTCCCACCCTCCTTGATTTCGCCCGTTTTCTCCAGGTAGACCTGATATTTCACCAGGCCCTTTTCCGGTTTGTTATTCAGTCGCCACATATCGGTTTGCACCTTGCTGCCGGCCTTGACGATGCCAAGATCCGCATCGTTATAAATCAGCCCCATGCCAATGCCGGGGCGCACCACATCGCCCACCGGATTGCCATAAAAATAGACCCACTCCTCCTTCGTGCTGCCGGTCGCCCAGCACACCACGCTGCGGGTCATGGTTCGCGAGGTCCATAGCCGGCTGCCCACCGGCAGATCGGCGGCTACGGTTAGTGCACCGATGTTTTCCGTTTCCTCCGTGATGCCGTTTTCACTGTCCAGATGGCATTCCAGCGCCAACGCTCCCTGCGCACAGGCCCATAACACGCCGCAAAGGCTCAATGCCAATGGGCTAATCCGCTTTCTCCCTGTTTTCATCACGCTATCTCCAGTGGTTTTATTCACATCGGCATCTACAATGCCGAACGTCCAAAAACCTGCGGCCTAATATGACCAGCCGCGACTAACGCGCGTAACGAAAATGCGATACACACGCTAAGGCTTAATATCAGCCCCTGGATGAAATAAGAAAGAAGTTACGTTACTAATTTGTTATTGCTTTAGAATATTGCCAATCTATTTTATTCTGATAAATTCTCCAGCAACCAATATTGCAGCTGTCGGTTATTCTTCAGCCCCAGCTTGCGCAAGGCTCGTTGTTTATAAGCATTTACCGTTTTTACGCTGAGGCCCAATATGATGCCCGCTTCAGTTTGCGAGCGCCCTTTGCGCAGCAGCTGCAACACCCGCTGTTCCCGCCATGTAAACGCCACCGGGCTAGTGTGCGGCTCATTAGGGACGTTCTGAGTTGCGGATATTTCTGGCATTTCCAGTAACGCCGACAACACGCGGCGCGCCTGTTCCAGCGACGCCCACACGGGCAGCACCCGCCAGGGCGCCACGACTCCTTTTATTTGTGATGCTCTTCTTTCCATCACAACGCAAACCATGCCACGCCGGTAGATCACCCGCACAGGCACGCTCAGCGCTCTGCCTGACATACGCACAATATCGGCAACCACCGCCTGCAAACCTCGGGCAAAATAGTTATCCGCAGCTGATACCGATACCACCGCTGAACGGGCCACACTATCCAAACCGAGATTGCGCGCATGCCGGTGGCGGCATAGGAATGCGGGATCATGCTCTAACAGAGGTAGCATTATTATCTCCTGCCGATTTCGGCATGTTCTTTGAAGAAACAGAGCCTGATGGCATATCAACTCATGGTTTTATGATAAGAATGGTTAATTAAAGGCAGCAAAATAAATATAAAAAACCGAATAATTCAGAATTTAAAACCAAGATAAGCAATAAATCACCTTATCATTCAGTGCATCCATCTGTTTTATGGCTTCCCCCCTGATTTTTTCTGCACTATTCAAGCAATAATTTATTTTTTCCACGAAGCAATGTGCCCTCCAGCATAAAAATAAAATAACATAGAAAAATCAATAGATAACAACTTAATGTTCGATATAGAGGGCAATAACCGTATCACATTGACCAACTTAGCTTCCGGCGGATGAGTCAGTGGATAATCAATAGGATATTAGCCACTATAGCAATCTGTTCCAGCTGCACCTCGCAACCCGCAGGGTACCGTGCAACGATACCGTAGTGGCATGGAGCCTGGATAATCAGAGATACTCCACCACGTAAACGAAGGTACTTTGGTATTTGCCAGCCGGAACGGTTGGAAGTGGGGTATCCATCCCGAAGCGGATAACCAAAGGCATAGACACGCCGGCAACACCCAGGATCGGCTTTGCCGGAGGCTGGGTCCATAGGCTGAGGCCGGGTGTGGGGTAAACCATCGACGCCCCAACGACCGACAAACGCACGTTTGTCATTCCCGCTCCAACGCACGATAATCCATAGGGGGCATCAATGACCGGAATTGCTTGCGTCAGCGTGATTTCAGTAGGCCCCAACAGATTACATTGGATATTTGCAGTTTGAGGCGTTCCTGAATAGGAGGCACTTACCCAGCCATATGCAGACTTGCACAGCTTAATATTTATCGAAAGCCCATTTCCCCACGTTTGGCCAACTCCCATATAGGGTAATGGAACATTCAGGACATAGGCGTTAATGTGTTGCCGTATCGCAGCATCGAGATCTCCCGGCCCTTCTGTCGGAAAGCAGGGAAAATCTGTTCCCCAACGTTTGCCAGTGTTGGTAGAAGATATATGCTCCAGCCGCACAGAGACGCTGCTGCTACTGGCTGTAGTCCCCCCCGGGTTGTAAAAAAATCTTCCCCCATATTCGAGGCTACGGATATATATCGTGGACTGGTCACGGGAGTAGAGCACCACATTTGAAATATTGTTGCCGCCAGACGTCGGTAATTGTTGTAGATCCTTCAGGGTATAACTTAGGCACGAAGATGACATCAGAGCGTATGATGCCAGAGAGAAACAAGAGAGATGCCGTAATTTCATATAATTAACATCCTTTTCATAAGCGTATAGTATTACGCATAGTGAGTGACACTCGAGTCATTGACAGGAGAATAAAAATTCAGAAGACGAGGAACACAACAATATACATCCGAATGGCTAAGCAACCACCTGTTTTACCTGACATTAGCCAATTGAATTTTATCGATAGAAATACCGAAAAATGCTGGATAGAAACCCACGTAAAAAAAACAATTTAGAACACCCATCATCATTACTGCTATAGGGCCACCATCATACCCCCCCTTTTTTTCGTCAACAAAATAAACATTGAAACATGAATAAATCAAAATATAAACCTGTGATTATGAGTTATTAAGGCTCAGAATACTGCCATACCCCCTCTGGCGCATGCAGTTAAGAAACTTCTCCTATAGTAAAAACAATAAACTATTTCCCTCCCCCTATTCAAAGTGTGCCAATGTGGCCATCAAGAGATGTTAATAGACATTAACTGACAGCTTAGTGAATATCCCCCGTTGCCAGTGAGGGAAATTCATGAGTGTAAGTCCAGAGCATTGCTATTCCAGACATTACGACTTGACGTTATTTCGACACAAAGGAAATAAACCACCATCCCTATCACAGCATGCTCGCAAACTTTCTCTCAACAAGATTATATATAGTAGACATTCAAAACGGAGCCTTTACGTTTATCGATTAAGATATCATTAGACCTGGTTTATATTTAATAAATTAGCTCCTGTATTTGTAAGTATCCCGGTAAAACGAACTATTCATTTTT
Source organism: Serratia sp. LTN-2 (assembly GCF_059740205.1). Taxonomy (NCBI): domain Bacteria; kingdom Pseudomonadati; phylum Pseudomonadota; class Gammaproteobacteria; order Enterobacterales; family Yersiniaceae; genus Serratia; species Serratia sp. LTN-2. Next base: position 68,770 of record NZ_JCAXDO010000004.1, on the reverse strand, counting down.
AAAGTTCTTCGACATACTGATGATATCCCTTGAGGAGATCGCCATGTGCAAAGCCCGATTTGCCAATCACCAGGACATTACCGTTCTGAAGTCTGTCGAACCCGAACGTACCGTCAAGGATGTCTGCCGCGAAGCGGGAATAACTCCGCACAGTTGTCCGGTATCCCGCAGGTCAAGGTGGATCTTGCGATAACCATAAACACAACCCGACTTCAGCCAGAACTGCATTATCTGCCCCGTCGGCTGCAGGTTATCATGATGCCGCCGTGAATCCGGCTGCTGAAGCCAGGCGCAAAATCCACCCGGATGCACATCCAGCATCCGACAGAGCAGGCGAACAGGCCAGTAATGGTTATTGTCACAGAATCAAGGCGTACCTCAGTCGGTCTTCTTTGCGAAGGACGCCGCGGCTTTGTTTAATATATCCCGTTCGTCGTAACCTGCTTCAGTCCCTTCCGGAGGCGTCGGATCTCAGCCTGAGCGTCCGACTGGACTTTATTGGTTGGGGAATCTGGGACATTTACCTTTATCCAGGCATAAAGACGGCGGGTGGTGAGACCGAGACGTGTTGCCACGCTGGAAACAGATTGGTCGCGATCAACAACCTGTTTTACCGCTTCAATTTTAAACTCTTCGGGATAATACTTACCGCTCATGGGCACCTCTCTTTAAGCCATCTTAAATGACTCTGAGGTGTCTGTTAAACTCGTGGCGATTTAAGATTCCAGGGAGGTAGACCATGCTCCTTGCCAGTCAAAAACCTGTCCACGTCAAAAAATTCATGCAGCCGCTTAACGCTACGCCACAATTGCCAATCAGCAAGGGCAGAGACAAACCCTCGGGAGAAGCCGTTTGGTTTGACGGGGGTATAAACTCGCCGCCGTCTTTGACAATAATGTACTGGACGTCTTGCGCATCGCATCGACCAGCACCGGGTCGAGCACCTGCCGTCTCACTTGATTGATGACCCGGAGCTGATCCAAGGTGCCGGAATAACCGCGGTGGTTCGCCCGGTAGACAAAAGCATTAGGTGGGTTCTAATCCTAAGTTCGGGGTGCCACGGGGGCCACACGGGGTTTGAGTCACGGGAAGCTGACGGTTACAACCGCACTCCCTTTTTTAACACCAGGGGTTGCGCCCTGCAGTCCTGCAGTTTTCACGCGTAGAGGTAGAGTCCGTTGCCGATTGCGCTCCATGTTGTACCATCCCGGTTTCCCCCAGCCCATCCCCCAATCCAGGATCACAACCTCAGTGGAGTTACCGTTCAGGGGGATTCGCTCGTTGTTAGTTGTCACTATACTTATCGTAGTATCACGAGTACACTCTACGGTCACATCCGGGATGTTACGACCTTGAATATTGGTTCCCGACGGGGTGGTCAGGTCAACATGGAGGTCAGTTGGATATATGGCACACGTTGGTTCGGGCATGTGCGATCTCGCGCAGTTAGAGATGATCGACCCAACCAGCATTTCTCCCCCTAATCGCCCGGCCACGGCAGTGCAGATCGTCGGGTCAAACGGGCCGGTGCCAGCCATAGGAATATCTACGATACGTGTTTTGTCACGCACGTCCCGCCACCATTCCCCGACCGTGGTGTATTCTGCCTCTGGACGAGGAGTAGACCAGCCACTTTTGTCGTAGCTCTCTGCGCTAGGATATCCACCGGGGAGTCCGTTCTCATCGAGAGTATAGAAAAACAGGCGGCACCCGGCCCGCCCGTAACATGGGTTTCTCCTTCCGTCGTTTTCATCCCCTGCGGCGGTTGCCCTGTATGGCTGCCAACCCAGGACCGCTTCGGATACGATGCTAACGAAGAGATTGGCATAGCACGGCCCCATAAAGCCGAATCCCAGGATACAAATCACGAACGGTAGTGTTCTTACGGTGCATAGCGAAAACCTTTTCATTGAATTTAGTCTCAGAGTTTAATTTATTTGGCAGAGATCGTTAAATATCATCCAATGGATGACCCAGAATACGCTCTGCCCATAATGTCCACCGTGCCTCGTACGTTCGCACCCGCAACTCAATCTCTGCCGATGACAGCTTCTGCCTGCAAGCCTGCTCGTAAAGTCGCGCGCGTCGCTCACGGTGATTTTCCAGCGCTCTTGGCGCTATGGTGGTCCCCTTGGGGGTAAACCACACTCCCAACCAGTCAAAACCCTGTGCAATCCTTCCCAATTGTGTTTTATCAGGGTGAACTTCAAAGCCCCCCAGGTTAAAAAATTCGTACAGCCGCTTAACGCTGCGCCGCAGTTGCCAGCGGGTGCGGGTAAACAACAAAAAGTCATCCATATAGCGCGTATACCACACGCCCTCCTTAGCGTTAAAAAAACTGTCCACATGGTGCAATAAGCTGCCGCCAATCAGCGGACTCAGCGCACAACCTCGGCAAATGCCGCTTGGCGGGGTATAAAACTCACCGCCGTCTTCGACGCTGTAATGCACGTATTGCTGCATCACATCGAACAGCACCGGGTCGGCCACCTGCCATTTCAGCTGATTGATCACCTGATGCTTACGGATATGCCGGTAGTAACCGCGAATGTCCGTTCGGTAGACAAAGGCATATTCTCCGCTGGCCAGGGCATCTCGTACTTCAGCCACCGAAACCACACTACCGCCATGCCCGCGCAAGTGCAGGCAACGAGCCGGTTTTGGCAGCAGCGGCTCTGCCAGCAGCGCGGCCCACTTCAATATCAGTGCATCTTGCGCGCACCACTGCACCCAACTGCGACCACCACGCCGCAACACCTGCATCGGCGCCAGCCGGTAATGCCCGTTTTGCAGTTGCTGCCAGAGGCGTTCGCTCTGCTGCGCCCAGTGAAAACGCAGATGCCAGATATCCGCATTAGGCGGTGCATGGCGGCGACGTTGGCACAGCCAGCGCCAGGCTGCTTGCCATGCCGCCACGCGGTTATTCATACTCCAGACTAAAGGTCGCCACCGCGCTGAACGGCCCACGCTCGATAGCCTTATGCGCCAGCGCCTGCGGCTCGCCCTGCACGTAAGCCAGCGCCACTAACCGATTAGTCCCACTCGCCAACGGCTGCGCCTTGCCCGGCTGGTTAATCGGCAGCGGCTCCCCTTGTGGGGTTTCCATGCCGATGGCGATACCGCTAGCCTGGCTGGCACCGCTCAGCGCCAACAACCCCGGCAACACGGCGCTTTCCGTGCCGCTGAAGGTCACCTTCACCGTTTTGCCCAGGCTAAGATCGCACTGCGCCAGGTGCAGCTCAAATGCCTGACCGGGCGTGCGGGTGTTCAGGTACAGGTATTTGTCGATCACCGTGTCGAAATCCAGTTCCACCGTTTCATCCCCCGGCGGGATCACGCACGGCTCCGCCACCAATGCGCCGTGCAGGCGCATGTTCTCAGCCGCCATACCCGGCTGCCCGCACAGCAGCCACACCGCTGCGGCACAGCTAACCGCTTTGCCAGCCATGCTGATTCTCCGCCTCATTGGTATACCGCCAGCAGCGTAGCGGTAGCCTCAAACGCCCCTTCCCTCAACGTCGCCCCCGGCCGCTTGACCGGCACCGCCTCTAGCGTTGGCAACGCATCCAGCCTGACGGCGATCGGTTGATTGAGGATAAGCCGCTTGCCGTTTTGCAGCAGACGCACCGCCAAATCCTCTACGTTGCTCGCGATCGCCGCCTCGTCGTAATCCGCCGGCGTGCCGACCACCTCCAGCGTCATACCCCAGGCGCCGGCACTCGGTGTGCAACTGACCCGGTAGTTCACCGGCTGCAGATAGTTAACGCCATCTACCTTGGTCACGCCGACCCGGTTGCCGAAATCAACCTCCACCTCGCCACCGTCGTTGATGGTACACGGCGGCGGCTCGATTAGAGTGCCGGAAAAACTCATGTTGTCCGCCGCTCCTGCGGCGCCGCTCAGCGCCATCAACAACAACATACCGCCATAGCCTGCCATTGCCTCTGCCCCTTTCACTGGTATTCCACCTTCATGGTCGCCCCGGCGGTAAACTTACCGCCGCTCAGGGTCGCTCCGGCCTGTTTCACCGGCACCGCCTCAAACTGCGGCAGGTTTGGATAGGTAAAGTTGATCCAGCTGTTGATCGGCTGCGGATTGCCGTTACGCAGCAGCGCGATGCCCAGGCCCTCCTTGTCGGTTCGTAGCACCTCGCCATCAAAGCCGGCGCCGTTACCCTGAATCTGAACCTTCATCGCATTGGAGGGCGCATTTTTACACTCCACCGAGTAGCTCACTGGCTGCTTTTTGTAACTGCCGTCGATGCGGGTAGTCATCACGTCGTTACCGAAGTTCACTTCGATCAGGTTATTGTTGTTAATCACGCAGGGCGGCGGCCCTACAATGGTCACCGTCACCCTGATGTTGCTGTAACCCGCCTGCGCCTGCGGCCCGAACAACGCCAATACCGCTAATCCGCAGACGGCTAAAAACCGTCTAACCGTCGCCTTCATGCTCACTCCCTTAGTCATAGCTGAGCTGAAAATCCACCACCGCCGCATAGGCGCCGGGCATTAATGGCGCACGGGTGCGCTCCGGCGCTACGGTATAATTCAGCGTATTCTGTCCTTCCGTCAGCGCCAGCGGTGCGCCGCGGCTGCCGAGGCGGATGTCCCTGCCGCGATCGTCGGTGATGCGCAGCGCCAGGCCGGAAGCGCCGCGCACTTTTACCAACTGCGGGTTGTCGGCATCCGCCGGCGCGATAAAGCGGACCGCCACCGCCGGTTGCTGTGCGTTCCATAGCAGGTTGCCGCTGTGTTCGTCGCGATTGGCAGCGGGCGTGCGCAGGCAATCGTGCAACCTGAGTTGCAGGCTCACCGGCGCACCGCGGTCGCCCGCCTGCACCAGCTGCGCCGTGCCGATATTGCCCAGCCGCACCTCCTGATAAGCGGAAGCCATCTCCAGCCGGCAGGCGCTTTCCGTCAGCTCACCACGCACATGCAGCACACCGTGCGCGCCTTCCACCCGCCAGTTGTCCGCGGCCATTGCCGACGGCAGCAGCCATAACATCACGCACAGGCACAGCGGCACCATCAGCACCGCCGCCGCAATTACCAGGGCATACATCCATTCGTGGCGATGATAATCGCCGCCGTTCAACCATCGGGCTCTTGTTTGCATCGTTCGTCCGCCTGCTGCTTTGATTACGCTTATTTGCCGCCCGCCACTGCCTGGCAGCTTGCCCCGCTACAGTTAAAGGCCAATTGCGGACGCCCGCCGTAGTCGTTGATATAAGTCAACACCGGCGCGTTGCCCAGCACAGAGGCGGCGATCTTCAACGGCGCGCTGCCCTTAGGTGGCACCATCAGCGGCTCAAAGCCCGGCGCGCTGATACCCTTTTTGCTGCCGGCGTCAACCAACGTGACATAGTATGGCGTCGGATTATTCACCTGATAGCTATCGCCCTGTTTGGTCAGCGTCAGCTTCTCCTGCCACGGCGCAGTAGTTTCCGGGTTAGTTACCGCAATCGCCTTCGGCCGGTAGAACAATTTGATCCGGGTTTGCAGCGCCAGCTGCAACGTATTCGGCTTGTCGCTCTTCGGAGGGATCTCGCGCAGATTGAAATAGAACAGCGTTTCACGATCCTGCGGCAGCGTATTAGCCGCCGGTAGCCCCTGCACCTTCACCTGGCTCTTGGCGCCCGGCTCTAGCCTCTGTACCGGCGGTAGCACCGTCAGCGGGCTGCCGATCTTTTTGCCGCTGGCGTCCTCAATCCACCCCTGCGCCAGATACGGCAACTGCTTATTTTCATTACTGATCGTCATACTGACCGATTTGTCACCGCCGCTGAAAATCACCCGGGTTCTGTCCAGCGCGATGGCAGCGAAGGCCTGCTGGGCGCACAGCACCCCGATCAGGCCGCTCGTGATAACGGTTATTGCATGCTTGGTTTTCATTGCTCTCTACTCTTCAAAAAGGATTTATGTCTTGCTGGCGGCCACCGGGCCGCAAGGCAGTAACAGGTTGGCCATCTGGCTCGGCGTTAACGTCTGCGGCAGGTTAAAACCGCACTGCTCCGCGCCGCCCCATTCCACGCTCATCGCTTCGCCGGGGTTGATACCGCTCAGGTACACTTCGCCATTGTCGTTGACGATGCCTACCTCTTGCCTCTTGCCATTGCGCACCGTGGCGCCAAACGGCGGCGCGCTGCCATCCGCCAGCCGCACCACCGCCATCGCCTTCTCACCGGCGATCACCTCGAAGTGGCGGTAGCCGATGGCGCCTTCGGTCAGCGTGGCCTGCGCCACCGTCTGGCTGACCTCGGCGTTTTCCGGTAACGTATTCAGATCGATGCTGAACTGGTTGCGGTAATAGCTGCCCACATCCACCACCACCGCCTTGCCAAAGGCATTGCTCAGAGTCGGCGCGCTGTAGCCGCGGATCGGGATACCCGGCACGCCGTCGGTATCCAGCAACATGCGGGTACCGCCACTTACGCTGCTGCGATGCAACGCCGCCCCTTTCAGCGTGGCGGTCATGCCGCCCTGCAGCGACAGCCCCAGCGAGCTGTACTGCCCGGCCTGGTAACTGGCGCTGGCGTTCAGCTGGCTGAGATCGCCCTGGTGGCTGTAGTAGCCGCTGGCGGTGGCGCCGCTGCGCGCGGCGCCTGCGCTCAGCTGATAGGTGTCACGTTCGTTAAGCCGGTCGTAATAACCTACCTGATGGCTGCTGTCGTTGCGGTTGTAGCTGCCGCTGTAGCTCAACGAGCCGTTGCTGCCCCACGGCAGCGACAGCGACAGATACATGCCGTCGTCGTTGGTGCCGTTATATTTGTTGCGATAGCCGGTCAGCGACAGGCTGACATTACGGAAGCGCCCTAGATCGAAATAGCGCGACAGCGTCAGGTTGTAACGGTCATTCGCCGGCCGGTCCCAGTAGGTCTGGTGGTTGTAGTTGAGATAGGCACTCAACCCCAGGTCCCGAAACTGCTGGTTAAAGGTGATGGTGTACATCTCCTTGCTGCTGTTATGGCGCGTGCCGTACGTACGAGCATCGAGGTACTCGCTCATCGACATATAGTTACGTTCCGAGAAACGGTAGCCGGCGAAGGTTACCTGGCTGTCGTAGTCGTCGAAGCGCTTGGAATAGCTCAACCGGTACGAACCGCCACTCAAAGTGCCCTGCTGCGGCAAGCGGGCGCGCGACTGAGTGGCATCGAACGACAGAGCGCCAAACATCATCAGGTCGCGCCCCACCCCCAGCGCCAACGCGTTGTAATCACCGCCGGCCACGCCGCCGCCGTACAGTGACCAGCCGTTGCTTACCCCCCAAGAGAACTCGCCGGTACCGAACATCGGCCCGTTGCTGTGATGCTGCCAGTCCGCCGGCCGGCCGGCCGCCAGCTTGTAGCGCACCGATCCAGGACGGGTCAGGTACGGGATGCTGGCAGTGTCCATTTGGAATTCCTGCACGCTGCCGTCCTGTTCTTCCACCCGCACGTCCAGCTGGCCGCTGACCGCATCGTTAATGTCCTGAATGCGAAACGGCCCCGCCGCCACCTGGGTCTCATACAACACGCGCCCCTGCTGGCGAATAATCACTTTGGCATTGCTGCGCGCCACGCCGGTGACCTCCGGCGCATAGCCGCGCAGGTTGGGAGGCAACATGTTGTCGTCGGTCACCAGACTGGCGCCGGCAAAGCGGAAGCTGTCGAAAATGTTGGAGTTCAGGTAGTCCTCCCCCATCGTCAGCCGCGCGCCAAGCTTCGGCAGCGCACGATAGGCGTAATAGCGGCTCCAGTCCCAACTGGTGCGGGTCGGCTCACCGGAGCCGCCCTGATGCTCCAGCCGCGATTGCCAGTCGGCGCGCAGCCGCCAGGCGCCAAGGTTGCCCCCCAGCGTGCCGTTACCGCTGAGGTTATAGCTCTGCGTGCCCTGCTTTTGCTGGCGCTGGCTTTGCGCATTCAGGTTGTAATCGAACAGCAAGCCGGGAATGCCGTTATCCCAGCGCGAAGGCGGATCCCAATTTTCCGCGGTATATTCCAGATAGGCCTGCGGAATGCTCAGATACAGTGCCGCAGCGCCTAAATCGCCACGCACTTCCATCCCCTCCAGGCTGCGGGGATCCAGACACTGTTTTTGGTGCCACCAGGTCAGCTTTTGCAACGCGTTCTCTTTCAATCCCAACTGATCCACCAACTGCGGCGTAATACAGGCCTCACTGCCTTTGGCGTCGTTATCCGGCGGGTAATACGCCACCGGCTGATCGGGTAATGTTTGCTTATTGATATGTACGGCAAAGAGATAATCGCCGGGCATGATAAAATTGCCGCGAGAAAACTGCCCCAGGTCAATATTGGCGCGATCCTTTACGTCCAGCACGTCGATATTAAATTCAATATCGGCGGCATTGGCCCAGTTCGCCTGCCCCGCCAGAGCGAAAGAGATTAAAACACCTAAAATTCGCGGCCGCATTTTCCCTACGCAGCCATATGACGGAGTCGTTAACATCCGCAGACCCTTATCGACAGTTGTGTTAAAACACACAGACATTTTTAAACAGATCAGTAATAATCCATTTTAAATCGTACGGTGGAGGAGTATTCTCCCGCTTTTAATATTTGATTATTCCCCACCAATCGCAGACCGTAACTAAACGTCATTCCACCCGGGCGAATATCATTTTTTGCCATAGGCAATCCAGGTGTAGCGATATTTCCGCCCTCATCGGTAATTTGCAGGGCAACCCCACCGGCACTGCCGTCAATACCGAAATAACCGGCATCCTCCCTGCCGTCAAAAGTCACTTCAAAATATCGCCAGTCTTCCAACGCCGGGTTGAATTTCTCCAACACACAATTCACCAGGGTAATACTGAAAGCCTGCCGTTCTCCCTGACCATCACGCATAATTTGACTGACGGGCAAAGTCGCCATTCGAATGGTTTGATCGATGCTATCGGTATCAATCGCACAGGCGGAAGCGATAATGCGGCCATTCATGGTTACTTCGCCATACCCTTGATTGGCGGATAATGTCGGGGAGGAATACAGCATAACCTGAGCCAGCATGGCGCTCAGAAATATCCATTTATCCGATAATGGGCCCATACCTTTCCCCACGTCGCGATAATTAAACATGTCAGAAACAGCATGCGGGTTTCCCCGCATGCGATTAACCATGCGAAATAATCGTCACGGGATTACTGGTAGGCCAGGGTAAAGTCGGCTACGGAGCTGAATTCGCCCGGAACGATTGCGGCTGAAGCGCCGTCGCCCTGCAGGTGCGCGCTAAAGCGCAGGGTAGTTTGGCCGTTTTCAATTTCTTGTGCCTTGCTGGCAGTGCCCAGTGGCAATTGTTTACCATCTACATCGTTGATGGAGATGCTGGCGCCACGGGCAGAACCTTTCAGCGCCAGCAGTCCAGGAGCAGCCTCAGACTCAGCACCAGTAAAGGTGGTCGTCAGGGTTGTTGCGGTTTTCACATCACAGCCAACCAGCTTGATTAAAAAATCTTGCGGGTTAGACTTGCCGCCATCTTTCAGTTGTGCGGAAGCAATGTCGCCCAGTTTGACGGTCTGATCTACACTTTCCGGCTCAATAGAGCAAGGCGCATCAATGATGGAGCCTTTAAAGGTAACGGTGCCAGACCCCTGATTGGCCGCATTAGCCATAGAGATAGTGCCCAGAGTCATTACGGCCGCCAGCATGATTTTGTTCAGTTTCATCGTGTTAATTCCATATATACAATAAATTTAATAGAAAAGAGCCCTGCGCAAACGCCCTACTCTTTTTGTTTCGCCTTCTTCACCGGCACAGTCGGGAGACGTTTCCTCGCTGATTCGGCGATGTGTAAATGCTAATGCCCAATCGCCATGCCAGCAAAATAAACTAAATAAATGAACAAATACAACATTAAACACCGAAAAAAACCAATTTTTTATTTTTATATTCCAATAATTATCAAAAAAACGACAAATTAAGGAGTTTGAAACAAACAGGAGAAATATAATTTTTCTATTTTTATATTTAACTCAACTCGAGATAAGATTTTTCTTGAAAACTTTATGCCGTGCGATAGGATATTGACTAATTCAAACACCGGCCCCCTTACGCGAAATCGATAAAAATGAAATACATAATAAATAAATTCGTTGTTTTTGATTCAAATGAACTGACGCTTCATCTTTATGAGAACAGCCAGGTAGTTACCCGGCTGACTAAACCTGCCACCCGTTTGCTGTTGGAGCTAATACAAAACAACAGAATCAGCATGGCCAGAGATGATTTACTTGAAAAGGTATGGCTGACGTATGGATTCGCGGCTTCCAACGCCGGATTGAATAATTACATTAGCGAGTTACGCAAGGCCTTCTCTTTATTGGGCTGCGATCACGAAATCATTATCACTATCCCTAAGTTAGGTTTCAGGCTGGAGGCAGAGATTGACCTGTTTGATTTCGTACCTAGCAGATTAGCGGCCGTTGCAGATGAAAAGGCTTCTTCTGAAAATAATGATGTACCTCTGGACACCACGCTGGAAGAACACTCTATTCCTGAACGTTCCCCTTCATTCTTGCGCCAGAGAGTCATTATCTTTTCAGCCGTGATTATCCTTGGCATTATAGTTGCTATCGTTATCCTGAAGATGACAAATCAAGACGGCTATCCTTACCAGAAGATCGCCACCCTCGACCAATGTGAAATTTATGGGCTGGGGAAACTGCGGCACAGTCTCAATAATGAGTTAACTGTACGCATAAGTGGGATCCTAAAGCACGAAGAGGTAGATTGTAAGAACATCCCCAGCGATGTTTTCTATCTGGAGGATCGAATCAATAAAAACTCCGTTCGGGCCGACCTGGTATCCGTTTGCAGCAAAACCGGTGGCCACCATTACGATACGTGCTTCAATATCAAAAGCCAGAGAAACACATCAAAATGAAAAAACTGCTTATAACGGTCAATACCCTGTTGTTTCTGTTATTTTTTTCGTTCGGCATGCATGCGGAAGAACCTTTTAAGTGCACCTCACACTACAAAACGTTCATACAAAAAGACAAAGGATTCACGCTGTTTGATGGCCGCCTCACCCTGTTCCTGAAAAATGAACACGAAGGTTTTTTTAGCCTGCTGGGGAAAGTCAAAACCGATGAGAACAGCTACCTGCTTTCCAGATTCAGCTATTTTACTCTGGCGCCGCAGAAGATAAATCAGGTCAAACAGGCGAATATCAGCAAGGTGATTACGCATCCGAGCGACACCACGCCAGAAGACCTTTGGCTGGCGGACATCTTACCGGCATTGCCCGGCATCGATTTTCAGATAGAGATATGGCGCCTGAAAGATAACCTGATATTGGTAAAATCCATCAATACCGGCTATCTTATCTGCGCGGCGGACCGGTAATTTATCTCAAATAGCTAAATTAGCATCGGTGATCGCCTGGATGACCGATGCTTAGCGGCCGTTCACCTGTGTAGATCCCACACCACAAAACCGCCAGATCATATCATCCTATTTTTATTTATAAATCAGCCGCCTGACGAGCAGCATATATCGGGTTTGCTTGGCTCTAGCGAATCCATCAGACGCCATCTGTACGATGGTGCCGCTCATGTAACTGAGACGCAAATGGCTGTGACATGGTTAGCTCAGTCGCTTGACCAGAGGTGCCTCTCATAGTTTATGAGAAAGCAGGCTGCCATATGCCAAGTAAACAATAACATTTCTTATTTTTTCAGTTCATTGCTGGCTAAAGCCATTCGCATCAACAGAAACACGCCCTATTAATCTCATAGCGAAAACGCTAAGAAAACCTCGCCTAAAAATATAATTTACAAATATTATTCATCAAAATTATAAAATAACGCACTCAAAAATAAAAAAACCTTATTTAATATTGACTTTAATAAAAACAAAAAACATGATTAACACGGCTAATATAATTAGCCTCACCATCAATAAAAGCCAACTTATCATTAGTTTACTATGGATTCATTACGGCTGTTTCGCACAGATTATCTAAAAACACATCAAGCCTCATAGTTAAACCTTACCATTGCGCCTATGCGTAAATATTCCGAGAATCAAGGAGTTTCTATGTCAGACCATCAAGTTACCTGTATCAAAAAATCCGACCGTCAAAATGCGCATGAGCGCATTCAGGCTATCGGCGGCGTCAATGCTGATGGCACCCGCTGGTCACTGCCCCAGGCAGATGCCATTGCCGGTATCGAGGCAGGCACCTGGCGTTTTTGGGTCACTGCCAATGGCCATTCCGTCTGGGTGATTGTCTCAACCAGCGCGGCGGGCAATAAATACCTCAAAACGCAAAATGACGGTGAACAGCCTAATAACCTGCTGAGCCTGCCGGAATGTCCCTGACGTCACCCGAGTTTCATGACTGATACGGTTTGTGGGCCCGCTTGCGGCCCATCGCTTCACCCCTTTTTATTATTGGCCGCTGTGGCGTTCTCACGCCCGCAGTACAGCGGCCCCATAGCATAAGGAAATACTATGTACGGTTCCACTACCGCCAGAAACCTGCCGGCAGGAAAAAAGCAGCGTATCGCCGATTTATTATCGCAAATTATTGAAACGCTGGATCTCACCAAAACCCAATATGCCAACATCGAAAGTGCCTATAACGGGGTCGGCACCTTCCTGGCTGAAGGCGACGATCCGCTGCTGCAAGACGCCGTTATTTACCCGCAGGGCAGCGTGCGGCTCAACACCACCGTTAAGCCCAAAAATGAAGAGCAATACGATATTGACCTGATTTGTTATCTGCCACATGCCACCCAGGCGGATTATACCGGCGTGATATCGGCCATTCGCCAACGGTTGGAATCACATAAAACCTACAAAACGCTATTAAGTGAGTTACCGCGCGGGTTTCGCATCAATTACGCCGGGGATTACCATCTGGATATCACGCCGGGGCGCGATCACACCGGCGCAGCACATCCGGGCCAGCCGCTGTGGGTCGTGGATGCACAAACCGCCTGGAAGGAGTCCAACCCCAGCGGCTACGCCGAGTGGTTCGAGAGCAGCGCCAGCGCGCAGCCCCTGCGCACCATTCTGGTCATGGATTCCGCCAGCCGCGTCGGCACCGAAGCGCTACTCCCGCTGCCGGACAGCAGCGATAAAAAATTGCTTAATCGCATCGTACAAATTCTCAAACGCCACCGTGACGAATGGGCCATCGAGCAGGATGAGGTCCGGCAGCGCTGCCGCCCGATTTCGGTCATCATCACCACACTGGCGTGCCATGCCTACAACCACATCATTGCTGACAGGCGCGCCTACGACAACGACCTGGATATCCTGTTAGACGTCCTGGAACTGATGCCGAATTTCATCGTGTCGACACAGAGAGAAATACAGGTCAGCAACCCGCACATGCCGGAGGAAAACTTCGCCGAGAAGTGGAACCGTTCAGAGCAGGATGAGGGCCCTCAGCGCAGCGAAGCCTTTTACCAGTGGCATGCCGCGGCCCAGGCGACGTTTAACACCATCGCCGCCAGCGTGGGGGAAGATAACCTGTTCCTGAGCCTCGAAGACAGCTTCGGCAAAGACCCGGTCGATGTCGTCAGGCAACGTCTGATGGAGCATATGCAGTCAGCCAGAGAACAAGGCAGCCTGCATCTTGACAAGAAAACCGGCGGGCTGATTGCCACCGGCCTCGCCGGTACGGCAGCCCAGGCCGGCGTGCCTAAAAACACCTTCTACGGTGACTAACGTGGTTATCAGGCATCACTGCAAACCGCTGACCATCGCTCAGCAATATCGCGCGTTGAAAGCCGGCGGCCCATATGAACGGTTGCGCATTATCCATCACGACCGCACCCTGCTGTGGGAAGGGTGGCTGCAGCCCTCGCTGTTCAGCCGCCGCTACAGGGTCGCGGTTCGGTACAGCCTCGGCACCCCACCCATTTGCGTGGTGACAGAACCTGACCTTTTCGCACTCGCTGGCACGCGGGCCATCCCGCACCTGTATCCCGCCGACAGGCATATTCCCGGCGCGCGGCTGTGCCTGTTTTTGCCCCGTTCACAGGCCGACGATGGGCTCAGCGAATGGCGCGCCCAGTTAAAAATCAGCGACACCCTCATTCCCTGGGCGTCGCTCTGGCTGTTTTATTTTGAACAGTGGCTGCACACCGGCCACTGGGAAGGCGGCGGCAAGCACCCACGCCCCAGCGAGGTTAAAAATGAGCGTTGAACATGAAGGCTTTATCTCGGTCGATATTGAAACCGCCGGCCCCATCCCCGGCGTGTGCAGCCTGCTCTCCATCGGCGCCTGCGTCATCGGCCGCCCGGTGGAGCGCTTTTACATTGAAGTGCAGCCGCTGAATCTGCATTACGAGCCTGAAGCGCTGGCCGTCACCGATTTCAACCTGCAGACCCAAATAACGCGCGGCACTGACCCGAAAGAGGCCATGCAGCAATTTGCCCACTGGGTAACATCCGTCACCGACGCCACGAGCAAACCGATTTTTGTCGGTTTCAATGCGGCGTTCGACTGGTCATTCATCAATTACTACTTTCACGTTTATCTCGGCCATAACCCGTTTGGCTTTGCCGCCCTCGATATCAAGGCTCTGTACATGGGCGCCACCGGCTGCGACTGGCAGGACACCCGCTCCAGCCGTATCGACGCCCGATTTAATCTCAAAAACCACGGCAGCCACAACGCGCTGGATGACGCACTGTATCAGGCCGAGATGTTTGTGAAAATCAACGCACACATGAGGGAAAAACGCTGACATGGAAACGGTAAAATACATTCTGATCAAGCTGGTCGACTGGAAAACGCGCCAACGGAAAATCCAGTACCTCATCATGCTGCTGGGTGCCGGGCTCCTGGGGGGGAACAACTTGCTGGGGAAGGCGTTAACGCTGGAGAAAGGCGATGCCCGCTTTTCGCTGGCCGTCTCGGAGGGGAATGTCATCTCGGACTCTGCCGTCACGTTTGTGGCGGTGTTTATCATTCTGGGGGGATTTGTCTGGCTGCTGGTCGACGCCTACCGGGAGGCTAAAATCACGGTGCGCAAAAAGGGGGTGGTCATCGAAGGGAGAGCGCTGCGCAAAGTCGCGACAACGCCGCTGCACAAAACGGTCTCGCGTCATTTCAACGGAAAGATAGACGCATTAACCCTCGATATGACGCAGCGGATGCGGGATGGCGCAATCAGTCACCCGGAAGAGGCCTTTGACGACAATATCAGCACGCTGGCCAGCAATATCGCCACCCGCATTGACGGTATCGACCATCAGGACTTGACGCTGGTGTATGGCGGGCAATTGCCGGTTCCGTTCACCTTCTACATTGGCGCCATTCTCGATGACAATGGCCCGGTCTGCGTCTATGACTGGGACAGAGCGCAAGAGGCCTGGCGGTTGATTGACAACAAGGCCGACGACGACGGCGACGATTTTACCCTGATGGAAAGCCTCGTCACCTCAGCGGCCAAAGATGTGGTGCTGGCGGTCTCGGTGTCCTACCAGGCGGACATTGCGGCCATACGCCAAACCTTCCCGGCCTACCCGCTGTCGCATCTCTCCCTGAGCTCCACAACGCTCGGTAATCACTGGTCGCTGTCCAAACAAACCCGGCTGGCGCTGCAATTTATCGAGCAGGTCAAAATGCTGACGGCGTGCGGCGCCGAACGCATCCACGTGATTTTGGCCGCCCCCAGCAGCATTGCGCTCAATTTTGGCCGCCGTTATGACCACCGCAACCTGGCGCAACTCATTGTTTATCAGTATGAGAAAGAACAGCAGCCGGCCTATCCTTGGGGGGGCGTGATGCCCACGCAGGCTCAGCGACGGGGCGCGGTGGTTAAGCCTCCCGCCGTTTCCTCATCCGGCTGACTGTCAGAGTGTCATGCGGTTGAGAGGAAAATAACGTCGCTGCGCTGGGAGAGTGTTATTACATTCTCTCAGCGTTTACGGCACCACATAGCCGAAGGCCGTCAGGTGCGTAATATGCCGTGAGCCTTTTCCAGCATCAACGCAAGCTGGCGTGGTACACAACGCTGCATTGCAATGCTTGCAAGAGAAACAGAGAGAATCTGAAGAAGAGATGGTGCCGATAATAGGAGTCGAACCTACGACCTTCGCATTACGAATGCGCTGCTCTACCAACTGAGCTATATCGGCATCGAGCCGGGCCTGCGGGGCAAGCCGGAAGTGCGTTGAACAAGGTAGACCTGTGCACGAAATGAGTCAATAGCCGCCGGGGCGTTTGGTTGTTTTATCATCAGCGGCGATTTGAAGGCCGTACCACACGAGCATCAACGCGGCTCGTGTAGCTCCCGTCATTCACTCACGGTGCATCATAGCGCCATATCTTGAAGGCCATATTTCCGCCGGCGCCAACTCCAATGCTTCAGCGATCAGCCTCTCCCCTTTTGGCCAATGTCGAGCCAAAGCATTGCCTAACGTAGAAGATGCCAATCCAGCTTTTCTGGAAACTGCCGCCAAAGTCGTGCCCTTCTTCTTCAAAGCGGCGATGACGTCCGCCGGATGCCAATCTTGTTTATCCATCATGTTTAATCCTCCTGATTACCTTGCCCCGTAATTATCCCGTTTTGGGATAATTACGGCAATCGCAGATATTCGATTTTGGGATATCACTCGCGGAAAACGTCATGACCTCAGTTTATTCAGCAGAATATCAATTGGTTATAAAAATACTTCGAGACGCTCGTATAGAAAAAGGCATCACTCAGGTCAAGTTAGCCGAAGCACTTGGCCGCCCACAATCCTTTATCGCCAAAGTTGAAAATGGTGAAAGGAAATTGGATGTCGTGGAATTTGCCTTGATCGCGTGGTTACTGGATGTGAATACCGGGCCAATTATGGAACGCATTGGGCGTAACGCTAAAAAGCTGGCATGAAGGGGAGCCCCTCTCGGGTAAACGGATTCTTAGCTTAAGTTCTCTTCCCCAAAAACAATCAGGGCGCAGCATGCTGCGCCCTGACCTCTTTCTGACCGCAATCCGGCCCTAGCTGCGCACCAGATCGTCGCCGTAGCCGATCCACTTGTAGGTGGTCAGCGCGTCCAGGCCCATCGGGCCGCGGGCGTGCAGTTTCTGGGTGCTCACCGCCACTTCCGCGCCCAGGCCGAATTGGCCGCCGTCGGTGAAGCGGGTGCTGGCGTTGACGTACACCGCCGAGGAGTCCACCGCGCGCACGAAGTGCTCGGCGCTGCTCAGCGAGCGGGTGAGGATCGCGTCGGAGTGGTTGGTGCCGTGGGTGCGGATGTGGTCGATGGCCTGATCGATATCGTCCACCAGCAGCACGTTCAGATCCAACGACAGCCATTCGTCGTCGTAATCTTCCGCGTTCACCGGCACCACCGTCGCCGGGCCGCCCTGCAGCAGCGGCAGCGCATTTTCCGCCGCGTGCAGCGTCACGCCCGCCGCTGCCATTTTGGCGCTCAGCGCCGGCAGGAACTCGGTGGCAATGCTGCGGTTCACCAGCAGCGTCTCCAGCGAGTTACAGGCGCTCGGGCGCTGGATCTTGGCGTTTTCAATCACCGTCAGGGCCTTGTCGAAATCGACGTCGGCATCCACATAGGTGTGGCACACGCCGATGCCGCCGGTGATCACCGGGATGGTCGATTGCTCGCGGCACAGCTTGTGCAGGCCGGCGCCGCCGCGCGGGATCAGCATGTCGACATAGCGATCCAGGCGCAGCAGTTCGTTCACCAATGCGCGATCCGGGCTGTCGATCGCCTGCACCGCCGCCGCCGGCAGGCCGCACTGTTCCAGCGCCTGCTGGATCACTTTTACCGTCGCCTGGTTGGTGTTGTGCGTCTCTTTACCGCCGCGCAGGATCACCGCGTTGCCGGTTTTCAGGCACAGGCTGGCGACGTCGATGGTGACGTTCGGGCGCGCCTCGTAAATCACGCCGATCACGCCGAGCGGCACCCGGCGGCGCTCCAGCTTCAGCCCGCTGTCCAGCAGGTTGCCGTCCAGCACGTGGCCGACCGGATCGTTCAGGCGGCACACCTGGCGCACGTCATTGGCGATCGCCGCCAGCCGCGCCGGGGTCAGCAGCAGGCGATCGAGCAGCGCTTCGCTCATGCCGGTGGCGCGCGCCTGCGCCATGTCTTGTTCGTTCGCCAGCAGGATCGCTTCGCTGTTGGCTTCCAGCCTGTCGGCCATCACCGACAGCACCTGATTCTTCTTCGCCGTGCTCAGCACCGCCAGCTGCCAGGAGGCCTGCTTGGCGGCCTTCCCCATCTGCTCCAGCATGCTCACTCCTTAACTGACAATCATATCGTCGCGGTGCACTGCCACCGGACCGTATTCATAACCGAGGATTTCGGTGATTTCCTGCGAGTGGTGCCCGGCGATCATGCGCATCGCATCGCTGTTGTAGCGGCTGACGCCGTGCGCCAGATCGCGCCCCGCCAGGTTGCGGATGCGGATCACTTCGCCGCGCGAGAAGTCGCCCTTCACTTCGCGGATGCCTTTCGGCAGCAGAGAGCTGCCGCGCGCCATCATGGCTTCCACCGCGCCGTCGTCGACGGTGATCTCACCGGCCGGCGGCGCGCCGAAGATCCAGCGCTTGCGGTTTTCCAGCGGGGTTTCCAGCGCGTGGAAACGGGTGCCCACCGGCTTGCCTTCGATCACGTCCGCCACCACGCCCGGCTTGCTGCCGGCGGCGATCACGACGTCGATGCCGGCGCGGCAGGCCACGTCGGCCGCCTGCAGTTTGGTGCCCATGCCGCCAGTGCCCAGACCGGAAACGCTGTCGCCGGCGATGGCGCGCAGCGCGTCGTCGATGCCGTGCACTTCACGGATCAGTTCGGCCTGCGGGTTGTTGCGCGGATCGGCGGTGTAGAGGCCCTGCTGATCGGTCAGCAGCAACAGTTTGTCGGCCCCGGCCAAAATGGCCGCCAGCGCCGACAGGTTATCGTTGTCGCCCACCTTGATTTCGGCGGTGGCGACGGCGTCGTTCTCATTGATTACCGGCACGATGCGGTTGTCCAGCAGCGCCGTCATGGTGTCGCGCGCGTTGAGGAAGCGCTCGCGGTCTTCCAGATCGGCGCGCGTCAGCAGCATCTGCCCGACGTGGATGCCGTAAATGGAGAACAGCTGTTCCCACAGCTGGATCAGTCGGCTCTGCCCCACCGCCGCCAGCAGCTGCTTGGAAGCGATGGTGGCGGGCAGCTCGGGGTAGCCCAGGTGCTCGCGCCCGGCGGCGATCGCGCCGGAGGTGACGATGACGATGCGGTGGCCCGCGGCGTGTTGCTGCGCGCACTGGCGCACCAATTCGACGATGTGGGCGCGGTTCAGACGCAGCGATCCGCCGGTCAACACGCTGGTGCCCAATTTCACAACCAATGTCTGGCTGCCGTTCATAGTATTTCTGCCGTGTGTAATGATGAGAAGAAGAGTGCAAAGGTCTTTGTAACAGGAGAGACGCGTTATGCCAACAGGCACAACGCGAAATCAGCACAATACGTGGTCAAACGGGGTCAGGCGGAGAGTTTGATCAGTTTTTCTTTGAAATCGTCGGCGGGTTCCAGCCCCAGATCCATGGTCGCCAGCAGCTCGCCCAGGCGGCGATGGAAGTCGCGCAGAGTGTCTTCCAGCTTGGCGCTCACTTCATCATCCTTAATGTTTTGCGCCGTCCAGTCGCCTTCTTTGTCGAACAGGCCGAATTGGTAAGAATAGGTGAAGCGCGCCTCTTCCGCCTGCAGCTCCATCCACCAGCCCCAGAACTCACGCTTCTCCGGAGCGGGCTTTACATTGACGCAGACGGCCAAACAATCAAAGAAAAAACGGTCGTTTTCACATTGCCCTTCACGCAGGTACGGCCCCAAGCTGGCAAAACGTTTCATTAGTCGGCTTTTAGGGTGACCACTCGGTAACGTCATTCTCTAACCTCCTCAATGTAGACCACTCTTTTTAACAAACTGTTAAAATTTAGCAACTAATTAACGCATTTTGTCCTTCAGCCAGCCGGACATCTGCAGCAACGCCCGGTGGAAGCTGTCGTAGACCGGGGTGCGCGGGATGGCGATCAGCTTGCCGCTCACCGAGGAGGTGACGATCAGCTGCGACTCCTCTTTCGGGCTGAGCGTATCGCGCTCCCAGTAGCCGGAGATCATCGGCGTCGGGCAACGGCGCCCCAACAGCCCCTGCATTTTCAGCGAGTAGCTGTTCAGCTCCACCTTCAGCACGTTGTCGGAAGCGTTAGCCATGCCCATGCGGCTGGCCAGCACATCCATATACATGTCCGGCACGTTCAGCTGGGTGCTGCCGTCGCACAGCAGGCGATGCACCACCGGGCCCAGGCAGGCCACGCCGCGCAGCCGCTGCGGCTCCAGATAGGCCAGTCGCACCGCCACGTTAGCGCCGAAGCGGAAGCCGAAAGCGCTCACCCGCTGATGATCCACCCACGGCACCGAGGCCAGCTGGATCAGCACCTGCTGATGCAGGTAGCTGGAATCCTGCGTCAGCTTCCATTTGCAGGAGGAGCCGATCGACGGCATGTCGAGCGTCAGCATGGCGATGCCGTGCGGCGCCAGGTAGTCGCGGAACAGGCGGTGGTAGTCGGTCTGCAGCGTATCGAGGCTGCCGCACATCAGCACCGTCGGGAACGGCGCCTCGCCCTTCTCCGGCATGTGCAGGAAACCGGTGACGCTGCCGCCGCCTTCGATGCGAAACTCCAGCTCTTTCAGCTGATACGGCAGCAGCAGCGCCGCCTCTTCGTAAGCGCGGTTAGCCAGCATCTCCGCCTGTTCGGCCAGCTCGTCGCCCTTCAGGTGCGGGTAACCGGCGATGCTGTACAGGCTCGCGGCCTTCAGCCAGTACTCGCCGCCGAGCAGCGGATCCTGCTGCTCCGTCGCCCGCTGCTGCCACTGCATGCCCTGATGGATCCACTCGTAGATCCAGTTGCCGTTGCGGTAGCCCACCACGGTATCCAGCCGTTGCGGATTGCTGCGCTCGGCGTCCGAGGCGGCGATGCGCGCCAGCACTTCGTGGATTTCGATCGGGCTGACGCCGCGCCAGGCCCACAGCAGCGGATTCAGCATGCGGTACCAACTGCCGGTGGTGTCGCCTTCCAATGCGGAATGCATGGCGGCGCTCACTTTGTTGCGCGCGCGCAGCACCAGCGTCGAGGTTTCAGGGTGTTTGAATTTAGGCTTGAAAAGAATTTCAGAAAGGTTGGCCTGTGCCATGGTAACAACAGCCTCCGTAAATCTGGCGATAGGCCGTAACAGGCCTACTTAACTGGAGGTAGTGTACCTAACTCTGGCGGGATAAACCAAGATAACGCAAACGCCCGGCATAACCGGGCGTCAGGCGGCTGACAAAGAAGGAAAAAGCGTGGTTTTTCCTTCTTTGTGGTCAACGGCCGAAAATCAATAAATTGATTTTCCTTATTTTTTATATTTTGCCTTCGGCAAGCCTGACAACGCCATCACGTTTATCATTAAACAAACGCCCGGCATAACCGGGCGTTGATTTGGAACTGGCTGGGCTTAGCGACCGCCGATAGGGGGAACGAAGCTGACGCCCATGTCCCACGGCTGCTCGATCCAGGTGTCCTGCGGGATGTCGACCACGTAGTCGTCCACCAGTGGACGGCCCGCCGGCTTGGCGAAGATGGTGACGAAATGCGCTTTCGGGTACATATCGCGGATCGCTTTTGCGGTACCGCCGGTATCCACCAGATCGTCTACTACGATGAAGCCTTCACCGTCGCCTTCGGCGCGCTTGAGCACTTTCATTTCGCGCTGGTTGTCATGGTCGTAGCTGGAAATGCAGACGGTATCCACATAGCGAATGCCCAGTTCGCGCGCCAGCAGGCCCGCCGGCACCAGACCGCCGCGGCTTACGGCAATGATGCCGGTCCATTTGTCGGCAGGCAGCAGGCGGTGCGCCAGCTTGCGTGCATGTATTTGCAGCATATCCCAGGTAACAACGTATTTTTCGCTCATAGAATCGTGTCCCAGCCGGCTGGTGAAGCGGCTTACTTTATAGTTCAGGGGAAAAAAGGTTGCGCGAGATTATAGAGACTGGCCGCGTTGAATTCCAGCTGTACCGAGGAAAACCTCGCGATTTCCGCCGCGCGGCTTTTCGGTGATTGATGCTGAAAAAGCGAACATTCCCACCGCGAAGCCGTGTGATCAAGCGCTTAAACCGCACAATACGGGGCGCGCGCCGCCGGAAATAAAGTGATATTCTCTGATGATCGTGCCACGACGCA
The DNA here is from genome assembly GCF_059740205.1 of Serratia sp. LTN-2. Taxonomy (NCBI): domain Bacteria; kingdom Pseudomonadati; phylum Pseudomonadota; class Gammaproteobacteria; order Enterobacterales; family Yersiniaceae; genus Serratia; species Serratia sp. LTN-2. Next base: position 46,599 of record NZ_JCAXDO010000004.1, on the reverse strand, counting down.
CAGATACCCGCTCACCTCAACCGCGCGGCACGCCCGTCCTGTCGGAGCCTGCCGTCACAGGAGACTTATAGTGTCTGAATTGTCTCAGCTTTCGCCACAGCCGCTGTGGGATATTTTCGCCAAGATCTGTTCTATCCCGCACCCTTCTTATCATGAAGAAGCGCTGGCGCAGCACATCCTCACCTGGGCCAAAGAGAAGAACCTGCACGCCGAGCGTGATCAGGTCGGCAATATCCTGCTGCGCAAGCCGGCCACCAAAGGCATGGAAAACCGCAAGCCGGTCGCGCTGCAGGCGCACCTGGACATGGTGCCGCAAAAGAATAACGACACCGTGCACGACTTCGCCAAGGATCCGATCCAGCCTTATATCGCCGGCGAGTGGGTGAAAGCGCGCGGCACCACGCTGGGCGCCGACAACGGCATCGGCATGGCCTCCGCCCTGGCGGTGCTGGCCGACGACAGCGTTGAGCACGGCCCGCTGGAAGTGCTGCTGACCATGACCGAAGAAGCCGGCATGGACGGTGCCTTCGGGCTGCAGCCGAACTGGCTGCAGGCGGACATCCTGATCAATACCGATTCCGAAGAAGAAGGCGAAATCTACATGGGTTGCGCCGGCGGTATCGACTTCATCACCACCCTGCCGCTGCAGCGCGAAGCGGTGCCGGCCGGTTACCAAACCCTGAAGCTGACCCTCAAGGGCCTGAAAGGCGGCCACTCCGGCGCCGAGATCCACGTCGGGCTGGGCAACGCCAACAAACTGCTGGCGCGCTTCCTGTTCGCCCATGCGGCGGCGCTGAACCTGCGCGTGCTGGATCTGAACGGCGGCACCCTGCGCAACGCCATTCCGCGTGAAGCCTCTGCGGTGGTTGCGGTGCCGGCGGACAAAGCCGACGCGCTGAAAGCGCTTAGCCAGGAGTTCCTGGCGGTGCTGCAGAACGAACTCTCCGCCAAAGAGAAGAACATCACCGTGCTGCTGGAGCCGACCACCAGCGCTTCGCAGGCGCTGAGCGCCGACAGCCAGCAGCGCTTCCTCGCGCTGCTGAACGGCACGCCGAACGGCGTGATCCGCATGAGCGACGCGGTAAAAGGCGTAGTGGAAACCTCGCTGAACGTCGGCGTGGTCACCACCAGCGAAAACGAAGCGGAAATCATCTGCCTGATCCGCTCTCTGATCGACAGCGGCAAAGACTACGTGGTCGAAATGCTGACCGCGCTGGGCCAGCTGGCCGGCGCCAAAGTGGCGCCGAAGGGCGGCTACCCGGGCTGGCAGCCGGACGCCGATTCACCGGTGATGCACCTGGTGCGCGAGCTGTATCAGGATCTGTTCGACAAGACGCCGAACATCATGGTGATCCACGCCGGCCTGGAATGTGGCCTGTTCAAAAAACCGTACCCAAACATGGATATGGTATCGATCGGGCCAACCATCACCGGCCCGCACTCGCCGGATGAGCAGGTGCATATCGAAAGCGTCGGTCTGTACTGGAAGCTGCTGACCTCGCTGCTGAAAGCGATCCCTGAGCGCGCGTAATCTGCGCGCTTAACGCAAAAAGCCGGCGATCGCCGGCTTTTTTATTCCCACGACAGCGCCAGCTGCCGCTCCAGCTGCGGATCGAGCAGCGTCACATGCAGCCCCACCAGCCGCACGCCGCGCCCTTCACGCCGTTCGCGCCACGCCTGCCGCGCCACCGCCAGCAAATCCTGCTGATTCAGCACCGGGAACACGTGCTCTTGGGTGGTTTGCTGAAAATCCTGAAACTTCAGCTTCACGCCCTGCCGGGCGATGTGCAGATCCGGCTTCACCTTACGTAGCCGCATCTCCAGCTCGGGGTAGAGTTTGTCGATAATCAGCGTTTCGCAATCTTCCCAGTCGTGAATGTCTTCCGCCAGCGTGCGCTCCACGCCCACCGATTTACGCAGCCGCTCCGCCGAGATTTCGCGCCGATCGATGCCCTGACACCGCTCCCACAGCACCCGGCCGAACTTGCCGAAGCGCTTGAGCAGCTGCGCCAAATCGTATTGCTGCACGTCGGCGCAGGTGATAAGCCCCACTTCCTCCAGCCGTTTGGCGGTCACCTTGCCGACGCCGGGGATCTTGCTGAGCGGCAGCTGCTGCAAAAACGCCGGCACCTGCGCCGGGGTGATCACGTATTGCCCATTCGGCTTGTTCATCTCGGAAGCGATTTTGGCAAGAAACTTGATCGGCGCGACACCGGCCGACGCGGTGAGATTCAGCTCGTCGGCGATCGCCTGACGGATCTCCTGGGCGATCAGCGTCGCCGAGCCGTTGCATTGCGGGCTGTCGGTCACGTCGAGATAGGCTTCATCGAGCGACAGCGGCTCGATCAACGGGGTATAGCGGGCGAAGATTTCACGGATATGCAGCGAAGCCTCTTTGTAGGCCGCCATGCGCCCCGGCAGCAGGGTGAGATGCGGGCACAGCTTTAGCGCCATCGCCGTGGACATGGCGCTGTGTACGCCGTAGCGCCGCGCCAGGTAGTTGGCGGTGCTGATCACCCCGCGCCGATCGGCGCTGCCGCCAATCGCCAATGGGATATCGCGCAGGCTGGGATCGTCGCGCATTTCCACCGCCGCGAAGAAGCAGTCCATATCGACATGAATGATTTTACGCATCGCACCCTCCAGTAACACTGTATAAGTATACAGTCAGATACCGAAAGCTCAAGGCCGCAGGCTTCGATGAAAGCACCGCTTCCGTCAGATATTTCCGCGTTGTTAAAAAAGCTTAATTTTTCAATAGTATGATCTCCGCTATCCCGTGCGGCTCACCACAACGATAACGACAAGGTACTCTACATGATCAGATTTTCTCATTGGCTGCTGGCTTCCGCGCTGTCGCTGAGCGCTCTGGCGGCCAGCGCCGCCGCCGGTCACGCGCCGGCGATCGTCGCCCATCGCGGCGGCACCGCCGATGCGCCGGAAAACACCCGCATCGCCATCGAAACCGCGCTGAAAAACGGTGCCGACGCCGTTTGGATCACACTGCAAGAATCCAAAGACGGCGTCATCGTGCTGTATCGCCCCTCGGATCTGACGGCGCTGACCAACCGGCAGGGCCCGGTCTCTGCGTATACCGCCGCACAATTGGCCGAGACCGATGCCGGCTGGGCGTTCGCCAAAGGCGATGCGCATCCGTTCCGCGGCCAGGGCATCGGCATTCCGCGGCTGGACGAGGTGCTAAAAGCGTTTCCGCACGTCACCTTCTATCTGGACATCAAATCCCCGGACGCCGATCCGGCGCAGTTTGGCCAGGCGCTGCTGGCGACGCTGGAAAGCACCGACAGCCTGAACCGCACCCGCGTCTACTCTACCGACGCCAAATACCTGCAGGCGCTGCCACCGGCCATCCCGCGCTTCGAAAGCCGCGACGAGACCCGCACGCTGCTGGCCAACGTCACCATGGCGCACCAGTGCGATGTCAAACCGGACAACCGACAGCCGCGCTGGTACGGGCTGGAGCTGAAGCGCGAGGTGGAAGTGGTAGAGAAGTACACCCTCGGCGAAGGGCACTCGAAGGCGTTTCTGACCTGGGATAAAGAATCGATGGACTGTTTCCGCTCGCAGGGCCTGGCACACATCATTCTGTTCGGCGTCAACACGCCGCAGGAGTATCAGCAGGCGCTGGCGCTGGGCGCCGACGGCGTGATGGTCAACTCGCCGGCCGAGGCGAAAAGCTTCCGCAAGGCAAAATAAAAAACCCGGCCAAGGCCGGGTTTTCGCTTCGCTACAGAATGCGGTGCTTGTCCAACTGCTCGCGCCGCTGCGCCGCTTTGGCTTCGCGCTTTTTGCGCGCATCGCAGGGTTCCGGGCAGTCGCAGACTTTCTCCATCCCCAGCGCAGTGATGCCGCCGCAGCTGCCCTGCAGGCTTTTGCGTTTAAACACATAGCCCAGCGACATGCCGCCGACGATCAGCAGGAACAACACGAAGGTGGCGGCGAATACCGTCAACATAACAACCTCACGAACTCTTTTTCAGATAGGGTTTGAACGCATCCGAATAACGCTCCTCAAACCCGTCGGCGGTTTTCACGATCATGAACACCGGGATACCGAGCAGGTTGGCCAGCGCCATCCCGCGCTCCGGCCCCATTACGTTCAGGCCGGTGGACAGGCCGTCGGCGGTCATGCAGGTCGGGCTCAGCACGGTGATCGACACCAAACGGTGATGAATGGGCCGGCCGGTGACCGGATCGATAGTGTGCGAATAGCGCACCCCGTCCTGCTCGAAGTAGTTGCGATAGTCACCCGAGGTGGCGATCGACATCTCTCCCGGCTGGATCACCAGCTGCGCCTGCTGCTGCGCGCCGGCGGTCGGGCGTTCGATGGCAATACGCCACGGCTTTTGCTCGCCGTTGCGCCCGCGGGTGCGCACTTCGCCGCCAATATCCACCATGTAGTTTTGCACGTGCTGCGATTGCAGGTATTCCGCCACCACGTCTACGCCATACCCTTTGGCGATCGACGACAGGTCGACATACAGCTCGGGGATGCTTTTCACCAGCGCGCTGCCCTGCACCGACAGCTTGTCGGCGCCGGTCCAGGCGCGACGGTGCTCCAGCTCCGCCTCGCTCGGCACTTTATCCGGCCGCCCTTCCGGGCCGAAGCCCCACAGATTGACCAGCGGCCCGACGGTCACGTCCAGCGCGCCGTCGGTGACACGGTTGATGCGCAGCGCTTCGCGCACCACCTCGGCGGTCGCCGGTGAAACCGGGAACGGCCGCTCAATGTCGCGGCTGGCGTTGAAGCGGCTCAGCTCGGAATCCGGCCGGTAGGTGGACATTTGGTCGTTCACCTGCTCCAGCCGTTTGTCGATCTCCGCCTGCATCTCGCGCGCCGACGGCGTATCGTCGCCGGTCACATAACGGATCGAATACGAGGTGCCCATGGTTTTACCCGCCAGGTTCACCTGTTCCGGCCCGCAGCCGGTCAGCAGCAGGGTGGCGCTCAGCGCCACGCCCGTCAGCCAGTTCTTCATCGCCAATGCGCGCATTTAGCCACCAAAGTCATCCAGCATGATGTTTTCGTCTTCGACGCCCAGATCTTTCAGCATCTTGATCACCGCGGCGTTCATCATCGGCGGCCCGCACATGTAAAACTCGCAGTCCTCCGGCGCCGGGTGGTTCTTCAGATAGTTCTCCAGCAGAACATTATGGATAAAGCCGGTGTAGCCGGTCCAGTTATCTTCCGGCTGCGGATCCGACAGCGCCACGTGCCAGGTGAAGTTGTCGTTCTCCGCCTGCAGCTGGTTGAAGTCGTCTTCATAGAACATCTCGCGCAGCGAACGCGCGCCGTACCAGAAGGTGATCTTGCGCTTCGAGTTCAGGCGCTTGAGCTGATCGAAGATATGCGAGCGCATCGGCGCCATGCCCGCGCCGCCGCCGATAAAGATCATTTCGGCGTCGGTGTCCTTGGCGAAGAACTCGCCGAACGGCCCGGAGATGGTCACCTTGTCGCCGGCCTTCAGCGACCAGATATAGGAAGACATGATGCCCGGCGGCACCTCCGGATTGTTCGGCGGCGGCGTGGCGATACGCACGTTGAGCATGATGATGCCCTTCTCTTCCGGGTAGTTGGCCATCGAGTAGGCGCGCACCGTGGTGTCGTTTACCGTCGAGCGGTAGCGGAACAGGTTGAACTTATCCCAGTCGCCGCGATACTCCTGCGGCACGTCGAAGTCGGCGTAACTGATGTCGTGCGCCGGCGCTTCGATCTGAATGAAGCCGCCCGCGCGGAACGGCACGTCTTCGCCATCGGGGATCTTCAGCTTCAGCTCTTTGATAAAGGTGGCTTTGTTATCGTTGGAGATAACCTCGCACTCCCATTTCTTCACGCCGAAGATCTCTTCCGGCAGCTCGATCTTCAGGTTTTGCTTCACGTTCACCTGGCACGCCAGGCGGCAGCCCTCTTTTGCTTCGCGCTTGTTGATGTGCGAGAGCTCGGTCGGCAGGATATCGCCGCCGCCCTCTTTGATCACCACCCGGCACTGGCCACAGGAGCCGCCGCCGCCGCAGGCCGAGGAGACGAAGATCCCCTGGCTGGAGAGCACGTTGAGCAGCTTGTCGCCCGCCGGCGCATGGAAGCTCTTATCCAAATCGCCGTTGATCTCCACCGCAATGTCGCCGGTATTCACCAGCTTCGATTTGGCAAACAGGATCAGCAACACCAGCACCATCACGATGGTGGTGAACATTGCTACGCCTAAAATAATTTCCATAAATTCTTCCCGCCTTTACAACTGAACACCGGAGAAGGACATGAAGCCCAGCGCCATCAGTCCGGTGGTGATAAAGGTAATGCCCAGGCCGCGCAGTCCCGCCGGCACGTTGGCATATTTGAGTTTTTCGCGGATCCCCGCCATGGCGACGATCGCCAGCATCCAGCCGGTGCCGGAGCCGATGCCGTACACCACCGATTCGGCGAAGTTGTAGTCGCGCTGCACCATGAAGGACACGCCGCCAAAGATGGCGCAGTTCACGGTGATGAGCGGCAGGAAGATGCCGAGCGCGTTATACAGCGATGGGAAGAAGCGATCGAGGATCATCTCCAGAATCTGCACCAGCGCCGCGATCACGCCGATGAAGGTGATGAAGTTGAGGAAGCTCAGATCGACGCCTTCCACCAGCGCGCCGTCGCGCAGGATCAGGTTGTAGACCAGGTTGTTCACCGGCACCGAAATGCCGAGCACGATGGTCACCGCGATGCCCAGGCCAAAGGCGGTCGAGACCTTCTTCGACACCGCCAGGAAGGTACACATCCCGAGGAAGAACGCCAGCGCCATGTTCTCAACGAACACCGCGCGCACAAACAGGCTGATATAGTGTTCCATCGGCCTTTACTCCTTTTCGATCTGCGCCGGCTTCAGGGTGCGCAGCACCCAGATCAGCAGGCCGATGATGAAGAACGCGCTCGGCGCCAGCAGGAACAGGCCGTTCGGCTGGTACCAGCCGCCGTTCTGCACCGTTTCCAGCACCGGCACGCCGAACAGCTTGCCGGAGCCAATCAGCTCGCGCAGGAAACCGACCAGCACCAGGATCACCCCGTAGCCCAGCCCGTTGCCGATGCCGTCCATAAAGCTCTCGATCGGCGGCGATTTCATGGCGTAGGCCTCGGCGCGTCCCATCACGATACAGTTGGTGATAATAAGGCCAACGAACACCGACAGCTGCTTGGAGATCTCGAACGCATAGGCACGCAGCAGCTGATCGACCACGATCACCAGCGAAGCGATAATCGCCATCTGCACGATAATGCGCACGCTGTTGGGAATGTGATGACGGATCAGCGAGATGAAGAAGCTGGAGAACGCCGTCACCAGCGTCACCGCAATGGTCATCACCACCGCCGTCTCCAGCTTGGTGGTCACCGCCAGCGCGGAGCAAACGCCCAGCACCTGCAGGGCGATCGGGTTATTGTCGAACAGCGGCCCCAGCAGGACCCGCTTTATCTCTTTGGAATCAGCCATTTTTCAGCGCTCCTTCACGAACTTTTTTCAGGAACGGGCCGAAGCCGTGCTCGCCCAACCAGAAATCAAACGTATGCTGCACGCCGTTGGAGGTCAGCGTGGCGCCGGACAGGCCGTCCACCCCGTGCACATCTCCCTGGCGCGCGCCGCCTTTCACCACGCGGATCGCCGGCTGGCCGTTGTCGTCGAACAGTTGCTTGCCGACCCACTGCTGGCGCCAGGACGGGTTCTCGACCTCACCGCCCAGCCCCGGGGTTTCCCCCTGGTCGTAGTAGGTGATGCCCTTGACCGTGTTGCCATCGTTATCCAGCGCCACGAAGGCGTACATCATCGACCACAGACCGGTGCCGTATACCGGCAGCACAATCTTGTTCACCTGGCCGCTTTCATTGCGCACCAGATAGATTTCCGCCTGGTTGCTGCGGCGCTTGATGCCGGCTGGATCGTCGCCCGCCGCCAGCGCCACGCTTTTGGCGTCGTCGCGCAGCGCAGCGCCCAGATCGAACGCCGCCGCCTTGCCGGCGACAAACTCGCCGCTGTTCAGATCCACCAAACGCGGCTCGATGCGCTCGCTGTACAGGCGTTTGACCTGCTCGCTCTCCATTTTCGGCTGCAACAGGCCGGCTACGTCGAGAATATTACGCTGCTTATCGAGCAGCTTTTGCTCCTGCTGTTTGGACTTCAGGCCGACGGCGGAGCCCGCCACCACCACTGAACACACCAAACACAGCAGCAGCACTACCAGCAGCGTTTTACCGATGCCGTCGTTTTTCGCTTCATTCGCCACGGGCTTTTCTCCGCTTGATGTTGGCCTGCACCACCAGGTAATCGAACAGCGGTGCGAACAGGTTGGCGAACAGGATCGCCAGCATCATGCCTTCCGGATAGGCGGGGTTGACCACCCGGATCAGCACGCACATCACGCCGATCAGAATGCCGTACCACCATTTCCCCTTGTTGGTGAAGGAGGCGGAAACCGGGTCGGTCGCCATAAAGATCATGCCGAAGGCGAAACCGCCCAGCACCAGGTGCCAGTACCACGGCATGGCGAACATCGGGTTGGTGTCGGAACCGATGGCGTTGAACAGCATGGCGGAAGCCACCATGCCGAGCATCACGCCGGCGACGATGCGCCAGGAGGCCACGCGGCCGAACAGGATAATCGCCCCGCCGATCAGGATCATCAGCGTGGACACCTCACCGATCGAGCCGGGAATGTTGCCGAGGAAAGCGTCCATCCAGCTGATGGACTGGCCGGTGGCTACGTTGCTCAGGCTGTGCGCCCCGCCAGCGCTCCACTGCGCCAGCGGCGTCGCGCCGGAGAAACCGTCAGCGGAAGTCCACACCAGATCGCCGGAGATCTGCGCCGGATAGGCGAAGAACAGGAAGGCGCGGCCGGCCAGCGCCGGGTTGAGGAAGTTGCGCCCGGTGCCGCCGAAGATCTCTTTGGCCACTACCACGCCGAAGGTGATACCCAGCGCGGCCTGCCACAGCGGCAGGGTCGGCGGCACGATCAGCGCGAACAGGATAGAGGTGACGAAGAAACCTTCGTTGACCTCATGCTTGCGGATGATGGCGAACAGCACTTCCCAGAAACCGCCGACGACAAACACCACGGCGTAGATCGGCAGGAAGTAACAGGCGCCCAGCACCATTTTGCTGACCCAGCCGGCGTCGGCCGCCAGCGAGGCGCCGAGCCACTGCGCCAGACGATAATGCCAGTCGCCCGCCAACACCTGTTGCAGCTCGTCGCCGCTGTACAGATGATGCAGCGCCGGGATCGCCTGCTGGCCGACGTTGTACATGCCCCAGAACATCGCCGGGAACACCGCCAGCCACACCAGGATCATCATGCGTTTCAAATCGATGGCGTCGCGCACGTGCGAAGCGCCGCGCGTCACCGTGCCGGGGGTGTAAAACACCGTGGTGGTCGCTTCATACAGCGGATACCACTTTTCCAATTTGCCGCCCGGCGTGAAGTGATGCTCTATCTTCTCAAAATAATTCTTCAGGCCCATCGGTTATCCTTCCTGCTCAATCTTGGTCAGCACCTCGCGCAGCACCGGCGCGTACTCATATTTGCCGGGGCAAACGAAGGTGCACAGCGCCAGATCTTCCTCGTCCAGCTCCAGACAACCCAGCGCCTGCGCGCTGTCGCTGTCGCCCGCCAGCAGATCGCGCAGCAGCAGCGTCGGCAGAATATCCAGCGGCATCACCCGCTCGTAGTTGCCGATCGGTACCATGGCGCGCTCGCCGCCGTTGGTGGTGGTCGAGAAGGCGAACAGTTTGTTCTTCAGGAAGTGGCCCAGCGTGGTGCGGGTAATGGAGAACTTGTTCGGCGAAGGCACGATCCAACCGAACAGCTCTTTGTCGCGCCCTTCTTCCAGCACCGACACCTGCGAGTGGAAGCGGCCGAGCCAGGCGTTCGGCCCGGCGGCGTGCATGCCGTTCAGCACCGAACCGGAGATCACCCGGTTCTCGCCGCCTTTCAGGCGGCCGGCAGTCAGCTCATCGAGGCTGGCCCCCAGACGAGTGCGCAGCAGCGCCGGCTGCGCCACCTGTGGCCCGGCCAGCGCCACGACCCGGCCGGTGTCGAGCTTGCCGGTAGTGAACAGCGTGCCGATGGCGATCGCATCCTGGTAGCCGATGTGCCAAACGGTTTTCTTCAGGCTGACCGGTTCGAGGAAGTGAATGTGAGTGCCTGCCAACCCGGCAGGATGCGGGCCGGCGAATTCGCTGTAAGCGATCTGCGGGCCGCTCTGCTGGCCAACCGAAGCGCCGGCGGCATGGCACACGTGCACCTTGCCCGCCGTCAGGCGCGCCAGCACCACCAGCCCGGCGTTGAACGCTGCCTGCTGCTCGGCGATGATCACCTGCGGATCGGCGGCCAACGGCTGGGTGTCCATAGCGGTGACGAAAATGGCGCGCGGTTCGCTGCCGGGAGCCGGCGTCTTGCTGAACGGGCGGGTGCGCAGCGCGGTCCACAGGCCGCTGGCGATCAGTTCGCTCTCGACCTGCTCGCGCGGCAGCTGGGCCAGTTCACCCAGCGGGTAGTGCGCGAACTCGAGCTGATCGTCGCCGCCGTTTTCCAGCGCAATCACCACCGATTGCAATACGCGCCGCTCGCCGCGGTTAATCGCGGCGATGCGGCCGCTGGCGGGAGCCGTGAAGAAAACCCCGGGGTTTTTCTTGTCTTCGAACAACGCCTGGCCTTTCTTAACGGTATCGCCTTCCTGCACCAGCATGGAGGGGCGCATTCCGACATACTCTTCCCCAAGCAGGGCGACATGCTGAATGTTCGGGCCGTCTTGGATCGCTTGAACCGGAGCCCCGGCTATCGGCAGATCTAACCCTTTTCTGATCTTAATCATAGGATTTATACGATGTAGTTTGGTTTACACGTCTGCCCGGCCCCAGAGGCGGGTGCTGACGATGCCAGGATTGCCGGGCAGTGCGCACGACGGCACGCCCAACATGAACTTTCTCGCAGTGAATATATGGGGTAACGCGCATTCCTTTGATTCCCCCTTTCCGTTGTTTGCGCGACAGTCGATGTGTTAACGGCCTGTAGCCAAATAACCTTCAAAGCAACCGGGTTATATGCCATAACCCCTGCCGCTTCAATCGCCACAGCGCGTTAAATTGAAGAGGGAATATTAACATTGTTCGCAACATTGTTCTGCGTTCCGTCGTGACTTGGGTCAAGCAAACGCAATTAAATTTCGCCTGTTTTTCACTACTTATCGTTAAAATCTGCCGGTCATTTCACTTTTATCGAGCTTTGTCGTTTTTTTATACATATCACGTATTGCTAAAAATAAACGCGCTGGTAATCTGGCGGTGTTTTGCAGCAGTAAAAACAATAATCAGTGGCATGCTGGCCAGCTTGATTGCGCCGGCAGATAAATATAAGCAGGAATTATAATGAGCAAAATCGCGCTGTTGTTTGCGATGCTTGTTTCTATGCCGATGATCACGGCCTGCAGCGCCAGCGAGCAGGTACCCGAAGCGCCGGTAGTTAAACAGCAATTATTAGGTTCGCCGGTCTATATTCAGATCTTCAAAGAGGAACGCCAGCTGGAATTGTATGCCAGAATGGGCAATGAATTCCGTCTGGTCAACACGTTCCCGATCTGTAATTTCTCCGGCGGGCTGGGTCCTAAACGTCGTGAAGGCGACTTTAAAAGTCCTGAAGGCTTTTATAGCGTTGACGCGCGCCATCTGAAACCCGACAGCAAGTATTATCGGGCGATCAATATCGGTTTCCCTAATGATTACGATAAATCGCAGGGCTATTCCGGCGCTTATCTGATGATCCACGGTGAATGCAAATCGATCGGCTGTTACGCGATGACCAACACCTATATGGATGAAATCTATCGCTACGTCGAAGCCGCCTTCGCCTATGGCCAAAGCCGCGTCGACATCAGCATCTACCCGTTCCGCATGACCGATCAGAACCTCAAGCGCCATGCGTCATCCAGCTATATCGCCTTCTGGCGCCAGCTGAAACCGGGCTACGATTACTTCGCCAAGAACCACCAGCCGCCGATGATGACCGTAGACAACGGCCAGTATGTGCTGGGTCAACCGTTGATGAGCAGCGGCCAGATGACGCAGTACGCGTCAGCCAGCCCGACGCCCAACACCAATCCCTTCGCTCAGAACAAGCCGCTCACCGAAGTGAAATAGCGCGAACTCGCCTGGCTCAATCTTGTGCCAGGTTTCGTTGGCGGTTAGCGGTTGGGTGGCGATCACCGTGACCACATCGTTCGGTGTGGTCTGCTGCTGAAAATCGATTTCCACGTCCTGGTCGAGCAGCGTCGCCTTGCCGAACGGCGCGCGGCGCGTGATCCAATACAGGTTGGTGGAGCAATAGGCCATCACGAAGCGCCCGTCCGACAACAGCATATTGAACACCCCTTTCTTGCGCAGCTGGCTCGCCAACAGGCCGATATAGCGGAAGACCGCCGGCCACTGGCTCGGGGTGCGCGGGTATTTCAGCGCCAGCTGATGCAGCAGCCAACAGAACGCATATTCGCTGTCGGTCTGACCGACCGGACGAAACGTGCCGGTATCCAGCTGACGATAGCCTTTCAATTGACCGTTGTGCGCGTAGGTCCAGTTGCGGCCCCAAAGTTCGCGGGTGAACGGATGGGTGTTTTCCAGCGCCACTTCACCGCGGTTGGCCTGACGAATATGAGACACCACCGCGCAGGACTTGATCGGATAGTCCTGCACCAGGCGGGCGATCGGCGAGTTGAAGCTCGGCTGCGGATCCTTGAAGGTGCGGCAACCGTTCCCTTCATAGAAGGTAATGCCCCAACCATCTTTATGCGGCCCGGTGCGGCCGCCGCGCTGAACCAAACCGGTAAAGCTGAAGCAGATATCGGTCGGTACGTTTGCGCTCATCCCGAGCAGTTCACACATCGCCAGCACTCCTTAACCACACTGACACACGCCGAGCGGGCGCAACATGCGGCGCCCGCCGTCTTATTCATGGGGAGCCGCGGCCCCCCGAAGGCTATTACGCCTTAACCATCTCTTTTTCGATCAGCTGAATCAAGATGTGGATCGCTTTGATGTGGATTTCCTGAATGCGGTCGGCGTAACCGAAGTGCGGCACGCGAATTTCCACATCGGCGGAACCCGCCATCTTGCCGCCGTCCTTGCCGGTCAGGGTGATCACTTTCATCCCTTTGGCGCGCGCCGCGTCGATGGCCTTGATGATGTTGCCGGAGTTGCCGGAGGTGGAAATGCCCAACAGCACGTCACCTTCGCGGCCCACTGCTTCCACATAGCGGGAGAACACATACTCATAGCCGAAATCGTTGCTGACGCAGGACAGGTGGCTGACGTCCGAGATGGCAATCGCCGGGTAGCCCGGGCGGTTTTCGCGGTAGCGGCCGGTCAGCTCTTCGGCGAAGTGCATCGCGTCGCAATGGGAACCGCCGTTGCCGCAGGAAATCACTTTACCGCCGGCTTTGAAGGAATCCGCCAGCAGCACCGCCGCGCGTTGGATGGCGTCGATGTTGGCGTCGTCATTGATAAATTTCGCCAGGGTATCAGCCGCTTCGTTCAGTTCACTGCGAATAAGGTCGTGGTACATGAGGAACCTCTTGTTATCGTCAAATCTTCCGCTCCGCAGTGTACCGGATCGCGGAAACAGCGAGAAGCATTCTCAGCCAAACAGCGCGCCGGTTAAGGAAGCGGAGAGGTTTTTGATGATTGGTGCTGTCAGTTTGTGACCTGAGTTGTAATTAAACTGTAAACGCATTGATAAAAATTCTGCCTTGTACTAAAACCTATTACATACACACAACAGGTCAGACCTCTTACTACTTCGGAGCTTCTTATGATGGTTCTTAGTATTGTCGTTTTACTGGCTCTCCTCGGCGTGGTGTTCTACCACCGGGTGAACCTTACCCTCAGCAGCCTGATCCTGGTGGCGTACACCGCCGCCATGGGCGCTATCGGCCTGTGGAGCTTCTGGCTGTTGCTGCCGTTGGCTATCGTGCTGCTGCCGCTGAACCTTTCCTCCGTGCGCCGTTCCCTGCTTTCCGCGCCGGCGCTGCGCGCATTCCGCAAAGTGATGCCGCCGATGTCCACCACCGAAAAGGAGGCGATCGACGCCGGCACCACTTGGTGGGAAGGCGATCTGTTCCGCGGCGCGCCGGACTGGAACAAGCTGCACAACTACCCGAAACCGCACCTGACGGCAGAAGAGCAGGCGTTTATCGACGGCCCGGTGGAAGAAGCCTGCCGCATGGCCAACGACTTCCAAATCACCCACGAACTGGCCGATCTGCCGCCTGAACTCTGGGCGTACCTGAAAGAACACCGTTTCTTCGCGATGATCATCAAGAAAGAGTACGGCGGTCTGGAATTCTCGCCTTATGCTCAGGCGCAGGTGCTGCAAAAACTGGCCGGCGTTTCCGGCATTCTGGCGATCACCGTCGGCGTGCCGAACTCCCTCGGCCCGGGCGAACTGCTGCAGCACTACGGCACCGAAGAACAGAAAAATCACTATCTGCCGGGCCTGGCGCGCGGCGACGAGATCCCTTGCTTCGCGCTGACCAGCCCGGAAGCGGGTTCCGATGCCGGCGCGATCCCGGACGTCGGCACCGTATGCATGGGCGAATGGCAAGGCAAACAGGTGCTGGGCATGCGCCTGACCTGGAACAAGCGCTACATCACGCTGGCACCGGTCGCTACCGTACTGGGCCTGGCGTTCAAACTGCATGACCCGAATCGCCTGCTGAGCGACAACGAATCCCCGGGCATCACCTGTGCGCTGATCCCGACCAGCACGCCGGGCGTGGAGATCGGCAACCGCCACTTCCCGCTGAACGTGCCGTTCCAGAACGGCCCGACCCGCGGCACCGACGTATTCGTGCCGATCGATTACATCATCGGCGGCCCGAAAATGGCCGGCCAGGGCTGGCGCATGCTGGTTGAATGTCTGTCGGTCGGTCGCGGCATCACCCTGCCGTCCAACTCCACCGGCAGCCTGAAATCCATTGCCCTGGCGACCGGCGCCTACGCGCACATTCGCCGTCAGTTCAAGATCTCCATCGGCAAGATGGAAGGGATCGAAGAGCCGTTGGCGCGCATCGCCGGCAACACCTATGTGATGGACGCCGCCGCTTCATTGATCACCTATGCGCTGGTGCAGGGCGAGAAGCCGGCCGTACTGTCGGCCATCGTCAAATACCACTGTACGCACCGCGGCCAGCAGTCGATCGTTGACGCCATGGACATCGCCGGCGGTAAAGGCATCATGCTGGGCGAATCCAACTTCCTGGCTCGCGCATATCAGGGTGCACCGATCGCCATCACGGTGGAAGGCGCGAACATCCTGACTCGCACCATGATGATCTTCGGTCAGGGCGCGATCCGCTGCCATCCTTATGTACTGGATGAAATGGCGGCCGCGCAAAACAACGATCTGAACGCTTTCGATAAATCGCTGTTCGGCCACCTGGGCCACGTCGGCAGCAACAAGGTGCGCAGCTTCTGGCTGGGCCTGACCAATGGCCGCACCAGCGCCACGCCGACCAAGGACGCGACCCGTCGTTACTATCAGCAGTTGAACCGCCTGAGCGCCAACCTGGCGTTGCTGTCGGACGTTTCCATGGGCGTGCTGGGCGGCAGCCTGAAGCGCCGTGAGCGCATCTCCGCTCGCCTGGGGGATATCCTCAGCCAGATGTACCTGGCTTCCGCCGTGCTGAAACGCTTTGACGACGAAGGCCGTCAGAAAGAAGATCTGCCGCTGGTGCATTGGGGCGTGCAAGACAGCCTGCATAAAGCTGAACAGGCACTGGATGACCTGCTGCGCAACTTCCCGAACCGCTTTATCGCCGGCGCGATGCGCTTCGTGGTCTTCCCGCTCGGCCGCGTGCATACCGCACCGTCCGATCGTCTGGACCATCAGCTGGCCAAGATCCTGCAGGTGCCTTCCGCCACCCGCAGCCGTCTGGGGCGCGGTCAGTATCTGACGCCGAGCGAGCATAACCCAATCGGCCTGCTGGAAGCGGCGCTGGCCGACGTGATGGCCGCCGAGCCGATTCACGAACGCCTGTGCAAGGCGGCCGGCAAAAACCTGCCGTTCACCCGTCTGGATCGTTTGGCGGAACGCGCGCTGGAAGAAGGCAAGATCAGCGCCGACGAGGCGAAGATCCTGGTGAAAGCCGAAGAGAGCCGCCTGCGCTCCATCAACGTAGACGACTTCGCGCCGGACGCGCTGGCGGCCGCCAAGCCGGAAAAGCCGGCGGCGCAGTCTAAGCGCCAACAGCAGACCGAAGCGGCTTAACGCCAAGTCCAACTCCACGCATCCAAGGGGCGATCATCATCGCCCCTTTTTCTTTTCTTGCATCACAAACTGCGCACCGCGCCGCAGGTTGGCGCAGCGGCGGATTTCACCGGAAGGAAGTTCGAGTAGACTGCGCGGCGGGTGCTCTGGATCTTTCTGTCCGGAGCCTTGGCAAAGGAGAGAAAGAGAAAGGCCCCGAGTCGATATTATCAACCCGAGGCCACTCTGATGCCTAGCAACATCAGGTTAGCCTCTTACCCGCCGCAAGGCAAGGATGGGGAGGTCAAAAATGCAGCAAAAACGGGTCGTGCTTAAGCTGGTGATCGTCTGTATGACGCTGATCGCGTTCATCTGGCTAACCCGCGGTTCTCTATGCGAACTGCGCATCAGGCTGGGAGACTCGGAGGTTGCGGCCACTTTGGCTTACGAATCCGAACGGTAAGGCAACCCAACGGCGGGGTTCGCCCCGCCCGTTGGCCGATGGTGTCAGGCAGGATCTACGAGCACCCGCCTTTTCAGCCGCTGACCGTCAGTTTGTCATAGCCGCGCAGGCGGTAATTCACCACCGACACCAGCCAGCAGAAGATGAACACGGCGATCACCCAATACCCCATCTCCCCCAGATGATCGTTGAGCCGCGCGACGGCGTCCCACAGCGGGCCGGACAGCGCCAGCTTGTCGGCGATGAGCCCGAGCGCTTCGATGCCTCCGATAAACACCGCGATGAGCACCGATGCCGCCGTGATCGTCATGTTGTAGTACAGCTTGCGGATCGGTTTGGAAAACGCCCAGCCGTAAGCACCGATCATCACGAAGTTGTCGATGGAGTCGATCAGCGCCATGCCGGCGGCGAACAGCGCCGGGAACAGCATGATGCTCCACAGATTCATGCCGTGGCCGGCGCCGGCGGCCGAAATGCCCAGCAACCCAACCTCGGTGGCGGTGTCGAAGCCCAAGCCAAACAAGAAGCCCACCAGGTACATGTGCCAACTCTTATTCACCAGCCTGAACAGCGGGCGGAAACAGCGCGCCAGCGCACCGCCGCCGCTCATCAGCGCATCCAGCGATTGATGCGCAGGCAGCGCCCCCGCTTTCACCTGCCGGAAAGCGCGCCACACGGAGATCAGCACCAGCAGATTGATAAAGGCCACCGTCAGCAGAAACAGCGCGGACACCAGCGTGCCGATCAAGCCGCCGGTCTCGTGAAACCAGCTCATCTGGCGGCTGAACATCATCGCCGTCGCGGCAATGGCGGCGGAGGCCAGCACCACGATGGTCGAGTGGCCGAGCGAGAAGAAGGTGCCGACCGCCACCGGCGTTTTGCCCTGCTGCATCAGCTTGCGGGTCACGTTGTCGATCGCGGCGATGTGGTCGGCGTCCACCGCATGGCGCAGACCAAAGCTGTAGGCCAGCAAGGCGGTGCCCATCAGCGCGGCGTTGTCTTTGAACACCGCCAGCGCCAGCAGCCAGACGCCGACGTTGACCACCAACAGCCCCAGCAGCAGATATGCCGCCCGCCGCCGGGCCGCACCGTGCAATCCTTCAGAAACTACCGTCATACCCACACTCCTGTTTTATCGTTATGTTCAAATCGAGGGATTAACGCCGCGCCGCGATCACCGCCGGATTGGCGCTCAAGAACAGCCAGGATGCGATCACGAACGGCATGGTCAGCGACGGCATACCCAGCGGGGCCAGCAAGGTATTGAAAGCCCCCTGCACCAGCACCGTGAAAATCACGCCAAGCAGCGTATAGATCAGCACCCGCCAGCCGGGTGGATTGAAGACGGAGCCCAGCGCCACCGCCGTCAACACTGCGCTGAAGGCGTACAGGCCGGCGAAAACCGCCTGCGGATCGGCGCCGATCGCCAGTGCGGTCGCCACCGCCAGCAAAGCGCCGGAAAAGGCCAGCAGCATCGCACGCGGCGACGAAACCGCCAGCCCGAGCAGCAGCAGCAGGCCGCCGCTCACGCTGCTGCACAAAAAAACCTGGGAGACGCCGTGCAACGCGCCGTTCAGCATCTCCATCATCTCGGGATGCGCGTTGAACACCGCGCCATCGGCCGGGATGGCCGCCGGCGGTAGCCGCACATGTCGCAGATGGCTGAACGGATAGCTGGCCAGCAGCACCGTCCAGGTGGTCAGCACGAAAGGCGCGGTCAGCGCGGCGATCTGCCAGGTGCGCAGCAGCCGATTGAGGCCGACGGTGACGATCACCGAGATCGCGCCGCAGAAGATCACGCCGACCCACAGCCAGGCGGAAGGCAACAAAAAAGTCGGTAGCGCGGCGCCGACCAGGCAGCCGTTATAGCCATACAGGCCGGAACGCAACGCAGCGCGGTCGTCCACCAGCCACGCCGCACTCAGCGTCGCCGTGGCGGTGCCCAACAGGCAGCCGAAGGCCACCTGCGGCAGCCCTTCCTCCCAGGCACCGACGAAAATGGCGATGAAAAACAGCAATCCGGTCAACGGATTATTTTGAAACATCACCTGCGAACAGCCGCGCAGCACCGCATCCGTCGCCGCCACCACCCGGCAGCGAACGCACAGCCCCGCCCAATCCCACTTTGTCGTCATGACCGTTTCCCGCTGCAGATTAGCGCCAGATAAAGGGCTCGGGCAGCGTCACGCCCAGGATCTCTTCCCGCGCGACGCGCCAAAAAACGCGAATGGCCGCCTTCACCTGACGCGCCTCTTTGCCCAATGCCTTAAAGATCAGGCCGCACTCGTTGGGCAATCGGCTGACGCCGCTGGCGATCCCTTCAACCTCGTCATAGCGGGGTGCGATGCGATCGAGGATCCGCTGATGATGCTCGCGCGGCGTCAGCAGGATGACATTGCCGAACACATCGAACGGCCCCATCACGCCAACGCCGTGCAACGGATGCTTATGCGGTTCCAGCACATAACGTTCGACAAACAGCGTCTTGCCATCGGGGCTGCAGGCGCTGATGCGTGAGGAGTAAACGTCGAATCTGAACCCGCGATCCGCCTGATGGTGTTTGCGCCCGGACATCAGGATCTCGCCGTAGAGCAGCGTTGCCGTCGGATGCAGCGTAATGCGGGTATCGGTAATGAAGCGCGAACCGCAGTGGGGGATCACCGGATCGGGCATCATCTCCAGATAGCTGCCGGCTTCCAGCCTCAGCATTTGCATCTGCGCCGCGTAGTTATTTTCCATGGCGTGGATCTTGGTCGCCGACTGGGTGGTGATATGCCCGCAGGCCTGGGGGGCAACCTGCACCTCGAGCGTCAGGCGATCGCCCTGCAAGATGCACCCCGAGGTGGAGATGACGAACACGCACGGCATCTGCGGCAGCGCTTCATCCCAATACAGCGCCCGCTGTACCAGAAACGGCACCCGCCGCTCCATCCGCCGCAGCACGCTGCGATGCCCGTTCAGTGCAAACTCCAGCCGCAGATAACCGGTTTTGCCTACGCCACCGCTGGCCATCTGCGGCGGCTCATCCTGATAGTCGGCCAACTCCGGCGCGTCGGCGCCGAGCTGGGCAACGCGCCTCGCCGCTTCGCTGACCGCTGTCATACCGCCGCCGACGGCGCGTGGGTAAACAGAAAATCACGCATGATCATGTCCACCAGTTCATCGATGCCTTCGCCGGTTTTGCAGTTGGTGAGAATATAGGGCCGCTCGCCGCGCACCACGCGGGTGTCGTGCTCCATCACCGCTAGGCTGGCGCCGACGTAGGGGGCCAAATCGATTTTGTTGATCACCAGAATGTCGGCCTGCACCAGACCGGGGCCGTTTTTGCGCGGGATCTTTTCCCCTTCGGCGACGTCGATGACATAGATGTAAAAGTCCGCCAGCGCCGGGCTGAAAGTCAGCGTCAGGTTATCGCCGCCGCTCTCGATCATCACCACGTCGCTTTCCGGAAAACGGGCCTCCATCTCCTCCACCGCCGCGATATTCATGCTCGGATCTTCACGCACGGCGGTATGCGGACAGGCGCCGGTTTCTACGCCCAGGATTTTTTCCTCGTCCAGAATCCCCTTGAGCGTGCGCTTGACCTGTTTGGCGTCTTCGGTGGTGACGATGTCGTTGGTGATGATCAACGGGCTGATGCCCCGTTCGATCAAGCGCGGCGTGATGACTTCAATGATTGCGGTTTTGCCCGAACCTACCGGGCCGCCGATGCCAATGCGGGTAATTTTTTTCACTCTGATCGTTCCTTATTCATTAGTTGCTGAACAGTCGGGTAAATGCGCCGACGTGCAGCGCGGCCAGGACATCGGTCACCGGCGCGTAAGAGGCCATTTGTTCAACGCCGCCGCGTTCGGCTTCGTCACAAAAAACATCGATGTCGCGGTTGAGTTGAAACAGGATGCGTTGGGTGTCGATATGGGTGATGCGCATCAGGCGCATGGCGGCGCTGAGAATGGTCATCGCCACCCCGTACTGGTGCATCACCGCCACCTCGCGCGGGCCGACGCCCAGCGCCGTCATCACCACCGCCTGCGTCACCGGATAGGTGCCGGCGGCGCGGCCGGTTTTGATCTGCTCAAGCCACCAGAGCACCTGGGGCTCATCGCAGATGGCCGCCGTCATTTCCGCCAGCTTTTTTCCCATTCGCACCACCATGCTGCGCCCTTCTTCGTTCAGCTTGCGGTTGAACAGCGCCCAGTCGTGGCCGAGAGCCGCCTCGCGATCGTCCGCCTGCAGCGCCCGACAGGCCGCCACCACCGCCCTGCCGTCGCCGCCCGCCGCCTGCTGCAAGGCGGTGCGGGTGAACGATTGCAGCGTGTCGGCATCGCGCACGATACCGGCCTGGATCGCCGACTCGACGCCGTTGGAAAAGGCGAACGCCCCCACCGGCAGCACCGAGTCGGCAAATTGCAGGATGCGTATCAACTGAACGGCGTTCATTTCAGTTTGATCACATGCTGACCGAGGAACGGGCTGTCGACATGCACATGGGTGGCGGAATCCTCCGCGCCGCCGAACAGCAGGCGCGCTTCGGGCTGGGTCAAATGGGGTAATATGCTCTCGCCCTTCACGAACAAATAAGGCAGCGCATGGAAACCGTGGGTTTTCATCACCGAATCCATCACCTTGGTCGCCACCGTCAGCGGAATAAAAATGCGGTCCCCCTTGATGACCGATTTCCAGTGCTGGTTGCCCAGCGCATGCCCCAGTTCGAACGCGGTTTTCAGCACCGTCGCCATATCGGTCGCCAACAGCGACTGCAGATGGATCACCATCACGTCGCGCAGGTTCATCTGCACCACCACCGCGCTGCGGTTCGCTTCGTCCCAGAGCAGTACGTCGCCGTCAGCCAGCACCTGATGACGATCGAGGGAAATGCCGAGGTCCCGACCGTCGCGGGTGGTTTTGCGGCACCGGCTTTTTTGCGCCTCCCACTGCGAGAGCGTCAGCACGTCCAGCGAGGCGTGTTGCAAGCGCTCGCGCCAGTCGGCATCCCGTTTGATATTGCCGAGTATCTTTTCAATCACGATCATGAGCGGCGATCCCTAGCTGAAGAAGTAGCGTTGATTAAGCACGGCGGTGGCGATCGGTTTCACCGTGGCATGTTCGCCGTTAACCTTGACGGCGAAGGTCTCGGGATCCACCTCGATGTGCGGCGTTTCCGCATTGCGCACCATGTCCTGCTTGGAGATCGCCCGGCAGTTATGCACCGCCATCACCTGCCGCTCCAGCCCCAGTTTCTCTTTGATGCCGTCGTGCAACGCAGCGCCGGAGACGAAAGTGACGCAGGTTTCCTGCAGCGATTTGCCCATGGCGCCGAACATCGGGCGGTAGAAGGTAGGCTGCGGCGTCGGCAGCGACGCATTGGGATCGCCCATCACCGCCCAGTTGATCATGCCGCCCTTGATCACCAGCTTCGGCTTGGCGCCGAAGAAACGCGGCTCCCACAGCACCAGATCGGCCATCTTGCCGACCTCGACCGAGCCCAGCACATGGCTGATCCCCTGCGCGATCGCCGGGTTGATGGTGATCTTCGCCACGTAACGCAACACGCGGAAGTTATCGTGCTCCGCCGCATCCTCCGGCAGCTTGCCGCGGGCGACTTTCATCGCATGCGCCGTCTGCATCACCCGCAGCCAGTTTTCACCGACCCGCCCCATCGCCTGTGAATCGCTGGAAAACATCGACAGCACGCCCATGTCATGCAGCACGTTTTCCGCAGCGATGGTTTCCGGGCGCACCCGGCTTTCGGAGAACGCCACGTCGGCCGGCACATTGGGATTGAGGTTGTGGCACACCATGATCATGTCGAACAGTTCGGCCTGGCTGTTGATGCCGAACGGCAGCGTGGGGTTGGTAGAACTCGGCAAAACGTTCATCTGCGCGGCGACTTTGATGATATCCGGCGAGTGCCCGCCGCCAGCGCCTTCGGTGTGGAAGGTGTGGATGGTGCGCCCTTCGAAGGCGTCGATGGTGTCCTCGACGTAGCCGCCCTCATTCAGGCTGTCGGTGTGCACCGCCACCTGAATATCCATATCATCGGCCACCCGCAACGCATGGCGCAGTGCGGAATTGGTGGCGCCCCAGTCTTCGTGCACTTTCAATCCGGCCACGCCGGCGGTAATTTGTTCGATCAACGGCGCGGCATGGGAAGCATGCCCTTTGCCGAGCATCCCCACGTTGACCGGCATATTTTCGAAGGCGCGCAGCATGCGATGGATATGCCAGGGGCCGGCGGTCACGGTGGTGCCGTTAGAGCCGTCGGTCGGCCCGACGCCGCCGCCGAAGAAGGTCGTCACGCCGTTGGAGAGCGCGTGTGCGGCCTGCTGCGGCGAAATGAAATGGATATGCGTATCGATGCCGGCGGCGGTCAGGATCAGGTGCTCCCCTGAGATGGCGTCAGTGCTGACGCCCACCACCATGCCAGGCGTGACGCCGTTCATCACCGCCGGGTTGCCGCTTTTGCCGATGCCGGCGATCAGGCCGTTTTTAATGCCGACGTCCGCCTTGATCACCCCTTGCCGGGCATCCAGGATGGTCACGTTGGTAATGACCAGATCCAGAACGTTATCGCTGGTTAATCGGTTATCGGCGCCCATGCCGTCACGCAGCGACTTGCCGCCGCCGTAGACCGATTCCTCACCGTAACCGCGCAGGTCTTTTTCTATTTCAATAAACAGCTGCGTGTCGCCCAAGCGAATTTTATCGCCGGTGGTCGGGCCGAACAGCCCGGCATATTCCTGCCTGGAAATGGTTGGCATGCTTTATTCCCCGTTCGTCTTCGTCGGCGTCTGTTCGAAATTTTTATAACCCAGTTCAATAGCTCGCTTTACATCTACAGTTTTCTTTACTCTTTCACCGGCGGCTACCGGGCTATCCCCCGCCCAGCCGTCCACCAGATTATTAAAGCCATACACCGTTTGTTTACCGCCGATGGCAATAAGCGCCACTTCGATCTCATCGCCGGGTTCAAAACGGATCGCCGTCGTAGCGGTGATATTTAAACGTTTACCAAAGGCGGCAGCACGATCGAACTGCAACGCTTTGTTGGCTTCAAAGAAATGAAAATGCGAGCCGACCTGAATAGGCCTGTCGCCGGTATTACGCACCGTTAAAATAATGGCCTCGCGATCTTCATTGAAGGTGATGGGACTTTCGGACAGGATATAGCCGCCCGGCGGCACGTGCTTTTCTTGGTCATGCTTTTTCATCGAAAATACCTGCGCTGATAAAGTTTATCCGTGGCTCTCAGGGGACGCGCTTATTGGATCGGATCGTGCACCGTCACCAGACGACTGCCGTCGCTGAAAATCGCTTCAACCTGCACGTGCGGGATCAGATCCGCCACGCCATCCATCACGTCGTCGCGGCTTAACACCTGCCGCGTGTCGTTCATGACTTCTTCCAGCGTTTTGCCCTCGCGGGCGCCTTCCAGTGCCGCGGTGGTAATAATCGCCACCGCCTCGGGGTAATTAAGCTTTATCCCTCTGGACTTTCGCTTTAAGGCGACGTCGGCCAGCGTATAGACCATTAGCTTTTCGATTTCTCTAGGCGTTAATTGCATGGAGGACTCCAGTCTTAATAGAAATAATCAGACAAGCCGAGGCCAAAGGTGATTAATAGTTAATAACCTTGCGTTATTTATTTGTGCTTATCTGACCTTCGAACAATCTAGGAGGTAATGTTGAGATGATCAAGCCGCAACTTTATTCATGCAAAAACAAGACTCACCCACGCCACAAAAAAGTAACGGCGGCGTGATAGATTTTATCTATAAAAAATCTTATTTTCTCTTTGCGCCCCCACAATAAAACGACCAAAAAAAGCACAGGCTACCATTTATTATTTTTTCCACCTCAACAGATACCTGAAAAATAATCATCAATGATACATCTCGCACAATATTAACGACATGTAACCAACGGTCAAAAAATATAATTAAATTTACAAACCAGACGCGAGAAAAATATATTTTTAGTTGAAAATAATTTATCTATTCTATTGCTGATACCAATAAGTTATTAAAAAATAAAAAACCCGGCCGCAGCCGGGTTTGCCTCATTGCCAAGACTTTCAGCCTTGCTGACGAATACGCGCCAACAGCGCGTCAATATGCTCTATATGTGGCGCATTGACGATCAGCGTACGCCCCAATCCCAGCGCGTGGCGCTGGCAGTCGAGGCGCATATCGGCGTCGGCGATGCTGTCCAGATCGGCGACGTGCGCCAGGCCGATAGTACGCCGAATCAGTTCGGTGCCGCAGTACCCTATCGCGTCGCTCCAGACCTGCTGCAGGAACTGCTCGGCGTAACCCGGCGCCGCCAGCGCCGCATCGCGGCTTTGCTGGTGGCACAGGGCCAGGAAACGATCGGCGAAAATCAACCACAGCTCGCGCACATCCTGCAGCCGCTGCTCGCGCCCGGCGGCGGCGTCGCGCGGCCCGAACAGCCCCGGCAGGCCGCAGTAGTTGAGCAGCAGGTTACCTAGTGCCGTGCCGATATCGAAGCCGATAGGGCCGTAGAAACCGAATTCAGCGTCGATCGCTTTTAACCGTCCTTCCGCCACGAAGATCGAACCGCTGTGAATATCTCCGTGTAGCAGCGCCTCCGCCTTGCTGAGGAAGCGATGTTTCAGGCCGGCGACCGCCAGTCTTAGCGGCGCATCCTCACGCAGCGCCTGCACCTGCGGCAACAGCGCCGCCTCGAACTGATTGCGTTCATGGTCGATGTAAGGGTCGGTAAAGAACAGATCTTCGGTGATCTGGCACAGCTCGGGGTTGGTGAAGCGGCTGACTTCCGCTTTTTTCTGTTGTGCCGATTGATAAAAGTCGGAGGTATGGAACAGCGTCTGCGCCAGGTATTCCGCCAGCTGCCCAGCCGCCAGCGGGTGGTAATGCCCCTGTACCAGCTCGCTGCGCCAAATGCGGTGATCGGAGAGATCTTCCTGCACCATCACCGCCAACTCGGGATCGTGGTGCAGCACCTTCACCGTATGTCGCGGACAGAAATCACCGTGGATCAGCAGCGTTTCCGCTTCGATGCGCGCCCGATCCAGCGTCAGCGGCCAGGATTCGCCCACGCAGCGCACGTACGGCAACGCCTGTTTGACGATCACCCGGCTCACGCCTTCGCGATCGCGGATCTTGAACACCAGGTTCAGGTTGCCGTCACCGATCTCGTCGGCGCTCACCAGCGCCTGCGGATCGGCCACCTGTCCGTATTGACGGGCGTATTCAACGGCATCGGCAGCCGTAAACGTACGATAAAGCGACATTCCCCAACCCCTCTGTTCTCTCTCACTGGCCCCAGCGATTTTATCTATTTAGACGTAAAAGCATTTGGACGTCTATACATCTGGAAGTCATGTTGGCAGAATAGCGTTTCAGATGCAATAACCACGCAACAAGGAATTAACCGCCGATGCAAGCGCTTAACACCACCAGTTTGACCCTGCGAGACAACCGCCTTTGGATCCTCGATCAGCAAGCCCTGCCGCAGGAAAAGCGGTGGCGCGCCTGCGACAGCGTGGAGGAATTGGTGGGCCACATTCACAGCCTGCGGGTACGCGGCGCGCCACTGATCGGGCTATCCGCCAGCCTGCTGCTGGCGCTGCTCGCGGAACGCGGTCTGCCGCGCGCCGAACTGGAACAGGCGCTGCACACGCTGCGCGCCGCCCGCCCGACGGCGGTCAACCTGATGAACAATCTGGATCGCATGAAACTGGCGCTGGCGGCGCCAGACTGGGCGCCGGCAATGGCGCACGAAGCACTGCGGTTGGTAGAAGAAGATCGTCAGCTTTGCGATCGCATCGCCGAACACGGCGCGGAACTGGTCAAGCCCGACAGCCGCCTGCTGACCCACTGCAATACCGGCGGGTTGGCCACCGCCGGTGTCGGCACCGCCATCGGCGTGCTGTTGCGCGCCCACCAGCAGGGTAAAGTGCAGCAGGTGTGGGTCGATGAAACCCGGCCGCTGCTGCAAGGCGGCCGCCTGACCGCCTGGGAACTGGGCGAGCTGGGCATTCCCTATCGCCTGATCTGCGATTCGATGGCTGCCAGCCTGATGGCGCAGGGCCAGATCGATGCGGTATGGGTCGGCGCGGATCGCATCGCCGCCAACGGCGACGTCGCCAACAAGATCGGCACCTACAGCCTGGCGGTGCTGGCGCACTATCACGGCATCCCGTTCTACGTGGCCGCCCCGCACACCACCCACGATCCGCACTGCCCGGACGGCGCCGCCATCCCGATCGAACAACGCGCCGCGGCCGAGGTGACCGGCGTTTCAGGCAGCTTCGGTGCCTGCCAGTGGGCACCGACCGATGCGCCGGTCTACAATCCGGCGTTCGACGTCACGCCGGCGGCACTCATCAGCGGGTGGGTATTCGACAGCGGCGTGATTACACCGCAGCAGGTTAAAGCGGGGATTTTCCAGCGGGCGTTGGGTTAACGCCCGCCCGTCGGCACTCAGTCCAGACGCGGATAAGCATCGGCGATCTTGTCGCCGGTGAAATGCGCCACCCAGCCTTCCGGGTTATCGAACACCCGGATCGCGGTGAAATGCGGCGCCGATCCCATATCGAACCAGTGGCGGGTATTGGCCGGCACTGAGATCAGATCGTTCTTTTCGCACAGGATCTGGAAGATCTTGCCGTCCAGGTGCAGGCAAAACAGCCCCGCCCCTTCAACGAAAAAGCGCACTTCATCCTCGCCGTGCGTATGTTCGGACAGGAATTTTTCGCGCAGCGCGTGGCGCTGCTCATGGTCCGGCCGCATGCTGATCACATCCCAGCTCTGGTAACCCTTTTCCGCCACCAGCCGGTCTATCTCATGCTGATAGGCGGCGATCACCGCCTCCGGCTGCGGGTTGTCGCCCAGCTCACGATCCGCCTGCCAGCGCTCAAAGCGTACGCCGATCTGCGCCAACTGCCGCTGGATCTCCTGCGCATCGCGGCTCTGCCACAGCGGCTGCTGCGGCGCTTTATCGCTGAAAATGGTCAATCCACTCATGAGACGAACTCCCTTAAATCGATGTGATCAAAACGGCCTACCTGCGGGTGCCGGCTCTGCGTATCCCCCTCATCGCGGATCAGCTGGCAGGTATGCCAGCCGGCGGCCTGCGCCGCGTCCAGTTCCTGGCGGATGTCGGACAGGAACAGCAGCTCGTCAGGCGCGGTGCCGATAGCCTGCGCGATGTTGCGGTACGACGCAGTTTCACGCTTGGCGCCGACGTGCGTATCGAAATAGCCGCTGAACAGCGGCTGCAGATCGCCGGCGTCGCTGTAGCCAAACAGCAGCTTCTGCGCCTCCACCGAACCGGAAGAGTAGACGTAGAGCTTCAGCCCCTGCCGCTGCCAGGCGGCCAATTGCCCGGCAACCTCCGGATAAAGATGCCCGCGGAAGTCGCCCTCGTGATAACCGCTGCGCCAGATGATGCCTTGCAGCGCCTTGAGCGCGGTGGATTTGCGATCTTCATCCATAAAGCGGTACAGCGCGGCGATCAGTGCATCGAGATCCGCCTGCGGCTCGCCAATTTCAGCGCGCAGCGCGGCCAGCGGCGCGGCGACTTCGTCCTCTGAGGCATGACGGCGTACAAAATCCGCCAGCCGTTCACGGGCATAGGGAAACAGCACCTGATGCACAAAGCGAATATCGCTGGTGGTGCCTTCAATATCGGTCACGATAGCGCGGATCATTTCGCCTCCAGTAAGCGACGTTGCAGTTCACACTGGAACAGGAATTCCAGCCCTTCGAGATGGCGGCGGGCTTCCGCCACCTGACTTCCCCAGCAATAGAGACCGTGCCCGCGCACCAGAAAACCGTACCGCAGCGGCGTAGCCTCGGCATAGGCCGCCACCCGCGCCGCCAGCCGGGGAATGTCCTGATCGTTGTCGAAAATGGGGATCGCCACGCTGTCCAGGTGGCTGCATTGGCCGGCCAGCGACTTTTGCATTTCGTACCCCTGCAACACCAGCGCATCGCCGCGTTCCACCCGCGACAGGACGGTAGCGTTAACGGAATGGGTATGCAGCACCGCGCCGATGTGCGCAGACAGGCGGTAGAGCAGCGTGTGCAGCCCGGTTTCCGCCGATGGCGTGCGGCCGCTCGGCACGTGATTGTCGGCGATATTCACCCACAGAAAATCGGCGGCGCTCAGGCTGCCCTTGTCTTTGCCGGACTCGGTAACCAGGCATTGACGTTCGTCGAGGCGCAGCGACATGTTGCCGCCGGTCGCCGGACACCAGCCTTTGTCGCCAATCCAGTGGCAGGCCGCCAGTAACGCGGCAAGTTGCGGATTCTCCGTCATTATTATCGTTTCCCGTTCGCTAAAGCAGTCAGCAGGCAGGCTAAGCACTTTTTCGCATTTAGCCATCTAAGCGTCTTGATTGCCAAATACTAGCATCGTGTTATATTGACGGCAATATAAGCGCCTGGAGTATTCACCTGCTATGAGCACTTCCGCATTGATTCCCGACAGTAAGCTGCCCGCTCTGGGCACCACCATTTTCACCCAGATGAGCGCACTGGCGCAGCAGCACCAGGCGATCAATCTGTCGCAGGGCTTCCCCGATTTCGACGGGCCGGACTATCTGAAAGAACGTCTGGCCTGGCACGTCGCCCAGGGCGCCAACCAATATGCGCCGATGACCGGCGTGGCGCCGCTGCGTGAAGCCATCGCCGACAAAACCGCCGAGCTGTATGGCTGGCAGCCGGACGCCAACAGCGAAGTGACCATCACCGCCGGCGCCACCGAAGCGCTGTTCGCTGCCATCAGTGCACTGGTGCGCCCCGGCGATGAGGTGGTCTGTTTTGATCCCAGCTACGACAGCTATGCGCCGGCGGTAACGCTGGCCGGCGGCGTACTCAAACGCATCGCCCTGCAGCCGCCGGCCTTTGCCGTCGATTGGCAACGGTTCGCCGCCGCGCTGTCGCCGCGCACTCGTCTGGTGATCGTCAACACGCCGCACAATCCGTCCGCCACCGCCTGGCAGGCGGAAGACCTGCAGCAGCTGTGGCACGCCATTGCCGAACGCGAAATCTACGTGCTCAGCGACGAGGTTTACGAACACATCTGCTTCGCCAAAGGCGGCCACGCCAGCGTGCTGGCCCACCCGCAGCTGCGCCAGCGCGCGATCGCGGTGTCCTCCTTCGGCAAAACCTTCCACATGACCGGCTGGAAAGTGGGTTACTGCGTGGCGCCCGCCGCGCTGAGCGCCGAAGTGCGCAAGGTGCATCAATACCTGACCTTTTCGGTCAATACCCCGGCGCAGCTGGCCCTGGCGGATAGCCTGCGCGCCGAGCCGGAGCACTGGCGACAGCTGCCGGCGTTCTATCGCGCCAAGCGCGATCGCTTTGTGCAGGCGCTGGCGAGCAGCCGACTGGAAATTTTACCCTGCGCGGGTACATACTTCTTGCTGGCGGACTACAGCGCCATCTCCGATCTGGACGATGTGGCGTTCTGCCATTGGTTAACCGAGCACGTGGGCGTGGCGGCCATTCCGCTGTCGGTCTTCTGTGCCGATCCTTTCCCCCATAAATTGATCCGGCTGTGCTTCGCTAAACAGGACGCCACGCTGGATGCAGCTGCGGAGCGGTTATGTCGACTTTAAAAATTACCCTGTTGCAGCAACCGCTGGTCTGGCGCGACGGCCTCGCTAACCTGGCCGCCTTCGACGCGTTGCTGGCACCGATCGTCGGGCGCGATCTCATCGTCTTGCCGGAAATGTTCACCACCGGTTTTGCCATGGATGCCGGCGAGAGCGCCCTGCCCGAACAGCAGGTGATCGACTGGCTGCACGGTTGGGCGGTGAAAAGCCATGCGTTAATCGGCGGCAGCGTGGCGCTGAAAACTGACGAGGGGGCGGTCAACCGCTTCCTGTTGGTGGAACCGGGCGGCCAGGTACACGCCTATGACAAACGCCACCTGTTCCGCATGGCCGGCGAACATCTGCACTACCAGGCCGGCAACCGGCGTGAAATCTTCGAGTGGCGCGGCTGGCGCATCCTGCCGCAGATCTGTTACGACCTGCGTTTCCCGGTCTGGGCGCGCTATCAGCAGGATTACGATCTGGCGCTGTACGTTGCCAACTGGCCGACGCCGCGCAGCAACCATTGGCAAACGCTGCTGGCGGCGCGGGCGATTGAAAATCAGGTGTATGTGGCGGGCTGCAACCGGGTGGGCGAAGATGCCAACGGCCTAAACTACAGCGGAGACAGCCTGATCATCAGCCCACAGGGCGAGATCCTGGCAGATGCGGAGCCCGGCGCAGCCGCGCGGCTGGACGCCGAGCTGTCGCTGGAAAGTCTGCAGAGTTACCGCAGCGCCTTCCCGGCCTGGCGCGACGCCGACAGTTTTCTGCGCCTGGACTGATCAACCGCTCTCCCAGCCGGCGATCATCAGGCAATAGGCCTGGATCGCCAGCGCCACGTCCGCCTGCCGCACCGCTTCGGCCGGATGATGGCTGACGCCGCCGGCGCAACGCACAAACAGCATGCCGACCGGCCAGTGCGCCGCCATGGCGATGGCATCGTGCCCGGCGCCGCTCGGCAGCGTCAGGCTGCGGCCCTGTACTTGTGCGACGGCCGCCAGCCAACGATGCTGCAGGTCCGCGTCGCAGGCGGTGGCGTCGATGCGATAAAACGCCTCGCTGGCGAAGCGCAATCCGCGCCGCGCACAGATCGCCTGCGCCTGCGCCAGCAACGTCGCCAATAGCGCCGTCAGCGGCGCATCCTGCGGGCCGCGCACGTCGAGCGTCAACCGCACCTCGCCGGGGATCACGTTGACCGCGCCCGGCAGGCTCTCGATGCAGCCCACGGTGGCCACCAGGTGCGGATCGGCGTTGCAGGTCAAAGTTTCCAGCGCCGTGATCCATTCCGCCGCGGCCATCAGCGCATCTTTGCGCTGCCCCATCGGCACCGTGCCGGCGTGGCCCGCCTCCCCGCTAAAGATACAGTTGAGGCGACGCGCGCCGTTGATCGCCGTCACCACGCCCAGCGCCAAATCGGCCGCCTCCAGGCACGGGCCCTGTTCGATATGCAGCTCGAGATAGGTGCAGATTTCCTGCGGCGCACGGTGCGCCTGTGCAATCGCCGCCGGATCCAGCCCGAATTCGCGCATTGCCTGGGCGATGCTGACGCCGTCGGCATCGGTGCGCGCCAGCCACTCTGCGGGCCACTGGCCGGTCAGGCCGCGGCTGCCCAGCAGCGTGACGCCGAAGCGCGCGCCCTCTTCGTCGGCAAAACCGATCACCTCCAGCGCCAGCGGCAATCGGCGCCCCTGGCGGTGATAGCGCGCCACCACTTCCAGCGCCGTAAGCACGCCGAGCATACCGTCATAGCGCCCGGCGTTACGCACCGTGTCCAGATGCGAGCCGAGCAGCAGCGCCGGAGCGCCGGGCATGAGCCCTTCATAGCGGCCGCAGATATTGCCGACGCTGTCCTGCCAAACCGCCATGCCGCTCTCGCGCATCCACTCGCCAACCAGGCGGTTGGCGCGCCGATGTTCCGCAGAAAGATAAAGGCGCGTGAGCCGATCGGGCTCCGCGCTGATCGCCGCCAGCTCGTCACAGCGCGCCATCACCCGCGCGGCGGCCTGTTGCGCCTCCAGTGGCGTCATCCATGATGTCCTGCATCATAAACGTTCCAGGCGGCCTGCAATGCCTCGCCCTGCTTGCTGACGAAACCGAGGCGGTTCAACACCGCCTCCAGCGCCGCCAGCGTTTGCAACACGCAATCCTTGCGCGCGTTGTAGCCCATGGTGCCGATGCGCCAGATTTTTCCCTGTAGCGGGCCGAACGAGGTGCCGATTTCGATGGCGAAGTCGTTCAGCATCATCTGCCGCACCTGTTCGCCATGCACCTGCGGCGGGATCATCACGCCGAGCACGTTATTCATGCGGTGTTCAAGATCCCCGAACACCGCCAGCCCCATGCCCAGGATGCCCGCCAGCAGCGCCGCGCCGTGCAGCCGGTGGCGGGCGATGGCGCGATCCAGCCCTTCTTCGAGGATCACCCGTGCGCATTCTCGCGCCGCGAACAGCATGCTGGTGGCTTCGGTGTGGTGATTCAGGCGTTCCGGCCCCCAATAATCCATGATCATGCCGATATCGAAATAGTTGGAGTAGATCATCTCGTCGTCGCCGTTGGCGTGCTCGGCGGTGCGGATCCCCTGCTCCACGCATTTACGGCGGCGCACGATTTCTTCAAACTGCGGGCTGAGGGTGACCGGTGAACTGCCGGAGGGGCCGCCCAGACACTTCTGCAGCCCGGCAGAGACCGCATCCAGCCCCCAGGCATCGGTCTCCAGCGGGTTGCCGCCGAAGGAAGCGGTCGCGTCGGTGTAGAACAGCACGCCGTGACGGCGGCAGATATCGCCCAGCTCATGCAGCGGCTGCAGCATGGTGGTGGAGGTGTCGCCCTGCACCGTCAGCAGCAGGCGCGGACGAACCCGCTTAATCGCGTCTTCGATGCGATCGGCACTGAACACCTCACCCCACGGCACCTCGATCGTATGCACCTCGGCACGGCAACGGCGAGCGATCTCGCACAGCAGATGTCCGAAGCGGCCGAATACCGGCACCAGCACCTTATCGCCCGGGCGAATGGCGGAAACCAGCAGCGCTTCGATACCGGCGCGCGAGGTGCCGTCCACCAGCATCGTCCAGCGGTTTTCGGTGCGGAACAGCGCGCGATACAGCGCCATGACCTGATTCATGTAACCGGTCATCGCCGGATCGTACTGGCCGATCAGCTGGCTCGACATGGCACGCAGCACGCGCGGATCGGCGTTGATCGGCCCCGGCCCCATCAGCAGGCGCGCCGGCGGGTTAATCTGATCGAATTGCGAGATATCCAACATGTTCATTCCCTGTCAGCTTAGTAAGTTATTGAGTTATGCCTTCAGCGTCGACATGACGTTTGTTTGCTGCCCACCAGCCTACTCCCGATAGGGATTCAGTTGAAACAAAAGATTCTTATGATCAATTAATGAAACCAAAGTAACACAATGAGATGACCGATCCGCCTTAAGCGGCGGAGGGGGGAAGGAAGGGAAATGATCTGCCGTGCTTAACGCAGCTCCAGTTCGTCCAGCGCCAGGAACAGTTCAGCGACGTGATGAATGCGCTGTCGCCCCTGCGCCAGCCTCTCATGCAGCAACGCATTGCTGAGCAAACTGGCCAGGCTCATGGCGGCGGCATAGCTGTCGAAGGCCGACACGCTGTCGAGCGGCACGGTCAAGTGCCAGTCGGCCAACGAAAACAACGCCTGCGCCTGCGGCTCGCAGATCAGCAGCGTCGGTACCCCGCGGCTTTGCAACAGCGTCAGCACCGCCTTTATCTGGCGCGGCCGGCGGCGGAACGCCACCACCACCGCCATGTCCTGCGGTGTCAGCCCAGCCAGATCTTCCGCCAGCGTCTGCCCCGGCTGCGGTGCCAGCAGCACCTGTTCACGCACCTGCATCAGTTGCTGACGCAGGTGCATCGCCACCGGATAGCTGTTGCGCAGCCCCAACAGCATCACGCCACGCGCTCGCGCCAGCGCGGCGATTGTCGCACTGAACTGTTCGGCATCGATATGTTTTACCCAGCGGGTGAGATTGGCCATTTCCTGCTTATAGTGCCGCGCCAGCAGCGTATCGCCCTGCACCGCATCGCGGCTATCGGTCAGCGGCATGCCGCTCTGGCGCAGGGTACGCAGCTCATCGCGCATGGCGCGATAGTTGGGGTAGCCCAGCCGTTTGAACAAGCGGCTGACCGTGGCTTTGGAAACGCCGCTCAGGCGCGCCAGCTCGGCGCTGTTGTAGCCGATCAAATCGTCATAGTGATCGAAGATGAAGTCGGCCACCCGCTGCTCCTGCGGCGTCAGCTGTGGGTAGTCGCGGCGCAGACGTTCGTCGAACCGTTGCATTATCGTTCTCGCTGTAACCTTTGTTTCAGCGGAACATAGCACGGCCGAACTACCCGCTGGCAAGCGATTCTTCGTTGATGGGAAATAACAGCGGCCTGCCCCTCTCCGGCAGCGTCGCCGGAAAAGGGCGGCGCGTTCAGCACCAGTAGGCCATAAAGTTAACGGTAGCGCGGTCCAGATCGCGTTCGCCGATCAGATAACGGCGCAGGGTTTTCACCGCCGAAGACTCGGCCGCCACCCAGGCATAAAAA
This sequence comes from Serratia sp. LTN-2, assembly GCF_059740205.1. Taxonomy (NCBI): domain Bacteria; kingdom Pseudomonadati; phylum Pseudomonadota; class Gammaproteobacteria; order Enterobacterales; family Yersiniaceae; genus Serratia; species Serratia sp. LTN-2. Next base: position 11,706 of record NZ_JCAXDO010000004.1, on the reverse strand, counting down.
GCGTTGCCGCCCGCTGCCCGCTCCCACAAGACTTCATCGCTCAGGCTGCTTTCCGCCAAAGACTGCGCTTGCGCGCACGCCGAAGCGGGAATATCCACCCGCTGCCGCACCGCTTCCACCAGCAACGTGCCGTGCGCCAGCTGGCGGCCCACGTCGCGCGGCAGCCAGTAAACCTCGGCGAACGGGAAACGGACCAAATCCAGACAATCCCCCGCCTGCGGCACTTCGAAGAACGCCTGCACGCGCGGCGGATTAGCCTGCTGCGCCAATTGCTCCAGAATGCCCATCGCCGCCGGCACCGCCGTTTCATCGGCGATCAACAGCGCCTGCTGCAACTGCGCCGGCGGCGCCCATTCGTAGCCGCCGCTATCGCCATCGAAGTCAGCGTTGGGGGCGACCGTCTGAATGGCATCGCCCGGCTCGGCGTGAGTCGCCCAGGCGGAGGCCGGGCCGTTCACGCCATGCAGCACGAACTCGACGTCCATCTGATTCTGCTCGCGGCGCAGCGCACGCAGCGTATAGGTGCGCATCACCGGGCGCCGCTCTTTGGGGATCGCCATGTAATCGCCGTACCAGTCCGGGCTATTGGCCAACTGCGGGATCTGGCCGTCCGTCGCCGGGAACAGCAGTTTGATGCGCTGATCCGGCGCTTCCAACTTCATCCGATGAATATCCGCACCTTCAAACACGCAGCGCACCAGCGAAGGTGAAATCAGCGTTTTGCTTTTCAAGGTGATATCAAAAATTCTGTAGCTGGCGGACATGTTCTCGATTCTCCGGCAACGGCTGTCGCTTGCACCTATGGCCGATCGGCTGCCGTGTTGACGGCGTGGGTTGCTCGATCGCGCAGCGGGTAAAATGTTAATAAAAATAATTAATTACGTTAATGTATCGCAAAAAATCATATCACGATTTTATTGATAACAAGAAACGTTATTGATAAAAGAATCATTCTCAAAAATAACGCAATAACAATATCACCTGGGAAATAAATAACGATGAAACGCAAACACCTTTGGGTTTTGAACCCTTGTCTGCTGGCGATGCTTGCGCCGACGGCTTGGGCAGAAGATCAGAAAGCCGGCGCCGAAGAGCAGATGGTGGTCTCCGCCAGCCGTTCACACCGCAGCACGGCGGAAATGGCGCAGACCACCTGGGTGATCGAAAGCCAGGAGATCGAACAGCAGGTTCAGGGCGGCAAAGAGATCAAGGACATGTTGGCGCAGCTGATCCCCGGCATGGACGTCAGTGGCCAGGGCCGCACCAACTATGGCATGAATATGCGCGGCCGTTCGATGATGGTGATGATCGACGGCGTACGTCTGAACTCATCGCGCAGCGACAGCCGCCAACTGGATTCGATCGATCCGTTCAATATCGATCATATTGAGGTGATCTCCGGCGCCACCGCACTCTATGGTGGCGGCAGCACCGGCGGCCTGATCAACATCGTGACCAAAAAAGGGCAGAAAGAGCAGCAGGTCGAATTGCAGGTCGGCGGCAAAACCGGCTTTGGCGGCCATACCGATCACGACGAGAACGTCGCGGCGGCGGTCAGCGGCGGCAACGACAACGCCTCGGGACGCCTGTCCGTTTCTTACCAGCGCTATGGCGGCTGGTACGACGGCAAAGGCAACGAGGTGCTGATCGACAATACCCAAACCGGCCTGCAGTATTCCGATCGCCTTGACGTCATGGGCACCGGCACCCTCAACATCGACGACCACCAACAGCTGCAACTGACCACCCAATATTACAAAAGCCAGTCCGACGGCGATCATGGCCTGTTCCTGGGGGAAAACTTCGCAGCGGTGACCGGCAACGCCAAGGCTTACAACAGCGGCAACTTAAACTCCGACCGCATCCCCGGCACCGAACGCCACCTGATCAACCTGCAGTACTCCAACACCGATTTCCTCGGCCAGGATCTGGTGGCTCAGGTCTATTACCGTGACGAAACCTTGACCTTCTATCCGTTCCCGACGCTGGCGGGCAAAGCGCCGAACTATTACGTCAGCAGCATTGGCGCTTCACAGCAAAAAACCGATTTCTACGGCGGCAAACTGACGCTGAACAGCATGCCACTCGACGCGCTGACGCTGACTTACGGCATCGACGCCGAGCATGAGAGCTTCAACGCCAACCAACAGTTCTTCAACCTGGCGAAGGCCCAACAGTCCGGCGGCATGACGCTGGATAACGCTTACAACACCGGCCGTTACCCCAGCTATACCACCAGCAACCTGGCGTCGTTCCTGCAGGCCAGCTACGACATCAACCCGATCTTCGCCCTGAGCGGCGGCGTGCGTTATCAGTACACCGAAAACAAGATCGACGACTTTATCGGCTACAATCAACAGCAGGCGATCGCCACCGGCGCCGCCGCCTCCGCCGACGCCATACCGGGAGGGAAAACCGACTACAACAATGCGCTGTTCAACGCCGGCCTGCTGGCGCACCTGACCGAGCGCCAGCAAACCTGGTTCAACTTCTCTCAGGGTTTCGAGATCCCGGATCCGGGCAAGTATTACGGCAACGGCACCTACGCGCTGAACGGTGGCCACTACCGGCTGCTGAAGAGCGTTAACGTCGGCGATTCCAAGCTGGAAGGCATCAAAGTCAATTCCTACGAACTGGGCTGGCGCTATACCGGCGATAACCTGCGCACGCAGATCGCCGCCTACTATTCGTTGTCCGACAAGAGCATCGCCATCAATAAAACCGACATGACCATCAACGTCAATGCGGATAAGCGCCGTATCTACGGGCTGGAAGGCGCGGTGGATTATTTCTTTGAAGACAGCGACTGGAGCGCCGGCACCAACTTCAACTTCATCCGCTCCGAAACCAAGGTCAACGGCGAATGGAAGAAACTGGTGGTCGATACCGCCAGCCCATCCAAAGTTACCGCCTATGTCGGCTGGGCGCCGGGCGACTGGAATCTGCGCTTACAATCTCAGCAAACTTTCGACGTGTCGGACGATGGCGATTACACCAAGGGCAACGCCACCCAGGGCCGCAAGATCGAGGGCTACAACACCCTCGACTTCCTCGGCAGCTATGCCCTGCCGGTAGGGAAAATCAGCTTCAGCGTGGAAAACCTGCTGGACAAGGAGTACACCACCGTCTGGGGCCAGCGCGCGCCGATCCTGTACAGCCCGACTTACGGTTCGCCTGAGCTGTACAGCTATAAGGGCCGCGGACGCACCTTCGGTTTGAACTACTCGGTGTTGTTCTGAGAATAAGGGGCCGGCCTGCCGGCCCCATTGATTGGGCCGCGCCGTTTTGCCGAGCGCAGAAACGACGAAGCCCTGAGTTATCGCTAACTCAGGGCTTCTGAATAGTGGCGGAACGGACGGGGCTCGAACCCGCGACCCCCTGCGTGACAGGCAGGTATTCTAACCAACTGAACTACCGCTCCGCGCCATTCCCTCTTGCGGGGGAACGAGGCGCATATTACGGACGCCTCTCGGTTCCGTCAACGCCTTTTTCTCCGCAAATGAACCGTTTGCACAGTTTTTCAACGAAGCATCACCCGATGAGGTTTTTTCGCGCAAAAACGCCGTTATTCGGCCGACGCCCCGCGCCACAGGCAGCTGCCGCCCTTCTTTGCCACCAGATCCAGACGCGCTTCGTGCGCCTTCACTTCTTCATCGCTGGCATAGACCACTTTCATCGCCGTCGCCGGGCGGACAATGCGCTGGATTTCTTGCGCATCGTCGTTTTGCTGAGAGTCGCCTTCCATCTGGAACGCTATCGAGGTCTGACCGCCGGTCATCGCCAGATAGACTTCAGCCAGGATCTCGGCATCGAGCAATGCGCCGTGCAGCGTACGCTTGCTGTTGTCTATCTCATAGCGGCTGCACAAGGCATCGAGATTGTTGCGCTTGCCCGGGAACAGGCGACGCGCCATCAACAGGCTGTCGGTAATGGTGCAGAAGGTCTCGGTTTTCGGGATCCCCTGCTGCAGCATGCGGAATTCGTGATCCATAAAGCCGATATCGAACGCCGCGTTATGGATCACCAGCTCGCCGCCGCGGATAAACTCGAGGAATTCGTCGGCAACCTGATCGAAGGTCGGTTTGTCGGCCAAGAAGTCGTCGCTGATGCCGTGTACGCCGTACGCTTCCGGATCCACCAGCCGATCCGGCTTGATGTAAACGTGGAAGTTGCGCCCGGTCAGGCGGCGGTTAATCACTTCCACCGCACCGATTTCGATGATGCGGTGCCCTTCGTAGTGCACCCCAAGCTTGTTCATACCGGTGGTTTCGGTATCGAGGACAATCTGTCTGGTGGTTGTAGAGATCATATTGCAGTGCTCACAGCGCTCGTTTATGTCAGACTTGGCTTTTGTAAAACTAATAGGAAGAGTCTACCAGAGATGCTCAAACAGGTAGAAATTTTCACCGACGGCTCCTGCCTTGGCAACCCCGGCCCCGGTGGCTACGGCGCGATATTACGCTATAAGCAGACGGAAAAAACCTTCAGCGAAGGTTTTCGTCTGACTACCAATAACCGCATGGAAATGATGGCGGCGATCGTGGCGCTGGAAGCGCTGACCGTGCCTTGCGCCGTGACGCTCAGCACCGACAGTCAGTATGTGCGCCAGGGCATCACCAGCTGGATCCATAACTGGAAAAAGCGCGGCTGGAAAACCGCCGACAAAAAGCCGGTCAAGAATGTCGATCTGTGGCAGCGCCTGGATCTGGCTATTCAACGCCACGACGTGAAATGGGAATGGGTCAAGGGCCACGCCGGCCACCCGGAGAACGAACGTTGCGACGTGTTGGCGCGCGAAGCGGCCGGTAAGCCGACGCAGGAAGACGTCGGTTACCAACCGGAAGCCTAAGGCAGCTTGCGATAGCTCTTGGTCGCGCCCACCGCGCGGCTGAGAGACGGTTTTCTCGCCCCCAATTTCATCGGCGTGGGCGTCAACGGCAGGGTGCGCTTGCGCGCCACAATCACGCTCATACAGCCCAACGCCGGCAAATGGGTGCATAAAAATTTGCCGCCCTTGCGGTGCCACGGCAGCACGTGAAAACGCGCCTGGTACAACACCTCGTAATTCAGCAGGCTAAGCCAGTCCAGCAGCCGCATTTGGGTAAACATGCGGCTGACATAGGGCTGGCGATGGCGTAATCCGGGCACCAACTTGCCCAGTCCCAGCAGGCTGAACGGGTTGAAACTGCTGATCACCAGCCAGCCGTCGTCGATCAACACCCTGTCCACTTCACGCAGCATGCGGTGCGGATCGTCCGCGTAGGACAACGTGTGCGCCAGCAGGCAGGCATCCACCGACTTGGCGGCAAACGGCAGTTGATAGGCATCGGCGATCACCTGCAGCCCTTCCCCCTCCAGCCCGACGTTGACCTGGTGGGAGATCGCGCATTTGTCCGTGGCCAGCTCGGCGCTAAGCATCCCCATCTTCAGCAGATGAAAACCAAACAGCTTCGGCCACCAGGGTTGCAACTGCCGTTCGAGCGCTTCACGATAGTACTCCCCCCACGGCAGCTCAGCCCAGGACTGCGGGCCGGTAAGCTTTTGTAGAGTATGGGCTGGTTTCATGATTTATTATCTTCTTTCAAGCCGTTGCCAACGAGAGGTACACCATGAATCTTATCAGCATTCCCGCCTTCCAGGACAATTACATTTGGTTATTGGATGACCGGCAGGGGCGCTGCGTTATTGTCGATCCGGGTGAGGCGCGGCCGGTGCTCGAGGCGCTGCAGCGCCTGCAGCTGACACCTTCGGCGATCCTGTTGACCCACCACCACCACGATCACGTCGGCGGCGTGGCCCAAATCGTAGCGCAATACCCGGATCTTGCGGTCTACGGACCGCAGGAAACCGCGGATAAAGGCGCTAACCACATCGTCCGTGACGGCGACACCTTTGACATCGATGGCCGTCAGTACCGGACCATCGCCGTTCCCGGCCATACGCTGGGCCACGTAGCATTCTATAGCGCCCCTTATCTGTTCTGCGGCGACACAATTTTCTCCGCCGGCTGCGGCAGGCTGTTTGAAGGCACCGCCAAACAAATGTACGACTCATTTCAACAACTCGCGCAACTTCCCGATAACACTTTAATTTGCTGCGCGCATGAATATACTCTTTCAAATCTTAAGTTTGCGCGGGCTATTTTGCCGGAAGATCGAGAGATTGAAACATATCAACAACATGTTGAAGCGTTAAGGGCAAAAGGCCAAGCCAGCGTGCCGACCACGTTGCAATTAGAGCGTAAAATTAACCTGTTTTTACGTTGCCATGACGCTGATTTACAAAAGAAATTAGGCTTTAATTCACCACCGGAAAGCCTTCATTCAGTTTTTTCCGAATTACGCCTGCGGAAAGATAACTTCTAAGCTTTTAGTTGTGTTATTTGGCGAAGCAAAGTATTATTGCTCGTCTTTTAAGCAACTACATTGACACACACATGAAGGCTAAAGCGATATTTCTCGCCTCAGTCTTGCTAGTGGGTTGCCAGTCGTCCAGGCAGGACGCACCGGCGCCAGAACAGCATGCACAGAGTTTGTCTTCGGCTGGTCAAGATGGTGAAGCAGGAGAGTACACAGCAAATGGCCGAGCGAGCTCGGCGCGGTGGCTAGATAACAATAGTCCCGCCGCGCAACAGGACCTGTGGAACTTCATTAGCGACGAGCTGAAGATGGAGGTTCCGGAAAATTCCCGGATCCGTGATCAGAAAAGAAAGTACTTAAAAAGTAAGAGCTATCTCCACGATGTAACATTACGGGCAGAGCCGTACATGTACTGGATAGTCGGGCAGATTAAGAAACGTAATATGCCGATGGAACTGGTACTGCTACCCATAGTGGAGAGCGCTTTTGACCCACACGCCACGTCAAGTGCCAACGCCGCAGGGCTATGGCAAATCGTGCCGCAAACGGGTCGCAATTATGGTTTGAAAAACAATCAGTGGTATGACGGTCGACGTGATGTCGTCGCTTCGACAACCGCTGCGCTTAACATGATGCAACGCTTGAACCGCATGTTTAACGGCGACTGGTTACTGACCGTAGCCGCCTATAACAGTGGTGAAGGCCGCGTGATGCAAGCGGTGAAGGCAAACAAACGTCAGGGTAAGCCAACCAATTTCTGGGCATTGTCGCTTCCGCGTGAAACGTCAATCTATGTCCCGAAAATGCTGGCGCTGAGCGACATCATCAAGAACAGCAAGAAGTACGGCGTGAAACTCCCGAAAACGGATGAAACCCGTGCGCTGGCTCGTATCGATGTTGGGCAGCAGATCCAGCTGACTCAGGCGGCTGAGATGGCTGGGCTTTCGGTCACCAAGATGAAAGCGTATAACCCAGGCTACAAGAAAGGCGTTACGGCACCCAACGGGCCCCATTACATTATGGTTCCCAAAGGTCATGCCGATCAGCTGAAAGACTCGCTGGCCGATGGCCAGATCGCCGTGACTCAGCCAACGACGCAGTTGGCGAAGAACAGCGGTTTGTCCGGCGGCAGTTCGTATAAAGTGCGCTCAGGCGACACCTTATCGGGCATTGCCAAGCGGCTGAACGTTAAGACCAGCGATTTGCAGAGTTGGAACAACTTACGCGCCAAGAGCGCTCTGAAAGTTGGGCAAACCCTGCAAGTGGCCAGCAATACTGGCAGTAACAGCAGTATCACCTATCAGGTTCGTAAAGGTGATTCGCTCGCCAGTATCGCACGTCGTCACGGCGTCGATATTAACGACGTGATGCGTTGGAATTCAACGCTCGCCAAAGGCAACCTGCAACCTGGTCTGAAGCTGACCCTGTTTGTCGGCAATAAGCTCACGCCGGACACCTAAGTTTCCGGCACAAAAAAAGCACCCCTCGGGGTGCTTTTTTATTATCTGCGATTCACCAGACGGGCGAGTCTTTTTCCGGATGAAACTCCACCAACAACGGGTTGTGATCCGACGCGCTGGTCACCAGCACCGAGGCCTCCACGACGCCCAGGTTACGGTAAAACACGAAGTCCAACGGGCGGCCAAAGGCCTTGCGGCGATGATCATCGGTGAAGCTCACCTCACGTAACGCCATCTCGCCGGCAAAGTCATACAGCGCATTGATGCGCTTGCGGCTCCAGGCGTTGAAATCCCCCGCCATGATTACCGGCCCCCGATGGCTGGCGATCTGTTCGCCGATCGGCCCCAGCTGCTTGCTGTAGACGTCGACTCCAAGACTAAAGTTCACCGCATGGATATTCACCACCATCAACAGTTCGCCATTGTACAGCGGATAAACGGTGATCAAGGCCGACTTGGACAACCGCAGCAGCGGCTCACGCTCGCGTAACGGGCAACAGTAAACCGGGTGAGCGGCCGCCAGCGTCATCACGCCGGAAGGATGCTGCGGCAAGACAAAGGCCGGCACCTGATCGGCCGCCAGATAGTTGGCGGTCGCATAGCTCACCAGCTCCGGCGTGGTTTGCGCCTCTTGCAACAATACCAACTGTGCGTCTTTGCCATGATTTTTCAGCACCGAAAGCCAGTCGGCTCGCTGCTGCTTGAAGATATTCCATACCATGACGCGCAAGGCGCCGGTCGTTGGCAGCGCCGCCCCAGGCGGCAGCGGCTGGTTAACGGCGCCAGGAAAGATTCGCTCAACTGGCTGACCTGCAACATACCTCATTGCATAAGTTCGTTTCGGCACGCGATTCGCCTATTACCCATTAACATGAAACTGGCGATGAATACTCGCCAACGATGAATTGATTATACGCCTGAGCCATGCGGAGGGCATGGCTTTTACAGGCATAACCTTTTCAGTTATAGGGGCCGCCTGCGGCGATTTCAATCTTCTGACGGTATAGCTGTGTAAAGGTTGGGCATGGAGGATGAAAAATGCGAAAAGGGCCGCAAAACCTGCGCGTAAACGCATGGTGTTTGCCCCAGCGTTTTACAGTCTGTTGTATTCAAGTGAATAGCGGCCCTGCGCCTATCGTGTTTAAATGACAGGGTCGCGAATAATCGAAAATAGAGTTTGCCTGCGGAGCAAAAATGAAAGCGAATTCTGATGAACTTATCACTTTCGTCACGGTAGTGGAGAGCGGCAGCTTCAGCCGGGCGGCGGAGCGCCTGGAACAAGCGAACTCCGTGGTCAGCAGAACGGTGAAAAAGCTGGAAAGCAAACTGGGCGTGACGTTGCTCAACCGAACCACGCGCCAAATCAATCTGACCCAAGAAGGAGAAAATTACTTTCGCCAGGTGCAGAAGGTACTGAACGATATGGCCGCGGCAGAAAATGCGCTATTGGAAAGCCGCCAGCGCCCGCAAGGCCTGCTGCGGGTCGATGCGGCAACACCGGTGGTGCTGCACTTGCTGACACCGTTAGTCGCGGAGTTCCGCGAGCGTTATCCTGAAATGTCGTTATCACTGGTGTCTTCAGAAAACTTTATCAACTTGATCGAGCGAAAAGTGGATATCGCAATCCGCGTCGGCGAACTGACCGATTCCACGCTGAAAGCGCGCAAACTGATGACCAGCTACCGGCATGTGCTCGCCTCCCCCGCCTATCTGGCCCAATACGGCACGCCGCAAACGGTGGAAGATCTTGAACATCACTGCTGCATAGGCTTCAACGACCTGCCCAGCCTGAACCGCTGGCCGCTGGCTTGTTCAGACGGCAGCCAGCTGGAAATCACCCCGGGATTGACCACCAACAGCGGAGAGACCCAGCGTCATCTCTGCCTGCATGGCAACGGCATCGCCTGCCTGTCGGACTTTATGAGCGACGAAGATATCAAACGTGGAGATTTAGTCCCGATTCTGGTGGAAGCGACACTGCCGGTCGCTATGCCGATCAACGCGGTGTATTACAGCGACAGCGCCGTCAGCAACCGCCTGCGCAGCTTCATTGATTTTGTGAGCGAATACCTCAAACGATAAAAAGGCGCCCCGAGGGACGCCTTAAGCTGATGCCGTGAGGAATGATTAATCCCAGTTTGGCGCCAGACCTTCCGGGCTCACCAGACGGCCGTTGCACTCCAGTGCGGCGATCTGCGCCATATCTTCGTCGGTCAGCGTCAGTTGCTGCGCCAACAGGTTGCTCGCCAGGTTTTCACGCTTGGTCGAAGACGGGATCACCGCATAACCCAGCTTCAGCGCCCAGGCCAGGACTACCTGTGCAGGGGTCGCCTTGTGACGTGCGGCGATGCTTTTGATCGTTTCATCCTGCAGCGCTTTGCCGTAGGCCAACGTCATGTAAGAGGTGATGGCGATGCCGTGCTGCTGTGCGAATTCTACCACCTTGCGGTTCTGCAAGAACGGTGACAACTCGATTTGGTTGGTGGCGATTTCATCTGCGCCAATCGCGTCAATCGCTTGCTGCATCAAATCGATGGTGAAGTTAGATACACCGATTTGACGAGTCAGCCCCAGCTTTTTCGCTTCCAACAACTCAGCCATAAATTCGGCAACCGGCACTTCATCGTTTGGCGATGGCCAGTGGATCAGCGTCAGATCGACGTAGGACGTCTGCAGTTTTTTCAGACTTTCTTGCAGGCTTGGGATCAGCGCGCCCTTCGCCAGGTTCGCGATCCAAATCTTGGTGGTGATGAACAGGTCTTCGCGTTTCACGCCGCTGGCAGCGATAGCCTGACCAACAGCCGCTTCGTTTTCATAGATCTGTGCGGTATCGATAGTACGATAACCCAGCTCAAGTGCGGTGCTTACGGAATCGATAACAACCTGATCCTGAAGGCGGAAAGTACCTAAACCAAATGCAGGGATGCTCATAATATTTTCTCTCATTAGCGGATAGATGCGGTATGCGAAAGATTATGGCAACTTTTTTATTGATCAGAAACGCCTGGTTCGGCATAAGACTTTTGATTTTTCAGCAACAATATGGGGAAATAAGACGGTAAAGGAGAAGGATTTCGGCCTGAAAAGCGCAAAATGCAGATATGAAAAAGCCCTGAGTCAGAGACTCAGGGCTTATCAATTAAGTGGCGGAACGGACGGGGCTCGAACCCGCGACCCCCTGCGTGACAGGCAGGTATTCTAACCAACTGAACTACCGCTCCACCGATTCTTTTACGTTGCATCTTTCGATGCCGGCAAATCGCGCTCTGCGATTTGCGCATTACCAGTCGTCACGCTGATAACG